>DASRFX010000071.1:0-34600 GCA_035651335.1 Reyranella sp. | reverse complement strand
CCATTCGACGGCGAGACTCTGGGTCATCACCGCGACGCCCGCCTTCGACATCGCCGAGGGCACGACGAAGGGGCTCCCGGTCCACACCCAGGTGGTCAAGATGCTGAGCACGCTGGCGGGCCGCTTGTCGGCGATCCAGCGCTTGCCACAGGCATTGGTGACGTAGAACGAGCCGTGCAGGACGATGTTGGCAATGGCATCGAAGGCGCGGGGACTGAGATCCTTGGTCTGGGAGATGAAGTTCCCGGCAGCATTGTTGACCAATCCGTCGAGCGGTCCGGTCGCCCAGATCTGGCCCACCATCTCCTCGACCGCTGTGGCGACGCGGATGTCGACGGTGTGCGTGTCGACCCGCCGCCCCGGATACTTGGCCATCAACTGCTTGGCAGTCTCATCGAGAACGCCGCCGCGCCGGCCGCAGATCACGCAGTCCGCGCCCAGTTCGACGAACTTCTCAGTCATGATGCGACCGAGACCTGTGCCTCCTCCGGTGACCAGAAAGCGCTTTCCCTTGAACAGATCGGTCCGAAACATCCCAATTCCTCCGGATTTGCACGAAGTCTGATTCGCCAAACCTAGCGCATATATTCGACATTAGGGCGTTGCGCCCGTACCCCGGGCTGATAGGATTTCTCTCATAACAACATGGGATCGTTGGTGAATGACGACCCAACAGGGAGAGACGGTCGGGGACGGCGGATCGGTTGAGCTGCGTGGTCGAGTAAAGTGGTTCAACGCCGTCAAGGGCTACGGTTTCTTGGCTCTTGACGATGACAACAGCGACGCGTTCCTGCATGTGACGACACTGCGACAGTCCGGGCATGAAGATCTCAAGCCCGGGGCTACCGTCGTCTGCGCCGGTGTGCGCGGGCCGAAGGGCTGGCAGGTCATGAAGGTGATCGAGGTCGATTCGTCGACTGCGATTGCCGCCGCGGCGAAACCGCCGCCCGCGCCGGAAGGCGTGCCGGTCGGCGATTACACCGCCGCTCTGGTCAAGTGGTACAACAACGAACGCGGCTACGGCTTCGTCACGCGCGAGTCCGCGGACGGCGACATCTTCGTGCACGCTGCCGTGCTGCGGCGCCACGGCATGGATTCGCTGGCGCCCGGCCAGAAGGTGATGGTGCGCATCGCCGAGGGGCAGAAGGGCCTTCAGGTCGTCGAGATCCGCACCGCTTGACCGCGACCGCTTTGCGCGGGCAGTAAAGCCGCCATGGCGTTACAGTTCGTATCGCGCCGCCTCGGCCGGCGCGTGTTGTTCGGTGCTCCGCTTGCCCTGGCCGCCGCGTCGGCCTGCGCACAGGGCAGCGACGACATCGTCTTCAAGCGTTCCTCGCTGGTGATCGCGAGCGGCGGTCGCGAGATCAAGTTCAACGTCGAAATGGCGACCAACGAAGCCGAGCGCGAGCGCGGCCTGATGTTCCGCAAGCAACTCGGTCCCTATGACGGCATGCTGTTCGATTTCTACAAGGAGATGCAGGTCAGCTTCTGGATGAAGAATACGCTGATCCCGCTCGACATGGTCTTCATCGCGGCCGACGGCACCATCAAGCACGTGCACGCCAATGCCGTCCCGATGTCGACCGACACCATCCCCAGCGAATTTCCCGTGCGCGCCGTGCTCGAAATCAACGGCGGCAGTGCGCGCCTGCTCGGCATCAAGCCGGGCGACAAGGTCAAGCACGAGATTTTCGGCAACGCGGGCTGAGCGCGGTCAGGCGGCCAGCCATCCCTGGTAACGCACGATCATACCTGTGATCGGGTGACTGATCTCGACATGAAAACGGAAGCGGCCGTCTTCAGTCGTTTCGTATGAGTTTGACCGCGGGCAAAGCCACATCGGCAAAGGCAGACCGAGTACGCTCCAGCGTCGCAATACCAGCGCCAGTCGGTGGCGCTCGACGACGAGCGCCATGGCGAAGGTAAGCCAACCGAAGCGCTCGCACAGCAATGCGCGAGAACGACCGGTTCCGGCGAATTGACGACTCCGGAATGAGGTGTTTCCGAAGGTCCTCGTCCACGTCTCGATCCCGTTTGCGACGTCGAACTGCACGCTGACAGGGACATCCGTCCCGGCTTTGGGAAAGCCAAACGCCAGCGCCGCCATTCGCGCCAGCGAATTGCTGCCGCGCTCAACGGATGCTCTACCTCGCAGAACGGTCGTCGTCGAAACTGCGTGCAGGGTGCGGATCTCGACCGGCAACGCCTGCCATGCCGGGCCGAGGATGCGTTGATAGAGCGGCTCATCGGTCGGCTGGTTCTCGCTCACGCCGGTATAGATCGTGCGGCTGGCGAAAAGCGCCTGGTAATCCTCGAGTTCGAGTTCTCGAAGCGAGGCTCGGGCACCGGGTAATGGCGTTTTGCCATCGAGCGCGCGGCGTACCAAGGCTTCGACTGCCATCGACGGAATGAGCGGTCCGTCATCGCCTTCGGCCACCATATGCCAGATGCGCTCGACCGGTTCGCCAGTCGGTGAAGTGCCCCGGACACGAACGAACATGCCGCCGCGATGTTCGCCCCAGGTCAGCCGATTGGACGCAAGGTGAAACAAGCGCGCGAGCGGCGAGAGCGACGGCACGACGCCGAGCCTTACCAGCCAGGCGAGGGCTATCAGTGCGCGATGCAGGATTTCGGGCACCGGACCTGCACCCATCCAGACGGTGCGTGCATCCGGCCAAAGGTCGTTGAGCGCTCTGAGGTCGGGTACGTCCACCAACGAGAAGAGCGTGTCGTGCAGCGGCATCTTGCCCGGCGGGCTAATGGTGAAGCGCATGTTTTCGGTAAGGGGGCAGCCGGTGACGAATCGACCGTTGCGCTTCAGCTTTACCCGCTGGCCGGCGTAACCCGCGATGGCGCGGACCACGTTCAGCCCGACGCCGGCAAAGGGCGAAGGAGCGATGCCGCCGTGTATGGCGTCGACCCGGGCCATGTCCCGTGAGATGGAGCGGACCACAGCCGCAGTGAGGACCGGAAAGCTCGATACGCCGGAGAGAATCCACACGCCGGCGCGGGTGGCCTCCACATCGAAGGCGCCGATTCCGTCGACGAAGTCCGATCCATCGGCGAGGTCGAGATAGTTGGTGCGCGTGCGGATGCAAGCTTCGACGAGCCGATACGGTGCGGCACCATAGGCTTGAAATGGGCCGCTCGCGTCTACGAGGATATCCGGTTGCAGCCGAATGAGTTCAGCGGCGACCTCGCCGTCGCGGTCGAAGACAGCGGGGACGAGCGTAGCCTTGGCATGGGAGCGCCCTAGGCAATAGGTCTTGGCGCGATCGAGCGACCGGCCGGCAACGATCAGGGAGAGGCGCGACTCGGACTCGAGCAACTCGACCAATCGTCCCCCGAACGTGCCATAGCCGCCGACGATGAGAACAACAAGACGGCGGGTCATGCGGCAGATCGGAGCATGATCCATTCTACCGCAAATTGCGCGCCCTTACTTTGCTACCGTTTGACAGCGCAGGTCATGCCATCGCCGACGCTGAACAATGTCAGGTCGATGCGATCGTCCTTCTGCAGTTTGGCATTCAGCTTGCGGATCGCCTCGGTGTCCGCGTCCTTGTCGGCGAGATTGGCGACCGAGCCGCCCCACAGCACGTTGTCGATCAGGATCGCGCCGCCCTGCCGCACGAGTTTGAGGCAGCGTTCGTAGTAGTTGTCGTAGTTCGTCTTGTCGGCGTCGATGAAGGCCATGTCGAGCTGGCCGGCAAGCTCCTGCTTCAGGAGCTTGTCTAGCGGTTTCGAGGGCGGGCGCGATCGTGAGCTCGATTCGGTCGGCGACGCCCGCTTCCTTCCAGTAACGCCGCGCGATCGCGGTCCATTCCTCGCTGACGTCGCAGCACCAGAGCTTGCCGTCCTTGGGCAAGACTTCGGCAACGCAGAGCGCGGAATAGCCGGTGAAAGTGCCGACTTCCACGCAGCGCCTGGCACCGAGCAACCGGGCGATTGCCGCCATCTGCTGGCCCTGGTGTGCGGAGATCTGCATGCCGGCCTGGCGCATCTTGCCGGTCTCCTCGCGCAGCCGGCGCTTGAGCGGCGTGTCGCGCAGCCAGTTGGCGTCGACGTAGTCGGCGAGCGCGCCGGTAAGGCTGGGCCAGCTCTTCATTCAATTACCTCCGATGTCATCGCGGCAGACATGGTCGGCCGCCATCTGCTTGGCAAGAAGGAGATCCCGCATGTCCGACATCCAGCAATTCGTCGAGAGTTACATCCGCATCTGGAACGAGCCCGATGCCGAACGGCGCCGCGCCGCCGTTCGCGCGCTCTGGCAGGAGGACGCCCGTCATCTGGCGCGCACCATCGAGGCGGTCGGTCACGCCGGCATCGAGACGCGCGTCGCCAACGCCTACCAGAAGTGGGTGAAGGAGAAGGGCAATGTCTTCCGCCTGCGCGACGGCGTCGACGGCCATCACGACACGATCAAGCTGCGCTGGGAGATGCTGCCGGCGAATGGCGGAGAACCGATCTCGATCGGCTTCGATTTCCTGGTGCTGGGCGAAGATGGCCGCATCCGCACCGGCTACCAGTTCATTGAAGTGTGACGGCGTACTTCTTGAGCTCGTCGAGCGTGACGATCTGCAAGGTGACGGCGTGGGTCGACTCGAGCACGACCTGCGGCGCCGCGCCGGCATCGAGCGCCTCCTTCCAGCGCGAGGCGCAGAGGCACCAGCGGTCGCCGGGCTTCAGCCCGGCGAAGCCGTATTGCGGGAGGGCTGTGCTGAGGTCGTTGCCGGCCTTCTTCGAGAACGCCAGGAACTCCGCCGTCATGACGCAGCAAACCGTGTGCAGGCCAAGGTCCTCCTGGCCGGTGTTGCAGCAGCCGTCGCGATAGAACCCGGTGACCGGGTCGATCGAGCAGGGTCTGAGCGGCCCGCCCAGGACGTTGATCGAGGGTGCCCGGCCCGAGCCGCGGCCTTCTTCCGGCGTTTGATCGAACATGGCGGCACCTTACCACCTGGAATTTGCGCTTTCGACCAGGCGGCTCCACTGGTAGAAAGCCCGCGCCATCAAGAGGTTGCGGCCGGAAGGGTTCACAACGGGGCGTAGCGCAGTCTGGTAGCGCGTCTGCCTTGGGCGCAGAAGGTCGTCGGTTCAAATCCGGCCGCCCCGACCAACCCGACTGCCGCTGACATGGTGCAGGAAGTGGAGAGATGAAGGTTCGCATCTTCAAGCCGGCCAAGACGGCCATGCAGTCGGGACAGGCAAATACCAAGGAATGGCTGCTCGAGAGCGAGCCCGCGCCCAAGTTCCTCGATCCGCTGATGGGCTGGACCGGCTCGCGCGACACCATGCAGCAGGTCCAGATCTGGTTTAACAGCGCCGAGGAAGCCAAGGCGCATGCCGAGCGTAACGGCTGGCAGTACACCATCGAGAAGCCCCGCGAGCGCGTGATCCGCCCCAAGGCCTACGCCGACAATTTCGCCTACAACAGAGTGGGACGCTGGACGCACTGAGCGTCCGTGACGCTCACCCCGAGCCTTTGCCAGGGGTCTTGTGTATCCTAGATGTGGGCGCCCGTAGCTCAGGGGATTAGAGCAACCGCCTTCTAAGCGGTAGGCCGCTGGTTCGAATCCAGCCGGGCGCGCCACCTCTGCCGGCAAACCGTGAGCTCGATGTTCGGACAACGGCTTCTTCTGCTGATCGCGGTGTTCGCCACGCTGGTAGTGGTCGGCTGCTGGGACGACCGACGCGAGATGGCGCGCGTACTCGACCAGGGTTACCAGACGGTGGGCCGCATCACCGGCGCGCAATTCACGCGCAAGGCGCCGCTGGCGATCGATGGCGGCTGGCGGCCGCGCTTCATCGAGCAGGAACTGGCCGTCGACCTGCAATGGCAGGGCAAGGACGGCAAGCAGCACGAGCACGCCAAGGTGCCGGTGAGCGAGAGCTTCGCGCGCAGCATCGTGTCGGGCGACCAGGTGCGGCTGATGCCGGTCGAGATCAAGGCCCTCGATGACGAGCTCAGCGTGCCGGTGATCGTGCCCGACGCGGCGAGCCGGCAGGCCTCGCTCGAGACGTGGAGCAAGGTCTCGGGCTACATCGCGGTTGCGGCCTGGGTGCTGTTCGCCGCGCTGTCGCTCGGACGACGACGCGGCAAGCAGATCGCGCCCGGGCAACGGTCGTCGGTGCTTGCGAAGCTGCCGCCGATCCGCACCGCCGCCGGATTTGGCCTGCTGATCATCGGCGCGCTGGTCGCCTACCAGGGGTCGGTCGGACGCGATGCCGCCGAGGAGGCGCGCACGCAAGGAACGGAGATCAAGGCCGAGATCCTGAGCGTGTCGCCGATGGGCAAGGGCCATGCGGTGCTGCTCGCCTGGACTGACCCGCAAGGCTCTGTCCATCATTTCGGCCCGGTGCCGATCAGCGACGGCTTCTATGGCCAGGTCACCAAGGACGGGCAGCTCACGGTGCACGCGACCGAGATACGCTACCGGCCCGACAAGCCGCAGGAGCGGCCGGTCATCCTTGCCGACGCCGCCGGCCAAAAGGACTGGCTGGCCGATGCCGAACTGGCCGGCGGCCTGGTTCTGATGGCGCTGGGGGCGGGGTGCCTGTTTTCGGCTGTTCGGGTTCTGCGGCGCGCCTAGCCTCCTTGCGAAACCAGGGCAAAAAAGTAAATGCGAACCATTCGCATTTACACTACAAGTGCTAATCATTCGCAGTTGCCGGATGCTTTAAGCGACCGGTGAGGCACTTGGGGACTTTGAGATGAGAAGGCGTCGCGTACCCGTCAAAGGCGTTCTGGCCGGTCTTGCCATCGCACCGACCGCGGCGGCGCAGGCGCAGCAGCCGGCTGGCCAACCCGCCCAGAGCACGCCGGCCCAGCCGAGTGGGGCGCCCGCCACCATGGCGCCGGTCACCGTCACCGGCTCGCGGCCCAGCGATGATTTCACGCCGCCTTCGTCGTCGCTGCAGCGCGTCGGCGGCGACCCGCAGGACATCCCGCAATCGATCGTGGTGATCAACAAGGCCCTGATGCAGAGCCAGGGCGCCACCTCGCTCACCTCCGCGGTGCGCAACCTTCCCGGCATCACCATCGGCGCCGCCGAAGGCAGCCAGATCGGCAACAACATCAACCTCAACGGCTTCTCGGCGCGCACCGACATCTATCTCGACGGCATGCGGGACCCCGGCCAGTACTATCGCGACACGTTCGCGCTCGATGCGATCGAGGTCCTGATGGGCCCGTCGTCGATGCTGTTCGGCCGCGGCTCGACCGGCGGCGTCATCAACCAGGTGCTGAAGAAGCCGTCGCTCAAGAAGGCGGTCGAGCTGAGCGCCTCCGGCACGACCAACGGCCTCGTCCGTACGACGGCCGACGTGAACGTGCCGACCGGCGAGGATCAGGCGGTCCGCGTCTCCACCATGTTCCAGGAAGGCAAGGCGAGCACGCGCAACCAGACCGAAGTGCTCGATTTCGGCATCGCGCCGTCGTGGAAGACCGGCATCGGCACGCCGACCGAGATCACGCTCTACGGCCTGATACAGCACAACCACGACAAGGCCGACTACGGCCTGCCGCCGATCAACGGCTTCCCGGCCAACGTCAATCCCAACAACGCCTACGGCTTCGCCAACGACCGCACCGACCAGACGATCGTCATGGCGGGCGCCACGGTCGAGCATAAATTCAACAAGGACACCAAGCTGCGCAACCAGCTGCAGTACAATTTCGTCAACACCGACGTGATCGAGACTGCGCCGCAGGCCGTCGGCACCGTGGTCAACGGCGTGTTCACGGCGCTCACGGGGGGCTACACCGGCCTGCCGCTCAACGCCTTGTTCGTGCGCCAGCAGAGCCACGACCGCAACATCTTCGACCATACGCTCAACAACCAGACCGAACTGTCGGTCAAGTTCGACACCGGGCCGGTCAAGCACGACCTGCTGCTCGGCATCGATCTCGGCTACGAGAGCTATTACAACCAGGGCTACCAGCGGAACGGCTTCTGCAACGGCGCGCCGCTCGCCCAGACGACGGCGATCAGCGGCTTCGTCTCGTGCACCTCGCTCCTCGCGCCGTTCAGCGGCGCCTCGCCGTCCTTCGTGCCCGAGAGCACCGGCAACCTCGCGACAGCCCAGGCGCGCGCCGGCGCCGGCTACTTCAACGACACGATCACGGTGATCCCCGAGGTCAAGCTGGTGAGCGGCGTGCGCTACGACATCTACTGGGCGCAGATCGGCAACACGATCAACGCGCTCAACACGTCGGGCAGCACCACGCTCGCCTATGCCGACCAGACCACCACCTTCACCAGCGTGCGCGGCGGCGTGATCTTCCAGCCGACGCGCGAGCAGACCTACTACGTCTCCTACAGCACCTCGTTCAATCCCTCGCTCGAGCAGCTCGTGTCGACGACCGGCGTCAGCCAGCCGCTGCCGCCCGAGACCAACGAAGCGATCGAGGGCGGCGTCAAGTTCGACGTGTTCGACGATTACCTGTCGCTCACCGCAGCGGCCTTCCAGATCACCAAACAGAACGCGCGCTCGCAGAACAACGACGGCACCTTCAGCGGCACCGGCACGATCAGGGTCAAGGGCGTTCGCACCGGCGCCGCCGGCCGCATCACCAAGCAATGGCAGGTGTTCGGCGGCTATACCTACCTCGACGCCCGCATCATCGACGGCATCGGCGCGGGAACGACGGGCATGGTGCCGATCAACACGCCGCGCGACTCGGCCAACCTGTGGACCACCTACACGCTCAAGGAGAAGTACGAGCTGGGCGGCGGCGTGACCTATCTTGGCGCGCGCTACGCCAACAACACCAATACTGTCACGGTGCCGGAATTCTACCGCCTCGACCTGACGGCGGCCTACAAGCAGCCGAGCTACGATTTGCGCCTCAACGTGTTCAATCTTCTGAACACGACCTACTATGACCAGATCATCGCCTCGGACGGCGGCCGCGTCGTGCCGGGCTCGGGACTGACGGCGATGCTCACCTACACACAGCGGATGTGAGCCGTGCTGGTCGTCATCCCCAACGTGCTCGGCGCCGCGCAGATCGTCAGCCTGCGCGAGCGGCTCGAGACGTCGAACGCCTGGGTCGACGGCCGCGTGACCGCGGGCTACCAGGGCGCGCCGGTGAAGTTCAACCAGCAGATCGACGAGCGTTCGGAGACGGCGCTCGCCTGCCAGCGCATCGTCAGCGAAGCGCTCGAGCGCAATCCGCTGTTCATCAGCGCCGTGCTGCCCAACATGATCTACCCGCCGATGTTCAACCGCTACGGCGAGGGCATGAAGTTCGGCAGCCACGTCGACGGCAGCATCCGCCTGCATCCGCACGACGGCCGCAAGATCCGCACCGACGTGTCGGCGACGCTGTTCCTCACCAACCCGGCCGATTATGACGGCGGCGAGCTGATCGTCGAGGACACGTTCGGCCGCCACGCCATCAAGCTGCCGGCCGGCGACATGGTGGTCTATCCCGCCACCAGCCTGCATCAGGTGGCGCCGATAAAGCGCGGCAGCCGGCTGGCGAGCTTTCTCTGGGTGCAGAGCCTGATCCGCGACGACGGCCGGCGCGCGCTGCTGCACGAGATGGACAACGCCATCCAGCGGCTCAACCAGACCAATGCCGACGAGATCGCGCGACGCTCGCTGATCGGCTGCTATCACAATCTCGTGCGCGAGTGGAGCGAGACGTGAACGCGCGCACGCTCAAGGCCGTCCATTGGCTGCGCAAGACGCACGGCTGGTTCGGCCTGTGGGGCGCCATCCTCGGCCTGCTGGCAGGCTTCAGTGGCATCTGGCTCAACCATCGCGCCACGCTCAAGCTCGACCTGCCGGGCCAGCGGCAGATCAACGCCCAGATCGCGCTGCCCGAACCGGCGCCGGCGACGCCGCAGGCCATGGCGGCGTGGCTGCAGGACGCATTGAAGCTCGACCGGCCGGCCAATAACCTACGGGTCGAGCGGGCCCGTCCGGTTCCCTGGAGCGAGAAGGGACAAGAGCAAAGTCCCCTGATGCAGCCCGCACGATGGACCTTCAGTTTCGGTGGACCCAATCGCGTGATCCAAATCGAGTATTGGCAAGGCAACCGCTCGGCGTCGGTGCGCACGACCGAAAACGGCTTCGTCGCCACGCTCACCAACCTGCACAAGGGCGTGGGCATGCCGGTGGCGTGGGTGCTGCTGATCGACACCCTGGCCGGCAGCCTGATCTTCCTCACGCTGAGCGGCGTGGTGCTGTGGTGGACCACCAACCGGCGCAAGCGCGTCGGCATCGCGATCTTCGGCGCGTCGGTCGCGCTGACGGTAGGATTGGCGTTATGGCCGACGACCCAGTGATCCATGTCGAGCCGCTCAGGCCGTGGGCGCGTCGCGGCCTGTTCGCCGCGGTCGTGTTCTTCCATGTCGGCGCCGGCTGGGCGCTGACGCAGATCCATCCCGAGCCGATCATTGTCGGCGACCAGACGATGCAGGTGAGCTTCGTCAGCGAGACGCCGCCGCAACCCGCGCTGCCGCCCGAGCGACCGCAAGAGCAGCCACCGGAACCGCCGCAGCTCGAATCGATGATCCAGCCGCCGACGCCCGACCTCACGCCGCCCGAATTCCCGGTGCCCAAGCCGCCGCCGCCCAAGCCGGTCGTGCAGCCCAAACCGCCGCCGCCCAAGCAACCGCCGCAGCAGCAGGCGACGCCTGCGCCGGCGCCGCCGACGCAAACCGCCGCGCCGCGCCCGGTCACGGCCGAGCAGGTCGGCTATCTGGCGCGGCCCAATCCCATCTATCCTTTGCGCTCGCGCCGCATCGGCGAGAGCGGCACGGTGAACATGCGCGTGCTGATCGACCCGTCGGGCAGGCCATCGCAGGTCCAGCTGGCGTCCTCTTCGGGTCACCCGGCGCTCGATGAAGCGGCGCTGAGCGCCATGCGGGCCGCGCGCTTTCGTCCGGTGCCGGAGCCGCTTTGGGTCAATGCATCGATCAATTTCGTTCTTCAGTGAGAAGGGTGCGTCATGGGTGATACCTCCGCCTTGGGCTTCGGCCACTTCCTCGCCAACTCCGATCCCGTCATCAAGGCGCTGCTGATCGTGCTGGCGCTGATGTCGGCGATCTCGTGGTACCTGATCCTGCTGAAGGGTATCACGCTCCTGATCCGCCAGCGCCGCAGCAAGCAGTTCCTCGATTTCTTCTGGGCCGCCACCTCGCTCGAGCAGGTGCAGAACGAGCTCACCGTGCACGGCGTGCGCGAGCCGTTCGGCCACCTGACCGCGCATTCGCTGCACGCCCAGGCGCATCACGAGAAGTTCGGCGGCGCCAAGCTCGAGGAGGCGGGCAGCCAGCAGGAGTTCCTGACCCGCACCATCAAGAAGGTGCTCGACGAGGAGACGACGGCGCTGGAGAACGGCCTCACCATGCTCGCCACCGTCGGCGCCACCGCGCCGTTCGTCGGCCTGTTCGGCACGGTGTGGGGCGTCTACCACGCGCTGATCGCGATCGGCATGACGGGTTCGGGCATGCTCGACAAGGTCGCGGGGCCGGTCGGCGAGGCGCTGATCATGACCGGCATTGGCCTTGCCGTCGCGCTGCCCGCGGTCATGGGCTACAACTGGCTGACCCGCTCGAACCGCGTGCTGACCGCCAAGCTCGACGCCTTCGCCTTCGAGCTGCTGACCTTCCTGTCGCTCGGCCAGACGCTGCAGGCCACACCGGCGCGCCGGCCCGGCGGGCCGGTGCCGCTCTCGGCCGTGAAGTAGGGGACGCGCCATGGCCTTCGGAAGCTTCGACCGCCGCCAGAACCAGCAGCCGATGGCGGAGATCAACATGGTGCCGTTGATCGACGTCGTCCTGGTGCTGCTGGTGATCTTCATCGTCACCGCGCCGCTGCTGACCAACGCCGTCAAGCTCGACCTGCCCAAGGCCTCGTCGGTGGCCGACGTGCAGAAGCCGGAAAAGATCCAGTTCGCCATCGACGCCCAGGGCCAGCTGTTCTGGAACGGCGAGCGAGTCACGCGCGAGGACGCCGCCCAGCGCTTCCTCGCCGAGGGCAAGAAGCAGCCGCAGCCCGAGATCTACCTGCGCGCCGACCAGGGCGTACCCTATCGTTACGTCGCCGAGATGCTGGCCGACGCCGCCAAGGCCGGGCTGGGCAAGGTGGCCTTCGTCAGCGAGCCCGTGAAATAGGGTGCCGAGCGGGGTAGTATGGTCGGCCACCCCATTAAAATAACGGGAATCTAACGGGGTGGTCGACCATACTACCCTCGAACGCGGGGCGGCTTTCGTAACGGGCAGGCGCAGTGATCGGATCATGCGCCACCATAACCCCGCTGTTGGAAGGAACCCGATTCTGTCGTGTAGAACTTTGGCCTAGCGCCGCCCGGCCACCAGGGCCGAGGTTTCGACGACCTCTTCGCGGATATCGGCGAGGGCGGTGCGGATTTCGGCGACTATCGCCGCCGTTCTCTTCTCGCCGAGCTTCGAGGGCGAGGTCGACGACATCGACAGCGTGCGCTTCACCAGCGTCTCGACGTCGACCGTGCGCCGCTCGACGACGCCGAAGCGCTCGAGGCGGCAGAACGGCGAGGCGAGCAGGAAGGCTTCGTGGTTGATCCAGCCCCCGCCCGCCTGTCGGCGCGGCCGGTCGCCCGCTTCATAGCGCTCGCGGATCTCCTGCCAGGTCGCGCGCCAGGCATTGGCGGGCAGCAGCGCCGGCGCGGAATCCCAGAACAGCGCCACCGCGCCCGCCGGATCGATCATGCCGTCGAGGCGCCGCAGCGTGTCGGCCCGGTCCATCCAGTGGAACGAACGACCCATGACCACCAGATGGAACGGTCCGAGCTCGGGCGCGAGATCGTAGGAGCTGCCGGCGACGAAGCGGATGTTCGCGGCCTGGGCATCGCCGGCCGCCAGCGCACGGGCCGCCGCCAGCATGTCGGCCGACGGATCCATCGCCACCATCTCGGCAACGAACGGCGCGAAGGCGCGGGCGAGTGGTCCCGGACCGCAGCCGAGATCGAGCACGCGATGATGTTTGGCAAGCCCGGTGACCTTGGTGACGCGGGCGATCAGCGCCGGCGCATAGGGCACGCGGCCTTCTTCGTAATGCGCGGCGGCGGTGCGGAAGCGGTCGGGTTCGAACGGAATTGGCGCGGCAACCATAGCCATCGGCCTTTAGTACCACGACACTGGCCGGGTTGCGTCAGTGGGACTGCGACACGTCGGGAGAGGAGCGTCGCGCCGCCAGCTCGCGCAGCACCTTGCGGCCGGCGCTGTTGACGTCGACGCCGCCGCGATTGCACAGCACGACGAGGCTGAGCCGCAGCGCCGGCAGCACGCCCATGTAGGCCGAGGCGTTGTTCAGCCCGCCGTTCTTGTCGATCATCAGCACGCCGCCGCCGTCCTCGATCTCCCAGGCGAGGCCCTGCGCGGTGTTCCTGTCGATGCGCACCGCCGGCGCCTGGGCAAGCTGCATGGCCTCGCGCAGGCCGGCTGCGACGTCGCCTTCGCCCGCATTGGCGGCGAGGAAGCGCAGCAGGTCGGAGGCCGTCGAGTACATCTGGCCGGTGCCGGGAAAGTCGTAATAGGTCTGCTGGTCGCCGGGCACGCCGACCGGCTTGCCGTCCTCGTCGTAGCCCTGGACCGCGCGCGGCGGCGGCTTGCCGGGCTCGGGGACCAGGCTGTCGCGCATGGCAAGCGGCCGCAGGATGCGCTGCTCCAGAAGCTCGCGGATCGGCTCGTGTAGCGCGCGCTCGAGCGCGACCTGCAACAGGATGTAGCCCGCGTGCGTGTACATGTGCTGCTCGCCCGGCCGGAAATGCGCCTCCGCCTGCCACGCCTTCAGCGTGTCGAGGAAGCTCGCCAGCGTATAGCGTGCGGTCGGCCAGGGCGGATGGTCCTGCGGCAGCAGCAGCCCCGATGTGTGCGTCGCGAGCTGGCCCAGCGTCACCTGGCGGATGTCGCCGCCCTGCCGGAGCTCGGTCACGTACTTGTCGACCGGATCGTCGAGCGAGAGCTTGTTGGCGAGCACGGCCTCGGCCAGCAGCGTCGCCTCGAACGGCTTGCGCAGCGAGGCGATGTTGAATTGCGAGTCCTGGCGCACGCCTTGGCCCGCCGAATACAGCATCTCGCGGCCGTTGATCCTGAGTCCGACCACGAGCCCGCCCGGCTGGCTGGCCGGAATGAGGCTAAGCAGATCGTCGTGGATCAGCCGCTGCGCCGGCTGCTGCGCCAGCGCCGCACCGCCAAGAGAAGACGTTGCCATGGCGACGAGGAGTGCTCCCGTGACTGTTCGCCGTTGCATGCGGCGGCATGGAACGGGGCGAGAGCGGGGTCAACGTCCGTCTAGGCGTGCACCCGAATGGTCACAGCGGAACGATCGTCAGTCCTGGATGCAGCCGCCGATCGTCTGCGTCTTGCACTCCAATCCCTGGTTCTGGCAGTTGTCGTAGGCGCGTTGCGCGGTCGGGCCGCTGCCCCAGCCGACGCCGCCGCGGTCGTTATGGCCGACCGTGATGTAGCCGCAGCCGGTATCGAACGTGCCGACGACGCTGCAGTTCACGCCCTGCTCCTGGCACTTTTCGATGGCGAGCTCTTCGGCGCGCTCGCGGTTCGGCTCGTTCCATGCCGCGCCGACGCCGACATGGCTCGGATCGCCCTCGCGAATGCCGGCGGCGACCGCGCCCCAGCGGTGCGCTCTCGGCGCCGGAGCAGGGGTGTAGGCCTGAGGCGGTGGCGAGCCGCCGCCTGACGGGCCGGTGTGCCGTTCGGTCAGGCCGTGCGGCACGCCGGAGTCGCCGGGCGCCTGCGCCCCGCCGCGCGGCACGCAATGACCGGTCGACGGCGAATCGCGGTAGAAATCCATGTTGCGCGCCTCGCGCGGCCGGCAGGCCTCGTAGAGCGGGTCGCCGGCCGTGATGTAGCTGCAGTTCCAGCTCGGGCCGTACTTCTGGTTCAGATTCTCTGCCTGGACAGGCGCGCCCCACGGCAGCAGGGCGGCAACCATCGCCGCCAAAGCGAGCCCGCACAGGACCCGCCATCCCCGTAACGCTGACATTGCTTCCCCCCGGAATACAGCGCGACAGCGCAAGACTAGCGCCGGCCGGGCGGATCGGCCAGTGGATGCTTGGGGTGGGGGAACACCGGCATCCCGATCAGATCGGCCGGCGGCCGCGCAAGTATCCGGCAGCCGCGCCAAAGGCGAGGGTCGCGACGATCAGCATCCAGACCGGCCCCCGACCTCCAAGCGTTTGCTCGAGCGGCCGGCTGAACACGGCTCCATGCAGGATCGCAAGCGCGAGCAGCACAATGGCGGCGCCGGCCATCCCGACCGTGGAATAGACGACCATTGCAAGTCCCGGACGGTCGTTGCGCAATCGCCGCAGCACTCCATCCCGCTGACGGCGCAGAATGGCGTCGAGCAGGCGATCCATGTCCTGCTCGAAGGTCTCATGCCGCAGGGCCACCGCATTCAGCGATGCAAGCGGCCGAAGGCTCTCCGGCAAATCGTCCGCCGCCGGCATGGCAATGTTGCCGGCCAGCACGGGAATGACGCGCAGCTTCGCCGCGAAAGCGGCCTCCACCTCGGCGCGCACGAAATCGTGCGGCTCGCCGATACGCGAGGAGTTGTCGGCACGACGGCCTGCCCACGCCGGCCCGATCATCACAAGGCAGATCGGGTCCCGTCCCAGGGCGCGCTGGATCTCGGCCAGGAAGGCCGCGCCCGGTTCGATAGACGTCACGTCGAGGAAGATGTCGCCGAGTTGCGGGTGCGCTCTCAGGCGGTCAGCCACGCGTCCGGCAAGATCCCGCGTATCGTCCCGGCGGTAGCTGATGAAAATCCTCAACGCCCCGCCTCGAGGGCGCGCTGCAGGCCCGACCGCGACAGGTGCGTTGAAGCTGGAAGCCGGCCCGGCTCGAGTTCGGCAACGTCGCCATCGGTGTCGCCCTTGCGGAATTCATAGATCAGGACGAATACGCGATGGTCCGGACCGAAAGGACGCTCTGCGAACGATGACGGCAGGGCACTTGCCCCGCTGCCGGGCAGGCTGCGAGCACGGTTGGAATCGAGGGCCTTGGTATCGGCGACGAACGGCTGATCCGTCACGATCAGGGCAATCATGCGGTAATAGCCCGGAGCAGCGAAGAACAGCTGCGAGAGATAACGACTGAGGTCGAACGGTTCGCGCGCGTTGGGCGGCAGGAAGCGTCGGTCGTTGCCGAGTGCGGCACCGTCGTCGTCGATGCGCTCCAAACGGGCGGCGAGCGCGAAGCCGCCGGCCGGCACGGCGTAGAAACTGTACTCGTAGCCGGCGCCGCGCAGCGCCGCTTCGAGCCGGTCGGCCACGCTGCGCAGTGTCGGGCTCGCGTCGCCCACAAGCAGCTTGCGGTCGATTTCGTCTCGGCTCGAGGGCCTGGGCGGCGGCCATGGAAATGGCGGCAATTGCAACGCCTGACGCTGTTCCAGTTCGGCGCGACGACTTTTCTCGAGGCGCTCGATCTCCTCCTGAGCGGCTTGCGGTGACGGTTTGGGTCCTGCCCGCTCGACGCTTCTGTCTTTCGGCGGCGGCGGCGCCGGCATAGCTGGCCGCCTATCGGGCGCGCGCGATGCAGTACCTGGAGAGCCGGCACCGGGCACATTGCCGCCCGGCGAAGTCATCGCCGTGCCCGTTGGCGGCGGAGATGGCATGCAGTTGGCGACACAGGCATGGGACCCGCCGCCCGAGAAGCCGCCGCCGGCCCCGCCACCGCCCTCCCTGGAACCTCCTGCCGATGAAGGCGGTGCTGAACCGGACGGCGCTTGTTGAACCGGGGCTTCCGGGCGTGCCCTGGCGCGCGCTGCATCTTCCTTCGGTCCAAACGCTTTGGGCATCGACGACCGTTCGCCGGCAGGCGATGCGGAAGACTCGGATTGATTGGTCGATATGGCGTAGCCCGCCAGCACGGCAACCGCGGCCAGAGCCACAAGCAGGATGGGGACGATCGCTCGGATCGGAAGTCGAATCATGGGGCAGCCGCTCGGGCTGTAGTCTATCAAATCGCCGGTGGCGCGACGGCAGAATTGTAGACCCGGGAAGGCCCCGTTCCCGCGGGTTGTTCAGTGGATGCTTATTTCGGCCGTCCGGTCAGCTACGCCGGCCCGCGAACGCGACCGTGGCAATCCCCGCGCCGATCAGCAGGCTGCCGCCGGTGCGGTTGATGAGGCGGATCGCGCGCGGGTTGGCGACGAAGCTGCGCGCCTTGCTGGCGACCAGCGCGTATTGTCCCAGTTTCGTGAACAGTTGCGGTCTTAATTCTATACGACAGATTCAATTCCAAATTACTCCGGCCTTATAGGAGAGCCTCCTGGCGACGTGCGGATGCTGAGAGCCGCGCGCCGTTTAACTCCCGTTAATAAAAGGGAAGGAGGGTCGGCGATGGAGATCATGAGGCGCTACGAGCGCCGGCTGGCGCGCATCGAGGCGAGCCTGGCCTGGCTGCGGCAGCTCGCGGAGGACAAGAAGACGGAGCCCGAGCGCTTGCGCCGCCTGGCCGAGATGTTGTGGGGCAGCCCGCCTCCCGCGCCGGCGGCGACGGTCACGCGCGAACGTCCTTCGGTTCGTCCTGAGCCGGCGGCCGCCGGACCTGACCCATCGGCAGAGCCTTTGGTCGAGCCCCCAGCTCCTTCGCTGCGCTCAGGACGACAAGAGATGCCGCCGCGGCCAACCGTCGAGTTCGTGCAGGAGCGGGCCGGCATGTCGATCGCCATCGACACGAGAACCGGCGGGCTGGCCGACTCGGCGACGGCGCTCGCGGCGTTCGACAAGCTGCGCCGCTAGACCCCGCCCGGCCGCTCGCCGGTCTGGCCCTCCGAGAAGTGGGCGTGCACGACCCGCCAGTTGCCCTTCTCCTTGTGGAAGACGAGCGTCGAGCGGCTCATGAATTCCTGGCCCTGGTAGTGCAGGTCGCGCGGCGGTTTGGCGCTGGTGCCGGTCCATTCGCGCCGGCATTTGCGGTGGCACCAGATCACCGCCATGTCGCCCACGATCTCGCCGCCGATGTCGTAGGGCGTCCAGTACGAGCCCTTCACGTTCTTGCCGTAGAAGTCCCACAGCCGGCTCCAATGCCTGGCGCCGTTGTAGGTGTGGCCGTTCAGGTTGAAGAAGGTGGCGTGCGGCGCCTCGCTCCAGATCGGCTGGATGGCCGGCCAGTCGAACTTGCCGTTGGCGACGAGATATTCCTCGTGCAGGTCGAGGAGCTTCTTGCGGTCGGCCTCGCTGCCGCCGACGAGGGTTGCTTGTGCCATTCTTCTCTCCCTTTTCCTCCCCTCTAATCCGCCCGGGCGCCGGACTTTATCACCACGTCGCGCCACTTCGCGGTTTCCTCGGTCACGAAGCGATGCGCCTCGTCGACCGTGCCGCCGGCGACCTCGGCGCCGGACCCGGCGACCTTGGCGCGGAACGCCGGATCCCGGGTGAGCCTCGTGACCGCCGCCGCCATCTTGTCGCTGATGGCGCGCGGCGTTCCCGCCGGCACCGCGATCATCTGCCACGAAATGGCGGCGTAGCCCGGCAGGCCCGCCTCGGCGATGGTCGGCAGGTCGGGCAGCTGCGGCACGCGCTTGTCGGTGCTGATGGCGAGCGCGCGCAGCTTGCCGGTCCTGATGTGCGGCAGGATGGCCGGAAGGTTGTCGATCGTGAGCTGCACCTGGCCGGCCAGCAGGTCGACGAGCTCAGGGCCGGTGCCGCGATAGGGCACGTGCTGCCAATCGAGCCCGGCCATGGTCTTGAACAGCTCGCCCGCGACATGGCTGGTCGAGCCGACGCCGCCCGAGGCGTAGTTGAGCTTCTTCGGATTGGCCTTGGCGTAGGCGATCAGCTCCTTGACCGAGTGCACGGGCAGCGAGGGGTTCACGACCAGCACGTTGGGCTGCCAGGCGTAGAGGCAGATCGGCTCGAGCTGCCTGTCGGGATCGAAGCCCATGTCCTTGTAGATCAGCTTGTTGTAGGCGAGCACGCCCGGTGCGGAGACCAGGAAGGTGTAGCCGTCGGGCGCGGCCGAGGCGACGAGACCCGCGCCGACATTGCCGCCCGCGCCGCCCTTGTTGTCGACGATGCAGGGCTGCTTCAATTCCTCGCCGAGCCGCTCGCACAGGAGCCGCGTCAGCACGTCGGTCGAGCCGCCGGCCGGGAAAGGCACGACGAAATGCAGCGGCTTGTTCGGCCACTCCTGGGCGTGCGCTGCCGTGGCGAGGCAGAGGGCAAGTAATGCGACAAGGAAGCGTTTCATGTGCGGGCGGCTCGCAAGAGATAGGCCATGTCGTGCACCGGATCGGGCCCGACGAGGGTGAGGACGAGGTCGGTCACGCCGGCCTCGCGATAGGCGTCGAGCCGGCGGCGGATATCGTCGGCATCGCCGGTGACGGTGAAGGCCTCGATCAGCCGCTCGTCGGGTTCGCCCGAGGCGAACACGCTCTCGGGTATGCCGCTATGGGTGACGAGACTGTCGCGCGCGGCGGGAACACGCTGCGCCAAATTCCAGAACGTCTTGAGCAGGCCAGTCAGCACCGGCTTCATCGTCGCCTGCGCCTTGGCGCGGTCGGGCCCGACGGCGCAGGGCGCGTACTGCACCAGCCGCTTCGGCCGGGCGATCGACGCGGCATGCTTGGCGAAGCCGGGCGGGCACATGTTGGAGACCATCAGCCCGTCGGCGATGCGGCCGGCGAGCGCCAGCGCCTGCGGCCCGCGCGCCGCCATCAGCAGCGGCAGGTCGGCGCGCGTCTTGTAGGAAAGTTTTGTGCCGTTCACCTCTTCGCCGCGCAGCAGGGCGCGCACAGTGGCGAAACATTCCTTCAGCGCGGCGAGCGGGCGGCTGTTGTCGATGCCGAGCTTCTGGATCGGCGCGGCGAGGCCCGAGCCGAGGCCGAGCGCGAGGCGGCCCTGCGAGAGCTCGTCGAGCGCGCTTGCGTCCATGGCGATCTGCGCCGGCGCGCGCAGGTAGGGGTTCCAGACGCCGATGCCTAATTCGATCCGCGTGGTGGCAAGCGCGCAGGCGCCGAGCGTCGCCAAGGTGCCGCGCTCCAATGGGTTTTCAGCGAACCACAGCGAATCGAAGCCGTGCGCTTCGCCGAGCGAGGCGAGCTCGACGCAGCGCCGCGGCAGCAGGCCGCCATGCAGGCGCATGCCAAGACGCAGCTTTTGCCGAGGAACGCCCCCCATTCACCGGCACGGTAACGGAGCCGTGCCGGTCAGTGCAACAACGTGTCCGTCAGCCGTGCCGTCAGCGGACGTTGCCGGGCGCGCCGACGACGGAGCCGCCCGAATTGCCGCTCGGGCCACCGGAGTTGCCGCTGCCGGTGCTGGTCGGCGGGTTACGATGCGAATAGGGATGGCCGTACCAGTTGTTGTTGCTGTGACGGTCGTTCCAGCCGCCCCAATTGCCGTTGTTGTTCCAGCCGCCGCCTTGCTCCCATGGATATTGGCCCGCGCCATACGGCGCGCCGTTCCAGTAGTAGCCTTGCTGGGCATCGGCCTGCACCGTCACGAACGCGGCGAGCAGGGTAGCGAGAAGAAACGCGAGGATGCGCATGGGCTGCTCCCTTGGTCAGGGTTCAACTCATGTATACGGCCGAAGTTCCGGCGCCGTGCCTTCGGCGAACAAAGGTTCGCCTTAATCGAAGAGGTTCGCCAGGCGCTGCTTGATCTGGTCGGCGATGTAGAGCGCGATCGCCTGGATCGACGAGGTCGGGTTCACGCCGCCGCCTGTGACAAACACGCTTCCATCGACGATGAACAGGTTCTTCACGTCGTGGCTGCGCCCCCATTCGTTGACCACCGAACGCTCGGGATCGCGGCCCATGCGCGCCGTGCCGAGCAGATGGCCGGGATAGTTCAGCACCTCGCGCGAGCAATAGAGCCGCGTGGCGCCGGCGGCGCGCAGGATCTCCTCGGCGCGGGCGATGCCGTGCTCCATCATCGCCCTGGTGTTCTCGCCGATCGTGTAGTCGATCCGGGGCGCCGGAATGCCATTGGAATCCTTGAGCTCGGGATCGAGCGTCACGCGATTGTGCTCCTCCGGCAGGTCGTCGCAGGCGACGCCTATGTTGACGCGGTGGTCGAGCAATTCGCGATAGACCTTGTGATGATCCTTGCCCCACGGCAGGTGTCCCGCGCTCACACCGACCATGGCCTGGTTGGCCGGTCCCGTGCCGCGGCCGAACTGCAGGGTGTAGCCGCGCACGAAGCCGCGCGCCTTGTCGGTCTCGTAGAATTCCTTGCTCCACAGGCAGGTGATCGGCCCGCGCCCGCCGTCCATCGTCTCCGCGACATAGCCCGACACGATCGGCCAGGGATGCATCATCAGGTTCCTGCCGACCAGGCCGGAGGAGTTGGCGAGCCCGTTGGGGAACTTGCCCGACGCCGAATTCAGCAGCAGGCGCGGCGTGCCGACGCCATTGCAGGCCACGATCACCATCTCGGCCGGCTGGAACTGCTCCTTGCCGTCCTTGTCGTAGTAGATCGCGCCAGACGCCATGCCGTGCTCGTCCGTGGTGATTTCCCGGACCCGGGCGCGCGTGCGCAGCTCGACGTTGCCGGCGCGCAGCGCCAGCGGCCAGTAAGTGATGTCGGTGCTTGCCTTGGCGCCTTGCGCGCAGCCCGGCGTGCAATGGCCGAGGTTGATGCACTTGCCGCGGCCTTCATAGTCGGTCGTGGCGATCGAGGTGTCGGACGGCCACCAGTGCCAGCCGAGCCTGTTCATCGCCCGGGCGTAGTGCGTGCCGGTCTTGCCCATCGGGATCGGCGGCATCGGCGGATGGCGCGGCGGCACGCCGGGATCGCCGGCCAGGCCCGACACGCCCATCATGCGGTCGTTCTCCTCGTAGAACTTCTCGAGCGCCCAGTAGTCGATCGGCCAGTCGTCGGCCACGCCGTCGAGGCTCTTCACCTTGAAGTCGCTGGGATGGAGCCGCGGCCAGTGCGCGGTGTAGATCACCGTGCCGCCGCCCACGCCGTTGAAGTTGGCGACCTTCATGATCGAATTGTCGTCGTTCACCGGATAGTCGGTGTCGCGACCGCGTCGGTTGGGCAGGATGTCGAAGTCGCCGCCGGCGCGACGCGCTTCCCAGTCGCGGCCGTTGCTCGGGAAATCGGTCGAGCGCACCCAGTCGCCCTGCTCGAGGGAGAGGATGCGCATCCTGGTCTCGGCAAGGCTCCATGCCACCGCGGCCCCCGAGGCGCCGGAGCCGATGATCAGGACGTCGACCTTCTCGTTGGCCATGGCCGGTCAGCGATCGCGGCGCCAGAAGGCGGTGCGCTGCTTCACGGGTGCCAGCAGCGACCAATCGCCCTGCTCGACGACGTAGCCTTTGGGGAAGGGCGCGCGGGCTTCGTGCCCCAGCGCCACCAGCACGCGATCGTCGCGGTAGTAGGCGGCGAGCACCAGCCGGCCCAGCGTCTGGCCAGGCACGCCTGCCCCGGCGTACCAATCGTTGATCTCCTGGCCCGGCCGGTAGCTCTTCAGCGCCTCGTGTACCGCGGGCAAATCGCGGCCGATCGATCTTTCGATGTCGGCGAGGATGAGCGGATCGCTGGCGGCCGGCATGCCGAGCGCCGGCTCGGCCGGGATCATCAAGCCGGCGAGGTCGCAAAGGCGCTGCCGCTCGGACGCGGAGAGGTGGGTCTCGGTCATCGTCGTTGGTACCCTAGCACACACCGCGGCGCGTCATGTGCTAGGGTGCGGTCCTTCATCACACACAGGGAGAGGACGATGGCGGGAAAGCTCAGGACCACCGCGGGCCGCGGCCGGCTGTTCGACAGCGTGCTCGACACGATCGGCGACACGCCGTGCATCAAGGTCAACAATCTCGGGCCCAAGAACGTGCGGCTGTACGTGAAGGCGGAGTCGTTCAATCCCGCGTCATCGGTGAAGGATCGGCTGGCGGTCAACATCATCGAAGCGGCCGAGCGCAACCGCACGCTGAAGCCCGGGCAGACCGTGGTCGAGGCGACCAGCGGCAACACCGGCATCGGGCTCGCCATGGTGTGTGCGCAAAAGGGCTACCCCCTGGTCGTCACCATGGCCGACAGCTTCTCGATCGAGCGGCGCAAGCTGATGCGCATGCTGGGCGCGAAGGTGGTGCTGACGCCGCGTGCGCAGAAGGGGTTCGGCATGTACCAGAAGGCGGTCGAGCTGGCGAAGACGCACGGCTGGTTCCTGGCGCACCAGTTCGAGACGCTGGCCAACGCCGAGATCCACGAAGCGACGACGGCGCGTGAAATCCTGGCCGACTTCAAGGGCGAACGGCTGGATTGGTTCGTCACCGGCTACGGCACCGGCGGCACTTTGGCCGGCGTGGCGCGCGTGCTGCGCAAGGAACGCCCGGACACCAAGATCGCGCTGTGCGAGCCGGCCAATGCCCAGCTGATCGGCAGCGGCAAGGCACAGGAGCGCGCGGCTGACGGCTCGCCGGCCTCCGGCCATCCGGCGTTCGAGCCGCATCCCATCCAGGGCTGGACGCCTGACTTCATTCCGCTCGTGCTGCAGGAGGCGATCGACAAGAAGTATTTCGATCGGCGCATCGCGATCGCCGGTGCGGAGGGCATCAAGTGGGCCAAGGCGCTGGCCCAGAAGGAAGGCATCTTCTGCGGCATATCGAGCGGCTCGACCTTCGCGGTGGCGATGCAGATCGCCGAGCAGGCTCCGGCGGGCTCGGTGATCCTGGCTATGCTGCCCGACACCGGCGAGCGCTACCTCACGACGCCGATGTTCGAGGGTATCATCGACGACATGGATGCCGAAGAGATCAGGATCTCCAAGTCGACGCCAGGCTACCAGATGCCGGCGTAGCAGTCGAAATTGCCTAATCTGACATCAGCAAGATCATCTCACCTTAATCTTGACGCCGACACATTGAGCAATACTGGCATGACGACGACCAGGAAACAGGGTTCCTACCATCACCGCGGCCTGCGCGAGGCGCTGGTTTCCGCCGGACGCAAGCTGCTCGAGGAGAAGGGGCTGCGCGGCTTCACCTTGCGCGAGTGCGCGCGGCGGGCCGAGGTGAGCCATGCCGCGCCGGCGCATCATTTCGATTCGATCAACGATCTCTTGGCCGAGATCGCCACGCGCGGTTTCGGCGAGCTGTCGGCGATGATGGCGACGGAATCCAAGCGCGCCGGCAACGACGCGACGCGGCGGCTGGTCGGGCAGGGCGTCGGCTACATGGCGTTCGCCGCCGCCCACCCCATGCTGTTCCGCCTGATGTTCAACCGCGAGACCGACGCCTTCGAGACGCCGGCGCTGAAGCAGGCGGCAAAGGCAATGCGCGAGCAGCATTTTGCCGCGATCGAGGCGGCGCTGCCGCGCGCTCCCGACGAGGTCAAGCAGCGCATGAGCGACTTCGCCTGGGCGACCGTGCACGGCTTCATCACGCTGGTGCTGGAAGGCCAGGTCGGCGAGGACGATTCCTCGCGGGCGCTCAAGGCGCGCGGACTTGCCATGCTGGCGTCGATGGCCGAGACGGTCGTCCGCGCGGGCGGGGTCGAGGATTAGAGCACGATCCGCCAGCGCAGCTCATCGCGGTCGCCGTACGCCGCCTGCGCCTTGAAACGCTCGACGAACACGCCGCCGTTCCGGCTGATGACCCTTTGCGACGGCTCGTTGTCCGGGTCGGTCGTCAGCTCGACCCAGCGCAGGCCTTTCTTGCGCGCCTCGGCCAACATCAGTCCGAGCGCCCTGGTGGCGTAGCCACGGCCGCGCTTCCACGGAACGACGGCATAGCCGATATGGCCGAGGCAATGCGGCGGCAAGGCCTCCGTGCCTGGCTGCCAGCGGAACCCGATCTGGCCGCAGAATTCGCCGTCCCACATCCAGCGCACGAAGCCTGGCAGGCGCGCCACCTTCGTGCCATCGGGCAGCGTGATGTCGCCGCCCTTGGCCTCGCGATCGTCGGCGCGCGCCACGAAGGCGGCGGCATCCCTGGCGATCTCCGCCAGATGCTCCTTCGCCGCCTCTTCGAGCCGGATATTGTCCGGCGACCAACCGCGTCTCAGCGCGTCGGCATATTGCGCCAGACGGTCGAGGGAGGGCACGACAAGTTCCATGGAATGTGCTGTAGCATGGGGTGCCATGAGTTCGAACCCTGTCCTCGTGCTCGATATCGACGGCGTCGTTTCGGTGCCGGCCACGCCCTGGATGGCCAATCTGCAGGCGGATTGGAGCATCGATCCGGCCGAGATGGTCGCCAACTTCTTCCGAGGCGAATTCCTGCAGGTCGTGCAGGGCCGGCTCGATCTCTTCGTCGCCTTGCACAATTACTTCGAACCCAAAGGACTCAGCCATCGGCTGGAGGAGTTCGTCGCCTACTGGTTCGAGAAGGACATGGGCATCGACCGCGAGCTGCTGGCGATGGCGGACGCCTGGCGCCAGCGTACCGGCGGCCGGGTGTTCGCCGGCACCAACCAGGAGCATCACCGCGCGGCGCTCCTCAAACAGCATGCCGGCGCGCATTTCGACGAGATCATCTATTCGGCGGCGCTGGGCGTGTGCAAACCGGATCGCGTGTTCTTCACCAATGCGCAGGCGCGGATGGGCGTGACGGCCGGCCAATCGATCCTGTTCGTCGACGACACGACGACCAATGTCGACGGCGCGCGGATGGCCGGTTGGCAGGCCATGCTCTATCGTGGACGCGAGAGCCTGGCACGGGCGCTCGAGAAATGGGGTTGATGCCATGCTGATGTTCGACATTCCGTTCGGCACCACCGACTGGCAGGGCGTGGAGCGCACCGAGCATCCGGGCGAGACCGGCAAGGCCTATTGGCGCACCAGGAACTTCAACAACATCCGCGTGCGCATGGTCGAGTACAGTCCGGGCTATCTGGCCGATCACTGGTGCCAGAAGGGCCATGTGCTGCTCGTGCTCGAGGGGGAATTGCACACCGAGCTGGCCGACGGCCGAACCGTGGTGCTGAAGCCCGGCCAAAGCTATCAGGTGGCGGACGGCGCGCTCGCCCACCGGTCCAAAACTGCGGTAGGCGCCAAACTCTTCATCGTCGACTAGAGCAGGCCAATGGCAGACATGATCGGATTCATCGGCGTCGGCACCATGGGCGAGCCGATGTGCCGCAATCTGGCGAAGAAGAGCGGCATGACCGTGATGGCGGCCGACCGCGATGCCGCGCCGCTCAAGCGGCTTGCGGCCGACGGGGTCAGGGCCGCTTCAATCGATGAGATCGTCGAACAATGCCGCACCATTTTCCTGTCGCTGCCGGGCGGCAAGGAAGTCGAAGAGGTGTGCCTGGGCAATGGCGGGCTCGCCGCGAAGACGAAGCTCGGCTGGACGGTGATCGATTGCAGTACGGCACCGGTGTCGCTGGCGCGCCGGCTCTACGAGGAGTTCGAAGGCCGGGGAACGGCCTTCGCCGATGCGCCGGTCGCGCGCACGCGGCAGGCGGCGATCGACGGTACCCTGTCGATCATGGTCGGCGCGACCGAAGCCACTTTTCAGCGCATCGAGCCGCTGCTGCGCCACATGGCCAACGAAGTGACGCATTGCGGCGGGCCGGGTGCAGGGCAGGCGGTCAAGATCCTGAACAACATGATCCTGTTCCAGACCGGCGTGGCACTGGCCGAGGCGCTGTGCATCGCGCGCGCCCACGGGGTCGACGGCAAAGTGCTGTACGAGACGCTGACAAAAGGCTCGGCGGATTCCTTCGCGCTTCGCAATCACGGCATGAAGGCGATGCTGCCGGGTGTGTTCCCCGAGCGCGCCTTCTCGACGGAATACGCGCTCAAGGATTTGGGCTATGCGATCCAGATGGCCGAGGAGAAGGGTGTGCCGGCACTCGGTTCGGATGTAGCGCGCGAACTGATGGAGCGTGCGCGCGAGCTCGGCCACGGCAAGGAGTACTGGCCGGTGCTGTTGCGATCGATCGAGGACGCCATCGGCAAGGAATAGCTATTTTTCCGATCCCTTTGCCTGCTGATCGGGGACGAGCTCATACCCTTTGTTGCGCATGCAGAAGCGCGTGAGGTTGCTCTCGGCATAGAAGCGCTGCGATTCGGCGTAGTTGGACCACGCCAACCAATGGCGCGGCCCGAACAGCGGGCCCGGTGCGGGATAATAATTGCGGAACGCTTCGTCCCGCGCGGCGAGCCGACAGTCCGACATGTCCTTCTCCAGCATCGCCTGGTCGACACCGGGCTTTTCCCAGTGGACTGCGAGAGAGCTGCAGCCGTCGAGGCAGACGGCAACCAGAAGGAACAGGCGGCGCATCAGGTTGCCTGCTGGATCGGCACCCGGTCGTATCCGCGATGGCGCATGCAACTATCCGCAATGCGATCTTCCAGCGCAAACGCGCCCTGATCGGCGGTCGTGTACTGCCACATGTTCGTCGAACCCGCCCGCATGCCGGTATAGGGCGAGGGGCCGACGGCACCGGCGAACGGCTCGGGCGGTGGCTGGCTGTAGACGCGGCTAGACGTGCCGCGCGCGATCTGGCGACACTCCTGGCTCTCGCGCAGGGCCATTGCCTCATCGGCGCCCGGCTTTGCCCAATGCAGCGCGGGCGCGCAACCGGCGGCGGCCAGCAGCAGCAACACCGGCAGGACCATTTTGCGCATGGCAGTGATATGGTCCTTTTCCAACGTGGTTCCAAGGAGAGAGTAATGGCGCGTATCGCCGTCGGTGGCTTCCAGCACGAGACCAACACGTTCGCGCCGCAGCAGGCGACCTGGGACGACTTCCTGCGCGCCGACGCCTGGCCGCCGCTGCTGCGCGGCCCCGAGATGATCGCCGGCGTCGAGGGCTTCAACATCCCGATCGCCGGCGCAGTGAAGAAGCTCACCGAGCTCGGACACGAACTCGTGCCGCTGGCCTGGGCCTCCGCGCCGCCGGCTTCGTACGTCACCGAAGACGCCTACGAGCGCATGTGGAAGCTGTTCGACGAGGATTTGCGCGGGAAGGGTCCCTTCGATGCGATCTACCTCGACCTGCACGGCGCCATGGTCGCCGAAAACACGCAGGATGGCGAAGGCGAGCTGTTGCGCCGCATCCGGAATATCGTCGGCAACGATCTGCCGATTGTCGCCAGCCTCGACTATCACGCGAACCTCACGCCGGAGATGGCCAAGCTCTCGACGGCGCTGGTGGGCTATCGCACCTATCCGCACATCGACATGGCGGTAACGGGCCGTCGCGCGGCGGAGTTGCTTCACAAGCTGATGAGCGAGAAACGGCCGGTCTACCGCGCTTACCGCCAGCTCGATTTCCTCATTCCGCTGGCAATGCACCTTCATCGAGCCGGCCAAGTCGATCTTCGATTTGGTGGGAGAACTCGAGGCCGGTGAGAAGAGCCACAACCAGGGCATCGTGAGCGTCACTCACACGCCCGGTTTCCCGCCGGCCGATATCGCCCAGTGCGGCCCGGCGCTGGTGGTCTACGGTCACGACAAGGAGGCCGTCGAAGCCGCTGCTGACAAGCTCGCTCAGGCCGTGAAGGTGCAGGAGAGGGCGTTCGCCGGTGAACTGCTCGACCCTGATCAGGCCGCCCTGCGCGCGATCGAGCTTTCCAGGAAGGCGCGCAAGCCGATCGTGCTGGCCGACGTGCAGGACAATCCTGGCGCGGGCGGCACGTCCGACACGGTGGGTTTGCTTGCGGCCTTGATGCGCCACAAAGCCAAGGGTGCTGTGATCGGCATGATCGTCGACGAGGGTGCCGCCGCTGAAGCTGCACAGACGGGCGAGGGCAACATCATGCGTCGCGGCATCGGCGCGGTGGTGGGCTATGGCGGGGAAATGCCGGTCGTTGCCGATTGGCGCATCGTGAAAGTGGGCGACGGCAAGTTCACCGGCACCGGGCCGTTCTATGGCGGTGCCAAGTTCCAGATCGGCCCGATGGCGCTGGTGACCGACGAAGCAAGCGGCGTGTCGGCTGTGCTGGCTTGCAAACGGGTCCAGGCGGCGGACCAGGAGATGTTCCGGCATGTCGGCGTAGAGCCTTCAAAAGTGCCGATCCTGGCGCTGAAATCGACGGTGCATTTCCGGGCCGACTTCCAGCCGATCGCCGAGACGATCCTGGTGGTGCAATCGGTGGGCGCGCACATCACCGATCCGGTGGAGATGCCTTACAAGCATCTCCGCAAGGGCATGCGCCTCAGGCCGATGGGCCCGGTGTGGAATGGAAAGCCGGCCTGAGCGCCCACACCAGCGGAACGGTAAGCAGCGCCAGCGCGCTGACAAAGAGCAGCGCGGGCGATAGGCCAACCGCGTCGCCCAGGAGGCCGAACAGGAACGGCGCGCCGGCGCCGGCGATCGAGCCGCCGGTGTAGAAGATCGCGAAGGCGTGCGTGCGCTTCTCGGCGCTCACGAACTCTGGCACGGTTCCGTAGAGCACCGAGGAGGTGCCGTTCAGCATCAGCCCGACGACCGGCAGGAGTGCGAGCGCCAGACCGAGCGAGAGCGGCAACAGCGCCAGGATGGCGAGCGTCGTCGCGACTTCGGTGAGCACCACCGACATCACCACGCCGAGCTTCTGGCCAACCCAGCCCATCACCAGTTTGCCCGCCGCGCCACCGGCGAAGATCAACGACAGCGCCAAGCCGATGGTCGGCAGGTCCGCGCCCTTGTCGCGCAGCAGGAAGGGCAGAAAGATCAAAAAGCCGCTGCGCACCGAGCTGTCGGCGACATGGATGCAGAACAGCAGCCAGAACGCCCACGGCCGATCCTGGCCCGCCACTGCCTGTACGTTCTTGTCCTTGGCGGCCATTTCACCGGCCTGGAGCGTCGCCATGACGATCCCCGCGCCGACGATGGCGGTGGCGGCGACCACCAGCAGCGCCTGGCGCCAGCCCAGCGCCGCGGCGACAAGCGCAAAACCGGCCGGCAGCAGGACCTTGCCGACATCGCCGGTGAAATTGTAGGTGCCGAGTGCGGTGCGCGAGCGCAGGCCGGGAAACGAGGAGGCAATCAGGCTCGATGCGATCGGGTGCTGCGTGCTGCCGCCGAGGCCCGCCAGCAGCAGCCCGGCCGCCACGCCGTAGAGCGAGCCCGAGAGTCCGGCAAAGCCGTAGCCCGCCGCGACCAACAGAGTGCCGACTGCCAGCACTCTTACGCCGCCGTGCTTCTTCGCCAACATGCCCGACGGGATCTGGCCGCTTGCCATGGCGCCGGAATAGACCGCTTTCAGGGCGCCAATGGCGGCATAGCTCAGGCCGAATTGCGCCTGCAGCAATGGATAGAGGACGTTGAGGAGGTCGGTGAAACCGTCGTGCAGCGCGTGCGCCCCGCCGCACACCGCCAGCGTCCTGCGTGGCGAGGTGGATGAGGAGGCGGCGACCGTCATGTCACCGTAACAATACTATCGGCCTGGCAGGCGGTCGAACCAATAAGCAAGCTGTTGCTGCAGATCGTTGTCGGCCGCGACCGTGTCGGTGATGACCGAGAGGTTGCCGTAGTGCGGGTAGCGCACCGTGGTGAGCCGCTCGAAAGCCAGATTGGTGTGGTGCATCATCAGCACGTCGTTCTGCTTGCGATGGAAGATGAATTCCTTGTAGCCGCGGAAAGTGATCAACACGGCGACATACCGGCCGTCAGGACCGTCCTGGCCGATCAGTTTGGCGGGAATGTCGCGGCCGCCATTATTGATGCCCATCAGGGTCAGCGCTTCCGGCGCCATCATGGCGTTGCGACCTTCGTTCTGGATCATGCGCGCCATGCGCTCGCCGCGCGAGGCGACTGCCGTGCTGCGTCGTGGACCGAACAGGCTGTAGAGGCTGTCTTCCATCTTATCCATCGCCGTGCAGGCGCCGAGCGGCAGGGCGATCGCGGCGCCAATGATGCCGCGGCGAGAAACCTTACGCTGATGTGCCATCAATCCTTCCCAAGCTTTTCCATGTCTACGAGGATGGGCGCGATCTCTTCCAACGCTCCCTTGCGGATCGCGCGGAAGAAGCAGTTGTGCCGGCCGGTATGACAGGCGACGCCGGTCTGGTCGACCAGCACCAGAAGCGTGTCGCCATCGCAGTCGACGCGAAAATCCACCAGCGTCTGGATGTGGCCGGAGGTGTCGCCCTTGCGCCAAGGCGCCTTGCGCGAACGCGACCAGTAGCAGACGCGGCCGCTGCGCATGGTCTCGACGACGGCCGCGCGGTCCATGTAGGCCATCATCAACACTTCACCGGAGTCGTGTTGCTGGGCGATCGCCGGCACCAGACCGTTGGAATCGAAAGTGATGGCTGCCAGCATTGTGTCGATGGCGGCTTGCGGGTATGTGGTCGCGGCTCGCGACGCTTGTGGGGGCATCGATTGGCCTCGTTGCGGAAGGGGGCGTATAATCGGCTCGTACCTGCTTGGCAAATCCCATGAAAAAGCCGGCCAGACAAACGCACGATCATGCTCATTGCATCGAGGACGCCGTGGCGGCGGCCGAGACGCTGTGCGCCAGGAAGGGCCTGCGCTTCACGCCGCTGCGGCGGCGGGTGCTGGAACTCGTCTGGTCGAGCCACAAGCCGGTCGGCGCCTATGCGTTGCTCGACGAACTGCGCAACGAGGCCCTGGGTTCGGCGCCGCCCACGGTCTACCGCGCGCTCGACTTCCTGATCGAGAACGGGCTGATCCACCGCATCGAGCGCATGAACGCCTTCGTCGGCTGCAGCCATCCCGGCGAATCCCATCGAGGCTTCTTCCTGATCTGCGGCGAGTGCGGCAATGCCGAGGAGCTTGAAAGCGCGAGCGTTGCCGAATCGATCGCGGCCAGCGCCAGCAGGCGCGGTTTCACGGCGCGCGACATGACTCTGGAAGTGACCGGAACCTGCGCCGAGTGCCGCAAGTAGACTAGGCTGCGATCGGTATTACTTCGGCGGCGAATTTTTGCAGGCGCTCGATGCTCTGGCTGATCGACTCGCCGCGGAAGTCGAAGATCAGTTCATGCACGCCGATCTCGGCGAAGGTGCGAATGTCATCGGCGATCTGCTAAGGCGTGCCGGCGAAGCTGCGGCGATTACCGCCACGATCGGGTACCGCAGCATCATAGAGCGGTGCCTTGTAGGAGATCGTGAGCCTGGCGAAGTCGCGCTTCTCGGCGTCGCACAGGCCTTTGAGCGTCTCTAGATGCTTTGCCATCTCGTCTGGTGGAAGCGGTGAAGCGGCAATTGCCCCGACGGGATGCCAACCATCCCCATACCTGGCGGTGCGACGCAGCGCGGCGGGAGAATGTCCGCCCACCCAGATCGGCGGATGCGGTTTCTGCAGCGGAAACGGCTCGCAACGAATGTCGTCGTAGCTATAGAAGCGACCCTTGAAGCTCGCCGGCGACCGGCGCCACAAATTTTTGAAGATCGCCAGCCACTCGTCGCTGACCGTGCCGCGCTTGTCGAAGTCGGGGCTGTCCAGCGCCTCGAACTCTTCCTTCAGCCAGCCCACCCCGACGCCCAGCGTCACACGACCGTTCGACAGGACGTCAAGCGAAGCGACCATCTTCGCGGTCAGTACCGGGTTGCGGTAAGGCAGTACCAGCACCGACGTGACGAGCCGCAGCTTCTCGGTCGCCCCCGCAACCACACCCAGGATCGAGAAGGTCTCCAGCGCATCGCCGCCGCCCGGATGCCTGCGATCGAGCGTATACGGATATTCCGACTCGCTCGAGACCGGAAAGACGACGTGGTCGGCAATCATGGCCGAGTGCAGGCCAAGCCGTTCACCTTCTCGGGCCAATGAAAGGATGCCCTCGCGCGTCGCCGAGGGCCCTCGCGTGGGAAGGTAAAATCCGTACCGCACTCTGCTATGCGTTGTGCGCGCGGTTCAGCCGTTCGAAGCCCTCGGTCAGGTCGGTCTTGAGGTCCTCGACGTCTTCGAGGCCGATATGGACGCGCAGGATCTGCTTGTCCTTCGGCCACGGCACCGCGGTGCGATAGTTGTCGGGATGGGCCGGGATCATCAGGCTTTCGTAGCCGCCCCAGGAGGCGCCCATGCCGAAGATATCCATACCGTCGAGCATGGCGGCGACCGCCTTCTTGCTGGTGCCGTCGCGCAGCGTGAACGAGAACAGACCGGACGATCCCTTGAACTGCTTCTTCCAATTGTCGTGGCCCGGGCAGTCGGGCAGGGCGGGATGGAGCACCTTGTCGACCTCCGGCCGTTCCTTCAGCCAATGCGCGATGTGCAGGCCGCTCTTTTCATGATGGCGCAGCCGGACCGCCATGGTCCGCAAGCCGCGCAGCGCAAGGTAACTGTCGTCCGGCGCGGCGTGGAAGCCGAAATTCATGCAGGCGGTCTTGACCAGCTCGAATATCGGCCGGGTGGCGCAGGAGATGATGCCCATCATCGCATCCGAGTGGCCGACAATATACTTGGTGCCGGCATGCACGGAGACGTCGCAGCCATGCTCGAACGGCTTGAAGTAGAGCGGCGTTGCCCAGGTGTTGTCGATGATCACCGCGATGTTGCGCTTCTTGGCGATGGCCGCGATGGTGTCGACGTCCTGCACCTCGAAGGTCTGGGAGCCCGGCGCCTCGAGATAGATCGCCTTGGTGTTGGGTCGGATCAGCTTCTCGATCCCGGCGCCGATCATCGGATCGAAGAAGGTCGTCTCGACGCCGAAGCCCTTGAGTGTCGTGTTGGCGAAGCGCCGCGCCGGGCCGTAGCAATTGTCGGTCAGCAGGAAATGGTCGCCGGTCTTGAAGAAGCCGACGATCGCACCGGCGACGGCGCCGAGGCCTGACTGTACGGCGATCGAGCGGTGTGCGCCTTCGATCGCGGCGACTGCGTCCTCGAGCGCCTTCTGGGTCGGTGTGCCGTTGCGGCCGTACCCAAAGCCCTCGAATGGGATGCGGTTCTCGAACTTCTCCATCGTCGGCGCGAGGATGGTCGAGGCATGATAGACGGGCGGGTTGACGATGCCGAAATTGTTGTCGGGATCGCGGCCGGCTACGGCCAAGATGGTGTCGGGGCGGGTATAAGTTTTCTTCGCGGTCATGGTGCCGCGACTATGACATAGCCGTTACTTCGGCGGCCACCGATAGATGTCCGGCCAGAGCATGCGCGGGTCCTGCAATTCCCGGCTTTCGCTACGCACCACGCGAAACCCTGCCTTGCGATAGGTCTCGAGTGCCTTGGGATGATCGACCGTGTTGGTGTTGAGCTCCAATTCTGCCGCGCCGCGCGCGAAGCCGCGCTCGATCGCACGATCGAGCAACCAAGGGCCGATGCGCTTGCCGATGTAGGGCAGGGTAAGGCCGAAGAAGACGATCTCATTGCTGTAGAGCTCGAAATAGCCCACCAAATTGCCTCGCTCACGTGCGACATGGACTTCATGGCCTGGTCGGTTGAGAAGCTCCTTCAGCGCGCTCTCGGTGTAGAGCCGCCGCTCGTACCACAGCCAGGGGCGGCCGACCTTGTCGTAAAGGTCGAGATAGAACTTCGCCGACGGACATTCATGGCGCGCGATGGTGACGTCGATCGCGGGAGGCTTCCCCCGAAGCCTCCAGTTTTCGCGTGCGAGCGCGAGATGGGTGATCGTAACGGCCAGCCGCCCATCGGAGCGCGGTGGAGGCTGATGGGCGAAGAGGGAGGGCGGGGCCGTCACGCGTACCGTTTGAGACCGATGCGGCCGGCGATCATCCTGTCGACGGTCCGGCGCGGCAACACGCGGGTCAACCAGACTTGGAACGGATTTGGCGCCACC
>DASRFX010000070.1:0-23339 GCA_035651335.1 Reyranella sp. | reverse complement strand
GTGATCAGCGCGGCGAGCAACTCGCGTCCCTTGGGGCTGCGCAGATCGACGGCGATCGAGCGCTTGCCCTTGTTGAGGCCGGCCCAATAGATCGACCGGCCGTCCTTCGTCACCGGCCAACGGTCGCTGTCCAGCCCGCCCGCCAGATCATCGAAGCGGATCACGTCGGCGCCGAGCTGTGCGAGCGTCATGCCGCCCATCGGCGCGGCGATGAACGCCGAACCCTCGACGATGCGCAGGCCCGCCAGAATTCCCGTCATTTGACGATCTGTCCCGTGGCCGAGCGCTCGGGCGGCAGGTTGTTCTTGCGCCTGTCCAACCACCAGCCGTACTCGCGATTCCACATCTCGAACTTGTCGTCGCAGCCCAGCTCCTGCGCGGCATGCACCGGCCAGAACGGGTTGTAGAGCGCCTGCCGGCCGATCGCGATCAGGTCGGCGGCGCCGTCCTGCAGCACCTTCTCGGCCTGCGCGCCGTCGAGGATCAGGCCGACCGCCATGGTCGGGATGTCCGCGCCGCGCCTCACCGCCGCCGCGAACGGCACCTGGAAGCCGAGCGAGCGCTTGATCGGCGCCGCCGTCGACAGTCCCGCAAGGCCGCCCGACGAGGTGTCGATGACGTCGATGCCAAGCGCCTTCAGCTCCTGAGCGTAGGCGACCGTGTCGTCGACGTCCCAACCGCCGCCGCCATCGACCGCCGAGACGCGGATGAACATCGGCTTGTGCTCGGGCCAGTTCTCGCGCACCGCCTTGGCCGCCGCGAGCGGGAAGCGCATGCGGCCGGCCCGGTCGCCGCCATATTGATCGTTGCGCTGGTTGCTGAGCGGCGACAGGAACTGCGCCAGCAAATAGCCGTGCGCGCCGTGGATCTCGATGATGTCGTAGCCGCAGGCATCGGCCCGCCGCGCGGCCTCGCCGAACTTCTTGACGATCGTTTCCATCTGCGCGACGTCGAGCGCGAGCGGCGTCTCGGAATAGCGCTCCCCGGCCGACAGGGCTGACGGCCCATAGACCTGCCAACGCTGCCAGTTCGCGCCCTTGGGCCCGAACTCGTCCGGCCTGTCGAACTGGCGCGGCGAGGACGCCTTGCGGCCGGCATGCGTGATCTGCGTGGCGGCGAGCGCGCCCTCCTGCTTGAGGAACCGCACCAGCCGCTTGTGGCCCTCGATCTGGTCGTCGTCCCACATGCCGAGATCGCCCTGGGTCACGCGGCCCTCGGGCACCACGGCGCAGTTCTCGGTGAAGACGATGCCGAACTTGCCGAGCGCGAACTTGCCGAGATGGACGATGTGGTAGTCGTTCACCTGCCCGTCGACGGCGCGGTACTGCACCATCGGCGAGACGACGCAGCGGTTGGGCGCCACGACGCCTCGCATCTTGAACGGCGTGAAGAGAAGCGGCTTCGACAAGGACCTGCCCCCGGAACTGTTTGGGGCAGAGAATAGGCCCGCAGGCTCACACCGTCATGTGACGGCGCACGGCCTCGCTGTCGAAATTGTCGCGCGTTCCCGCCATCACGATCTCGCCGCGGTCCATAACGGCGAATTCGTCGGCGAGCTCATGGGCGAAATCGAGATATTGTTCGACCAGCAAAATTGCCATGTCGCCCCTCTGGCGCAGGAAGGCGATGGCGCGGCCGATATCCTTGATCACCGACGGCTGGATGCCTTCGGTCGGCTCGTCGAGCACCAGGAGCTTGGGCCGCATGGTGAGGGCGCGGCCGATCGCCAGCTGCTGCTGCTGGCCGCCCGACAGGTCGCCGCCCCGGCGCCGCAGCATCGACTGCAGCACCGGGAAAAGCTCGAACACCTCGTCCGGGATCTTCTTCTGGTCGCGCTTGAGCGGCGCGAAGCCGGTCTCGAGGTTCTCCTTCACCGTGAGCAGCGAGAAGATCTCGCGGCCCTGCGGCACCAGCGCGATGCCGCGCCGGGCACGCTCGTAGGCCGGCATGCGCGAGACGTCGGCGCCGCCGAGCTCGATCGTGCCGGCCGAGATCGGCTGCAGGCCGCAGATCGCGCGCAGCAGGCTGGTCTTGCCGACGCCGTTGCGTCCCAGCAGGCAGGTCACCTTGCCGATCGAGGCCGACAGCGACACCGAGCGCACCGCCTGGGCGGCGCCATAGAAGAGGTCGACATTCCGGACCGAGAGCATCGCCGTCAGCGCCCCCTCTTCATCGACCAAGGTAGACTTCGACGACGCGCGGATCGGCGCTCACCTGGTCGAGCGTGCCCTCGGCCAGCATCGAGCCCTCGTGCAGCACCGTGACCTTGACGCCGAGCGCGCGCACGAAGCTCATGTCGTGCTCGACGACGACGACGGAGTGGGACTTGTTGACCTCGCGCAGCACCTGGGCGGTGGTCTCGGTCTCGACGTCGGTCATGCCGGCGACCGGCTCGTCGACCAGCAGCAGCTTGGGGTTCTGCGCCAGCAGCATGCCGATCTCCAACCACTGCTTCTGGCCGTGGCTCAGCCGGGCGCCCAGCATGTGCTGCTGCGCCTCGAGCCGGATGATCGACAGGATCTCGGCGAGGCGGTTGCTCTCGGCCTTGGTCGGCGCGGCAGTGAGCAGCTTGTACCAGCTCCTGAGCCCCGCCAGCGCGAGCAGAAGGTTGTCGCGTACGGTATGGTTCTCGAACACCGTGGGCTTCTGGAACTTCCGGCCGATGCCCAGAGTGGCGATGTCGGTCTCGTCGAGCTTGGTGAGGTCGGCCCGGCCGTCGAACACCACTTCGCCCGTGTCCGGCCGCGTCTTGCCGGTGACGACGTCCATCATCGTCGTCTTGCCGGCGCCGTTGGGGCCGATGATGGCGCGCATCTCGCCCGGCTCGACCAGCAGCGAGAGGTTGTTCAGCGCCTTGAAGCCGTCGAACGAGACGGTGACGCCGCTGAGATAGAGCAGCGCCGAGGTGGAGCGCGGCGCGTTCATGCCGCGGCCCTCTTGGGCCGGCGCCGGCTCACCTGCTCCCATAGCCCGACCGCGCCCTTGGGCAGGAACAGCGTCACGGCGATGAACAGACCGCCCAGCGCGAACAGCCAAACCTCGGGCAGCGCGCCGGTGAGATAGGTCTTGGCCCAATTGACGATAAAGGCGCCGAGCACCGGCCCGATCAAGGTGCCGCGGCCGCCGACCGCGACCCACAGAACGGCCTCGATCGAGTTGCCGGGCGCGAATTCGCTGGGATTGATGATGCCGACCTGCGGCACGTAGAGGGCGCCGGCGATGCCCGCCATCGCGGCCGACAGCACGAAGACGAAGAGCTTGTAGCCCTCGACCCGGTAACCCAGGAAGCGCATGCGGCTCTCGGCGTCGCGCACGGCCGTCAGCGCCTTGCCGAAGCGAGAGCCGACGACGGCGGCGGCGATCACCAGGAAGATCGCGAGCGCCAGCGCCGAGGCAAAGCACAGCACGGCGCGCGTGCCGTCGGCCTGCACCGAGAAGCCCAGGATGTCCTTGAAGTCGGTGAGACCGTTGTTGCCGCCCAAGCCCATGTCGTTGCGGAAGAAGGCAAGCTGCAGCGCGTAGGTCATCGCCTGGGTGATGATCGAGAGATAGACGCCGGTGACGCGGCTCCTGAAGGCGAACCAGCCGAGCGCCAGCGCCAGCAGGCTGGGCACGATCACGATCATCGGGCCGGCGAACCAGAAATAGCGGAAGCCGTGCCAAAACCACGGCAGCGCCGGATAGTTCAGGAACACCATGAAGTCGGGCAGCAGCGGGTTGCCGTAGACGCCACGCGTGCCGATCTGGCGCATCAGGTACATGCCCATGCAATAGCCGCCCAGCGCGAAGAAAGCCGCGTGCCCGAGCGAGAGGATGCCGCAATAGCCCCACACCAGGTCGACGGCCAGGGCGAGCGAGGCATAGCAGAGATACTTGCCGATCAGCTGCAGCACCCAGGATGGAACGTAGAGCGCGCTGGTCTGCGGCATCAGCTGGTTCGATAGCGGCAGCAGGACGCCGATCGCCAGCACCAGCAGCACGAACAGGCGCAGGCGGCGGTCCATGCCCTGCCAGAGGAAGCGCGTGATCATTCCACCGCCCTTCCCTTCAGCGCAAACAGCCCGCGCGGCCGGCGCTGGATGAACAGGATGATGAACACCAGCACCAGGATCTTGCCGAGGACGGCCCCGGCATAGGGCTCGAGGAACTTGTTGACGATGCCGAGCGCAGTGGCGCCGAGCAGCGTGCCGAACAGATTGCCGACGCCGCCGAACACCACGACCATGAAGGAATCGATGATGTAGCCTTGGCCGAGGTTGGGGCTGACATTGTCGATCTGGGAGAGCGCCACGCCCGCGAGGCCCGCGATGCCCGAGCCCAGCCCGAAGGTGAGCGCGTCGACACGCGGCGTGCGGATGCCCATGGCGGCCGCCATCGGCCGGTTCTGCGTCACCGCCCGCATGTAGAGGCCGAGCGGCGTCTTGCGCAGCAGCGCAATCAACGACACGAACACGATCAACGCGAAGATCACGATCCACAGCCGCCCATAGGTGACGGTGATCTGGCCGACCTGGAAGGCGCCCGACATCCAGCTCGGGGCGCCGACCTCGCGATTGGTCGGGCCGAACAGGCTGCGCACGGCCTGCTGCAGCGCGAGCGACAGGCCCCACGTGGCAAGCAACGTGTCGAGCGGCCGGCCGTAGAGGAAACGGATGATGGTGCGTTCGATGGCGATGCCGACCGCGCCCGAGACGATGAACGCCAGGGGCAGCGCGATCACGATCGAGGCGTCGAACAATTGGGGCGCGCGGACGCGAATGATCTCCTGCACGACGAAGGTCGTGTAGGCCCCCAGCATCACCATCTCGCCATGCGCCATGTTGATCACGCCCATGGTGCCGAAGGTGATGGCAAGCCCGATCGCGGCGAGCAGCAGCACCGAACCGAGCGAAATGCCATACCAGACGTTCTGCGCCGCCTGCCAGGCGGCAAGCGTCTGGCGCACCGAATTTGCGGCGGCGACCGCGGCGGTCTTGACGTCGCCTTGCGCCGACGCGGCGACCGACTGCAGCACCGCCATGGCATCGCCGTCGCCGCGCGCCTGGACGACGGCGAGAGCCTCGATCTTTTGCGGTGCAGGTGCCTCGGGCGAGGCCAGCACCAGGGAAGCGTGCGCCTGCGCCATCGCCTGCTTCACGCCCGGATCCTTCTCGGCCGCCATCGCCTTCTCGAGGCCGGGCAGGGCGCTGGGGTCGCGCCGCTTGAAAAGCTCGTTGGCCGCCGACAGGCGCACCTTCGGATCGGGGCTCATCAGGGTGAGCGAACCCAGCACGGCATCGATGTTGCCGCGCAGCCGGTTGTTGACCTTCACGCGCTCGAGCGAATCCTCGTCCGCGGTGCCGGCATCCTTGCCGGTGATCGCATCGGTCAGCTTGACGTTCTTGCCTTCGCCCTTGCCGATCACGACCAGCTTGTCGGTACTGCGGACATAGAGCTGGCCCGCGCCAAGCGCCTGCAGGATCGGTGCGGCGCGCGCCTCGCCCGAAGCGGCCAGCGCGGTGATCGCCTCGTCGCGCTCGCTGTAGCCGCCGATCGTCAGATTGGCGACGAGCGTCGTGAGGTCCGCCGCCATCGCCGCCCCGGCGATGCACACGGCAACCAGCGCAACCAGCAGGCCCCCCAAAACACGCATCACACTGTCACTTAGCGGTAAGACGAGAACGGGGCGACTCGAAAGTCGCCCCGCCCCTGTTAGTCATTGAGGCTCGGTCCCGGCCGGGCTATTTGCCCGAGCCGATGCACTTCTTGGCGACCTTGTCGTAGTTGCCGCAGCTGATCGGCGGCGTCCAGTCGGCGACCAGGTTCTTGGAGTCGTCGAGGATCGGCGACCAGGCGGCGCCCGGCACCAGGTCCTTGGTCTTCCACACCACGTCGAACTGGCCGTTGGCCTCGATCTCGCCGATCAACACCGGCTTGGTGATGTGGTGGTTCGGCAGCATCTCGGACATGCCACCGGTCAGGTTCGGGACCTTGATGCCGATGATGCCGGGGATGACCTTGTTCGGATCCGTCGTGCCGACCTTCTTCACGGCTTCGACCCACATGTTGAAGCCGATCACGTGTGCTTCCATCGGATCGTTGGTCACGCGCTTCGGGTTCTTGGTGAAGGTCTGCCACGCCTTGATGAAGGCCTCGTTGGCCGGGGTCTTGACCGACTCGAAGTAGTTCCAGGCGGCGAGATGGCCGACCAGCGGCTTGGTGTCGATGCCGGCAAGCTCCTCTTCGCCGACCGAGAACGCCACGACCGGGATGTCCTTGGCCTTGATGCCCTGGTTGGCGAGCTCTTTGTAGAACGGCACGTTGGCGTCGCCGTTGATGGTCGAGACCACCGCCGTCTTCTTGCCCGCCGAGCCGAACTTCTTGATCTCCGCCACGATCGACTGCCAGTCGGAATGACCGAATGGCGTGTAGTTGATCATGATGTCTTCCTTCTTGACGCCCTTCTGCAGAAGGTACGCCTCGAGGATCTTGTTGGTCGTGCGCGGATAAACGTAGTCAGTGCCGGCGAGCACCCAGCGCTTCACCTCACCGCCGTCCTTGCTCATCAGGTAATCGACCGCCGGGATGGCCTGCTGGTTGGGTGCCGCGCCGGTGTAGAACACGTTCTTCTGGCTCTCCTGGCCCTCGTACTGGACCGGATAGAAGAGGATGCCGTTCAGCTCCTCGAACACCGGCAGCACCGACTTGCGACTGACCGAGGTCCAGCAGCCGAACACCGCGGCCACCTTGTCCTTCTGCAGGAGCTCACGCGCCTTCTCGGCGAACAGCGGCCAGTTCGAGGCCGGGTCGACGACGACCGCCTCGAGCTTCTTGCCGAGCAGCCCGCCCTTCTTGTTCTGCTCGTCGATCAGCATCAACATGACGTCCTTCAGCGTCGTCTCGCTGATCGCCATGGTGCCGGACAGTGAATGGAGGATGCCGACCTTAATGGTATCCCCACTTTGCGCGGACGCGCCGCCCGCCACGCCGGCCAGCAGGCCGACCGCGACGAGCCCGGTCCGTACAATCGATCCCAACTTCATCCCGCTCTCCTTATTTTCCTCGACGGAAAGCCCGTCGGAACGGGGAAAGCGAAGATCGTGCCAACTCACTTCGAGTGCGATGAAATGGGCCTTATGTGCCGGGTGGCGGTCCGCCCGGCCAGGTCATGGGGCGCGGGATTTCCGCCTCCGGAGGAGGCAAATTCATGCCTGCGAATCCGGCAGCTGCCGCCAAACCCGCCACCGGCGGAACTAGCGGGCCGCCAGGCCGCCCTGGCGGACGATGAACGCGGCTATCTCGTCGACCCCCTTGTTCTCCTTGAGGTTGGAGAACAGGAAGGGCCGCGCACCGCGCATCTTGCGGGCGTCGCGGTCCATGACGTCGAGATTGGCGCCGACGAGCGGCGCAAGATCGATCTTGTTGATCACCAGCAGGTCCGAGCGTGTGATGCCCGGGCCGCCCTTGCGCGGGATCTTCTCGCCCGCCGCGACGTCGATCACGTAGATCGTGATGTCGGCCAGTTCCGGCGAGAAGGTCGCGGCGAGATTGTCGCCGCCGGATTCGACGAACACGATCTCGAGCTTGGGCCATTTGCGCACGATGTCCGACACCGCCGCCAGGTTGATCGAGGCGTCCTCGCGGATCGCCGTGTGCGGGCAGCCGCCGGTCTCGACGCCGACGATGCGCTCGGGCGCCAGCGCACCGGCGCGCGTCAGGAACTCGGCGTCTTCCTTGGTGTAGATGTCGTTGGTGACGACGGCGATGTCGTAAGTCTCACGCATGCGCTTGCACAGCCGCTCGACCAGCGCGGTCTTGCCCGACCCGACCGGACCGCCCACTCCCACCCGCAAGGGACCCCGCGCTTCCATCATCTGCTCCTCACGACCTGAACAGCCGCGTGTACTGGGTTTCATGCCGCAGTGAGCACCAGTCAAGCAGCGGCGTCGCAGTGCCCACTTCGTCGAGATCGTCGGCGGCCAGCGCGACCTCGACGGCCTGCCGCACCGCGGGTTCGAGCGCGGCGAGCGCCAACTGGCCGTCGCTTTGGCCCAGCGGCACGGTGCGAACGGCGGCCGAAATGAGATTGGCCGTGAAGGCGTGGAGATAGCCTTCCAGCGCCACGTCGAGGGCGACGCCGTGCAAGGCTGTCGCCAGCGCCACCGCCACCGGCAGCGCCAACTCTCCGTGCACTTTGTTCAGGTCGGGATGGGGCCAGGCCGTTCGGGTGATCGACAGGAACGAGCTGCCCTGCTGACGCGATTCCAAAGCCATTTCCGAGGTGCCGCGCCAGGCGGCGGCGCGCTCGGCAATGGCCTCAAACGCCGGCCAGTCGCGCGCCTCGGCGGCGCGCCAGGCATGGGCGAACAGCGCACCGTCTACTCTGCCCGTGCCGTCGCCAAGCACCGTCTCCAGCCATGTCACCAGCGAGGCGCGGTCCTTGATGAAGCCCTCCTCGACCGCCGTCTCGACGCCATGGCTGTAGCTGAAGGCGCCGATCGGATAGGCGGGCGACAGCCAGGCGAGGAGGCGATAGAGACCCTTATCCATGGCGTTCGCCATGCAAGGCTCCGTGATGATGGCCGGGATCGTGGTTGTGCTGGCCGTACGCGCCGCCCTCCGGATCGAACGGCGCTTTCACCTTGGTCACCTCGGCGCCCAGTCCGCGCAGCATGTCGACGATGACGTGATCGTCTCGGATCAGGATGCGGTCGCCCTCGATCTGGGCCGGAAGATGGCGATTGCCGAGATGCCAGGCCAGACGCGCGAATGACGCGGCGTCCCGGCCTTTCACTTCGACCAGATCCTCGAGCGCCGCCTTGACCTCGACGTAGCCCCCCTCCTCCAGCCTGAGTCCATCGCCCGAATGCAGGACGATCGGTTCCACCAGATCGAGCAGGAAGTCGAGCCCGCCATCGCCCAGCATGCGCAGACGCCGGCGATAGCGGTCGTCGAACAGCAGGGTGACGGTGTCGGCGCGTTCGCTGGCCGGCCAGCGCCCGGCGCGCACGACTTCGATGGCGCGTTTCATGCGCTGGGTGCGCGCGACTCCAGTCGCGCGTTTTCAGCGTTGAGCAGGAAAGATTGCGCCACTGGAGTGGCGCGCTCCCAGCAATGAATCAGCTTCATGATCAGAACAGGAAGTAGCGCTGGGCCATGGGAAGCACCTTGGCCGGGTCGCAGGTCAGGAGCTGGCCATCGGCACGCACTTCGTAGGTCTCGGGATCGACCTCGATCTTCGGGCAGAGCGAATTGTGCACCATGTCCTTCTTGCCGATCTTGCGCGTGCCCTTCACTGCCGCGAGGGGCCGGCTGAGGCTCCATTTCCTGGCGACGCCCTTGGCGATCGCGGCAGCGGACGTGAAGATCACCGGGCTCGCCACGAGATTGCGGCCATAGGCCCCGAACATCGGCCGATAATGAATCGGCTGCGGCGTCGGGATCGAGGCGTTGGGATCGCCCATCGGCGCGGCGGCGATCGAGCCGCCGATCAAGACCATGTCGGGTTTGGCGCCGAAGAAGGCCGGCGCCCAGATCACGATATCCGCCCGCTTGCCGACCTCGATGGAGCCGACATGGCGCGAGATGCCGTGCGTGATCGCGGGATTGATCGTGTACTTGGCGACATAGCGCTTGGCGCGGACGTTGTCGTTGTCGCCCTTCTCCTCGGGCAGGCGGCCGCGCTGCTTCTTCATCTTGTCGGCAGTCTGCCAGGTGCGGATCACGACTTCGCCGACCCTGCCCATCGCCTGGCTGTCGGACGACATCATCGAGAAGGCGCCCATGTCGTGCAGGATGTCTTCCGCCGCGATGGTCTCCTTGCGGATGCGGCTCTCGGCGAAGGCGACGTCCTCGGGGATGCGCGCATCGAGATGGTGGCAGACCATCAGCATGTCGAGATGCTCGTCCACGGTGTTGACCGTGTAGGGCATGGTCGGATTTGTCGAGGAAGGCAGGACGTTCTTCTCGCCCGCCAGCCGGATGATGTCCGGCGCATGGCCGCCGCCCGCGCCCTCGGTGTGGAAGGTCGCGATGGCGCGGCCCTTGAAGGCGGCGCGGGTAGTCTCGACGAAGCCCGACTCGTTCAGGGTGTCGGTATGGATCGCGACCTGCACATCCATGCGGTCGGCCACCGTCAGGCAATTGTCGATCGCGGCGGGCGTGGTGCCCCAATCCTCGTGCAGCTTGAGCCCACAGGCGCCCGCCTCGACCTGCTCCTTGATGCCGGCCGGCTTGGATGTATTGCCCTTGCCGAAAAAGCCGAGATTCATCGGCAAGCCTTCGGCGGCCTGCAGCATGCGGCCCAGATGCCATGGACCCGGCGTCACCGTCGTCGCAAGCGTGCCGTGCGCCGGACCGGTGCCGCCGCCCATCATGGTCGTGACGCCGCTATAGAGCGCGTCATCGATCTGCTGCGGGCAGATGAAGTGGATGTGGCAGTCGATGCCGCCTGCGGTGACGATCTTCCCCTCGCCCGCAATAGCCTCGGTGCCTGGGCCGATGACGATGTTCACGCCGGGTTGCACATCCGGATTACCGGCCTTCCCGATGGCGGCGATCCTGCCGTCCTTGATGCCGATATCGGCCTTCACGATGCCCCAGTGGTCGAGGATCAGCGCGTTGGTGATCACGGTATCGACCGCGCCTTGCGCGCGCGTGCGCTGGCTCTGGCCCATGCCGTCGCGGATCACCTTGCCGCCGCCGAATTTTACCTCTTCGCCGTAGATCGTGTGGTCCTTCTCGACCTCGATCACGAGATCGGTGTCGGCGAGCCGCACCTTGTCGCCCACGGTCGGGCCGAACATGCCGGCATAGGCAGCGCGCGAGATGCGCATCGGACCTTCGTTCGACGGGCCAACCTTGGCGATGGGACCGAGTTTCCCAGAGACCTTGGCCTGGAAGCCGTGGCTCTCGCGCGCGCCCAGGTAAGGCGTGAGCCGCACGCTGCGCGTCTGACCAGGCTCGAAGCGCACGGCCGTCCCTGCGGCGATGTCGAGTCGCATGCCTTTGGCGCGCTTGCGGTCGAACTTCAGCGCCTCGTTGGTCTCGAAGAAATGATAGTGGCTGCCGACCTGGATTGGCCGGTCGCCGGTGTTGGCGACCTCGATCGTGATCGGGTTGCGGTTCTTCTGCTTGTTGAGCTCGAGCTCGCCCGACGCGGGAAGGATCTCACCTGGCTTCATGGGGTGCTCCTTCAGCGAATCGGATTGTGGACGGTGACGAGCTTGGTGCCGTCCGGGAACGTCGCCTCGACTTGGATCTCGTGGATCATGTCGGCGACGCCCTCCATCACCTGCTCGCGGCGGATCACCGTGCCGCCATCGCGCATCAGCTCGGCGACCGAGCGGCCATCGCGCGCGCCCTCGACAACGAAATCGGTGATCAGCGCCACCGCCTCGGGATGGTTGAGCTTCACCCCGCGCTCCAGCCGGCGGCGCGCCACGTTGGCCGCCATGGCGACCAGCAACTTGTCCTTTTCTCGCGGCGTGAGATTCATCGTTTCCCCCTGCTCGTCCGACTATAGAGCCAGCATCAAATATGCCAAACCCGGGGCAGGCGCCGGCCGCGCAAATCGCCCAGGAAGCGCGTCGTGGCGGCACGCACCGAAGTCGCTTCGCCCAGCAGGCGGGCAACCACGATGCCGTTCACTAAAGTGACGCCGGCGCGCACCTTATCGGCTGCCTCGAGCAGCCTCCGCGCCTTCTCGAAATATGGCTCGGGCGCGTCCCGGACGCCGATCACGGTGGCGAGCGCGTTGGCCTCACCGAAACCGGCGCCGAGCGGGGTCTCGCCTTCGACCCGCAAGGTGTCGGTCCATGCCAGCTTGCCGGCCCGTTTCCCGTCAATACGCCGCACCGACCATGAATCGAGCAGCAGGCCGCCGGTGAAGCGCTCGCCCGAAGCGGCGCGGCCCAGCACCACCATCTCGCAGGCCAGCAACGATCCGCCGGCGCCGACGTCGGCGACAGTCCGGCGCTTGAGCCGCGCGCCTTCGAACACGATGGTCTCCTGCGGCAGCCAGTCGAGGGTCGCTCCCTCGCCGATCGTGAGCGCGATCTCCATCGAGCAATGCTCGGCCGATTTGGCAGCGCGATAGATTTTTTCGGCAGCCTGCGTGGCAGCAACGGCCTCGGCGCCCGGCCCGACTTCGACCGCCATGCCGAGCCGGTCGCCGTCGGTCGCCCCGCCCGAGGTCGTTACCAGCACCGCCTGCGGCGGCTCGCCCGGCTCGGGATCCGGGAACAACACCCGGCAGGGATCGCGTTGATAGAGATCGGCGAGCCGCGTCTGCCCATCCCGAACCGCGAAGGCGACCCGGCTCTCGCCGGAGGCGCGTTGCAGGCGGTCGGAGGCAGTGGCGGCCATGAGCCCGCCCTTGATAAATTAAGGACCGAAATGAGCAAGGCCTTCACCAAGGAAACCGACGGCGACGACGAGGACGACCTGCCGGAAGAGTCCGGCGGCCTGCCGCTTTCGGCCAAGAACTACATGACCCCGGCGGGCTTCGCCCGCATGCGCGAAGAGCTCGACACGCTGATGCGCAAGGAGCGGCCGGAGGTCGTCAAGGTCGTGTCGTGGGCCGCCTCCAACGGCGACCGCTCGGAGAACGGCGACTACATCTACGGCAAGAAGCGGCTGCGCGAGATCGACCGCCGGGTGCGCTACCTCAGCAAGCGATTGGCCAATGCCGAGGTGGTCGATCCGGCGAAACGCGCGAAAACCCAGCAGATCTTCTTCGGCGCCACGGTGACCTACGCCAACGGCAAGGGCGAGGAGCGCACCATCACCATCGTCGGCGTCGACGAGGTGGCGCTCGACAAGGGCCATGTCAGCTGGATCTCGCCGATCGCCAAGGCGCTCTTGAAGGCCGAGGAAGGCGACGTGGTGAAGATCCGCACGCCGAGCGGCGTGGAAGAGCTCGAGATCCTCTCGGTTACCTACGCCTGAGCTCGGCCAGCAGCCGGTCGACGAATTTGGGCGAGTAGCCCAGCAGCGCCGTCTCGTCCGACAGCTCCTTTTCGAGCTGGCCCAGCGCCTCGATGAACGAGCCGCCTTTGGCGAGCGCCTTCTCGACGATGCCCGCGGCCTTCTCCTTGCCCATCTGCTCGGCGAGCAGGAACGTCGCGCGCTCGGCAAACTCGGCCGCCTCCGTGGCATCCATGTTGGCCTGGATGGCGTCTTCGTCGATCGCCAGGCCTGGCGCCACCTCGGCCATCGCCTCGACGGCCGAGCCGAGGCACTCGATCAGCGCAGCGAGCGTGGGCCACTCCGCCTGCCAGCCGCCTAGCGCGCGCTCATGCTCCTGGGTCATGCCGGCGACGATGGTGGCCGCCAGCATCGGCGCGCGGTTGGTGGCCGACAGGATCAGCGCCGCGCCGACCGGATTGCGCTTGTGCGGCATGGTCGAGGAGCCGCCGCGGCCGGGGCCCGACGGTTCGGATGCCTCGCCGACCTCGATCTGCATCATCAGCGAGATGTCGCGCGCGGCCTTGCCCAGGGCGCCGACGACCAGCGCTGCATCCTGCGCCAGCGCCGCCACGCGCACCCGCTGGGTGAACCAGGGCGCTGGCGGCAGCTTCAAGTCGAGATGCTGGGCCAGCGCCTTCATCACCGGTTCGGCCTTCTTGCCCAGCGCCGACAGCGAGCCCGAGGCGCCGCCGAACTGCACGATCTGCGTCTCCTTGAAGCTCGCCTCCAGCCGGCGCATGGCGCGGTCGATGTCCGAGGCCCAGCCGGCGATCTTCTGGCCCAGCGCCAATGGCGTGGCCGGCTGCAGCAACGTTCGCCCCAGCATCGCCGTCGCGCGGTGCTTCTTGGCCAGTTTGGCCAAGGCGGCGACGATCGCCTTCAGGTCCTTGAGCAGCGGCGGCAGCGCCTCACCCAACTGCAGAACCATCGCCGTGTCGATCACGTCCTGGCTGGTGGCACCCCAATGCACATAGGCAGCCGCATCGGCGTTGCGTTTCTTCACCTCGGCGGTCAGCGCCTTGACCACCGGCACGGTGAGGGTCGCCGTGCGACGCGCGGCATCGCCGAGCGGTGCCGCGTCGTACAGCGTCTCATCGCAGGCGGCCTCGATGACAGCCGCATGCTTCTTGCGGATCAAGCCGGCCGCGGCAACGGCATGCGCCAGCGCCGCCTCGAAGCGCAGCATGTGGCGCAGGGTCGCCCGGTCGGAGAAGGCCTCGGCGGTGCGATCCGCCGCGCCCAGCGCGCTCACCAACCGGCCGGCCATATCAGACGTCGAAGAAGACGGTCTCTTTGGCGCCGCCAAGATAGATCGGCAGTTGCCACGCACCGTTCTGGCGCTTGGCGATCAGGCTCGCTCGCCGCTCTGCCGGCACCATCTTCAGCACGGGATCCTCCGCATTGGCCGGATCGCCGTCGAAATAGACGCGCGTGGCGAGCCGGTTCAGCACGCCGCGCGCGAAGATCGAGACGTTGATGTGCGGCGCCTGCATTCCGCCCCCGTGCGCCCCACCATGCGGCCACGGCACGCGGCCGGGCTTTACGGTGCCAAAGCGCGCCGTTCCGGCCGTGTCGGTCGACGCACGGCCGTAGCCCTCGAAGCCGGCATCGAGCGGCAGGTTGCGCCGGTCGTCGGGATGATTGTAGCGGCCGTGGCTGTTGGCCTGCCAGATCTCGAACAGGCCATCCGGCACGATGGCATCGTTGGCGTCATGCAAGGTGAGCGCAAGCTCGATGCGCTCGCCGGCCACGCCCGGCGGTGCGAGGTCGGCGCGGTAGGCCTTGATGATGGTGCCGAAATAGAACGGGCCGATCGTTTGCGAGGGCGTCAGTTTCTCGCTCATCTCAATGTTCCATTGGCGTGGCGTCGCGGCCGCGCAGCACGATGTCGAACTGATAGGCGAGCGCCCATTCGGGCCGCGTGTTGGCCATGTCGAACGACGCCTGCAGCCGCTCGCGCGCGCCAGCTGGCGCCGAATTGTAGATCGGGTCGAACGCCAGCAGCGGATCGTTGGGGAAATACATCTGCGTGATCAGGCGCGTGGCGAAGGCCGGCCCGAACAGCGAGAAATGGATGTGCGCCGGCCGCCAGGCATTATGGTGGTTCTTCCACGGATAGGCGCCGGGCTTGATGGTGATGAACTGGTAGCGGCCGTCGGCGTCGGCACGGCAGCGGCCGCCGCCGTAGAAATTGGGATCGAGCGGCGCATCGTGCTGGTCGCCCGGATGGTGATATCGGCCGGCGGCGTTACACTGCCAGATCTCGACCATGGCGTTGGGCACGGCCCTGCCATTCTCGTCGAGCACGCGGCCATGGACGACGATGCGCTCGCCGAGCGGCTCGCCCGAGCGCTGCCTGGTGAGGTCGTTCTCCAGCGCGTCGAGGCGCTCGCCGGTGAGCAGCGGCCCGGTGATCTCCGACAGCGACTGCGGCAGCGCGATCGGCGGCTGCGAGGGTGCGCGCAGTGGCGTCGACTTGTATTCCGGCGACAGGTTGGGCGGATGCACGCCCTCCGGCGTGCGGCGATAGGTGTCCTGGGTCATGGGCGCATTGTCGCCCCTAGGCCGCACGCACCTCAAGTCCCCTGTCTTCCAGACCACGCGGAGTCGAGCGATAGCCGGTCAACGTGCGGTCGGCGAAGCCCAGCCGCCAGTCCAGCATCTTCGCGGCATATTCGCCCATGCGCGTGGCATAGGCGGGGTCGGTCGCGCGATTGACGAACTGGCCAGGATCCTTGCCGAGGTCGAAGAAGAGCGGCGGCAAGGCGGCAAAATGCACGTACTTGTAGTTCTCGTCCTGGACCACGGCGAGCGAGCACTTGTCCATCGGCACGCCAAGCGCGGTTTCGGGCTTGGTGTACCAGAGGTCGCGGAAGTCGAACTCGTAATGCACTTCGGTTCGCCAGCCAGCCGGCGTGCCGCCCTCGACGAACGGCAGCAGCGAGCTGCCATCGCACTGGCGCGGCACCGGCAGGCCCATCCAGTCGAGGATGGTCGGCATGGTGTCGATGGTCTCCGTGAACTTCTCGACGATCGTGCCGCGCGTCCCGTCGGCCTCGCGGCGCGGATCGCGGATGATCATCGGAATGCGATAGCTCTCGTCGAAATAGCCGATCTTGCCCAACAGGTAGTGATCGCCCAGCTGCTCGCCGTGATCGCAGGTGAAGATGATCAGGGTGTCGTCCCATTGGCCGCTCTGCTTCAGGTAGTCGAAGACACGGCCAAGCTGGTCGTCGATCTCGCTCATCAGGCCGCAATAGGTGGCGCGCATCTGCATCACTTCGGCCTCGCTCATCTCCGAGCCCAGCGCCTTGCCGTCCTGGAAGAAGCTGGCCTGCTTCACTTCGCGGATGTAGTGCGCCAGCAGCGCGTTCTGCCCGGCCTCCTCGGCGGGCGAGGACGCGCGCACGACCTTGGGCATGTCCTGCGGCCGATACATGGCGTTGTAGGGCGCCGGCGCGATGAACGGCGGATGCGGGCGGTAGTAGCCGAGATGCAGGAACCACCGCTTCTTTCCGCCGTTGCCGCGCAGGTAGTCCAGCCCGCGCTCGGTGAACCACGCGGTATCGCTCAACTCCTTCGGGATCACCGCCGGCTGCGCCGTCGCGCCGCCCGGTGAATCGCCCTGCGGCCGCCAGATGTCCTCGCGCGGGTTCGGCATTTTGAAGCCCTGGCTCTCGACCCAGCCGAAATAGGCGTTGCGATTCTCGAACGATCCGACCGAGTGAAAGCCCTCCATGATGTCGCCCAGCACGAAGAACCGCGGATCGTTGGGCGAGGTCGTGCGCGGATCGGGCGTGGTCGTGGTGTAGCCGACCAGCGCGGGATCGTAGCCGCCGCGCCGCAGCTCGTGCGCGAGGTTGGTGAAGCGGCTGGAGAGCGGGATGGTGTTCTGCACCGCCCGGTGGTTCATCAGGTAGAGGCCGGTGAGCAGGCTCGCCCGCGCCGGCCCGCACGGCACGGCCTGTGTGAAATGATTGCGGAAGGTGACGCCCTCGCCGCTCAGCCGATCGATGTTGGGCAGCTTCAGGTAATCGGCGCCAAGCTTGGGCAGCATCAGGCCGCGCCACTGGTCGACCACGATCAACAACACATTCTTGGCGGCTGGCATGCAATTCCTCTCGCTTGGTCGGGGCCCATAATAAGCTACAGTGCGGCCAAATCACCGGAGGAGACTGGACGTGGCGAAATTCAAGATCGTGACAACGGCGGGTCCCGGCACCGGCGTTCCGGGCGCCGACCATTCGCTCGAGATGGAGGCGCTGGCGCCGATCGGCGCCGAGATCGTCGAGGTCAAGGGCGGCGAGGACGAGCTCGCCGCGGCGGCGGCCGATGCCGACGCGATCTACGGCAAGGGCCGCCCGCGCATCACCGCCAAGATCATCAATGCCGGCAAGAAGCTCAAGGTCGTGTCGCTCGCCTCGGTCGGCGTCGATTCGGTCGATGTCGACGCCGCAACCAAACTCGGCATTCCGGTCACCAACTGCCCCGACACCTTCATCGAGGAGGTGGCCGACCACGCCATGACCCTGATCCTGGCTTCGTGGCGCAGGCTCGTGGTGCAGGACCAGATGGTGCGCAAGGGCGAATGGGCCAAGGCCCGGCCGATGCTCTACCAGTTCCCGCGTCTGATGGGCATGACCTTGGGCTTCATCTCGTTCGGCCATGTCGCCCGCGCCGTCGCCAAGCGCGCCGCGCCGTTCGGCTTCCAGATGCTGGCCTACGATCCCTACATCGAGGAGCTGGTGATGAGCGAGCACGGCGTGCAGCCGGTCGGCTACGACGAGCTGCTGCAACGCTCCGACATCGTCTCCATGCATGCGCCCGGCACCAAGGACGCGCACCACCTGATGAGGGAGCAGCACTTCCGCAAGATGAAGAAGACAGCGCTGTTCGTGAACACCGGCCGCGGCTCGACGGTCGACGAGCCGGCCATGATCAAGGCGCTGCAGGAGGGCTGGATCGCCGGCGCCGGCCTCGACGTGCTGGAGACCGAGCCGGTCGGCCACAACAATCCGCTGCTCGGCATGGACAACGTCATCCTGACGGCGCACGTCGCCTCGGCCTCGAGCCGCTTCGACGTCGCGCGCAAGCGCCGTGTCGGCGCCGAGATGGCGCTGGTGCTGGGCGGCAAGTGGCCGCGCGCCTGCGTCAATCCCTCGGTGCTCGAGAAGTCCAAGCTCGAGCGCTGGCAGCCCTTCTCGATGGAACGCGGTCCGGGCAACTAACCGCGCTAGTGCGCCGCCGCGGCCGGCGGACTCTTCTTGTCGCGGATCGCCCGCTCGCATTCGGCGAGCGAGGCGAACGGCCCCAATACGACCTTCTCGTTGTCGTCGGCGGCATACCAGCCGGGCTCGCTGACCTTGTAGTCGCCCACGTCGTCGCTTGCGACGTGGACGGCGAAGAGATCGTGATTCGGGGCGACCATCCTTCAACTCCGTCGCGTCCAGTCCTTGAGGTTCACCGCGCCCGGCGGGATCTCGCCCTTCACCAGCGCCTCGACCTGGCGCACCGTGTCGAACGCCTGGCTCTCGCTGGCGGGCGGCGTCAGACCGCCGATATGGGGCGTCGCGATAACGTTCGCCAGTCTGGCCAGTTCCGGCGACGGCATCTGGTCGGGCGCGCGGCCGACATCCATCGCCGCGCCGGCGATGTGACTTTCCGACAAAGCCCGCGCGAGCGCCGCCTCGTCCACCAGATTGCCACGCGACATGTTGATGAAATACGCGTCCTTCTTCATGCGCGCGAAGGCGGCAGCGTCCATCAGGTTCTCGGTCTCCTCGTTGGCGATCGCGAGGCAGATCACGTAGTCGGCCCGCGCCAGCAGCTCCTCGAGCGGCAGCTTCACGAAACGGCGGTCGTCGACCTGGGCATAGGGATCGCTCACCAGCACGGTCATGCCCATCGCGGCCAGCACCGGCGCCAGCTCGCGGCTGATGCGGCCGTAGCCGATGATGCCCGCCGTGCCGCCGGCAAGCTGGCGGCCGACCCTGATCTCCGGCTTCTCGCCGCGATGATAGGAGGTCGCGGCGCGGGTGATACCGCGCGACAGATCGACCAGGAAACCGATGGTGAGCTCGACCACCGACTTCACGAAGCCGGCCTCGGCATGGGTCACCAGCACGCCGGCCTTCGAGGCCGCGGCTTGATCGATGTTCCTGATGTCGATGGCGCTCCTCATGACGACCTTGAGCGTGGGCAGGCCGGCGAACACCTCGGCCGGCACCGCCGTGGCGCGATCGGCGATGATGTAGTCGCAGTCGCGCGACGCCGCGATCAGGCCTCTGGTATCGAGCGGCGCACTGCCTTCGTGCAGCACCACCTCGACCAGCTCGTGCAGGCGGGCGAGCGCCCGCGCGCCGTAATATTGCTGCCGCGCTTGCGGCACATGGGTGAGCAGAAGTTTCGGCATTTCAGGCTATGATCGGCGGCGAGAGACCGACATGCAATTGCCCGAGCTGATCGAGATCGTTCCGCCGGCCGGCAAGGTCGATGCGACTGTGGTGCTGCCCGGCTCCAAGAGCATCACCAACCGCGCACTGATCGCCGCTGCCCTGGCGAGCCGGCCGGTGACCCTGCGTGGCGCGCTGTGGAGCGAGGACACCCAGGCGATGGTGGACTGCCTGGCGAGGCTGGGCTTCGGCGTCCGTGTCGGCAGCGATCAGGCCGAGCCCGCCAACCGCACCATCGAGGTGCAGGGTGGCGGCGGAAAGATCCCGAACGCCGGCGCGCCGGACAAGCCGCTCGAGCTGTTCGTCGAGAATGCCGGCACCGCCGCGCGCTTCCTGCCCGCCATGCTCTGCCTTGGCCATGGCAGCTACGGGGTGAGCGGCGTGGCGCGCATGCATGAGCGGCCGCAGGCGGCTTTGCTCGAGGCGCTGCGCCAACTGGGCTACAGGATCGATTCGCCCAACGACCGCCTGCCGGCGGTGATTCACGGCAGCGGTCCCAAGCCGGGCGCGGCTTGCAAGGTGAGCGTCGCGGAAAGCTCGCAATTCGCCTCGGCGCTGCTGCTCTGTGCCAGGGCCGGCGGCTGGAACGTCAAGGTCACCGGCGCCAACGAGGACGAGCTGCCCTATGTCGACATGACGCGTCGCCTGGTCGAGGAATTCCCCTTCGCCGGCGGCAGCTACGACATCGAGGCCGACGCCTCGGGCGCCAGCTACTTCTGGGGCGCCGACTGGCTGCTCCGCCGCCAGGGCGGCAGGATCGCGGTGGCGCCTGTCCCGAAAAGTGGCATGCAGGCCGACCAGAAATTCCTCGATCTGGTCGCCGAGCGTGCCTGGCTGCCCTCCTACTCGCGCCGCACCGATCTTGCCGACAGCATCATGACGGCGATCGTGCTGGCTCCGTTCGCCGAACGGCCCACCCAATTCACCGACCTCGGGCGGCTCCGGGTGCAGGAGTGCGAGCGGGTCAACGCCCTGCGCAGCGAGCTCGCCAAGTGCGGCGCCAAAATCGAGGAAAGCGGCGACACGCTCCGCATCGAACCGGGCGCCCTGCACGGCGCCGAGATCGAGACCTACAACGACCATCGCGTCGCCATGTGCTTTGCCATGCTGGGCCTCAAGGTGCCGGGCATCCGGCTGCGCAAGCCGGCCTGCGTGCGCAAGACGTTCCCCAACTTCTTCGCCAAGCTCGCGGGCCTCGGCGCCGGCGTGCGCGATGTCGCCACCGGAGAGTTGTTGTCGGGCAACAGCTTGCTGGCCTGAGATCAGGCGGCCTGCACGCCCGGCCTGCCGGCCTCGACGGCGAAGCGCACCAGCGTCGAGATGCGGGCGTCGGGCTTCTTCACCGAATCGACGACGCGGAACGACAGCGACGCCGCCTTCGGCCCGAGCTCGACCAGCCCATAGCCGTTGGTGCTCGAATTGGCGTAGCGGATGTGCGGGTTCTTGCGCAGCATCTCGGGCAGCCGGCTGGCCGGCGGATTTTGCGAGGTGAGCGAGCCGCCGACGAATTCCGTCGCGATAGCCGGCAGCTCCGGCCGCGCGAAGTCGCGCCGCAGGTCTGCCGCCCAGAAGGAATGGACGTCGCCGCCCAGCACCAGCGTGTCCTTCACCGGCGAGGCCGCCACGGCATCGAGCAGGCGCTGGCGCGCCATCGGATAGCCATCCCACCCGTCGGCCCAATAGATTTGGCGCTCGCCGCGCCCGCGGTCCAGCTCGGCCATCAAAGTCTGCTGGCCGATCACGTTCCAGCGCGCGCTCGCCCCCTCCATGGCGGCGGCAAACCACGCCTCCTGCTCGAGCCCCAGCATGGTGCGCGTGGGATCGAGCCGCTCGGCGCAATTCTCCAGCGGCTTGCCCTTGAGCGAATCCGAGTTGCAGGCATGGTGGCTGCGATACTGCCGATCGTCGATGGTGAAGATCTCGGCCAGCCTGCCGAAGCGCAGGCGATCGTAGAGCCGCATGTTCGGGCCGGCCGGCCGCATCGCGTTGAGGAGCGGCATGTGCTCCCAATAGGCCTGGTAGGCTGCGGCGCGCTGCTTGAGGAAAAAGCCCGGATCGCGGTCGTCCGGGCCGATGTCGGAGGTGTAGTCGTCGGTCACCTCGTGGTCGTCCCACATCATGATCCAGGGGTGCGCGGCATGCGCCGCCTGCAGGTCGCGGTCGGATTTGTAGAGCGCGTAGCGGTTGCGATACTCCTCCAGCGTGGTGGTGCGCCCGCTGCCATGGTGGCGCACCAGGTCGCGGCCCCACGACAGCTCGTAGATGTAGTCGCCCAGGAACATCACGGCGTTCAAATCCTCGGCCGCCAGGTGGCGCTGCGGTGCGTAATAGCCCTGCTCGTACTGCTGGCAGGAGCAGTAGGCGAAGCGCAGCGCCGGCACGGCCTCGTCGGCCGCGGGCGCGGTGCGCGTGCGGCCGATAGCGCTCGCTTTGCCGTTTACCGTGAAGCGATACCAGTAGGGCCGGTTGGGTTTCAGCCCCTCGACGTCGACATGCACCGAATGCGCCCACTGAGGCTCGGCCGTCGCCGTGCCGGAGCGCACGAGCTTCTGCATCCGGTCGTCCTCGGCCAGCGACCAGCCGACCTCGATCGCGCCGCCCAAACGCCCGCCGGGATCCTGCGCCATCAGTCGCGTCCACAGCACGACCGAGCCCGCCGTCGGCCGCCCGGAGGCGACGCCCAGGCCGAACGGATCGTCGGCAAGCGGCTGGGCGGCGCGCGCCAGCGAGGGCAACCAGAGCGAGCCGAGGCCGGTAACGAACGAACGGCGTTTCATGCGGCAAATCTCACCCCATCAAGCTGACACTTCAATGACAGCCCGCCCGTGCTAGGGTCGCCTCCTCTCGAGGAGGAAAAGAGCTCATGGCCAAGATCGCGATCGTCACCGGCGCAGGCAGCGGCATCGGCCGCGCGTCTTCGCTCGCCCTGCTGAAGAACGGCTACAAGGTGGCGCTCGCCGGACGGCGCAAGGACGCGCTGGAGGAGACGGCCAAGATGGCCGGCAACAACCAGCCCAACGCCATGCCGGTGCCGACCGACGTCACCAAGCGCGACGACATCGTCGCCCTGTTCAAGCGCGTCAAGGACACCTGGGGCCGGCTCGACCTGGTGTTCAACAATGCCGGCGGCGGCGCGCCGCCGGTGCCGCTCGAGGAGCTGCCCTACGAGACCTGGCTCTCGGTGGTGGCGGCCAACCTCACCGGCCCTTTCCTGTGCACCCAGGAAGCCATGAAGATCATGCGCGATCAGAAGCCGCGCGGCGGACGCATCATCAACAACGGCTCGATCTCGGCGCACGCGCCGCGGCCGTTCTCGGTCGCCTACACCTCGACCAAGCACGCCATCACCGGCCTCACCAAATCGACCTCGCTCGACGGCCGGCAATACGACATCGCCTGCGGCCAGATCGATATCGGCAACGCCGCGACGCCGATGACCGAGCGCATGACCAAGGGCGTGCTGCAGCCCGACGGATCCACGCGGGTCGAGCCGCGCATGGATGTCGAGGCGGTCGCCAACGCCATCGTCTACATGGACAGCCTGCCGCTGGATGCCAATGTGCAGTTCATGACCGTGATGGCGACCAAGATGCCGTTCGTCGGCCGCGGCTGAGCGATCGACCGCGCCTGGTTCGGTAATTTCCTGAGCCACTATTAGTTGAAGCGGCCGTATTAAACTAATACGGAGAAATATGGACTCTTGTGGTCCCCGCGAGCTCGCGCCGAATCGCGTGAACGAATCTTGCGCGATAGTTGAGCAATTTTCTGAACCACAATCCATGGTGTCGGTTACCGGACGGTAACGCTTATTAAATGGAAAGATAATGGACCTTCTTGTGGCGCGTTTGTTTACCAATCGCGACACGCGACCGAATCTTGCGCGCCGGTCCCAACGACCAGTGCGAATCACTAGCGCACTAGCGCTAACTGCGCTAACCG
>DASRFX010000069.1:0-138755 GCA_035651335.1 Reyranella sp. | reverse complement strand
TCATGCTGGCCGTCAGCCAGGTACTGCCGAAGGGCCTCGAACCCGGACTGGCCGTCGCCGGCGTCGGTTTCGGGATCGTGATGCCTTCGGTCGTCGAGGCGGTGCTCGGCAGCGTCGACCAGAGTCACGCCGGACTGGCCTCGGGCGTGGTGATCTCGACCTTCCAGATCGGCGCGGCGCTCGGCGTGGCCGTGATCGGCGGTGTCTTCTACTACGCGCTCGGACCCGGACAGACGGTCGGCGCCTACGCACACGCCTTCACGCTTGCCCTCGGCTGCAACGTCGCCTTGCTCGCCCTTTGCGCGCTCCTCTCGCTCTGGCTCGCGGCCGATCAATCCGCGGCTGCGCGTGCGGCGCCTGCGCCGAAGTCCCTCTAACCCCGGGTAACCCTCACTCCCACTCGATCGTGCCCGGCGGCTTTGAGGTGATGTCGTAGGTCACGCGGTTGATGCCGCGCACCTCGTTGATGATGCGGCTGGCGACCCGGCCGAGGAAGGCGTGGTCGAACGGGTAGTAGTCAGCCGTCATGCCGTCGGTCGAGGTCACGGCGCGGAGCGCACAAGCCTGGTCGTAGGTCCGGCCGTCGCCCATCACGCCCACCGTGCGCACCGGCAGTAAAACGGCGAAGGCCTGCCAGATCGCGTCGTAGAGGCCGGCCTTGCGAATCTCGTCGAGATAGACCGCGTCGACCTCGCGCAGCAGGTCGAGCTTCTCCTTCGTGATGTCGCCCGGGATGCGGATGGCGAGACCGGGGCCCGGGAACGGATGGCGGTTCACCAGGTCGGCAGGCAGGCCGAGCTCGCGGCCCAAGTCGCGCACCTCGTCCTTGAACAGCTCGCGCAGCGGCTCGACCAGCTTCATGTTCATGCGCGCGGGCAGGCCGCCGACATTGTGGTGGCTCTTGATGGTGACCGACGGGCCGCCGGTGAAGGAGACCGATTCGATGACGTCGGGATAGAGCGTGCCCTGCGCCAGGAACTGTGCGCCGCCGACCTTCCTGGCCTCGGCCTCGAAAACGTCGATGAACAGCGCGCCGATCGTCTTGCGCTTGGCCTCGGGATCGGTGACGCCTTTCAGCGCCTCGAGGAACTGCTTGCTGGCGTCGGCGTGGACCAGAGGGATGTTGTAGTGGTCGCGGAACAGGCGCACGACCTGCTCCGCCTCGTCCTTGCGCAGCAGGCCGTGATCGACGAACACGCACTGCAGCTGATCGCCGATCGCCTCGTGCAGCAGCACGGCCACGACCGAGCTGTCGACGCCGCCCGACAGGCCGCAGATCACCTTGCCCCTGCCCACCTGCGCGCGCACCTGCGCGATCGCGCGTTCCTTGAAGGCGTGCATGGTCCAGTCGCCCTTGCAGCCCGCAATATTGAGCGCGAAGTTGCGCAGGAGCTTGGCGCCGTCCGGCGTGTGCATCACCTCGGGATGGAATTGCACCGCGTAGTAGCCGCGCTTTTCGTCGGCGATCGCGGCGAACGGCGCGTTCTCGCTGGTGGCGATCACCGAGAAGCCGGGCGGCAGTCTGGTGACGCGATCGCCGTGGCTCATCCACACCTGGTGGCGTTCGCCCGGCTTCCAGACCTCCCTGAACAGCGCCGAGTTGGCCTTGACGTCGAGCATGGCGCGGCCGAACTCGCGGTGATGGCCCGCCTCCACGGCGCCGCCCAGCTGGTGCGCCATGGTCTGCTCGCCGTAGCAGATGCCCAGCACCGGCACCTTGGCGTCGAAGATCGCGGGATCCGCCGACGGCGCCTGGCCCTCGATCACCGAGGCCGGCCCGCCCGACAGGATGATGCCCTTGGGATCGAATTTCTCGATGTCGGCCTTGTCGACCGACTGGAAGGGATGGATCTCACAGTAGACGCCCGCTTCGCGCACCCGCCGGGCGATCAGCTGGGTGACCTGGGAGCCGAGATCGACGATCAGCAAGCGGTCTGCCATGGGGGGATATAATCGCGCCCGACGCAGCCTGCAATGTGGGTATTCCCCTGCCGAAACGGGGCGGACAGGGACTATCCGCGCCACGCCGAGGGCGGCACGCCGACGATCTTCTTGAAGGCCCGGCTGAAGCCTGCCTCCGAGGCGTAGCCGACCTCGGCGGCGACGCTGGCGACGTTGCCGCCGCCGTTCAGCAGGCCGGCCGCCAGCTGCATGCGCCAGGCAGCGAGATACTGCATCGGCGGCAGGCCGACCAGATGGTTGAAGCGTTCGGCCAGCACCGAGCGCGACATGGCGACCTCGCGCGCCAGCTCCTCGATCGTCCAGTCGCGCGCTGGCCGGGCGTGCAGAACCGACAGCGCCTTGCCGACGCCGGGATCGCGCAGGCCGGCCAGCCAGCCGGTCTGCCCGGCCGGCAGGCTCTCGATGTAGCGGCGCAGCGTCTCGATGAACAGCAGTTCCGAGAGCTTGGCCAGCACGCTTTCGGCGCCGGCGCGCCGCGAGCCCGATTCGGCGCGGGCCAGCATGATGAACTGGCCGAGCCAGGACGGCCCGCTCTCGCGCCACGAGGTGGTGATGATGGCGGGCAGCTGGTCGAGCAGCGGATTAAACGGGCGGGCGTCGCAGGCGAGGAAGCCGCACACCAGCCGGGCGGTGGGCGCACCGCTGCCGCCCACGGTCTTGAAGAAGGGCAGCGGGCCCGCGGCCACGGCATCGAAGTCGGCTGGCGCCACCGGCTCGGCGCGCATGCCAGGCGCACTCGACAGGACGTGCGGGTCGCCGCGCGTGAAGACGATGATGTCGCCCTCGACCAGACGCCTCCCCTCGCCGCCCACCATCGAGGCCCAGCACTCGCCCTCGGTGACGGCATGGTAGGAGATCAGCCGTTCGGCGCCCGGCAGGATCTTGGGCAGGACCTGCTCGCGGGTCGGCTGCTCGGCCGCCCACGGTGCGCTCGCCGCGACGTCGAAATAGGTGGCGCCGGTCAGGCGCACCGTCTTCAGCACATCGGACAACACGTCGGCAGCCATCGACGGACCCCGTTGGATTCCGACGCCGCGTCAAGCACGGCGGACGATCGGTCATTCGGCGCAGCGGCCGGCCGGATTACACAAGCCGGAGCCGCAAGCCGTCAATTGCGGCCAATCGCCAACCCATCGCCCAGGAGGACCTCATGACCGTCCAGGAGAAGCCCGCCACCGCCATGGACTTTGCCGCGATCAAGAGCAAACAGCAGGCGACCTGGAGCTCGGGCGACTATGCGCTGATCGGTAATACGCTGCAGATCGTGGGCGAGACGCTGGCCGAGGCCGTCGACCTGCGGGCGACCCACCGGGTGCTCGACGTCGCCGCGGGTTCGGGCAACGCCACCATGGCGGCGGCGCGCCGCTTCGCCGAGGTCGTTTCGACCGACTATGTCGGCCGGCTGCTCGAGAACGGCCGGGCGCGCGCCAAGGCCAACGGCTTCAACGTGACGTTCCGCGAGGCCGACGCCGAGGCCCTGCCGTTCGACGATGCCCACTTCGACATCGTGCTGTCGACCTACGGCGTGATGTTCACGCCCGACCAGGAGAAGGCCGCGTCCGAGATGCTGCGCGTCTGCAAGCCGGGCGGAAGGATCGGCCTCGCCAACTGGACGCCGGAAGGATTCATCGGCCAGCTGTTCAAAGTGATCGGCAAGTATGTGGCGCCGCCGCCGGGGCTGAAGTCGCCGCTGCTGTGGGGCACGCCGCAGCATCTCGAGGCCCTGTTCGGCAAGAAGGCGGCGGTAAAGGCGACCAAGCAGAATTTCGTCTTCCGCTACCGCTCACCCGCCCACTGGGTCGAGATGTTCCGCGCCTACTATGGGCCGGTCCACAAGGCCTTCGCCGGCCTCGACGCCGGCGGCCAGGCCGGCCTCGAGGCCGACATCCTGGCCCTGCTCCAGCGGATCAACACGGCCCGCGACGGCAGTTTCGTCGCGCCCGGCGAATACCTCGAGGTCGTGGCCACGCGGCAGGCCTAGGGTTCTCCCTCAGGACGATCCTTCTTCATCCGGCGCCAACCGGCGCCGGACCAGGGGTTGCTCGAGGTCGCGCCAGGCATAGGCCACCTCCTCGACATCCTGGCCGGCCATGGTGTCGGTGCGCTGGCCGACGAACTGCCCGCCCAGCGCCTCGTAGAAGAAGCGCGTCGGGTTGTCGGCCAGCATCCACAGCACGGCGGTGTCGCAGCCCTGGCCGCGCAGCTCCTGGAACATGGCGTCGAGCAGGCGGCGGCCGAGGCCGCGGTTCTGGAAATCGGTCTCGACATAGAGCGTGTAGACCTCGCCCACGCGTTTTTCGGTGCCGTCGAGCCCCTCCGGCGGATCGCGAACCGGTCCGCAACTGCCGAAGCCGACCACGCCCATGTCTTCGTCCTCGGCGACGAAGATGCCGCGCGCCTCGCGCGGATCGGCCAGTGCGCGGTTCCACCACGCCGACTGCCGCACGTCGGACATCTGGGCCAGCATCGCCTCGGGCAACAGGCCGGCATAGGCCGTCTGCCACGTCTCGACATGGACGCGGCCGATGGCGGCGGCGTCGCTCCGGCGGGCGCGTCTAATCCGGATCATCGGGCTGCCCTGCGATCGGAGCCTTGCGCATCATTGTGGCGGCAAAAAAGCCGTCGGTGCCGTGCTGCAGCGGCGACAGGCGGAGATAGGGCGTGTCGCTGGCCGCCTGCGGCAGCACCTCGCCCACCGGCACCACCTCGAACTCGGGGTGCGTGGCGATGAAAGCCTCGACCTGGCGCTCGTTCTCGGCCGGGAGCACCGAGCACGTCGCATAGACGAGCCGGCCGCCCGGCTTCACCAGCTTGGATGCGGCATCGAGGATCGCCGCCTGCTTGGGCACGAGCTCCTCGAGGTCCTTGCGCTTGAGAGTCCAGCGGCCGTCGGGATTGCGGCGCCACGTGCCGGTGCCGGTGCACGGCGCGTCGACCAGCACGCGGTCGAATGCGCCCTTCTGCCGCTTGAGCCACTTGGCGTTCTCGCCGATCGAGCGGCGCTCGACATTGTGCGCGCCGGCGCGCCGCAGACGCTGGGCCGAGCGGTCGAGGCGCGACTCGTAGACATCCATCGCCACGACGCGGCCCTTGTTGTTCATGCCGGCGGCGATCGCCAGGGTCTTGCCGCCGGCGCCGGCGCAATAGTCCATCACCTGCATGCCGGGCTTTGCGTCGACCAGCGCCGCCACGAGCTGGCTGCCCTCGTCCTGGATCTCGACCAGCCCGTCCTGGAACGCCTTGGCGGCCACCACAGACAGCCGCTTCTTGAGGCGCAAGCCGTCAGGCGCGAGCTTCGTCGGCTCGGTGTCGATGTTCTCCCGCGCGAGAGCAGCGCGCGCTTCATCGACCGTCGCCTTGAGCCGATTGACCCTCAGGTCGACCGGCGGCGGCGCCTCGAGTGCCGCGATTTCGCGGCCCCAGGCGGGGCCATAGGCCTCCTGCAGGTGCGGCGCCACCCACTCCTGCACGTTGAGCCGCACCCAGTCGGGCTGATCGGGATGGGGCAGCGAATGGCCCTCCATCTGGCGCAGCGCGCGCACTTCCGGCTCGTCGAGCGGAGCCGGCCGGTAGCGGCCGCCATCGAACATCTGCGCGAGATGTTGGACGTCCGCGCCCTCGTGCAGGATCAAATCCGCTTGAACGAGCGCGCGGCCGCCGCGCTCGGGATGGCGCGTGCGCTCGAGCCACCAGGTGAGCTGTCCATAACGTCGCAGGATGCCCCAGACGCGCTCGGACACAGCGCGCCGGTCGCCGCCGCCGATGAAGCGTCGGCTGCGGAAGAACGCGTTGGCGACGAGATCGGCCGGCCTTTCGGCCCGGTTCATGATCCCGTCGAGCAGCTCGATTGTGGCGGCAACCCGCGCTCCCGGCGTCACGGCGTCGATTTCCCCTTTCCTGCCCGAGCGGCTACGATGAAAGCGCCGTCAATGCAACGCTCCTCTCGCCATCCGGTCCTGGCCAATATCGGCCTGGTGCTCGCCTCCCTCGTCTTCTTCTTCGTCTGCTCCGAGTTCTTCCTGCGGGCGTTTCTGGGCAACGGCTCGCTGTGGCACTACCCGAACTATATCGAGCAGGCCTTCGCGCCCGATCCCGAGCACGTGGCACAGATGCAATACGATCCGCTGCTGGGTTTCGAGCCCAAGCCCAACTACAAGGGCACCCTGGTCGGCAAGCCGATCTCGTTCGACAGCCATGGTTTTCGCGAGCACGACCTTACTGGCCCCACGCCGTCGGGACCGACCATCCTGGCGATCGGCGATTCCTTCACCGAGGGCTATCTGGTCGGCAACGACGAGACCTGGCCCTCCAATTTGCAGCGCCTGACTGGCCGGCCGGTGATCAATGCCGGCGTGCGTGCCTACGGGCTCGACCAGGTCGTGCTGCGCGCCGAGCGCATCGTGCCCGAGGTCAAACCGGACGCGATCGTCCTCGGCTTCATTCCCGACGACGTCGAGCGCACCGAACTCTATATCCGCGACAATCGCCCCAAGCCCTATTTCGTGCTCTCCGACAAGGCGCCCGACGGGCTCGAGCTCAGGAACGTGCCGGTGCCGACCACCATCCCGCCGATCACGCCGCTGCGGCGCGTGCTGGGCTACTCCTATTTCCTGCACTACTTCATGACGCGGCTGTGGATCTTCGAACTGTGGTTCGGCATGACCCACCACGCGCACTACGACGGCGACGAGGTCTCGTGCCGGCTGATGCATCGCTTCGCGCGTCTCGTGCAGGAGCAGCACATCAGGGCGCTGGTGGTGGCGTTCTATGAGGACACAGCCTGGCGCTTCCATCGCCTGCGCGAAGCCAACCGCCCGCAGGTCGCCTACGTCCTGGACTGCGCTGCCAAGGCGGGGCTGGCGACCCTCGACACCTGGGACGATTTCACCCAAGCCGGCATGCCCGGGCAGGCCGACACCTTCTACAACGGCTATCACTTCACCAACGCCGGCGCCCACGTGGCCGCGCAACTGATCGCAGCCAAGCTGCTGCACTGAGATGCTGGGCCGCGCCGGTCTTGTCCTGGTCTCCATCGTCATTGGCCTCGTGGCGCTCGAACTCGGCCTGCGCGCCGCCAACGGCTATCTTGGCGATTGGTCCAATCTCGTGCTCGACGCGCGCAGCGTGCTGGCCAGGACCGAGGGTCAGCGCTTCCAGCACGACGAGCTGCTGGGCCACGTGCCGCGCGGCGGGCTGCGCTCCAACGGCAAGGAGGCGCCGCCGCCCGGCGAGAGGCCGACCCTGGCGGTGGGCGACTCCTATACCTACGGCGAGGAAGTGGCGGACGACGAGACGTGGCCCGCGCTGCTGCAGGCCCACACGGGCCATCCGGTGCTGAATGGCGGGGTCAGCGGCTACGGCTTTGACCAGACCGTGCTGCGAGCCGAGAGCCTGGCGGCCAAATATCATCCCGGCGCCATCGTCGTGAGCTTCATCGCGGACGACATCGGCCGCACGGAGATGAGCCGCATCTGGGGCGCCGAGAAGCCTTATTTCGACATCGAGAAGAATGCCCTGGTGCTGCGTAACGTGCCGGTGCCGCCGCGGCCGGCGGCGCGCACGACGCTTTCGTTCTGGCAGCGCACGCTCGGTTACTCCTATCTGGTGGATTTCGTGCTGCGCCGGCTCGACCTGCTGCACGACTGGTTCGGCGATCACGTGCGGGTGCATCCCGAAGGCATGGGCGAGCAGATCGCCTGCCGGCTGACGGACCGCCTGGCCGAGCTGCAGCGGCTGAGCCAGGCGCCCGTGCTGGTCGTGGCGGAATACGATCCGGTGGTGTGGGACGAGCCCAAGCTCGCGCCCGAACAGCGCCGGCTGACGCAGGGCCTGCTCGGCTGCGCCAGCCAGCGCGGCCTCGCCACACTCGACAGCTACGACCGACTCGCCGCCGCCGACAAGCCGCGCGCGCTCTACAAGGTGTGGCACATGAACAAGGCCGGCAACGATCTCATTGCCGGCATGATCGCCAAGGCGCTGGCGGACCATGGCAAGTAGGATCGGCCTGATCCTGGCGTCTGTCCTGGCCGGCCTGCTGCTGCTCGAGTTGGGCTGCCGCGCCGCCACCAACACGCTCGGTGACTGGCACAACATCATCCTGAAAGAGCGCCGCGAGATTCGCGCGCTCAGCGACGGCCGCATGGTCTATGACGCCGCGTTGGGCTGGGTGCCGCGAAAGAGCTACACCGGCGAAGGACGAAGCTACGACCAGGCGGGCTTCCGTCGCGCACCGATCCCCGCCTCCGTGACGCTCGCCGAGCCGCCGGTGCTGGTGGTGGGCGATTCGATCGCCCACGGCGATGAGCTCACCGACGCGCAAGCCTGGCCGACCCTGCTGCAGGCGGCGTTGCAGCGGCGTGTTCTCAATGCCGGCGTCAGCGGCTACGGCCTCGACCAGATCGTGTTGCGTGCCGGGATCCTGGTGCCCGAGACCAAGCCTGCGTTCGTCGTGATGTCGTTCGCCTCCGACGATCTTCGGCGCAGCGAAATGAGCCGCGTGTGGGGTGTCGAGAAGCCCTATTTCGAGCCGGTGAACGGCATGCTGGTGTTGCGCAATTCCCCGGCCCCGCCCTCGCCCGATCCCAGGGAAACGCTCGACGTCTGGCAGCGGCTGCTCGGCTGGTCGATGCTGGTCGACACGATATTGCGGCACGAGGGATGGCAATTCGAATGGTCGAGCGACCACGAGCGCGTACTGCCGCGCGGCGAAGGCGAGAGGATGGCCTGTCCGCTGATGCGCCGTGCCGCAGCTCTCGGCGTGCCCATCCTGGTCGTGGCCGAGTACAATCGCTGGGTGTTCCAGGACATGGATTACCAGCGCGAGACACGGCGGCAGACGGCGCTCGTCCTCGACTGCGCGCGGCAGGCGGGCCTGCAGGCACTCGACATGTTCGACACCGTCAACCAGGCTGTCCAGAAGCAGGGCCTCGACGCGCTGTTCAAGACCTCCCATCCCGGCCCAGCGGCGGCGCGGCTCGCCAGCGAGAAGATCGCCGACACGCTGAAACGCCATGCCCTGCCCTGATCGATGAAGACGTCCCTCTCCGCCAAGCTTTTCCTGGTCCTGGGGTCGGTCCTGGTGACGCTCTTCGTCGTCGAGATCGCTTGCCGGCTGATGCGCGGACCCGAGACCTTGCTCGACTGGAACAACATCGTGCTCGAGCATCGCAAGGAAGTCGCCCGGCACAATCTCGGCGAACGTTTCGCCTACGATTCCATGCTGGGCTTCGTGCAGCGTCCGGGCTTTTCCTCGCCCGGCCAGCACTTCGACAGCGAGGGCTTTCGCGTCATGCCCGCCCTGCCGGCCGACGCAAGCGACGGTCCGCCCATCGTGGCGACCGGTGATTCGTTCACCCAGGGCGACGAGGTCAACGACGACCAGACCTGGCCGGCGGACCTGCAGGGTATCCTGAAGCGGCGTACGATCAACGCCGGCGTCGCGGCCTACGGCTTCGACCAGACGGTGCTGCGCACCGTGCAGCTGGCCGAGCGGATGAAGCCTGCGCTGCTGGTCGTGGGCTTCATCGGCGACGATCTGCGGCGCGCCGAGATGAAGCGCACGTGGGGCGTCGAGAAACCCTATTTCGAGCGCCGCGGCGGAGAAGTCGTGCTGCACAACGTGCCGGTGCCGCCGTCGCCCAAGCCCGCCGCGACACTGTCGATCTGGAACTGGCTGCTCGGCTGGTCGGTCGCTTTCGACAGCTTCCTCGAGATGAAGGGCTGGCAATACGAATGGGTGACCGACCATGAAAGGGTCATGCCGCGGGGCGACGGCGAGAAGGTCGGTTGTCTGCTGATGCAGCGGCTCGCCATGCTCGATGCGCCGGTCGTGGTCGTGGCGCAATACGACTTTTACAGCTGGGTGAACGACGAATTCGGCGCCGAGCAGCACCGCAAATCTCAGGTCATCCTGCGCTGTGCCGTGCAGGCTGGCCTCGCCGCGGTCGATACCTATCCCGCCATGCAGCAGGCGGTGAAGGCCCATGGTCTGAAGTCGATGTACGGCACCTGGCATCCCAACGTTGCCGGCTACCAGCTGATCGCCGAGCAGATCGCCGCCGAAATCAAACGGCGTGGTATGTTGAAGTAGGGACGTCAGGCTGGAGGGCGTGAGCTAGCGAGAGGAGCTGCAGATGAATCGCCTTGCGGGCAAGGTCGCGGTGATCACCGGCGCCGGATCGGGTATTGGCCGGGCCTCGGCCAAGCTTTTCGTTGCCGAGGGCGCGAAGGTAGTCGTGGCCGAGATCGACAAGACGCTGGGCGAGGCGAGCGCGCGCGAGGCCGGTGGCGGGGCGCGGTTCGTGCACACGGACGTGACCGACGAAGAGAGCGTCAAGCGGATGGTCCGGCAGGCCACGGACGCGTTCGGCCGCATCGACGTGCTGCTGAATTGTGCCGGCGGGTCGGTGCGCGACGACAAGCCGGTCGGCGATGTCGATCTCTCCGTCTGGGACCACACCATCAACCTCGACATGAAGGGCCCGTTCCTGTGTTGCCGGCATGTCATGCCGGTGATGGTCGAGCAGGGCAAAGGCAGCGTGATCAACTTTTCTTCGGTGGTGGCCTTGCGCGGCAACCACATCGCCCATGTCTATGTCATGGCCAAGGGCGGGTTGATCTCCTTCACCCGGGCGCTGGCCGGCGCGTACTCTCCCAAGGGTATCCGCGTGAACGCCATCTGCCCCGGCGTCGTGCTGACCGAACGGGTCAAAAGCCGCTTCACGAACGGCAATCACATTCGCTTCGGCGGCATCGACAACATGGCCGAGCGATATCCATTCAGTGTCGGCCAGCCGGAGGATATCGCCAACGTTGCGCTATTCCTCGCTTCCGATGAATCGCGCATGGTGAATGGCGCCGCGATCCCGGCGGAGGGCGGCTTCTCCGCCTACTGACGAAGTCGACTACATCCCGCCGCGATAGTTCGGCGCCTCGCGCATGATCTCGACGTCGTGCACGTGGCTCTCGCGCAGGCCGGAGCCGGTGATGCGCAGGAACTGGCAATTCTTCTGCATGTCGGCGATCGTGCTGTTGCCGGTGTAGCCCATTGCCGCGCGCAGGCCGCCCACCAGCTGGTGGATGATGTTGCCGACCGGGCCCTTGTAAGGCACGCGGCCTTCGATGCCTTCGGGCACCAGCTTGAGCGAGCTTTCGACCTCGGCCTGGAAGTAGCGGTCGGCCGAGCCGCGCGCCATGGCGCCGATCGAGCCCATGCCGCGATAGGATTTGTAGGAGCGGCCCTGATAGAGCATCACCTCGCCGGGCGCCTCATCGGTGCCGGCCAGCAGCGAGCCGATCATGGCGCAGTCGGCGCCGGCCGCGATCGCCTTGGCGAGGTCGCCTGAGTACTTGATGCCGCCGTCGCCGATCGCCGGCACGCCCGCGGCATGACAGACCTCGGCAGCCTCCATGATCGCCGAGAGCTGCGGCACGCCGACGCCCGCCACCATGCGGGTGGTGCAGATCGAGCCCGGACCGATGCCGATCTTGACCGAATCGGCGCCGGCGTCGATCAGCGCCTTGGCGCCCTCCGCCGTGGCGACGTTGCCCGCCATGACCTGCGTGTAGTTGCTGAGCTTCTTCACGCGCGTCACGGCGTCGAGCACGTTCTTTGAATGGCCGTGCGACGTGTCGACCACGATCACATCGACGCCGGCATCGATCAGCATCTCCGCGCGGCGCAGGCCGTCCTGGCCGATTCCGGTCGCGGCGGCGGCGCGCAGGCGGCCCTTCTCGTCCTTGGAAGCATGCGGAAACTTGTTGGCCTTTTCGATGTCCTTGACCGTGATCAGCCCGATGCAGCGATAGGCCTCGTCGACCACCAGCAGCTTCTCGATGCGGTATTGATGCAGCAGGCGCTTGGCCTCGTCTTGCGAAGCCCCCTCCTTGACCGTGACCAGGCGATCCTTGGTCATCAGCGCGCTCACCTTCAGGCTGGTATCGGTGGCGAAGCGGACGTCCCGGTTGGTGAGGATGCCGACCAGCTTGCCGCTGCCGCACTCGACCACGGGAATGCCCGAAATCTGGTGCGACGACATCAGCGCCAGGGCGTCGGCGAGCGGCTGTTCGGGATGGATGGTCAGCGGGTTCACGACCATGCCCGATTCGAACTTCTTGACCCGGCGCACCTCGTTGGCTTGCGCCTCCGGATCGAGATTCTTGTGGATGACGCCGATGCTTCCGGCCTGCGCCATGGCGATCGCCATCGGCGCCTCGGTCACGGTGTCCATCGCCGCAGACATCAGCGGAATATTGAGCTCGATCGTCCGCGTGAGCCTGGTGCGGGTGTCGGTTTGCCCGGGCAGGACCGAGGAGGCCGCAGGCTTCAGGAGCACGTCATCGAATGTGAGCGCTTCCTGGAACTGCTTCATGCCAACCTCCGGCTCGGATAACAAAAAGGCGGCCGCTGTTCCCGCATGGAGCGAGACGACCGCCGGGTTGGCGAGCCTTTATACACACTGCCGCCGCCAAGCCAAGCGATGTTTGAGCGGCTTATCCAAAGCCCCTACGGCGTCGGCCCAAATCCCGGAAGCTGAAATCTCGTTGCTTACGAAGCCTTGCAATTGAAAGAGATCATCCGCGGCGGCGTGGCAAAGGCCGGATGGGTGTCCGGCATGTCCGGCACCGGTTGTGGCCACTTGCCGCTCGCAAGGCGTTGCTCGATCAACGGCACCAGCTGCTGCAACTCGATCCAGGCCCTGAGCTTCACCCCGGCCGGCGTATTGTGCACACCATCGCTGAACAGGTTGGGGTCGTACGGCATGTACTTCGCCACATCGATGAACGGCAGGCCGTGCACCTTGTCGTACTTGGCGAAGACCCGGTTCTCGAACGCCGTCATGCGCTCGAGGTCACGGTAGCGGAACGGAAAGTAGGTGATGTTCAAGGTCTGCACGATCGCCTGCTGCGTACCGGCATTGAGCACCAGGCCGTCCTTGGCAAGCCAGTGGAACGAGGCGACCGAGAGATCGGATCCTACGGCGGCGAGGTCGGTCCGGATGGCATCGAGATTGCGCACGATCTCGCTGAGATTGACCGGCAGGTCCGGCCGCGTGATGTCCGGATCGAATTCGTCGAGGCCGGGCGGCCAGTCGAGCTTGTAGTCCGGCCGCGGCCATTCGCGGCTCTGCACCAGGCTCAGCGAGCGTCGTGCCAGGGCCGAATAAGTCCCTGCCCAGCGCAACCAGCGTTCAATTGCGCTGCCGGATTTCGGCGTCATGGGCGGCGCACTCTTGACCACCGTCCAAAGGTCCAAGTCGTTGCCGCCCTCATAGTAGACCACGAGGTCGGGGCGCATCGGCGCGACCTCTTGCTTCACGATCGGCGCGATGTCGCGCGAGCGGATGCTCTCGCGGCCTGCATTCAGGACCTCGAACCGAACATCGAGATGCCGCGCCGCCGCCCAGAGATTGAGCCAGTTGTTGAGATACTCCGGCCCGGAGAAGGGCACTTCATGGATTTCCGAGACGGTGGAGGCGCCGACGAAGATGATTCGGATGGTCTTCGGCGCCTTGCGGAAGGGAACGGGAGGACCGCGCCAGCCATATTGGTTGGTGACCAGACCGTCCGGCATGGTGGCGTCGGGCAGGAACCGGAAGGCTGGCCGGATCTTGCCGTCCGGCGGGTCGTAGATGAAGAGCTTGCCCGGCGCACTGCGGAAGAAGTGCCGCGAGCATGGATCGCCAACGAGTGCCGAGTTCCATGCCTTGAACATGTCCCAAGGCATGAAAGTCTCGCTGCTCGTATCCTCGAACCTCTCGTGGCGGGTGACCTGACGTTCGAGTTCGAGCCACTCGGCCGGCACCTCGTGGCGATTGGGCAAGGGCGGCGGATCGCTGAAGAAAAGCTGGCGCTCGACGCTCGCAGCACGCGGCAGCTTGTCGAGATAACCGCCCGTGGTATCAACGCCGTGCGAGGCCATGACCTGCGGCAGGACGAGCTGCACCGGCGACTGGCCGTCGATGATGCGCACCGTGAGCTCTGCCATCAGCGCGCAAAACACGATCGACGCCAAAGTCAGAACGGCGTTTCCGAAAAAGGCCCGCAGCCCTGCCCGTTTAGCCTGCCCGCCCACCTCGGAAACTATCCGCGAAAACCCGTCGCCACGACATACATTTCAGCCGAATCGGCACGACTTGCCGCAGGCTTCACATGCCGCACCTTGGCGAAGTCGCGCTTCAGCTGCTCGAGCAGGCCGCGTTCGGTGCCGCCGCGCAGGACCTTGGCGACGAAAGTGCCGCCCGGCCGCAGCACTTGGCGGGCAAAGTCATGTGCGGCCTCGGCCAGCGCCATGATGCGCAGATGGTCGATCTGCGGATCGCCCGTGGCCGCGGCTGCCATGTCGCTCAGCACGACATCGGCTTGGCCGGCCAGCGCCTCGGTCAGCACCTGCGGCGCGTCCTCGTCGTAGAAGTCCTTGGCCAGGACGGTGGCGCCGGCAATGGGCTCGACGGGGGTCGTGTCGATGCCGATCACGATGCCAGTTCCCCTGCCCGGCCGGACACGCTCGACAGCGACCTGGGTCCATCCGCCGGGCGCGGCGCCGAGATCGACCACCCGGAAGCCGGGCTTCAGGAAGCGGAACTGATCGTCGAGTTGCAGCAGCTTGAAGGCCGCGCGTGAACGATAGCCGCGCTTCTTGGCCTCGGCGACATAGGGGTCGTTGAGCTGGCGCTGCAGCCAACGCTGCGACGAGACGGTGCGCCCGCGCGCGGTTTTCACCCGCACCGTCGCTCGCCGTCCGGTCGGCCGACTGCTCTTGCCGTTTCGCGCCATGATCTAAAGGACGGCTACGATTTTGCGCACAACGGGTCAGCGTCACGGTCGGCCTGACGCATCAGGTCCATGAGGATGCCCTCGCGCAGGCCGCGGTCGGCCACCCGCATCGTCGGTGCCGGCCATTGCCGGCAGACGGCCTCGAGGATGGCACCGCCGGCCAAGGCCAGATCGGCCCGATCGTCGCCGATACAGGGCAGGTTTGTGAGCTCGCTTACCGAGAGCACCGACAGCTGATCGCAGATCCGCAGGATCGACTCGCGGGCAATCCGCGAGCCATCGACGGCGGCGCGATTGTATCGCTTGAGGCCGAGGTGATGGGCGCTCACCGTTGTGACCGTGCCCGAGGCGCCGATCATCTGGACCTCGCCGCGTGCGACAGCCCGGCCGATGCCGTGACGCGCGCAGAACGCCTTCAGGTCGGAGCGAATGCAAGCGACCATGCCGTCGTAACAGGCCCGCTCCACTGCGCGCTCGCGCGACAGATTTTTCACGTAGGATTCGGTGAGCGTGACGACTCCCCACGGCACCGAGATCATGTCGACGAGCTCGATCGACATGCCGCCGTGGCAGTCGTCGCGCCGACTGACCCGGATCCAGCTGACCTCGGTCGAGCCGCCGCCGATATCGACCAGCAAGGCGAACGGAATGTCGGGATCGAGCAGGTTCTCGCACGACGACAGCGCCAGCCGAGCTTCCTCGGCGGGCGGAATGACCTCGAAGACGAGGCCGGTGCGGCTTTTGACCATGGCGAGGAAATCCTCGCCGTTGCAGGCCCGTCGGCAGGCTTCGGTGGCGATGTGCCGGGCACGCGTCACGCGATGGCGGCCGATCTTGCTGGCGCAGACGTCGAGCGCCTCCAGGGTCCGCGTGATCGCGTCGCCGCACAGCGCGCCGTTCAGGGCCACGCCCTCGCCCAGACGAACCGGCCGCGAATAAGCGTCGACGACGTCGAAGCCCACGGCGGATGCGCGCGCGACGAGAAGACGGCAATTATTGGTGCCGAGGTCGATGGCAGCGAAGGTGTGCGCGAACCGACCGCTGTGCCAGCCTCCCTTTTGCCCAGACGTCGGGATGGTTTCCTCGGCCATTGCGAGCTGCTTCCTTGCCGCCATGGTAACCGAGGAACGGGCGCTGAGCGAGGCCGCAAAAGGGCCTGCCCGGCGCGGTGGCCAGGCTCCCGGATGCCAAGCCGAATGCCGCCCTTACCGCACCGTGTTGCCAACCATCAGGGCACGGGCTCGTTTGGCCGAATAAGGATCGATCGACCGGTAGAATGCGCAGCAGAGCGGGTCCATCACCGTGCCCGGCTTGTGATCCAGTCCGGCGGCGTGGCCGAATTCGTGCAGCATCGTCGCGTGCGCGTCGCAATCGCCTTGCACCCGAATCGGCGCCGCAATCATGTTTGAGAGCGCGGTCGGGGAAACAGGAGGGGCGGCGAATAGCGCTGCCGTCACGGCCCCTTCAGGCCGGTCGGGGCTGAGCGTAATCGTCTTGCTGAGCGTGTTGGTGAACCCGCAGCGCTCGCCCGAGCCGGGGGAACCCGCCACCACCCGCCAGCCTTCGAAGGTGCGGCCAGCGGCGATCTTCCATTCATTGGCCGCGCGCAGGATTTGCGCTCGCTCGTACAGCGAGAATTCGTCTGAAATGGATAGCCCGTCCTGTTGCGACAGAAGCGCCTGTTGCCGCTCGGCACATGCCGAAAGGCCAAGCAGGCAGCCAAGACTCGCGGCGAGCAGAAAGTGCGTCATCGCCTTGTCTGTTGAAAGTGTGTCGGTCCTGTCGGGAACCATACGGAGTGGCCTTGTCGCACTGCCAGTGACCAACTGCGGGCCTTTCCGGGCGTTGGCCATGGGAAGATCACGGCTCGCCTTGTGACCGAGCGGCGGTTAGCCTAATGGTCCTCATCGGAGGGACGTGCATGAAGATGAAGGCCTTTCTTGCCCTCAGCCTGCTGTCATTTGGCTTGGCGGCCTGTGAGAAGCAGCAGGACGACGTTCACAACCTACCTGGGCCGAACGGCCTGCTGCCCGATGGCAGTCCGCCGCGCGCTGAAGCGCCCAAGGCCCCCGACCCCGGGACATATACCGGCAGCCCGCGCGGCAACTCGCGGCCGCCGATGAGCGGCCTGAACGCCGATCCTCGAAATCCGAATGGTGCTCCGGGCACAATCCAGTAGGTACTGCCCGACTGTGGACTTCTTCGTTCTTCTGAAATTCGCCAGCAATCTCGTTCTGCCACCCGTATCGACTGCAGTAGGAGTGCTGATCGGAGTTCTCTTGCTTGCAGCCGGATTCCGGCGGACAGGCAAGACCCTTTTCGTCCTCTCGGCTCTTCAGGGAATCGTTTTCTCGCTCCCATCCGTCGCCGATCTGCTGATGGGGCCGTTGGAACGCGAAGCGAGAGCGGCGGCTCGATCGGCGGAGCAATGTTGCTATTCCTATATCGTGGTGCTTGGCGGAGCGATCCCCACGCCACGCGCCGAGATGATTTCCTTCCATCTGACCGAGGCTGGCGACCGAATCGTCTATGCCGCCAAGCTCTACCATGACCAAATTGCGCCTCGCGTCGTCGTAAGTGGCGGAGCCGTCTTTGCCGCGCCGTCAGGTGGCACTGAAGCAAAAGCAATGGCGGATATGCTAGTGTTGCTTGGTGTGCCGCGGGAAGCGATCCTCGTCGAGGATAGATCGCGAAACACATTGGACAACATCTCGTTCGTGCACCGGCTGGTGCACGATGAGCGTGTGGCGCTGGTGACGTCCGGATACCATATGCCGCGCGCCATGAAGATTGCGCGGGAGGCCGGACTGAATGCCTCTGCCTTTCCGGCAGACTGGCAGATTCCAGCCAGATACTGGCCGGCGTGGGAACGCTGGCTCCCAACGGTCGAAGCAGAGCGTCAGTCGTTCAATGCTCTTCGCGAATATCTGGCGTTGGCTCTCGATTTTCGCCGGCCTGCAACGCTCCAAGAAAAGGCTGATGGATCGAAATGAAAGTCCCGCGTCGGCCGCCGATGGACACTCAAAATGGAATGGATAGACTTTGTTCATGCATGATGCCGCATTGGCGAAGCTCCACGCTGCGCTCGACGAAATCGACAAGATTCGACCTGACGCCTGGTACAGAAATCTCTCTCCCCGCCAGCGCGCGGAAATGGAATTCCACAACAGGGATCGTGCGCCCACGGCACAGGCCGAGGCCCGCGCCCAAGACACATACGAGAAGTTTTACGGCAACAAGAAATACTACTCGGCGACCCGGCGCTCGGTCGACTACGGCGACTCATGGATCGACGAACACTCGCCGGGAAAAGTCGTGCTCGACTATGCCTGCGGCAACGGGAAGATGGCACTGCGCGCTGCCAAGGCAGGAGCCAAGCTGGCCATTGGCATCGACATCTCCGATGTCTCAATCGCCAACTGCCAACGGAGCGCCGCCGAACTGGGTTTGTCCAATGTCCGCTTCGTTCAGGCGAACGCCGAAGCGACGATGCTGCCTGACGAATCGATAGACACGGTGCTCTGCTTTGGCATGCTGCATCATCTTGACCTGTCTTATGCCTTTCCCGAGCTGCGGCGGATCATGAAGGAAGGCGGCAGGCTCTTCGCCGCCGAAGCCCTCGACTACAATCTTGCGATCAAGCTGTACCGCATGCTCACGCCCGACATGCGCACCGAGTGGGAAAAGGCGCACATCCTGAGCCACAAGGATCTGCGATTCGCCCGGCGATTCTTTGACATTGGCGAGATTCGTTATTGGCACCCGACAGCCTATATCGGCGGAAAGATACGGCCTCTTCTGCCGGTGCTCGATCTGGCCGACCGGGTGCTCGAGCGAATCCCGCTCGTGCAGCTCTGGTCCTGGATTTGGACCTTCGAGCTCATCAGGCCAAAAAAGCTGTAAGAGCCGGCCGATAACCAACCAGCGCATGGGCGATAGCGACTTGAATTCGCCTGCCGCGAACGCTAAATGGACCCGCTGTTTTCAGCGGCCGTTGGGGGATAGTTTAACGGTAGAACAACCGGCTCTGACCCGGTTAGTCTAGGTTCGAATCCTGGTCCCCCAGCCAGTCTTTCTCTACGGCTATTGCGCCTTGGGCACTGCCGCAAGCTCATGCGTCAGCCGGGCTATCTCGCCCAACGCTTCGGCATCGCCATCCAGAGTCCAGGTCAGGACCCACACCTGACCCAGTTTGACGGCCAACTCCGTAAGCGGTCGGCGCATCTTGGGATCCGTGTTCCAGATCGTACGGAACTGGCTGCGCATGATGGAAAGCTCTTCCGGACGCAATGCCGGCCAATAGGCCAGCAGCAACTCGGCCCGCCATACCCACAGTTCGCGGAGATTCGGCGAGACGTCGAGCGAATGCACCACAGGCGCCAAGATCTCTCGCGGGCTGGCGCCGCGGTCGCGCCGCAAGCCCGCAAGCAGCATGCACGCCCAGCCATCGGTCGGATTTCCTGTGATCGCCAGATCGAGATGCTGTTCGGCTCGTTCTAGCAATGCCTTGCGGTGCGGGTCGTCGATCGCCAGGCGCTGTGCCTGTGCAATCTCCAGACCGGCAAGCTTGCTGTAGCGGCCCGGCGACGGCACCACTGAGATGGCAAAGCGCAACCCCTCGATGCCGTTGGCGATGGCCTCGCCGCTCGGGGCGGGGCTTTTGGACAGTGCCGTATATGCTTGCTCACCAGCCATGCTTGCCCAAGCCGAGATGGTTCGCGGCAGGCCGAGGCCGATCAAGGCAATGCCACAAAGCACGCTCAGGCAAACGAGATATCGAACTGGCCCGCTGAACCGTCGATCTTTGCCGGCGGAGGCGACGGATTGCGTCATGCCGCCGCTTCAGTCGGTGTAGTAGTCGCGGTATTTCGAATAGTAGTAGCCGTAGTCGCCATAGCCGTATTTGGCGTGCCGGCGAACGTTGACTTGCGACAACACGACGCCGACATGCTTGCGAACGTCGCGCAGCAGGCGCAGCGCATTGATCGCGATCTCCCGCGGCGTCTGCTCCCAGCGGATGAGGAAGATGATGTAGTCGGCAAGCTGGGCCGTGATGCGGCTGTCGGAAACCGCCATCAAAGGCGGCGTGTCGAGAAACACCAAATCGAACCTCTCCGACAGCGCCCTGACGAAATTGCGCATCGCGTTCGAATCGAGGATCTCGGCGGAGTTCGGCGTATTGCTCTGGGCGGCGATGTAGTAGAGGCCGCTCACCTCGTCCCGCCTCAGGACCTGATCGAGCGTCTTGTTGCCGGACAGATACTGGTCGATCGACGCATCCTCGCTGGGCATGCCGAGCGTCTTGGCGACGGACGAACGCCGCAGGTCGCAATCGACGACGATGATCTTCTTCTCCGGATTTGAGCGCGCCAGGAGTGCCGCCAGCGAACAGGCGAAGGTCGACTTGCCTTCGCTCGGCAGCGAGGAGGTCACCAGCAGGACCTTGGGCGACTGGTCGAGCGTGCCGAGCGAGATCGCGGTGAAGGTCGAGCGCAGCGCCTCGCCGTACGCCGAGGCGGGCTTGTCGACGACGAAGCGCGCCGGCTCGCGGCCGCCCAGCGACGATCGGCTGAGCGACGGAACCATGCCCACGACTGCCCGACCGGTCATCCGCTCGACCTGCTCACCCATGCGGAAACCGCCGTCCAGCCGCTCGAGAAGAAGGATGATGCCGACGCCCAGCAGGAGCCCCACCACCACCGCACCGATCATCGTGAGGCCATAACGTGGATAGGCGGGCGCCGTTGGCAGATCGGCCGGCGACAATACCCGGGCATCGGGCTGCTGGATGTCCTGCTGCTCGCGCACTTCCTTGGAGCGCTTGAGGAAATCCTCGTAGAGGGTCCGGGAAGATTGCGCCTCGCGCTCGAGCTGGTGCAGCTCGACCTCGTTCTGTCCCAAGCCGCCTGCCTGTCGTTCGAGCTGCTTTACCTGGTCCTGCAGCTGCTGCTCCTTGGCGCGCGCCGCCTCGGCGTCGCCCTGGACACTCGCGATGATCTTGGCGACCTCGGTCGAGATGCGTGCCTGTATCTGGCCCTGCTCGGAGCGGGCCTGCAATAGCCGCGGATGGCTGTCGCCGTAGCGCTGCTGCAGATCGCCGATGCGCCGCGCCACCTCGGCTTCCTGGGCGCGTAGCGAGGAGATCAATGGATTTGCCAGAACCTCGGTCACCCCTCCGAGCGTCGCCGGATTGCGCGCCGCCTCCTTTAACGCGATGAGGCGCGATTCGCGGTCTGCGCGCTGGGCTCGCGCCTGAATGAGCTGCGAATTCAGCTCCGAGAGCGACTGCGAGGCGATGGTCGAATCCCGACCGATGGTCAGGCCGGACTTGTCGCGGAACGCCGCAACCGCACGCTCGGCCGCCTCGACATTGCGCCGCAGCTCATCCAGGCGCTCGTTGAAGAATTCGGTGGCACGCTTGTTGGCGTCCAACTTGGCCTGAAGCTGATCGACGAGGTAGAAGTCGGTGATCGTGTCCACGAGGAGCTTGGCCTTGGCCGGCTCGGCCGACTCGAGCGACACCGAGATGACATAGGAGCGGCCGCGCGTCGTGATCGACACTTCGCGGCTCAAAATCGTGATCGCCCTGAGACGCGCCACGCCCTCCGCCGACAGGCCGCGCGAAGGCGACGGCTCGCCATGGAACCATGCGCCATAGATCGCCCGGACTTGCCCGACCGCGAGGGACCATAGAGACGGCGGCGCCGCGCCAAATTCCGGGTCGCGCTCGAGATGGAGCTTGTCGACCACGCGGCCCAGCAAGCTCGCCGACTTCAGGACCTCGATCTCGGTCAGCAACGCGGCGATGTCGGGGGTGATGCCGCTCAGCACGTCGGACGTATTGGTGACCTTGGCCTTGCGCGAATCGATCATCACCAGGGCGGTCGCCCGGTATTGCGGCGTCAGCTGGATCAGCACCAGGGCCGTTAGCGCGCATACCAGGGCGGTGACACCCGCCAGGTGCCACTTGCGCCGGCTCAGCAGGCGCAGCAATTCGCGGACGTCTGCTCGGCCAGCAAAGGCCCGGCGTTCGGTTGTTGCCTGGAGCGGCGTTGCAGCCGTCGTCGGTTCGGTAATGATGTCCACGGTTTCCCGCTATCCCTTTCCCGGAGGGCGCGATGCCCTGCCCTCAGCCGCCCCCGCGGCGGCGCTCGTCTCTAGCAGTAGAACCAGCGGGCCCGTCCCGCACTCAAAAAAAGCGCTCTGGAACCCTGACAATATCGCCCGGATAAACCGGCGTATCCTCGCTTGCCGGTTCCTCCTTGGGAGCTCCGGCGCGCTGGATCGTGATGTGGGTACGCGACGCCCGATAGGTGTATCCCCCCGCGACGGCGACCGCCTGCGCCACCGTGAGGCCATTGATGTACGGGTACGAACCGCGCTTTTCGACCTCGCCCAGAATGAAGAACGGCCGCAGATTGACCAGTTCGATACTGATCCGGGGATTCCTGAAGTAGCCGCGGCTGCGGTACTGGTCATAAAGGGTCTGCTCGACCTCGGAGACGGTCAATCCCCTGACCTGAACCCGCCCCAGAAGACGGGCCGAGATGCTGCCCGTGGCATCGACTTCGTACTCCCCGGACGCGTCCTCTTCGCCAAAGACCGTGACCTTCAACTTATCGCCGGTGCCCAACCGGTAGCCCGACTGCGACCACGCCGGCGAGCTCAGGGCGAAGGCAATGAACGCAAAAACCCAGCCGATCGACAAAACCACCCGGCGCATCCGACCCGCGGTCATTCCCTCCACCTCGGCCATTTTCCCAGACTTCCCTGTCCCCCGAGCGACTGCAAAAAGAAAGGCCGCCGATTCAACATCGGCGGCCCTTCCTATGGCAAGCCCAATCGCTAGAGTCGGGCGCCAAGTCGCAGCATGAAGAGGTTTTGATCGTAGTCGTTGTTGATCAAATTCGAGGTCTTGTGCGTGAGCTGGTACGACAATCCCGTATACAGGTTCGGAGTGAGATTGTAGGTCGCCCCGGCCCTCAAGGTGAGATAGCGGTCCATCTGGTTGGTATTGCCGGATGTCTGGCTGTAGTCGGCGAAGGCGTAGTCACCGTGCCCGCTGAGCTTGATGTTGGGACGCATCTGGTAGTCGACGTCCACACCACCGGCCGTGTTCAAGTAAGCCGCCGCCGTGGTCAGCGACGAATCCTCGATGGTCCGGCGGACGAACGGCTTCACCACCAACTCGCGGATCGGATTCCAATAGCCGATAAGGCCGAAAGTGGGCGCCGAGATCTGCGGAAAGCGAAAATCGGCATACGATTGCTGGACATAGCCGGCGAACGCTTCGATCGACGTGATGCCGCCGAAGTCGATCGTCAGACCGCCGACAAGATCCCAGCCGGAGCTGTCGCGCTGGAATCCCAGACTGTCGAACGTGTTCACGTACCGGCGCTGGTTCAGCCCGCCGCGCGTCCAGGCTTCATAGCCGGGCGAGAACTCGTACCCCAACCGCAGCGATTCACGAAACTCGGTCCGGTCGCGATCGCCATTGAAGATCAACCCGTTTGTCGGCCCCGCGCCCTGAGTCACGTAGTTGAAATTGTCGATGCGACCATCGAGGCGGCCACTGAAGCGGTTGAGCTTTTGGTAGTATCCGAGGTTGGCCGTGATCTGGTTGTACACGTTCGGCGGAACCGAGGCGTTTGTTGACGTGTTCGGCGTGCCGCGGTCTTCATGAAGGTGATTGAAGGAGGCGCCACCATAGACGTTCCAGTTGCGCTGGATGTCCAGGCGGCCGTCGGTGCCAACCGTGAAGTCCTGGAAGTTCTCGAGCGAATTGGCTGAATAAATCCCAAAAGTCCCTCGGGCATAGAAATTCAGCATATGGTTGTTCCAGTCTGATCGAAGGTCCGCGGACGGCTTGATCAGCTGAACGAAACTGCCGGTCTTTCCGGAGACGCCATAGGGAGTGGCGTAAATGTTGTCGTTGTAGATTTCGTTGAGTTCAAGGTTCGGGAACAAGCGAAAGGATCCGAGCGGCAATCCCTTCGCCTCATAGTTCTCAGACGCGATCGCCGCCGGCGAACGGTTTTCTTGCCGCTCCGGACGGACCACCGGCGCTCCCGGCGAACCCGCGGGAGCCTGAGCGTATGCCTCGGTCCCCAAAATCAAGGCGCTGAAGGCCACTCCCCCCAGCGCCGCGTACTTGCCCACTTTCATTGCGAGTCCTTAGTTCGAAAGTTCAATCCAGCCCACTCGCCGCCGATCAGCTCGGCGACTGCACCGGAACTACGATGGGGTTGGGTGCAGGCGGACCATTGTTGACGGGCACTGGCGGAGGGTTGACGCCGGTCGCGCCCGAGACCGCACTCGCCAGGGTCGGACTGACAGCGGAAATCGAGGCCACCATCGCTGCCGCGGCGGACCCATTTGAAGTGGCAACAGCCGAGACGACGGCCACCGCCAAGGCGGAATTGTTCGAACTGCCCAGAGCGGTTCCCATGGCCGAGACAACGGCCGGATTGTTTGCGTTGCTGGCGGTCGCCGATGCGATGGCCGAATTCAAGGCGCTATTGGCGCCAGCGGCATTCACCATCGCGGCGGTCACTACGGTCAACGATGCTCCGGTGCCGCCCGCGCTGTTCGAAAGCACGATGGCCAGGGCGGCTGCGAGGTTCGGGTTGCCGGCAGCCGCAGTAATCGCTGCCTGAAGGGCCGCGGCTTGCGCTGCCGGGGTCTGGCCGGTCGCCGCTCCCGACAATGTCTGGGCAAGCGTCTGCGCGTCCTGCGCCCGACTTGGTGCTGTCAGCGACAGACTGAGCGCAACGGCAGCGATCGCCCCCAATAACCAGCGCATAACCGCTCTCCCCATATATTCGCCAATATTTTTAACAATTTAGCATGCGAATGGCAAGGATAGCGGGCCTCTGAATTCACGATCCGTTGAGGGACGAGGCATTTTTGCTACAAGCGGTTGGGGGTCGCTGCCCTGTGGGAAATCTCAGTCCCGGAGCTTCACTGCAAGCTCGAACGCGGGCTTTCGCTGCTCCAGGACTGGGCCCAACCTATCCCCAAAAGAGCGAAAAAGGTCCCCGCCATGGCGGGCATCTGCAGGCTGAAGTCGAACAGGGCATGGAAGCCCGCCAGCAGCGCGACCAGGAATCCTACGCCGGCCAGCTCGGCATCCCGCCCGCGCCGGAAAAAGCCGATCAGGCAGCGCCCGGCAATCCAGGCGACGGCAACCACGATTACCGTGGCGGCTGGCACGCCCAGATCGAACGCCAACTCGAGGTAGGTGTTGTGGGCCTTGTCGTAATAGAAGGGAAAGCTTGGCGGTTGAAACACCCAATACATCTCCTGGAAGGAGTTGAGTCCCCAGCCGAGCAGCGGGCGCTGGGCGATCGTCTGCATCGTTAGCGCGTACAGGGCCTCGCGCGACTGTTCGCCGCCTTGGGCGAGCAGTCCGATCATGCGCTGTACCAGGCCAGCGCCACCGGGAAGCACGAGCGCCAACCCGGCAAGCGAGATCGGCGTCACGAACAGCCAGACGGCCCGGGTCGCACCCCGACTGTAGAGCGCGGCCATGGTCGTCAAGGCAAGGACAAGGCTAAGCCAGCCGCCGCGCGATCCTGAGAACAGGACGCCCGCCATCAGGATCAGCGCGGCCGCCAGCCAGAAGCCGGCCATCCCGCTGAACGCGGCCAGCCGGCGGCGCCAGCGCTGGCGCACGCTCTCCTGCGGGTCGACGAGGCGCCGCGGACGCAAGGCGAGCGACAGGGCAGCGATCGCTGCCACGCCGGCGTAGGTCGCATAGTTGTCGGGATTCACAAAGGTGCCGGAAAATTCTCCCGGGTGCGGCGTCCAGATCCAGATGCCGGTCCGGCCCGACTGGGAATTCACGACTTGCGCCACCATCGCGTAGAGCGTCGTAAGCCCCGCGGCGATGACGATCGTGGCCAGCAGGCGTCGTGCGTTGGCAACGCGCGAAGCGAGCAGCGCCGCCACCAGGAAGAAGCCGGCGTTGAGCAGCAGGCGCATGGCGCCCGTGAACACCAGTTCATGATCGGCCGCCACTGACCGGACCGCCGCCGGGGCACCGAAAATGCCGGTCGCGGAAACCGGGCTGGCCCAGCTTTCCGGCGTCAGTCCCGAGGCCTGCAGCAGGCCCCACAGGATAACGATGCCGGCGAGCGCGCCCGGCACCAGCAGCGACTTCGAGTTGGCTAACACTCGACGATATGCCTCGGGCTCGCGGGCGATGGCCAGCGCGCAAAGCACGAGCGAGACGCCGGCGGCCACGGCCAGCGGCGACCATGCCCAATCCCGATTGCTCGCGAGCGGCAACGGCATCAGGAAAAGGATCAGGCCGAACAGAAGCACGACAATGCGTTGCATCTTTAGGACCCGGCCGTGAGCACCGTCAGCGCGAGCGCTGACGGCCGTTCGCCAGCACTGGTTCCCGCTCGACGATCGGTGTGCGCGCCGCGTCGCACGCACGATATTCGGGAACCAGATCGCGCAATGTGCGAAGCGCCGCTTTTTCGTCCGTCGACGCGCAGGCGGCTTCCAGTTCGTCGAGCTGTCTGGAAATCTCCGCCAGTTGCGAGGTGCGTGGCGTCGCCACGTTTATGCGCGGCGTCGACGTCGCCTCGATCTTCTCGCCGGCGTGAAAGAGCTCCTCGTAGAGCTTTTCTCCCGGCCGCAGGCCGGAGTAGCGGATCATGATGTCCCGGTCGGGCTCGAGGCCGGCCAGGCGGATCATCTGCCGCGCCAGGTCGGCGATCTTCACCGGCTTGCCCATGTCGAGCACGAACACGCGGCCCGCCATCCGCGCATCCTCGGCGCCGGCGGCGGAGGCTTGCAGCACGAGCTGGACGGCTTCGCGGATCGTCATGAAATAGCGCTCGATGTCCGGATGCGTGACCGTCAGCGGACCGCCCGCCTTCAACTGGCGCTCGAAAAGCGGCACGACCGATCCTGTCGACCCGAGCACGTTGCCGAAGCGCACCGCGACGAAGCGCGTCCCCTGCGGGCGGTCGGCATTGGCGAGCGCGATCGCCTGGCAGTAGCTTTCGGCGCAGCGCTTGCTGGCGCCCATGACGTTCGTCGGATTGACGGCCTTGTCGGTCGAGATCAGGACCGCCGCGTGGGCGCCCGCGGCCGCCGCGGCATCGCAAACGTTCCGCGAGCCGATCGCGTTGATCCAGATGCCCTCGATGGGATTTCGCTCGACCATCGGCACGTGCTTCAGCGCCGCGGCGTGAAAGACGATATCGGGATCGAACGCCGCGAAGTACTGCATGACGGCGCGGCGGTGGCGAACGTCGAGGACGCGCGCCACGCGCTCGATGCCCGGCGCGGTGTCGAGCACCTCGGCGTCGATGCGGTAGAGGTTGAATTCCGAATTGTCGACGAGGCAGACGGCGGCGGGAGCGAGCGCGCAGACCTGGCGCACGATCTCCGACCCGATGGACCCGCCGGCGCCGGTGACGATCACGCGCTTTCCGGCGATCAGGTGCCGCACCGGGTCGAGATCCAGGACGATCTGCGAGCGCCCGAGCAGATCCTCGACCGAGATCGGTTGCAGCTCGGCAACGTCCTGCGTGCCGGGACGGAACTTCGTCGGGTCGGGGCCGCGGGCGAGCGTGAGGCCGAGCCGGTTGGCGACCTGGACGAGCTGGTCCAGCGTCTCCGCCGGCAGCAGGCGATGCACGACGACCAGCTTCCGCGGCCGGTCGCCGGCTTCGCGGAAGCGCTCGATCACCTGCTCGATCTGATCGATGCGTCCCAGGATCGGCACGCCGCGCAACAGGCCGCCATGCCCTGTCTCGTCGACGATGCCGACCGGATAGTAGTCCGTGCTGCCGCTCAGGCTGCGCAGCAGCAGCTCCGCATCCATGCCGCCGCCGACGATCAGGATCGGCACCTGGTGGGAGAGCATGGGCTGCCGGGCGAAGAACAGCCCGCGCTCGCGATAGAGCCGATAGCCGATGCGCGATCCCGCCATGAAAAGGAAGAAGACCATCCAGGCCAGGATCACCGACGTGCGCGGAATGAGGTCGAGGCGCGTGACGACGAAGCTGACCGGCAGATAAATAAGGACGGCGAGCGAGACCGTGTAGAAGATGTTCGTGAGATCGGTGGTCGAGGCGTGCCGCCAGCTCGTGCGGTAGGTCTTCATCACCAGCAGGCTGATCGCGGCCGCGCCGCCGAACGGCAACAGCCCGCCGACATAGAGATTGCGATCGCCCATCACCGCCAGGCTGCCGTGGCGCAGGAGCAGCGCCACGATCATCGCCGCGACGGCCAAGGCAACGTCGTAGGCGAACACCAGGAGCCGGACGTTCTTGGAATTCGCGATTCCTGCCATCAAGTCCCGCCGGTCTGACTCGCCCGGCGGCTCCCCGATCCCTTACCCAACCCAATCAGGAGGCGAGAGGCCGCTCCCGGCCGGGAACCGTGCCCGGCAAAAGCGGCGACGACCGTCTCGCCACGCGCAGCAACTCTTCCGAAGCCCCCAATCGCTCGAGCAACCCACATACACCCGCCAACGCCCGAGCGGGCGCAACAATACGCAGCAAGGTCAGGCCGATCAACCGCAGATCGATGAAAAAACCCCGATGCTCAACGTAGAGCAGGCCGAGCCTGCTCTTCCACGGGCGGATGAGCTGGCGATAGGCGAGATCGGCGTCGGCGGCGCCGCGCAGGATCTCGCCTTCGTCGGCGAAGACGATGGACGAAAAATCGGTGATGCCCGGCTTGACGGCGAGCAGGCCCCGCTCTTGCTCCGTGTAGTCCGCGACTTCGGCCAGAACCTGCGGACGAGGGCCCACCAGGCTCATGTCGCCGGCGAGCACGTTCCAGAGCTGGCTGAGCTCGTCGATCTTCCAGCGCCGGATGAAGCGGCCGACCGCCGTGACGCGCGCATCGTCGCCGGCGGTCGAGGACGGGCCCAGGCGATCGGCGTCGGCGATCATCGAGCGGATCTTGACCATGCGGAAGCTGCCGCCGCCGCGCGCCACGCGATCGGCGACGTAGAACGGCGAACGTCCGTCGCGGCCCCAGACCAGCAGGCAAACGACCAGGAACAGCGGCGCAAGAAGGACCAGGCCCACGAAGGCGGCGCTGCGATCGACGATCTCCTTGAGCACGTCAGGACCTACCGGATGGCGAGACGACCGCAAGCATGCCCGCCTGGCATCGCGCGGTCGAGAGCATCCAGCAGAGTCTCGCGCCGCCCTGAACCACTAGCGGAAAATGCGGGAAATGCGGAACGCCCCCGCTTCAGCCGAGCGGCAGCGTCGTCAGGCGACGATGACCGCGCACCAGCACGATCTCGCGCACCGTCCACTCGATGGGCTCGACGTGCTGCTCCTCGATGCGCTGACGGTCGCGCAGCAAGGTGACATGCGGCGTGAACCGCCGCGCGCGGCCGGGACGCGCGTCGAAGGTGTCGCTGAGACGCTGGTGCAGCACTTCGAGCCCTATCGTGCCCTCCTCGCCTCGCAGCACGAGTGCACCGTTCGGGAAGCTGCCGATGCGATCGAACACCGCCCTGAACGACGGCATGGCCACGCTCTCGGCGCGTTCGGTCGCCTCGTCCGCGTCATCGCCATCGACACGAAGCAGCGGCACGGCGAAGCGCGCCGGAGCGACCGGCTTGCCGGTGAGGCCGAACGCCATGCGCAGGCTTCCCGCGACCTCGGCCATCCGCGCCGCCGTCTCGGCGTCGGGAATCACGGCGAAGAACAACCGGCCTTTATCTTGAGGCGCAAACAGGCGCTCCTGGTGGCGCTGGAAACGGCGGGTGGCGAGGATCGAGGGGGCGTGGAACGCCGGAAACGGCTTATGGAACAATAGGTTCAAGACAATCTCCCCAAGACTATGTTCTCATATTGTTCTCATCTGTGGAAAAAGTCAATCCCGCCGATTTTCCGCATTTTCCGCTAGTGATCGGGCACCTCACAGACTGTGGTGATCGCGGCAGCAGCGCCAGAACCAGGCGCGATGCTCGCGCTCGGCCCATTCGAGAAGCACACCGGCATAGTTCATCGGATCGGCGATCGAGGGATCGAGCTGGCTGACGGTCTTGATGGCCTCGTCGAAGGCTTGGCCGCCATGCCGACCGATCTTGCGATGGAAGCGGTAGGCATACACGACGTCTCGCAGTCGTCCCTGCTCCCTTCCCCACGCCAGGATCGTCTGCCGCTCATCGCAGATCCTCATCCATTCCAGAGCCACTTCTTCCTGCGAAGCGCCTTCATGCGAGTCTGCCTTCAGCCGGCGATAGCGCCCCTGACGGATGAACTCCGTGAAGCCGGCCGCCTGCTCTCGCTTGGCAAAGTGGTAGCAGCTGATCCGATTGAAGTGGTTGTGCCGGTAGGCATCGGTCAGTTCGCTCAGACGCTGGTTCACCTGCAACTGCTCATGCGTGCGCCACCGTGTCCGCAGGATCACCCGTGATGTGTAAGGGAACTCCCTTTCGATCTCGGCTGAGGACAGATTGCGCAGCATGGCGGACATGCCGGCAGGTTAATGGATGTTCCCGGTGTGTTCCAAGCGCCAAAAGAGAGGCGGCGAATCACTAGCGGAAAATGCGCAAAATCAGAATGCCTCGAATCGCTTTTTGGTTGACTGTTAATCACTTTTCCATTAACATGCGGCGATGGCACAGGCTGAAGGATTTTCCGCAATTTCCGCTAGCGCTGGGCCCTCGCTCTCGCCGCTTCTGGGCGAGCTGATCGAGGCCAAGCGGCTGGCCCGCCGTCCCGACATTGCGCGTCTCGTGCCAGCGCGCGTGCGGGGCGGCGGCGTCATCTGGGGCTTCGCCCGCGTCGAGGCCGACGAGCGGTACTACATGCCGAGCCCGGACGGGCGCACCGTCGCGTTGATCGCCCCGGCCTACGAGCGGCGGGGCAACTGCACCTACATCGTCGATCTCGTCGCCACGTCGATCTCGACGCGCGCCGTGCGCCGCCGCCGCGGCGAGGCCGCCATCCTGGGCGACGATTGGATCGACTGCGCGATCGAAGCGCGCCGGCCGGTACGGCTCTACGAAAATCCGCTGTGGTGGGTCAACGGCCGATGCCACGGCGCCGTCGTGCTCGACTGGCGCGACCTCGCCTACCGGCTGGCCGAGGCTTCCTCGATCATTTGCCAGACCACGACGCTCGCCGAGCGCGTGTCCGACGCTTTCGCGCGGCCCATCCCGATGCCGCCGCTCTACGTTCCGCCCGCCCAGGAGACCAGACATGCAGCTTGAGGGATACGTGCCGTTCGACGAGGCGCGCGCCGCTGCCGAGCCGTGGCCATCGCCCGACCGCGCCCTGCTCGAGGATGCGCGCGGCAGCCTGCCCCGCTTTCCGCTGTCGCTGATGTCGCCCACCTGGAGCCGCTGGATCGCCGACACCGCGCAATCGGCTGGCACGCCGCCGGATTACGTGGCGTTCGGCCTGTTCGCCGTGGTGTCGGCGTTGTGCGGCGCGGGCGTGGTCGCGGGCATCACGACGTTGTGGTGCGAGCCGCTGGTGCTGTGGCAGGCGCTGGTCGGCATGCCCTCCTCCGGCAAGTCGCCGGCGCTGGCCGCGGTGCGACGGCCGCTGGCCGACATCGAGGACGAGCTGCGCCAGGGCGACACCGAACGCCGCGCACGGCACGCGCTCGCCGTCGAGCAGGGCGAGGATCCCGGCAGCTTCGTGCCGACGCAGCTCGTCGTCGCCGATTCGACGATGGAGGCGCTGGCCGACGTCGTGTCGGGCAATCCGCGCGGCGTCATCCTGTGGCGCGACGAGCTCGCGGCCTGGCTCGCCAACCTCAACCGCTACGCCAACGGCGGCTCCGACCGTGCGCACTGGCTGGAGGCGTGGGCGGCGGCCGGCGTCACCGTCAACCGCCGCAGCCGCGGCGCGCCGCTCGTGGTGCCGCGCTTTCCGGTCAGCATCGTCGGCTCGATCCAGCCAGACCGGCTGGCCGAAGCGCTGGAAGGCAGCGACGACGGGATGGCCGCGCGTTTCCTCTACACCTGGCCCGACCCGCCGAGATATGTGCCGTTGATGGAGCGGCGCATCCCGGCCGACGACGAGGCGCTGGCGCGGCTGCAACTGATCGCGCGCATCGCCGGCACCGCCTCCGAGCCGCGGCGGCTGACGCTGGAGCACAAGGCGTTCGCGGCGTTCGACAAGTTCCTCGAAGAGCTGCACGAGCTCGGCATCCAGTCGGACGGCATCGAAGCGGGCTGGCTCGGCAAGGGACGCGGCGGCGTGGCGAGACTGGCCGCCGTGCTGGCGCTGCTGCGCTGGTCGGAGGAGCCCGACAGCGGCATCCATCTGCCGCCCGAGACGATCCAGGCGGCCGACATGACCAACGCGATCTATCTCTGGCGCGACTACCTGCTGCCGCACGCGCGGGCGGTGTTCTACCAGGCCGGCCGCGGCGATCCCGACCGGCTTGCGCGCCGGGTCGCACGCTGGCTCAAGGCGAGCCCGCGCGAGTCGGTGATCTCGAGAGAGACGATCCGCCGGGACATCCTCGCGCAATCGATCAGCGCCGCCACGGCCGACAAGATCGTGGTGAGGCTCGAAGAAGCGCACTTCCTGCGTCAGGTGCCGCAGCCGCTCGGCCGCTCGCGCGGACGCCCGAGCCGGCGCTGGCAGGTGAACCCGATGCTGCGGCAGATGCGGGCGTGATTTTGCGCAATTTGCGCTGGTGCTGTGCTACATGCATGAGAGTTGGGGGGCAAACGTGAAGCGATTTCTAGCTGCGGCCGCAATGGTCGCAATTGCGTTGGGCGGCTTGGCCGGCTGCGCCTCGCCGAAAGTTGCGGAGACTTATTCCGAGCATTCCGTCGACGGTCCTCGCGTGGTTGCATTGGTTGGCGCGCGACGCTCTTGGACTATTGAGATCGAAAAACGGCTCCGAGAAAGTGGGATCGTTGTTAAGCGATTTGCATCGACACAAATTGTCTCGGAGAAAAAGGCCGATGGCCGGGTGGAGACCTACTCGGAAGCCACAGCCCGCGTGGTCCTTCGGGTCGACGGCTATGCTCCCGATACGGCCATGACACGATGCATCGCAGGCGGATGGAAGTTCGATTTCATCACAGCGGAAGTCATCGACACCAAGACCAACGAGACCCTCGCCAGCTATTCCAATTCAGGCTACTCGGAAAATTGCGCTCCCATGTCGGGCTCGATCTTCGGCGATATCACCAAGATGGTGTTGAGTGTGTTTAAGTAGGATCTGATTCGGTTCAATCAGATCTCACGGAACTCTCATGTGAGTGAGATCTGCTCCATCAGCTCCGGCTTGTTGTTCTTCACGTTGCCGACTTCCGGCGCCACTTCCCAGATGTCGATCTCGCCCGCGTAGGGCTTCATCATCCCGGCCGCGAGCTCGGGCGGTCCGCGCATCCAGTCGTCGAACTGGCTGTCCTCGAGGATGAGCGGCATGCGGTCGTGATATTTGGCCGTGCCCGGCGCCGCCTCGGTCGTGACGATCGAGAAGCTCGTGATGCTGCTCTTGCCGTCGCCGGTCCACACGTCATAGACGCCGGCGAAGGCGAACGGCTCGGCCTTGGGCTGGAAGTGATGCGGCTTCTTGGTCTTGGGATCGATCTTCTGCCACTCGTACCAGCCGCTCGCCGGCACCAGGCAGCGCCGCTTCTTGAACGGCTCGCGAAAGGTCGGCGCGCTGGCGATGCGGTCGGCGCGGGCGTTGAAGGTGGCGTAGGCCTGCCTGGCGAGGTTCTCCGGCTTCATCCAGAACGGGATCAGGCCCCAGCCCGCCATCACCAGCTCGCGGCCGTTGCCGGCCGGCCGGATGATCGGCATCACGTGCGTCGGCGCGGTGTTGTAGTTCGGGCCGAGCAGCTTGCCGTTGCGGTCCTGGGGCGGCTGGTCCGGCATGGTGAGCCGGTAGAGCTCGACGATCTGCTTCCAGGAGAGCTTGTAGGTGTAGCGCCCGCACATGGCCGGAATCTGGGGATTTTCCGCAATTTGCGCTAGTGCGTGGCGGTCTCGATCTTGACAGGTGCAGACTGCGCCGCAAGAATTCCATGCTCGCACCTAAGGGGACCCGCGCATGAGAATTGCGCTCCTGGGCATAGATGCGAGGCTTTGAAGGACGAGTTGGACTAGTAGCTGGAGATTGTTCGAGGACTGAAGCTGGCCCGGGAAGGCTTCTGTTTTTTCCTCAATTGAACAGAACTCCGCGAACGTTCGGACGCAGGCATTCCGCCCGCGTTCGTGCGCGCGTGAGGACTGTAGATGAGCAACCATCCGAGGAGGCTCAGCCGACAGCGGCGTGAGCAATTGCCCGAAGCGACACCGGCGGCGCCCGTGTCCATTCCCGCGATGCCCGAGTTCAGGGAACCCGAGCCTCTATCGCGGGTGTTCTACTTCGCGGTCGACGAAGGCCCGCATCTGCGAAGGTATGAGGTCGGCTTCGCCAAGCGTGCGGGCCGCAAATGGCTGCGCGCCCTCTGGCGCTGGGCTCTGCCCATCCTGACGGCCCTCGGTGTTCTGCTCTGGAACTTCGGTCCCCATCTCCCGCGTCTGTGATGGAGACCGGCGCCTGCGTTCCGCGCTTCCCGCGCGGATTTTGCGCATTTTCCGCTAGTGATCGGCCGCGATCCCTCGCAGGCGGTTACTTGATCACGATCTCCGTGCCGCCGAGCCCGTCGAACTCGGTGCGGGCGGTGCCCTTGCCCGGCAGGAAGGCCGGCGGATGGACCGAGCCCGTGAGCACGAGGTCGCCGGCGCGCAGGTGGCGGCCGTGCTCGTTCAGCTTGTTGGCGAGCCAGGCGAGCGCGATCGGCATGCCGCCCATCACGGCGGTGCCGGGCCCCTCGGCGAGCGGCTTGCCGTCGAGCAGCGAGCGGCCCTTGAGCGCGGCGAAGTCGATCTTCTGCCAGTCGGTGAGCTCGGTGCCGGTGACGCAGGCCGCCTGCAGGACGTTGTCGGCGATGCGCGCCGGCCCGGTCATCTTGCCGACGTCGACGTAGCGGTTGTCGACCAGCTCCATGCCGCAATAGAGGTTGGCGACGTGGCCGAGGATCGATTGCGGCGTGTATTGCGCCGCCGCGCGCGGCGCGTCGCGGCCGATGCGCGCCACCAGCTCGGGCTCGATGCCGGGCTTGAGCGGATGGCCGGGCGCGAACACCGCGCCGCTCGTCCTGACGCCGCTGCGGTAGATCGCGGCGAACACCGGGCCGGAGAGCTTGAGCGGCTCGTACTGCGCCGGCACCGAGAGCGCGACCTTCCAGCCGACCACGGGATCGCCGGCGGCGGCCGCCCGGTCGTGCACGGCGAACTGGATCCGGTAGGAATCGGCCTCGCTCACCGGCGCCAGCAGCCCCGCCACGTCCATCGGCTTGCCGCTGCGGCGGGCGTCGTAGAGTTTGTCGGCGATCGCGGCGATTTCCTGCGGGGTCACTGAGGCGTCTCCTGTGCGGGCGCGCCAGTGTGCCCCAGGCGGGCGGCCTCAGGTATCCAAAATCGGCATGAAGCCGCCCGAGATCCGGCGCTGGCCGTCGAACGGCGCGTTCCTGGCCGTGAGATGCGGGTCGTTCGCCATCTCCTGCCAGGCGATGTCGCGGATCGCCTTGGACGGCCATTCGATCCAGCAGAACACCACGGTCTCGTCGTCCTTGGCCTGCACGGCGCGGCGGAAGTCGGTGGTCTTGCCCTCGGGCACGTCGTCGCCCCACGCCTCGACGATGCGGGTGGCGCCGTTGGCGCGGAGGACGTGCGCGGCCTTCTCGGCCCACGCGCGATAGGCCTCCTTGCGCTGGGTCGGCACGGCGAGCAGCGAGCCGTCGACATAGCCCGGCGTCAGCGTGTCGCTGCGCATCTCCACGATCGGCATGAAGCCGCCGAAGATCATGCGCTTGCCGTCGAACGGCATGTTGGCGCCCATCTCCTTCATGCGCGGATCGCTGCGCATCCGCTCGCCGGCACTGTCGCGCGTCGCCTTGTCGGGATATTCGAGCCAGGAGAAGACCACGACCTCGTCCTTGCCGGCCTTCACCGCGCCCTTGAAGTCGGTGAGCTTGCCGTCGGGCACGTCGTTGCCCCAGCTCTCGACCATGCGCGTGACGCCGAACTCGCGGAACATCGCCCAGGTCTTGGCCGCCTCGGCGCGATAGGCGTCCTTGTTGGCGGCCGGAACGGGCGACACGCAACCTTCGATGTAGGGCACCGGGCTCCTCCTCCGATTCCCAAGCCAACGTCGCGCGTCGGCCTGGGGTTGCTGGAAAGAGGGTTGCCGGAGAGGGCTGCCGCGAAGAAGCCGCCGTCAGGCCGCCTTCGCCGCCGGCTGGCCGTAGAAGCTCCGGCCCTTTGCCGCCATGTCGCGCAAGAGCTTCGGCACCTCGAACTGCCGGCCGTACTTCTTCGCGAACTCGTCGCACTCGGCGACGAACTTCGCGACGCCGACCTGGTCGATCAGGCTGATGGCGCCGCCGGTCTGCGGCGCGAAGCCCAGCCCCATGATCGAGCCGACGTCGCCGTCCTGCGGGTCGGTGAGTACGTTCGCCTCCAGGCAGCGCGCGGTGTCGACCGCCTGCACGTAAAGCAGCCGCTTCCTGATCTCGCTCTCCTTGGTGCGCTTTTCCTCGCCCTCGCCGTAGAGCCAGCGCGGATCGGCCGGGAAGTATTTGCCAAGCTCGGGCCACAGCCGCTTCTTGCCGTCGGCCGGGTAGTCGTAGAAGCCCTTGCCGTTCTTGCGGCCGAAGCGCTCCAGCTTCTTGACCATCAGCTCGAGGATGTCGTCGGCGCCCGAGCCTTCGTATTTCTGGCCGGCCGCCTCGGCATCGCGCCGCGTCTGGTCCATGATCTTCCACGACAGGTCGATCGCCACCTCGTCGTTGAGCGACAGCGGGCCGACCGGCATGCCGGCGTAGCGCGCGCAGTTCTCGATCATTGCCGCCGGGATGCCTTCCTTCAGCATGCGATGGCCTTCCGAGATGAAGGCGCCGCAGACGCGGCTCGTGAAGAAGCCGCGGCTGTCGTTCACCACGATCGGCGTCTTGCGGATCTTCTGCACGAAGTCCATGGCGCGCGCCAAGGTCTCCTGCGAGGTCTTCTTGCCGACGATGATCTCGACCAGCGGCATCTTCTCGACCGGCGAGAAGAAATGCAGGCCGATGAAGTGGTCGGGCCGTGCCGACGCTTCGGCCAGGCCGGTGATCGGCAAGGTCGAGGTGTTGGAGGCGAAGATCGCGGTCGGCGCCAGGTTGGCTTCGGCCTTCCTGGTGGCCTCGGCCTTGACGTCGCGGTTCTCGAACACCGCCTCGATGACCAGATCGACGCCCTTGAGCGCCGCGAAGTCCGGCGTCGCGGTGACCTTGGCCAGCAGTGCATCGCGCTTGGCCTGATCGAGGCGGCCGCGCTTCACCAGCTTGTCGAGCTCGGCAGCGATGTGCGCCTTGCCCTTGTCGGCCGCCGCCTGGTCCTTGTCGATCAGTACGATGTCGAGCCCGGCCTGCACCGAGACGGTGGCGATGCCCGAACCCATCAGGCCGGCACCCAGGATGCCGATCTTCTTGTACTCCTGCTTCGGAACGCCCTTGGGCCGGCGGGCGAGCTTGTTGGCCTCCTGCAGGCCGAAGAACAGCGTGCGGATCATGCTCTTGGCGACCGGATCGCGCAGCAGCGACACGAAATAGCGCGTCTCGACCTTGAGCGCGGTGTCGAACGGCAGCTGCAGGCCCTCGTAGACGCAGGACAGGATCGCCTTGGGCGCGGGATAGACGCCGTTGGTCTTGCCCGCGATCATGGCGTTGCCGCCGATGAAGGTCTGTACGCCGACCGGACTCCACACCTGGCCGCCCGGGAAGCCCGGCACCTTGAAGCCCGGCCGGTCCCACGGCTGCACGGCGCGGCTGTCGATCGGCTTGCCCCCCTTGCCCGCATAAGCCGGCACGATTGTTTCCTTGTTTTCCGCCGTGAGCCACGCCTTGGCGCGCGAGAGCAGCTCGCCCGCCGGCACGACCTCGTGGATCAGGCCGAGGCCCTTGGCCTGGTCGACCGTCTGGTCCTTGCCTTCGATCAGGATCGGCGCGGCATTCATCACGCCGACCAGGCGCGGGATGCGCTGCGTGCCGCCGCCGCCCGGCAGCAGGCCGAGCTTGACCTCGGGCTGGCCGAGCTTGGTCTTCGGATTTGCCGCCGCGATCCTGTAGTGGCAGGCGAGGCAGATCTCGAAGCCGCCGCCCAGCGCCGTGCCGTTGATCGCCGCGACCATCGGCTTGCCGCCGGTCTCCTGGCTGCGGAACATCTTCTGCAGGCGGCTGAACTGGTCCATCAGCTTGCCGGCGTCGGACGTGTCGACGTTCAGCAGCATCTCTAGATCGGCGCCGGCGATGAAGCTGTCCTTGCCGGAGGTCAGGATGATGCCCTTGACCTTGTCGTCCTTCAGCGCCTTGCCGAGCGCCTCGGCATAGGCCGTCATCGAGGCCTCGTTCAGCACGTTCATGGAACGGCCCGGCATGTCCCAGGTGATGGTGGCGATGCCGTCGCTGTCGACGTTGTAGTTGATCATTTCAGACTCGCTCGATGATGGTGGCCGTGCCCATGCCCGCGCCGACGCAGAGCGTGGCGAGGCCGGTATTGAGGTTGCGCCGCTCCATCTCGTCGAGCAGCGTGCCCAGGATCATCGCGCCGGTGGCGCCGAGCGGATGGCCCATGGCGATGGCGCCGCCATTCACGTTGATCTTGTCGTGCGGCATCTTGAGCACCTGCATGTAGCGCAGCACGACGGCGGCGAACGCCTCGTTCAGCTCCCACAGATCGATGTCCTTCACGTCCATGCCGGCGCGCTTCAGCGCCTTCTCCGAGGCCGGCGCGGGACCGGTCAGCATGATCGCGGGCTCCGAGCCGATCGAGGCGAAGGCGCGGATGCGGGCGCGGGCCTTGAGCCCGTTCTTCTCGCCGAACTCCCTGGTGCCGATCAGGATCGCCGCGGCGCCGTCGACGATGCCCGACGAGTTGCCGGCATGATGCACGTGGTTGATCCGCTCGAGCTCGGGATAGCGCTGCAAGCCGATCGCGTCGAAGCCCGGCATGGTCTCGCCCTGCATCTTGAACGAAGGCTCGAGCCGGCCGAGCGTCTGCATCGTGGTCTCCGGCCGCATCAGCTCGTCGTGGTTCAGGAGCTCGATGCCGTTCTGGTCCTTCACCGGCACGATCGACTTCTTGAAGTAGTTGTTGTCCCAGGCGTTCTTGGCGCGCTTCTGGCTCTCGACCGCATAGGCGTCGACGTCGTCGCGGCTCAAGCCATACTTGGTGGCGATGATGTCGGCGGAGATGCCCTGCGGCACGAAATACATCGGCATCGCCACCGCCGGATCGACCGGCCAGGCGCCGCCGTCGGAGCCCATCGGCACGCGGCTCATGCTCTCGACACCGCCGCCGATCACCGCCTGGCTCTGGCCCGACATGACCTGCGCCGCCGCCATGTTGGTGGCTTCGAGGCCCGAGGCGCAGAAGCGGTTGATCGACACGCCGGCCACGGTCTCGGCCAGGCCCGCCATCACCGCAGCGGTGCGGGCGATGTTGGCGCCCTGCTCGCCGATCGGCATGACGCAACCCAGCACGACGTCGTCGACCTGCTTGCTGTCGAGGCTCTTGTTGCGCTCCTGCAGCGCCTTGAGGGCGGTGACGGCGAGCTTCACCGGCGTCACCTCGTGCAGCGAGCCATCCTTGCGGCCCTTGCCGCGCGGGGTGCGGACGGCGTCGTAGATGTATGCGTCGGTCATTGTTGTTCTCCTGTCACTCCGGAAGATGGGAAAATCCGCATGAATGAGCACCCCTAGGCGGGCAATCCGGCCATGCCGAGCGCCTGGAACAGGGGCCGGGCAACGGCTTCATGAAAGGCGTCGATGTCGACGAGGCGCTTGATGCTGAAGCCTGGCTCGAGCTCGAGCAATTTGGCGGCGGCGTTCTTGGCAGCCTCGAGGCGGCCAAGCCTGGCCTGCGTCGCCGCGAGTACCATGTGCGCGAAGCTCCAGTTGGGGTTGACCTGGAAGCACTTGCTGGCCGCGTCGAACGCGGCCTCGAACCTGCCGAGCTGGATGTTGCCGAGCGCGATCGCGAGCAGCGGTCCGAAATTCATCGGGTCGAAGGGACTGAGGCGGAGCGTGCGCTCGCCCCATTCGATGGCGCGCTCGGCGTCGCCGCCGGTGGCCATGACGACGCTGCCGAAACTGTAGGCCAGCGCGCAGGACGGGCTGAGCGCCAGCGCCGCCTCGAAAGCGCGCCGCGACGCCTCGCGATCGTGCACGACGACGCCCATGACGAAGGCGCCGAGCGACAGCGCCGTGGCGTCGTCGCGGCCATTGGCGATCGCGGCGTTCGCGTGCCGCGCGGCGCCCCGCCTGTTCTCCTCGCGTGCGCCGCCGCGCACGAAGATGATCTCGTGGCACCAGGCGGCGAAGCCGTGCGCCAGCGCATAGTCCGGCTCGAGCGCGAGCGCCTTCTCGAGCAGGGGCAAGGCCTTCGAGGCGCGCTCGGGCATCGCCGGATAGACGTCGGGCATGGCGCGCAGCACGAGGTCGTAGGCGTCGAGATTTTCGGGCCGCTTGCGCTTGACGCGCTCGATCTCGGCCTGGCGAAGGCTCGGCTCGATGGCGGCGACGACGCTGGTGGTGAGCTCGTCCTGGATGGCGAAGATGTCGTCGAGCGTGCGGTCGTAGCGCTCGGCCCACAGATGGGTCCCGCTCTCGGCCTCGATCAGCTGGCCGGTGACGCGCACCCGGTTCGCCGCCTTGCGAACGCTGCCTTCGAGCACGTAGCGCACGCCGAGCTCGCGCCCGACCTGCTTCACGTCGACCGCCCTGCCCTTGTAGGTAAAGGAGGAATTGCGGGCGATGATGAACAGCCACTTGATGCGCGACAGGCCGGTGATGATGTCCTCGACGATGCCGTCCGAGAAATACTCCTGCTCGACGTCGCCGCTCATGTTGGCGAACGGCAGCACGGCGATCGACGGCCGGTCGGGCAGCGAAAGCGCGGGAGCCTTCGCTTCGGCCGCCCGTTGCCCAGCGCCTTCAGGCCGGTCGCGCATGTCGATGCGATAGACGTGCACCGGCCGGGCGATATTCTTCACGGTGTGCTCGCCCATGTCGAGGTAGCCTATGGGAAGCTTCGCGCCGACATGCTCGCGCACCGTGGCCGTCACGCAGATTTCCCCCGGTTCGGCCAGCGCCTCGAGCCGCGCCGCCACGTTGACACCGTCGCCGAAGATGTCGCCGTCGTCGACGATCACGTCGCCGACATTGATGCCGACGCGGAAGCGGATGCGCCTGCTCTCGTCGACATTGAGGTTGCGCTCCTTCATGCCCTGCTGGACCACAACGGCGCAGCGCACTGCATCGACGATCGAGGCGAATTCAACGAGCAGCCCGTCGCCGGTCGTCTTGACGATCCTGCCCTGGTGCTGGGCGATCAGCGGATCGACCAATTCCCGGCGGTGGCCCTTGAGCGCGGCCAGCGTGCCCTCCTCGTCGTTGCCCATGAGGCGGGAATAGCCGGCCACGTCCGCAGCCAGGATCGCGGCGAGCCGCCGCGCAGCGCGCGACTCCCCGCTCATGTGCCTTGCTCCGCAGACTGGTCCAGCGAACGATCCATCTGTGCCTACAACGTGCGTCCTATCAGTTCCTTCATGATCTCGTTCGTGCCGCCATAGATCTTCTGCACCCGGCTGTCGGCATAGAGCCGCGCGATCGGATATTCCCACATGTAGCCGTAGCCGCCGAACAGCTGCAGGCATTCGTCCATCACCTCGCACTGCAGCTCGGTCGTCCAGTACTTGGCCATCGCGGCCGTTGGCACGTCGAGCTCCTTCCTGAGGTGCTTGGCCACGCAATCGTCGACGAAGCTCCGCGCCACCGTGGCCTTGGTCTTCACCTCGGCCAATTTGAAGCGCGTGTTCTGGAAATCGATGATCGGCTTGCCGAAGGCGTGGCGCTCCTTGGTGTAAGCCACGGTGTGGGCGAGCGCCGCCTCGATCGCGGCAATCGCCTGGATGGCGATGACCAGCCGCTCCTGCGGCAGCTGCTGCATCAGCTGGATGAAGCCCATGCCGGAGCCGCCCAGCAGATGATCGGCCGGCACGCGCACGTTGTCGAAGAACAGCTCCGACGTGTCCTGCGCCTTCATGCCGATCTTCTCGAGATTGCGGCCGCGCTTGAAACCCGGCGTGTCGGTCTCGACGGCGATCAGCGACGTGCCCTTGGCACCCAGCTTGGGATCGGTCTTGGCGACCACGATCACCAGGTCGGCAAGCTGGCCGTTGGAGATGAAGGTCTTGGAACCGTTGATGACCCAGTGGTTGCCGTCCATCACGGCGCTGGTCTTCACCGACTGCAGGTCGGAGCCCGTGCCAGGCTCGGTCATGGCGATGGCGGTGACCAGCTCGCCCGAGCAGGCCTTGGGGATCCACCTCTTCTTCTGCTCCTCGCTGCCGTAGTGCAGCAGGTAGGGCACGACGATGTCGTTGTGCAGCGAGAAGGCGGGGCCCGAGGCGAGCGCCCGGCCCTGCTCCTCGATCAAAATGGCGCTGTAGAGGAAGTCGCCGCCCGCGCCGCCGTATTCTTCCGGCATCGTCATGCCGAGCAGGCCCTGCGCGCCCGCCTTGCGCCACAGCTCGCGCGGCACGATGCCGTCCTCTTCCCACTTCATGTGGAAGGGCGTGACTTCCTTCTCGAAGAACCGCCGGCAGGTCTCGCGGAACATCTGGTGTTCGGGCGTGTACAGGGCGGTCAACGCAGTCACGGCGCGGTGTCCTCTCAGGCTTTATATGCGGGGCTTGCCGGTCACTTTGGGCCGGACCACCGGCCTTCGCCAGTGACGTTAGATAGTTTCCCTTTACGTAAACGTCAACCGGACCAGTAAACGCACTTTTCCGTGTTTTGCGAGTCGACCTTCCCTGTCGATAGGCTCTTCCCGTTCCAGGGGAGGACCAGATGATTCGCTCAACTTTGATTGCCCTCGCGTTAGGTACAACACTGGCAGCCAGTCCGGCCGCCTTCGCCCAAGTGCCGTCAAATCCGGACAACCCCAACGACAAGGTCGCCGAGACCTTCACCCCGCCGCCTTATGGCACGACGATCGATCTTGCGACGGCCAAGAAGGTTGCCGCGGCGGTGAATGCCGAAGCGACCAAGCGCAAGTGGGACGCGTTTTGCATTGCCGTCGTCGGCCCCACCGGCGACCTGATCTATTTCGAGAAGATGGACAATTGCCAGTACGCCTCGGTCACCATCGCCCAGCACAAGGCCCGTGTGGCGGCACGCTACCGTCGCCCGACGCTTGCTTTCGAGAACCTGATCGGCAAGGGCCCCTACTACAACTATCTGGTGACCCTCGACGATGTCGTCGCCTCACGCGGCGGCAACCCGCTGATGATGGGCGGCAAGGTCATCGGCGCCGTCGGCGTGAGCGGCGGATCGGGAGCCCAGGACGACGTGCTGTCTCAGGCCGGCGTTGCGGCGCTGAAGTAGGCGTTCGTCCGCGAACTACTCCACCGTCGTCGCGCTCAAGCCGAGCTGAGCACAGACCTCCGAAACTCGAATGCGGTGCCAAACCCCTTCATGCACCGCATGTATCGCGTCGGCCCGCCCCGCCAGCAGCCATGGCCATTCGAAATTAGACCTGGCAATGGGCTCAGCACGAAATTGCTCAACCACTCGCGCTTTATCTCCACGCAGCTCCAGAAGTGCAATGCGACTTTGCTCTTCCCCGTAGCCACCGGCCAATAGAGCGTATTGGCGATCAACTGCAATCGCATCTGCTCCCGTGATATCACAAGCGCGCAGCCGAGTTCTGCCGCGACCGTCCACCTCGAGAATCGGAAAATCGACGTAGTAGTAGGCCCAAGTTTTGTCGCCACTCACATTCAGCGCATAACAATCGAAGATGTCGGGTTCGTCCGGTTCAGCTTTGTCTGCACGCCACAGGAGACGGCCATGATCATCAAATTTGATCACTCCATAGTTCTCACCGTCAGCGTAATCGAAATATCCCACCCAGATTGCACCGGAAGCGTCAGATTGAATGTGGCCCGCCCCGGGGCCGAGTTCGAAACGCCGAATAAACCGGCCTTCTGGCGAAACAATACATAAGTCGGAATAGCCCCCTGATCGGGCAATCCATTCGCCATTCGTGAGCTGATCACAGACGTCGGAATATTCTGCGAGAGAATACTCCATGACGCGCCGTTCCGTTTGTCCATTAAACCTTGAAAGCACGGCGCGCGTGTTCGGGGGAATTCTACTCTTGTCCCTCTGCACATCATGATCCGTTCGGATCACGCCAAGAGTGCCGTCCCGAAATAGCGAGTAAGAAAAGTCGAACCAACCGCCTGGCGGTGATGGCAGCGGTGCGACGATCGGCATCGCCAACACCTGGTCGATAGTCATTCGACGGTCGTCGCGCTCAAGCCAAGCTGCGCGCGCCGACGGAGCCACTGGCTGGGGCGGTAGCGGTCGTCGCCGGTGATCGCCTGGAGCTGCACCAGGATCTCGTGGCAGGTCTTGACGCCCAGCCAGTCGGCCAACGCCAGCGGGCCGCGCGGATAGTTGAGCCCCAGAGTCATCGCCGTGTCGACGTCGGCCGCCGAGGCGATGCCCATCATCGCCATCTCGCAGCCGAGATTGGCGATCATCGCGCACATGCGCTGGGCGATGAAGCCCGGCGAATCCTTGATCAGGGTCACCTTGGCGCCGGTGCGCGCCAGGATCGCCGCTGCGGCGTCACGCACCAGATCGTCGGCGCCGGGCGCGGTCATGACGGTGAGGCGCTTGGCGATGTCTCCGGTCGTATCGATGGCGACGGTGCGCCTGGGATCGAGATTGCGCTCGACCACGGTGGTCGTGCAGTCCTTGCCGACCGGCGCCACCAGGATCGGGCTCTTGCCGTCGTCGGCCGCCAGCGTCCTGGCGCCCGTCGACATGACGAGCTGCACCAGCTTCTCGTTGTGGGCGTCCATCACCACGACCGAGGCCGCCGGCACGACTGACGGATGATGGTCGGCGCCCGGATCGACCTTGGCGCCCTTCGCGTCGTAATCGAACCAGCCGGCGCCGGTCTTGCGGCCGAACTTGCCCGCCGCGTAGAGGCTCTCGTGATAGGGGCTCGGCGTCATGCGGCGGTCGTGGAAGAAGCCTTCGTAGATGATGTTGCGCGCTGGGAAGTTCACGTCGATGCCGGTGAGGTCCATGAGCTCGAACGGGCCCATGCGGAAGCCGCAGGTGTCGCGCATCACGGCGTCGATCTGGGAGGGCGTCGCCCTGCCCTCCTGCATGATGCGCAGGCCTTCGGTGCCGATCGCCGTGCCGCCCAGATTGACCAGGAAGCCCGGCGTGTCGCCCACGACCACGGGCACCCGCGTCTGGCGCTTGCCCAACGCCACCATGGCGTCGACCACCCATTGCGCGGTGTCGGCGGCGCGGATCACCTCCACGAGCTTCATCAGCGGCACCGGATTGAAATAGTGCATGCCGCAGACGCGCGTGCGGTGCTTGAGCGAGCGGGCAATCGAGGAGATGCGGATCGACGAGGTGTTGGAGGCGATGATCGTCTCCGGCGAGACCACGGCTTCCAGCTCGCCGAACAGCTTCTGCTTGACCTCGAGATTCTCGAACACCGCCTCGACCACGACGTGGCAGTCCTTCAACGCCCCGAGCGAATCGGCGACGGCGAGATTGGCGTCCGTCCTGGCGAGGTCGGCGTCGGTCAGCCGGCCCTTGGCGACCAGGCCCTTCAGCACCTCGAGGATCGCGCCCTTCGCCTTGGCCGCGCCGCCGGCGGCCGCGTCGTACATCAGGGCCTTGATGCCGCCCTGGGCCGTGACCTGCGCGATGCCGCGGCCCATGGCGCCGGTTCCGACCACGCCCACGACCAGATCGGGGCGGCTCACGTCCAATGTCATACGCGTATTCCTTCTTTCAGCTCTTCGCCATGCCGGCACCCATCAGGCTGCCCTTGATGTCGTCGAGGGCGCCGGGATCGTCGATCGTCGCCGGCATCTTCCACGGCTGGCCGTCGGCGATCTTCTGCATGGTGCCGCGCAGGATCTTGCCCGAGCGCGTCTTGGGCAGCCGCGGCACGACCAGCGCCTGCTTGAAGAAAGCGACGGGGCCGATGCGGTCGCGCACCATCTGGACCACTTCGCTGGTGATCTGCTCCGTCGGCCGGTTGACGCCCGACTTCAGCACAAGGAAGCCGAGCGGCACCTGGCCCTTGAGCTCGTCGGCGACGCCCACGCACGCGCATTCGGCGACGTCGTTGTGGCTCGCCAACACTTCCTCGATCTGGCCGGTGCTGAGGCGATGACCGGCCACGTTGATCACGTCGTCGACCCGCGTCATCACCGAGACATAGCCGTCTTGGTCGATGAAGCCCGCGTCGCTCGTCTTGTAGTAGCCCGGGAAGTCGGTGAGGTAGACCTGCCGGAAGCGCTCGTCGGCATTCCATAGGGTCGGGAACGTGCCCGGCGGCATCGGCAGCTTGGCCACCAGCGCGCCGACTTCACCGCGCGGCATCTCCTTGCCGTTGTCGTCGAGGACGTGCATGTCCCAGCCCGGCGCCGGCACCGAGCACGACCCCGGCTTGATCGGCATCGGATCCAGGCCGACGAAATTGCCGCAGATCGACCAGCCGGTCTCGGTCTGCCACCAATGATCGACGATCGGCACGCCGAGCATGGTCTGCGCCCACTGGATGGTCGGCGGATCGCCGCGCTCGCCGGCGAGGAACAGGGTGCGGAACTTGGAGAGGTCGTACGTCTTCAAGAGCTTGCCGTCGGGATCTTCCTTCTTGATCGCGCGGAACGCCGTCGGTGCGGTGAACAGCGCCACCGCCTTGTGCTCGGAGATCACGCGCCAGAAGGCGCCGGCGTCGGGCGTGCCGACCGGCTTGCCCTCATAGAGGATCGACGTCGCGCCATAGATCAGCGGTCCGTAGACGGTGTAGCTGTGCCCGACCGCCCAGCCCACGTCGGACGCCGTCCACCACACCTCGCCCGGTTCGATGCCGTAGAGGTTCTTCATCGACCAGTAGAGGGCGACGCAGTAGCCGCCGGTGTCGTGCACCACGCCCTTGGGCTGGCCGGTCGTGCCCGAGGTGTAGAGGATATAAAGAGGATGCGTGGCGGCGACCGGCACGCAAGCCGCAGGCTTGGCGGCGCCGACGGTCTCGCGCCAGTCGAGGTCGCGGCCGTCGATCATGGTTGCCGGCGCCTGCGGGCGTTGCAGCAGGATGACCTTCGGCACCTTGTGCCTGGCGATTTCGATCGCCTGATCGAGCAGGGGCTTGTAGTGCACGATGCGGCCCGGCTCGATGCCGCACGAGGCGGTCAGCACCAGCTTGGGTTGGCTGTCGTCGATGCGGGTCGCGAGCTCGGCCGCCGCGAAGCCGCCGAACACGACCGAGTGGATCGCGCCCAGCCGCGCGCAGGCCAGCATCGCCATCGCCGCTTCCGGAATCATCGGCATGTAGATGATGACGCGATCGCCCTTGCCGACACCTTGCGCCGCAATGGCGCCGGCGACCTTGGCGACCTCGTCGCGGAGCTGCCGGTATGTGTAGGTCCGCTTGCTGTTGGTGACCGGCGAATCGTAGATCAGCGCCGCCTGGTCGGCGCGGCCGCCATCCACATGGCGGTCGAGCGCGTTGTGACAGGCGTTGAGCTCGCCGCCCGTGTACCAGTAGTAGAACGGCGCCTTGCCGCCATCGAGCACCCTGTCCCACTTCCTGGACCACGTGATCTTTTCGGCCTGCTCGGCCCAGAAGCCGTCCGGGTCCTTGAGCGAGCGCGCGTGCACCGCGCGGTATTTGTCGCCGGCTGCCATGGGCCGCCTCCCTTGATATTTGGCCGCTACCATAATCTTTGTCGGTGACCAGACAAATAGTCACGCCAGCACATGGCTTCCGTTGCGGAGCGGATTGGCGGCGGTCTTTTGTTGTGTGAAAGTGGCGGCGGAGGAAGAGGGACGCGCATCATGGCCAAGGGCAAGTCGAAGAAGGGCTCGAGCAAGACCAGGAAGCCGGCCACGAAGAAAGTCAGGGCGAAAAAGCCGATCGCACGCGCCAAGCCGGCAACCCCCAAGCCGATGCCGCGCATCCCCCTGCGCCGGCCCGTCAAGGCGCGGCCCCCGGCCGCCCGCATGCCGTCCGCCCGGCCGGCGCCGCACAAGGCTCCGCCGCACATCGCCAACATCTTCGAGCGCGACCTCGATAAGAACCCGGCCAACTACGCCACACTGACCCCCATGCAGTTCCTCGAGCGCTCGGCCGCGGTCTATCCGGGGAAGCTCGCCCTGATCCACGGCCCGCGCCGCCAGACCTGGGCCGAGACCTACACGCGTTGCCGGCGCCTTGCCTCGGCGCTGGAGAGACAGGGCATCGGTACCGGCGACACGGTGACCATCATGGCGCCCAACATTCCCGAGATGTACGAGGCGCATTTCGGCGTGCCGATGTCGGGCGCGGTGCTGAACTGCCTCAACACGCGGCTCGACGCGGCGATGCTCGCCTTCATCCTCGATCACAGCGAGACCAAGGTGCTGCTGGTCGACCGCGAGTACCACAAGGTGATGAAGGACGCGCTCGCCAAGGCCAGCGTGAAGCCGCTGGTCGTCGATATCGACGATCCGCAATGCGAAGACCGCGTGCCGATCGGCAGCACGACCTACGAGGAGTTCATCGGCGGCGGCGATCCCGACTATGCCTGGCGCTATCCGGCCGACGAGTGGGACGCGATCTCGCTGAACTACACGTCGGGCACGACCGGCAATCCCAAGGGCGTGGTGTTCCATCACCGCGGCGCCACGCTCGCCGCCTACGGCAACGCCACCCAGTGGGCGATGGGCATGCACCCGACCTATCTGTGGACGCTGCCGATGTTCCACTGCAACGGCTGGTGCTTCCCGTGGACGCTGTCGCTGGTCGCCGGCACCTCGATCTGCCTGCGCCGGGTCAATGCCAAGAACATCTTCGACGCGCTGGTCGAGCACAACGTCACCCACATGTGCGGCGCACCGATCATCATGCAGTTCATCATCGGCGCCACTCCGCAGGAGCGCCGGCCGCTGCCGCGCAAGGTCGAGTTCATGACCGCGGCCGCGCCACCGCCCGCCGCCGTGCTCGAGGCGCTGGAGAAGGAGAATTTCCGCGTCACCCACGTCTACGGCCTCACTGAGGTCTACGGTCCGGCGACGATCTGCGCCTGGGACGACGAATGGGATGCACTCGATTCGGCCGAGCGCGCCCGCATCAAGGCGCGCCAGGGCGTGCGCTATGCCGCGGCCGACGCCGTCACGGTGATGGATCCGATCGCCATGAAGGAAGTGCCGCGCGACGGCAACACGATGGGCGAGGTGATGTTCCGCGGCAACCTCACCATGAAGGGCTACCTGAAGAATCCGAAGGCGACCAAGGAGGCCTTCGCCGGCGGCTGGTTCCACTCGGGCGATCTCGGGGTGATGCAGCCGGACGGCTATATCGAGCTGCGCGACCGCTCCAAGGACATCATCATCTCGGGCGGCGAGAACATCTCGACCATCGAGGTCGAGGGCGTGATCATCAAGCATCCTGCCGTCGCCAACGTCGCCGTCGTCGCCAAGCCCGACGAGAAGTGGGGCGAGACGCCCTGCGCCTTCGTCGTGCTGAAGCCCGGTGCCTCGGCCACCGTGGACGACATCATCGCCCACTGCCGCGCCAACCTCGCTTCGTACAAGTGCCCGCGCTACGTCGTGTTCCGCGACCTGCCCATGACGTCGACCGGCAAGGTGCAGAAGTTCGTGCTGCGCGAGTGGGCCAAAGCCGCGTAGTCGCCATAATCGGCGGCATTAATCCGCCGGTCTGATGCCTACGCTGATCGTCACCACGCAGAGCGGCGTGCGGCCCTTGGGCGTGCGCGGCGAGCCGCTGCACAATGCCGCCGCGCAACTGCGCCGAGTCGTGCGCCGGCGCCTGGGCGAGGACGCGGCCGGCCTGCTCGCCGATCCGCAGCTGCACGACGACGGCAAGACCATCGACTGGTACGCCGACTGGGACGGCACTGCGCGGCCGCTCGACGCGCTCGATCCCGAGGCGCGCCAGCAGGCGCTCGCCGACGTCGATCGCCATCTCGGCGCAATCGACCAACTCGGCAACACTCTATCGGCCGCGCACGGCAAGGAGGGCGCCGGCATTGTCGGCCAGTCGCTCCGATTGGCGGCACGCCGGCCGGCCGAGAGCTTCGTCTTCCTGGTGGGCGACAGGCCGGTGGTCGTGTGCTGGGGCTACGAGCGTGAAGATGCGCCAAGGATGGTGCTGCCGGCCTTGCCGCAGCCGATGCCCCAACCGGCCGCATCGCCCGCGCTGCCGGTGCGTACGTTGCCGGCCGCCGGCATTCCCTGGCTGCGCACGCTCGCGGCGGCCTTGCCCTTGCTGCTGCTCCTGCTTGGCGCCGCCTGGCTGCTGAGGCACTGGTTCCCGGCTGATCCGGCGCTTGCGCTTGCGACGCGCGAGGGCGTGCCGCCGCCGATCGCGCGCAGCGCACAGCCGGAGGATCCCCTGCCCGTCCTCAAGGCCTCGCTCGAGTCCGAGGCGGCGCGCCGCAAGGCCCTGCAACTGGAGCTCGCCGACATGGAGGGCGAGCTCAAGAAGCGCGTCGCCGACTGTCGGCCGCCCGCGCCGCCCAAGCCGCCGCAGACCGCGATGGCGACGCCTGCCCCCAAGCCCGCTCCGCCGCCAGCGCAGCCGGCACCGCGCAATCCCAACGACAATCGGCTGCGGCTGCCGACGCGGCCGACCAACGACTATTCCTTCATGCAGGGCTGCTGGCGCACCGATCCGTTCCGCCACGAGTTGCTGCAGCCCCAGCCCGGCATCTCGTCCTATTGTTTCGATTCGAGCGGCCGCGGCGCCCTCGAATGGCGGCGCGGGCGCACCGCCTGCCGCACGCACGCTCGCGCCCAGTTCGAGGGCTCGACCTTGCGGCTGCGCGACCAGGACACGGTCTGCAACGACGGCTCGCAATGGTACGCCGACCAACTCGTCTGCACGCGCGGCGCCGACAACGTCGCCAATTGCAGCGGCCAGTCGCGCAACGCCTTCGGCGGTCCAGTCACCTGGACCGTCAACTTGCACAAGCTGAACTAGGGCCGCCCTAGTGGGCGGTCCCGTTCATCCTGCTGGTACTTAATCGTGTGATCTCGTCCTTGATCTGGAGCTTGCGTTTCTTGAGGCTGCAGATCGCTTCGTCGTCGGGGTAGGGGCGCGCATTTTCCTGAACGATCGCCTGCTCAAGGGAAGCGTGCTTTGCCTTGAGCGCTTCGATGTGGTCCACGGTGCTCATTCGGACGGCCTCCGGAGAGTTGTTGCGGACCCGAAGACTCTGACTCCGACCGCCGCCCGAGTCACGCCGAATCCGACGCCTCCCGCCGCTGTGCATAACTGGTTAGGATGGTCAGCATGCCTGACCACAAACCGCGGCTGATCGTCGGCATCTCCGGCGCTTCCGGCGTCATCTACGGCGTGCGCCTGCTCGAGGTCCTGCGGCGGTTGCCTGTGGAAACCCATCTGGTGATGACGCGCACCGCCGAGGTCACGCTGGCGCACGAGACCGATCTGAAGGTTTCCGACGTGCGGCGGCTCGCCGATGTGGCATATCCGATCGGCGATCTTGCCGCTGCGATTTCGAGCGGATCGTTCCAGACCATCGGAATGATCGTGGCCCCCTGCTCTATGCGCAGTCTCGGCGAGATGGCACACGGCATCTCCAGCAACCTGCTGACGCGAGCCGCCGACGTCGTGCTGAAGGAACGCCGCCGCCTCATATTGGTTACGCGCGAAACGCCGCTGCACGCCATTCACCTGCGCAACATGGCGACGCTCGCCGACATGGGCGCGATCATCGCCCCGCCGGTTCCCGCCTTCTATAATCGCCCCAAGACGCTCGACGAGGTGATCGACCATACGGTGGGCCGCGCGCTCGACCTGTTCGGCCTCGACACCGGCACCGTCAGGCGCTGGCGCGAGCCTGCGCCACGACGCGGTCGATCTCGGAAGGGATGAGCGCGGGGAACGTGGCGCGCATCAGGGCGGCGACCGCCGCGCGATCCTTGCCGTCCGGCACCACGCCCAGGCAGACCGCATAGACGCCGAGATTGCCGACGGCGGCGCGCAGACGCTTGTCGACGGGACGGTCGCGGTCGGCCGGCGGGTTGTAGAGGGAGGCAAGCTTCAGCTGTTCGGCGTGCTCGGCCGCCAGCTCGGCATCGGCAACGCGCCGTCGCGCGGCCTCGACCGTCTCGGGCAGGGTCTCGTTCCACGGCCGCTCCTTCAGGAGCCGTCGCACCTGGCGCAGCGGCCGCACGATTTCGGCCTGCCAGACATCGCTCAGCTTCAGGATCGCGCGCAGCCGCTCGGCGCTCAGCGTCGGCCGGCCGGAGGCGCCGAGCCAGCAGCAGAACAGCAGGACATTGACGTCGCAGCCGCGGCGTTCCTGCAGGTCGAGGCAGGCCTCGGCAACCCCTTCTGCGGCATATATTTCCAGCGAGAAGTTCCAGAACGGGTGGGGCAGAAAGTCGGACATGCTTCCCTTTGGGAGGCCGAAGGGGTACACGGCGCAAGTCTGATGAGCAATGACGGTTCCGAGCCGCTGGACGCCCAGGCGATCAAGGCCAAGCTGGAGGCGTTGAAGAGCGAGCACCGCGACCTCGACGAGGTGATCGACCGCCTGATCGAGAAGGCACCGTTCGACCAATTGCAGCTTCAGCGCCTGAAGAAGCGCAAGCTCGGCCTCAAGGACCAGATTATTAAGCTCGAAAGCCAGCTGATTCCCGATATCATCGCCTGACGGACGCATGGCCAAGAAGACGAAGAAGCGCAGCCCACTGGTGGGCCTGATCATGGGCAGCCAGTCGGACTGGACGACCATGCGCCATGCCGCCGAGACGCTGGAGGCGCTCGGCGTACCGTTCGAGGCGCGCATCGTCTCGGCCCACCGCACGCCCAAGCGCATGATGAGCTACGCCACCTCCGCCAAGGCGCGCGGGCTGAAGGTGATTATCGCCGGTGCCGGCGGCGCCGCCCACCTGCCCGGTATGACCGCCTCGATGACGCCGCTGCCGGTGCTGGGCGTGCCGGTCGAGAGCGCCGCGCTCAAGGGCCAGGACAGCCTGCTCTCGATCGTGCAGATGCCGGCCGGCATTCCGGTGGGCACGCTCGCCATCGGCCGCGCCGGCGCGGTCAACGCGGCGCTGCTTGCCGCTTCGATCGTCGGCTTGGGCGACGCCAGGCTGATGGGCGCGATCGAGCGCTGGCGGGCCAAGCAGACCAGCGCGGTCGCCAAGGCGCCGAAAGACGACACCGCCACTCAGCGCTAGATGACCGAACGCAAGATCCTGCCGCCGGGTTCGACGATCGGCATCCTGGGCGGCGGCCAGTTGGGCCGCATGACCGCCTTGGCGGCGGCGCGGCTCGGCTACCGCGCCACGGTCTATGCACCCGAGCTCGAATCGGTCGCCGGCCAGGTCACGGCCGGCCACTTCCAGGGCGAGTACGAGGACGAGAGGGCGCTCGCCCGGTTCGCGGCGCAGGTCGACGTCGTCACCTACGAGTTCGAGAACGTGCCCGAAGCCACGGTCGCGGCGTGCGCGCGGCACAAGCCGGTGCGGCCGGGCGTGAAGCCCATCCACTTCGCCCAGCACCGCGTGCGCGAGAAGGAGTTCTTCAAGAGCTGCGGCATCGGCACCGCTGCCTACCAGGCGATCCGCAGTGAGGCCGACATCGAAGCCGCACGCTGCCTGCCCGGCATCCTGAAGACCTGCACGGAAGGCTATGACGGCAAGGGCCAGGCCAGGGTCGCGACTCAGGCCGAGCTCAAGGCCGCGTGGGAAACGATGGGCCGACGCGAGTGCATCCTCGAGGCGCTGGTCGATTTCATCTGCGAGATCTCGGCCATCGTGGCGCGCGGGCTGGACGGCACAACGAAATGCTTCCCGATCGGCCGCAACGAACATCGCGACGGCATCCTGCGCACCACCATCGTGCCCGCCGGCCTGCCGGCCGGCACCATCGCGACCGCCGAGCGTTACGGCATGGACCTCGCCGACAAGCTCGAACTCACCGGCCTGGTCGCGCTGGAGATGTTCGTGACCAGGGACGGCAGCGTGCTCGCCAACGAGATGGCGCCCAGGCCGCATAATTCGGGCCACTGGACCATCGACGCCTGCACCACCAGCCAGTTCGAGCAACTGGTGCGGGCGATCTGCGGCCTGCCGCTCGGCGCCGTCGATATGGTTTGCCCGTCGCGCATGGAGAACTTGATCGGCGACGAGGCCAGTGATTGGCTACGCTATGTGAGCGACCCGACGGCCCGTTTGCACCTTTACGGCAAGAGCACGCCGCGACCCGGCCGCAAGATGGGCCATGTCACCTTCCTGAAGCTCGACTGAGCGGAGGACCGGCCAATGCATCGCCCCATACCGGCCGCCCTGGTCCTAGCCCTCACCCGCGAGCTGACACCCGATACCCTGATGGGGCGCTGGCGGGCCGACATCGGCTCCTACGACTTCAGCCCGACCGAAGCCATCGTCACGATCGCACGCACCGGCGAGCGGCACGTGCTGCGCATCCGTTCGATCGAAGTTCAGCGGCGGACGATCGTCGTGAACTGGGCCGAGGATGGCGCGCAGAACTCCGCGGCCAACCGCGGCAAGGGCAGCCACACCTCCTATGGGAGGTTCACCAGGCACTCGATGACCCAGCTCCCGGAGATGTTCGACAACGGGACCATGGGGCCGGAGCGCACCTTCCATCGCTGTCCGTAAGCCCGAGTCTCACCGGCCTGAGACGGCTCCGATGCCGATGGCACCGGCATTTCTCGGCCGAGTCTCACGAAACACCCCCACCCCCCTGTTGAGACAGCCTGAGACACGTGAGACGGCTGAGACGCCAAAACTGCAAATTGTTCAGCTCGCCTTGCGCAGCCGGCCCTTCAGGCGCTCGAACGACATCACATTGTCGATCCGCCGGTCGAGGAAGCCCCAGGTCGCTTCGCTGCCGGGCGAGCGGTCGTTCAGCCAATAGAGCAAGGTCGAGCTGTAGACGCCGGCGAGCGTCGCGCGCTTGGTATAGAAGTTGAAATCGGCCGAGGTATCGCCTGCGGCATACCACAAGGCGTCGACCGTCCGATAAAGCAGCTTCAGACCCAGCGGCGCGTTGAACGGCAGCGCCAGCAGGGCCAGCGCGCGGCGCACCGTCTCCTTCGGTCCGGCATGCATCTCGATCCGTGTCTGCACGGCGAGCTTGATGCGCTCGCGCACCTTCAGCGCCTGGCTGCCCGCCTGCTCCAGCGCCTCCACGGTCCGCTGGTCGGAGCGGGTACTGAGATATTCCAGGACCTGCAGCGCCCCGCCCGGGAACAGCCGGTCGGCCTCGCCACGCGGCAAGGCCAGGCGCTCCGCCGCCGTGACCATAGCTTTCCGGCCAAACCCCTCGAAAGCGGCTTCGGCCGCCACCTCCTCGGCGAGGCGGTCCCGCAGGCCCGAATCCGGGTCGTTTTCGGCGTTATTTGGGCTCATTTGGCGCGAATATAGGCCTCTGCAGGGCCCTTCCCAAGGCCGGGGGCCTGTGATACCAACCCCGCCTCGAATTCAGGCCCCCCGTCGCGCCTTTGGGCGACCGCCGGGCGGCCGTTCTCTTTTGGAAGGAAGCGATCGAAGTGCAGGTTCTCGTCCGCGAAAACAATGTCGATCAGGCGCTGCGCGTCCTGAAGAAGAAGATGCAGCGCGAAGGGATCTTCCGCGAGATGAAGCTCCGCCGTAACTACGAGAAGCCCAGTGAGCGCCGCGCCCGCGAGCGCGCCGAAGCCATCCGCCGTACGCGCAAGCTGATGCGCAAGCGCCTGGAGCGCGAGGGCTACTAGCCCTCTCTTCGCGAAGAAGAAACGAACCCCGGTCCGATGGCCGGGGTTTTTGTTTGCCTTCCCGTCCCTTGACGAAGCGCCGGCCGTCGCCTCCAAGTCGCAGCCGAGTCCGGCGGATGTCGGGCTCGTGACGTGGTTCCCGATACCCCTGCCCGCCATCCTCGACGCATGACTGACGACTCCCCACTGCTGATCCAGAAGCTGCGTCTACAGCGGGGATGGTCGCAGGAGCAGCTTGCCGAGCTGGCGGGGCTCAGCGCGCGGACCGTCCAGCGCATCGAACGCGGACAGACGCCGAGCGCGGAATCCCTGAAGGCGATCGCGGCAGTGCTCGACGTCCACTTTGCCGAGCTTCGGGAGGCCCACATGGCGCCAATCGCGGAAAGAGCTGTCGAACGGGATGTCAGCGACGAGGAAGCGCTGGCGCTGGCCAAGGTGCGCCGCATCAAGGGCTTCTATATGCACCTCGTCCAGTACGTGCTGATCGTCGGCTTCCTCGCCGTGGTCAATCTCCTCACCGTACCGCGGCACCTCTGGGTGCAGTGGGCTGCGATTCCGTGGGCGCTCGCATTGGCGCTGCATGGGCTCAGGGTGTTCGACAAGGTGCCATTCCTGAACGGCGACTGGGAACGCCGGCAGGTCGAGAAATATCTCGGTCGAAAATTGTAGGCAGTCAACGAACGGCTGGCTTCTTCTGTCCCCGCTTGATGAGTTGGCCGACCCCGATTACTGATTCGGTGCCTGTGCAATTCACGATCAGGGGTAGAGTCATCATGCGTTCTCTCATTGTCATCCCGGCCCTTCTTCTCTTGGCGGCGTGCAATACCCGGCCGGCGACGACCGCGGGGCTCGGCAAGGAAGTGCCGTTGCAGGCAAGGGCGGGCGATGTCGGCGGCGACACGCTGGTCTACCGCGCGCCTAATGTGGACGCGCGCAAGTATCGCGGTATCTACGTCGCGCCGGCCGACATCTACACGGGCAACGACGCGGACTGGGGCGGCACCGACATGGCCACGCGCCAGCGCGTCGCCGCTTTCCTCACCGGTGAGTTCCGCCGCGTCCTGCGCGCCCATGGCCGGATGGTGCTCGATGCGCCGACCGCCTCAAGCGTGACCTTGCAGCTCACGCTTGCCGGCATCACGTCGACGCGCGGCGTGGCGGCGACGGCCTTGAAGCTCACCCCGGTCGGGCTCGGCATAACGCTCGCCAAATCCGCCGCCGACCTGCCGGCGAGCTTCACCGGCTCGATCACGGTGTCGGGCAAGCTGCTGGACTCGGGCACGCACGCCATCCTGGCGGGCTTCGTCAGTCGCGAGAGCCCGACCGCGATCGATCCGCGCACGATCGGCGGAACCGAGGAGACCGCCCGGCTGGCGGCGACCAAGGGCGCCGAGTCCTTCGCCGACGGCCTCGACAAGGCGACGCGCTGAGCCGTCCGGTCCGGGCGATCAGCCCGCCGGGCCGCAGCACTCGGCCGCCGTCGCAGCCTGGATCGGCGGGCACGGCACCGAGCCGTAGGAGCAGAAGACGCAGCAGTCGCCGGCCTTGGGCTTCAGCAATGCGCCGCACGACGCACAGTCGTGGAAATAACGGCAGGCGCTTGTCGGCATGGTCTCGACGCTCGCATGCCCGCAGTGCGGGCAGGTGAGCGTCGATTGAAGGACGATCGCGCCGGCGGCGTTCACAGCGGCGGCTCGATCCAGAAGGTGAGCGCGATCAGCCCGATGGCGATCACCACCGAAACGATGCTGAACGGGCCGGCGATCGCCTGCAGGCGGGAATGCTGTGGCGCGCATGTCCCGGCGGCCCGGGCGCGCCATTGCCGCCAGGACAGGACGGCCACGCCGGCGAGGCAGAGCACCGCGAGCGCCAACAGCTCGACCTGGTACTGCGCGGCGAAGTAGCCGATGCCGACCAGCGATGCCGCGCCGATGCCGAGCATTGAGAGCGCGAGCGGCAAGGCGCAGCAGGAGGCGACGCCGAAGGCGGCCAGCAGGCCGCCGGCGGCAAGTGCTGCCCGGGCCGGCTGCATCCTGTCGCGCGCGGGCAATGAGGAGTGACCAAGGCTGTTCATGCCGCCAAGCTACAGTCTGTAGCGGCTACAGGCTCAAGCGGTCCTCAGATCAACTACGGGTGAAGATGCCATGGCAAAACGACAGGATGCGTTCTCTATCGGTCCGCTGGCCGAGCGTTCGGGCGTGAACATAGAGACCATCCGCTACTACGAGCGCATCGGCCTGATGCCGCGGCCACCGCGCAGCCAGGGCGGCTATCGCCTCTATGGCGGCGACGACGTGGCCCGGCTGCGTTTCGTGCGCCGCGCCCGCGATCTCGGCTTCACGCTCGACGAGGTGCGCCGCCTGCTGGGCCTGGCCGCCGGAAAGTCGAATTCGTGCCGGCGGGTGCGCGACGTGGCGGCGCATCATCTGGCCGACATCAGGGGCAAGATCGCCGATCTCGAGCGCATGGAGCGCGTGCTCGGGCGGCTGGTCGCGGCCTGCGCCAAGGGCGACCTGCCGGACTGTCCCCTGCTCGCCGCCCTGGCCAACGACAACGCCGGCCAGGACCTTTGACCGGCGGCCGCCGGCCGCGGTCTCAATTCAGCCCGTACAGCCTCGTCACGTTGTCGTGCACGATCTTCTTCTGCACGGCATCGGAGAAACCCGCGAGGTTCTTCGCCAGCGTCTCGCGCGAGTTCGGCCAGATGCAATCGGGGTGCGGGTAGTCGGCGCCCCAGATGATGTTGTCCTCGCCGATCAGCGGCACGATCGGCTCGAGGTACTTGTCCTGCTGGTAGGTGACGTAGCCCTGGCGGCGGAAATAGTCGCTGGGTTTCATCTTGAAGCCGAGCGCGCGGGCGCGGTCGTGATACTCGGTGTCGAGCCGGTCGAACACGTAGGGCAGCCAGGTCACGCCCGATTCGCCCAGCACGAAGTTGAACTCGGGATACTTCTCGCAGGCGCCCGAGGCGAGCAGCGAGACCAGCACCTCCATCGTGTCGAGCTGGAACAGCGCCGAGCGCACCAGCCGGTACTGGACCGAATATTCCTTCTCCATTTCCGGCGTGTCGGGCGCGCGCAATGCCTTGAAGCCGGTCGAATGAAACGAGATCGGGAACTTGCATTCGGCCGAGGCTCGCCAGAGCTGGAACCAGTCCTTGTGCCAGAGCGGCAAGCTCATGCGCTTGAAGGCGAGGTCGCCGCCCTTCAGGCCCATCCGCGCGCAGCGCCGCACCTCCTCGGCCGCCGCCTTCGGGTCGGTGTTGGGGATGATGGCGAGCGGAAACACGCGGTTGGAATCGGCGCGGCGGGCGAAGTCGGCCGCCCAGTCGTTGTAGCGCGCGTTGGTCCATACCCTGAGCTCGGCATCTTCGATCAGGTCGTTGACCATCAGGCAGCCGTAGATGATCTCCTTCTCGAGTCCGTCGCGATCGAGATCGGCGATGCGCAGTTCGGGCGTCGTCGGGCGCGAGATGCCGCCGGGATATGAATTCCACTCGAAGCCCGCTTCCTTCATCTCGTCGATATGGCCGAACGAGCCCTTGGTGTAGGGCAGGAAGCCCGGCCCGACGCCGTTCCACATGCCGCGGTCCTTGTTGTCGACGAACCAGTGCTGGCCGTCGTTGCGCTCCTCGACGCGCGGCGCGTTGGCTTTCCACTTGGCCGGCGCCTGCGAGGACCAGAGATCTGTCGGGCAATAGGTGAGGTCGATGTGATTGTCGCCGGAAATGAGCGTGTGCTGCATGAAGCGGGCCTCCTTGCGGGACGAGACATTGGGCACCTTGTTTGCGATGCTGTCCACCATGAGCAAGAAGGGCAACCACACAATCATCCGCGGCGGCCGGCTGCTCGACATCGCCAAGCGAACCGCCGCCCCGGCCGACATCCTGATCAAGAACGACACCATCGCCGAGATCGGCCGGCCCGGGCTGGCGGCGCCGGCCGGCGCCACCGTAGTCGACGCGCGCCGCCGGCTGATGCATCCCGGCCTGATCAATGCGCACACGCACGGTCACGGCAACCTCGCCAAGGGCATGCACGATCGCTTCACGCTCGAGCTGCTGCTCACCGCCAGCCAGTGGGTCGGCATCGGCCGCAATCTCGAGGACAAGTATCTGTCGAGCCTGATCGGCGCGGCCGAGATGGTGATGAAGGGTTGCACCGCGGCCTACGACCTGGTGGCGGAGTTCCCCCTGCCCTCGGTGGAAGGCCTGTCGACCATGGCCAAGGCCTACGAGGAAGTGGGCATGCGCTGCGTGCTCGCCCCCATGGTGGCTGACCTCACCTTCTTCCAGGCGATTCCCGGCCTGATGGATCGCCTCCCGCCTGCCCTGCAGAAGGAGGTCGAGAGCTTCCAGATGGCGCCGCGGAAGGCGACTACGAAGCAGATCAAGAAGGCGCTGCAGAACTGGCGGTTCGACAAGGTGCAACTCGCCGTCGCACCCACCATCCCGCACCATTGCAGCGACGACTTCCTCGCCGCCTGCCGCAACCTCGCCAGGGAATACGATGTCGGCATCCACACCCACGTCGCCGAATCCAAGGTCCAGGTGATCGCGGGCTATCAGCGCTACGGCAAGTCGCTCACCGCGCACATGGACGAGCTCGGGCTGGTCGGCGAGCGCTTCACCGTGGCGCACGGCGTGTGGCTCGACGACGACGACATGAAGCGGCTGGGCGACCGCGGCTCGAGCGTGGCGCACAATCCCGGCTCCAACATGCGGCTCGGCAACGGGCTCGCCGACGTGCGCGGCATGCTGAACGCCCGGGTGAACGTGGGCGTCGGCACCGACGGCGCCAACTGCTCGGACAATCTCAACATGTACGAATCGATGCGGCTCGCCTCGTTCGCCTCCAAGGTGCAGGGGCCCGACATCGAGCGCTGGCTGACGACCGAAGAGGCGCTCCGCGCCGCCACCGAAGGCAGTGCCCGCGCGCTCGGGCTGGAAAAGGAGATCGGCCGGATCGCGCCCGGCTACAAGGCCGACATCGTCTTCCTCGACCTCGACCACATCAACTGGATCCCGACCAACGACCCGGTGAACCAGATCGTGCACAGCGAGGACGGCGCGGGCGTGCATTCGGTCATGATCGGCGGCCGCATGGTGGTCGAGAACCGCAAGCTTCTCACCGTCGACCTGCCCAAGCTCGCCGCCCAGGCCGCCGCCTCACAGGCGCGGCGCGCGCCGCTCACCAGGGAAGCCCAGAAACTCTATCACCGGCTTGAGAAGGTGGTCGGCACGTTCTGTCCCGGCCTCGCCAAGGCGCCGCTGCACATCCATCGCTTCGGCGCCAGCCATCACGCGCATTGACCTCAATGTTGGTGCGCGTGCCCGCCATGGGTGCCGCCGTAGCCGCGCAGCTCGTTGTAGCGCGCGATCTGCTCGGGCGTGAGCAGCCGGGCGACGACGAGGTGATAGCGCAGATGGGCGGCGCGCAGCCTGCCCTGTAGCTCGGCGATCGCACGCACCTGCTCTTGCATGCCGGTCTCGCTGATCGAGCCGGCGGCAAAGCCGCGATCGAGCTCGGCTTCGGCATCGATGATCTGCTCGCCGATCCTGCTGGTCTCGTCCTGCATGGCCTCGAACAGCCTCTTCACCTGCTCTTTCTGGTCGGCGCCGAGCCCGAGCTTGTCGGCCAGCTCGAGCACGTGCGCGGGCCCGGGATAGCCGTTCAACTCGGCCACCTGCGCCAGGCCCATGCCGCGGCCGGCCTTGAGGTCGGCGATCTGCTGCTCGGACAGCGACTTGATGCGGCGCTCCTGCATGCCGGCATAGGGCTGCGACGGCTGGGCCCAGGCGGTGAGCGGCGCCAGCACCAACAGCATAATCGCAATGACAACGGTGCGGTGGATCATGTCCCTTCCCTACATTCGCCCAACTTGGCTGCGCAATATTGCGCCATCGGAGGACGTCTCGCATGCGCTTCGCACTGGCAATCTGTGCACTCGCCCTGTTGATGGCCGCCCCGATGGCGCCGCCGGCCGAGGGCCAGACGACGGAGACCCGGGAGCAGCAAATCGAGCGCATCAAGCGCGAGAATGCCAAGATCGACGAAGAGAACAAGTTGATCCAGCAGGCCAACGCAGCGCTTGGCGCGAAGAACTGGCACGCCGCGGTCGAGCCGTTGCAGAAGCTGATCGCGCTCGATGGCGACAACTGGCAGTACTACACGCTGCTGGGCGACGCCGAATTCAATCTGGCGCACTACGATCGGGCGGCCGATGTCCTGAAGAAGGGCGTTCGGGCGGCCGAGCGCAGCAAGACGGGCGATAACGCAAAGAGGAAGGCCGGCGAGGCGCGCATGCTGGTCACGCTGGGCAACGCCTCCCTGAAACTGCACGACACCCGGGCGGCGGTCGACGCCTATACGCGCGCGGCGAGCCTCGCTCCCGACCCCGCGCTTGCCTACTTCAATCTGTGCGCCACGCAGTACAACGCGGGCAACAAGCAGGCGGCACTCGCGGCGTGCGACAAGGCGATCGCCGCGGACCCGAGGAAAGCCGACGCCTACTTCATCAAGGGATCGGCGCTGGTCGGCGGCAGCAGGGTCGAGAACGGCAAGGTCGTGGCCCCACCCGGCACGGTCGAGACGCTGCGCAAATATCTCGAGCTCGAACCCAACGGGCTGCACGCCAAGGATGCCAAGGAGCTGCTCGCCTACGTCTCGGGGAAGCCGAAGTAGCTTCCACGCATCGTCACTTCTCGAACGACAGGGTCGCCAGGAAGTCGTTCACCGTCTTGATCGTCTCCGGCGAGAGATGCTCGTCGTGCGATCCGATCTGGATGGTGAAGATCCGGTGCTTCTGGACGCCGCTGAAGGCGGCGATATAGCCGACCTCGGTCGGCGTAATGACCTTCGCGTTGTAGAGCAGTGCGCGCGAACCGGCGATCTGGCCGAGCTGGACGTGAACCAGTTCGAAGGTCTGCCCCTTTGCCTTGAAGGCTGCCTCGAACTTCGCCAGGTAGCGCCGCCGCTCGGAATCGGTCGCGAGGTGGAGCAGGAATTCTTCGTTGGTCAGGTCGTCCTTCGGCGGGTTGTAGCCGATGATCACATCGACCCGCTCCTTGCACTGCAGGCAGGAAAAGCCGTTCACGTCGGCCGAGACCGGCACGCGCTTCCAGCCGTCGGTCTTGATCGAATAGAAGCCGGGCATGCTCCACGTCTCCGCCCGAGCCTGGCCGGCGACGAGCAGCAGAGCGAATGCGAGGAGACGCGTCAGGCGAGCCATTTCAGACAGCCCGCTTCCTCCAGCACCGGATCGAGCCGTTGGCGCGCAGCGGCGGGCAATGCCGCGAGCTTCTTGCGCAGGGCGTCGTAGCACTTGGCCTGGTAGCGGAACGGCGCCTGTGCATAGCGCCGGCCCGTGATGTCGAGGGCGACCTCGTCGCGTCCCTCCTGCAGCGCCCCGAGGTTGGCGGCGAGGAACGGCAGGTAGGTCTCGCCGCAATGCTTCAGCAGCGCCTTCAGTGTGCCGGGAAGCGGCAGTGCCGGATCGCTCCATTTACCTTCCACGCCCGAGGCATCGTCGAGCCGCAGCAGCCAGCAATAGACATCGACGGCACGCTCGCGCATCTCGGCCATCGGCGTCGGATCGACGGCCAGGATCTGCAACTGGCCGTACAGGCCGAAATCGGCCAGCGACGGACGCGAGCCGAACAGGAACGGCGTCGCCCGGACGTGCCGGTTGAGGGAATCGAGGATCAGGCGGTAGCTATCCTCGAGGATCGGCCGGTTCTGCTCGGTGCAGCCCACCATCGCCATGCGACCGACCTGACGGTCGTTGAAGGCCTTCATGGCGGCAAGCCGGTCGGCCTCCGCCATCACCGGATCGCGCGAGGTCACCACCCAAACCTGCCCGAACTTGCGGTCGGCTTCGTAGTACCAGCGATAATGGAACATGATCTTGGTGACCCACTCGTCGCCAAAATCTTCCAGCAGGTCGCTCAAATAGGCCTGCGGCGCGTCGTCGGGAATGATCGAGCGCTGCCCTGGATGCTCGCGCTCCAGGGCGTAAGCCAACGGCGTCGAATCGTTCATCACCCTTCCGTCGGGGAAGGCAAGCACCGGAATGACCGGCGGCAGGTTGTTGGCGACGGCGACATCGCGGGGATTGCCGTCGGCCTTCCAGACGAACGGGAGACGGCGATAGCGCAGGATCGCCCGCATCTTCACCGAATAAGGCGACGGGTCGATGCCGTGTAGGATGTAGGCGCCGGCGCTAATGCGCACTCCCCTCGAGCGCCTTGACGATCTGCTCCGTCATGGCCTTGGCGTCGCCGAACAGCATCATGGTGTTGTCGCGGAAGAACAGCTCGTTGTCGACGCCGGCATAGCCCGATGACATGCCGCGCTTCACGAACAGCACGGTATGGGCCTTCTCGACGTCGAGGATCGGCATGCCGTAGATCGGGCTCTTGGGATCGGTCTTGGCCGCGGGATTGGTGACGTCGTTGGCCCCGATCACGAAGGCGACGTCTGTCGAGGCGAAGTCGCGGTTGATGTCGTCGAGCTCGAAGACCTCGTCGTAGGGCACGTTGGCCTCGGCGAGCAGCACGTTCATGTGGCCCGGCATGCGGCCCGCCACCGGATGGATGGCGTAGCGCACCTGCACGCCGTCCTTCTTCAGGATGTCGGCCATCTCGCGCAGCGCGTGCTGGGCCTGCGCCACCGCCATGCCGTAGCCCGGCACGATGATGACGCTCGACGCGTTCTTCATCAGGAAGGCCGCGTCCTCGGCCGAGCCTGCCTTGACCGGGCGGTTGTCCTTGACCGCGCCGGCCGCTCCCGCGGCGCTCGTATCGGTGCCGAAGCCGCCCAGGATCACGTTGAAGATCGAGCGGTTCATGCCCTTGCACATGATGTAGCTCAGGATCGCGCCTGAGCTGCCGACCAGCGCACCGGTGACGATCAGCGCCGTATTGCCGAGCGTGAAGCCGATGCCGGCGGCGGCCCACCCGGAATAGGAATTGAGCATCGACACGACGACCGGCATGTCGGCGCCGCCGATCGGCAGGATCAGCAGGAAGCCGACCGACAGCGACAGGAAGATCAGCAGCATGAAGGTGACGGGATGTCCCTTCATGGCGAACCACACCAGCAGCAGCAGCAGGATGATGCCGATCAGGGCGTTGAGCGGGTGCTGGCCCTTGAAGACGAGCGGCGAGCCCGACACCAGGCCCTGCAGCTTGGCGAAGGCCACGATCGAGCCGGTGAAGGTGATGGCGCCGATGATGGTGCCGAGGCCCATCTCGACCAGGCTCTGGGTCTTGATGTGGCCGGGCGAGCCGATGCCGAAAGCCTCGGGCGAGACGAAGGCGGCGGCGGCCACGAACACGGCGGCGAGGCCGACCAGCGAGTGGAAGGCGGCCACGAGCTGCGGCAGGGCCGTCATCTGGATGCGCAGCGCCACCACGGTGCCGATGGCGCCGCCGATCAGCAGGCCGCCGACGATCAGCCAAGGTGAGACGACGCCCGGGGTCGCGACGGTGACGCCGATCGCCACCACCATGCCGACGATGCCGTAGAGGTTGCCGGCACGCGACGTCACGGGCGAACTCAAGCCGCGCAACGCCATGATGAAGCAGATGGCGGCGAGCAGGTAGCCGTAGGCGGCGAGTTCCTGGGTCATTTGTTCTCGGTACTCCGCCTACTTCTTGACCGGTGTCTTCTTCTTGAACATCGACAGCATGCGATGCGTGACGATGAAGCCGCCGAAGATGTTGACCGCGGCCAGCGCCACGGCGATGGCGCCGAACAGCTGCGCCGCGCCCAGGCCCTTCAGCCCGGCCGCCAGCAGGGCGCCGACGATGATCACCGAGGAGACGGCGTTGGTCACGGCCATCAGCGGCGAATGCAGCGCGGGTGTCACGCGCCACACCACGTAGTAGCCCACGAAGCAGGCGAGCGCGAAGATGGTGAGCAGCGCCACGAACGGCATGTGGCCTTCCGGCACCGCAAGAGTCCCTTGAGCCGACAGGTCGAGGATCTGTTGCGCCAGCGCCTTCACGCTGGCCGCGAGGTCCTGGGCTTGGGTGGCGAGTTTTGCCGCTTCGCCGGCAAGTTTGTCGTCCATGGCCTGTTCCTAATTCTGCAGCGAGGGGTGCACGATCTGGCCGTTCTGCGTCACCAGCGTGCCCTTCACGACTTCGTCGTTGGGGTCGATCTTGAGGGCCTTGGTCTCCTTGTCGACCATCGGCGTGATGAAGTTCAGCAGGTTGCGCGAGAAAAGCGACGAGGAATCCGTCGGCAGCTCGGCCGGCAGGTTGGCCGGACCGATGATCTTCACGCCGTGCTTCTCGACCATCTTGCCGTACTCGGAGAGCGGGCAGTTGCCGCCCTGCTCCACCGCCATGTCGACGATCACCGAGCCCGGCTTCATGGTCTTGACCATGTCCTCGCTCACCAGCAGCGGCGCCTTGCGTCCGGGAATGAGCGCGGTGGTGACGACGATGTCCTGCAGCTTGATGTGCTCGGCCACCAGCGCTGCCTGCTTGGCCTGGTATTCGGCGCTCATCTGCTTGGCATAGCCGCCTGCCGTTTCGGCCGCCTTGAACTCCTCGTCCTCGACGGCGACGAACTTGCCGCCCAGCGACTGCACCTGCTCCTTGGTCGCCGGCCGCACGTCGGTCGCGGTGACGATGGCGCCCAGCCGGCGCGCCGTGGCGATCGCCTGCAGTCCGGCGACGCCCACGCCCATGATGAAGGCGCGCGCTGGCGCTAGCGTGCCGCCCGGCGTCATCATCTGCGGGAAGATGCGGCCGAAATGATCGGCCGCCAGCAGCACCGCCTTGTAGCCCGCGAGATTGGCCTGCGAGGAGAGGATGTCCATCGACTGCGCGCGCGTGATGCGCGGGATCAGCTCGAGCGCGAACGCCGTGACGCCGCGGGCGGCGAGCTGCTGGACCAGCTCCTTGTTGCTGAGCGCGCCGAGCGGCGCCATCAGCGCCTGGCCAGAGCGCAGCAGCGCCAGTTCGTCGACTCCTTCGGCCGCCGACATCGGCCGCTGCACCTTGAAGATCACCTCGCCGGCAGCACTTGCCGCGGCAGCGTCTGGCACGATCGTTGCACCGGCCTCGGCATAGGCCTGGTCGGGATACGACGCCGCCGAACCCGACCCCGCCTCGATCGTCACTTCCGCACCCAACGCTTTCAGTTTCTTGACGGTCTCGGGCGTCGCCGCCACGCGGGTCTCGTGCGGGCGGCGTTCTTTCAGAATGGCGATTTTCATGGAGCGCGATGGATCGTTGGGGACGCGGAGGGGCTTTATTTGTGCGGCGCACCTTGCACAGCAGCCGGCGGATTGCCAAGCCGGTTTTTCGCCGCGTGGAAGGCTGCCTTTTGCGGCCTGCCTTGACGCGTGTTAGGTGCGGGCCATGCCCGACCGTCCCGCCATCCTGACCGGTTTCCACTTCACCAAAACCACGCTCGCCGCCATCGGGGAGCGCTGTGAGATCGTGGGCCGGATGGAAACGCCGACGCCCACGGAGAAGGACATCCCACCGGGCGTCGCCGACAAGGTGCAGGCGATCGTCAGCACCGGCTCGGTCGGCATCTCCGACGCCATGATGGCGGCGCTGCCCCGGCTCTCGCTGTTCTGCTGCTACGGCACCGGCTACGAGCGCGTCGATCTCCAGGCCGCGCGCAAGCGCAACATCATGGTGACGCACGGCGCCGACGCCAACGCGCCGGACGTGGCCGAGCTCGCCTTCGGCATCCTGCTCGCCTCGACGCGCCGCATCGTGCGCGCCGACAAGATGATCCGCCGTGGCGAATGGACCAAGCGCATCCCCAATCGTTTCGGCGCGATCGCCGGCCTCACCGGCGGCAAGCTCGGCATCCTGGGCCTCGGCGCGATCGGCATGGAGTTCGCCAAGCGCGCCAAGGGATTCGACATGGAGATCGGCTACTGCAACCGCAACAGGCGGAGCGACGTCGACTTCCAGTACTTCCCCAACGTCATGGCGCTCGCCACCTGGTGCGACTACCTGATCGTGGCGCTGCGCTCCGACGCCTCCAACCGGCACATCATCAACGCCGGGGTCCTGAAGGCGCTGGGCCCGCGCGGCCACGTGGTGAACATCAGCCGCGGCTGGGCGGTCGACGAGGCGGCAATCGCCCATGCGCTGCGCAACAACATCATCGAAGGCGCGGCGCTCGACGTCTACGACGAGGAGCCCTACACCGGCACCGAGCTGCTCGGCCTCGACAATCTGGTGATGACGCCGCATTTCGGCGGCGGCACGGAGCACGCGCAACGGCGCATGACGGCCATGGTCTGCCGCAATCTCGACAACCATTTTGCCGGCAAGCCGGTGATCTCGCCGGTGCCCGAACTCAGGGACATGGTCGGGCTCGCGCGACTGCGCTAGTTCACCGGATCGACGCCGATCGCGACTTTCTGCCCCCTCTCCCGCGCCGGAGTCGCCACGGCGACATCCCACCAGGCCAGCAGCGCCTGCCCGGCGACGGTCAGCCGTTCGAGCAGGCTCGGCCCATCCGGCTCCTCTTCGCGAACCGCAAGCCCCCACGCATCGATGCCCAGGGCACGGCCCAGGAAGAGGGCGCGCTCGTCGTGCGACTTTTGTGACACGATCACCAGGCGCTTCACGCCATAGATGTCGCGGGCGCGCAAAAGCGAATCGAGAGTGCGGTAGCCCGCGAAATCGCGATAGATGATTTCGGCCGGCACGCCCCGTTCGACCAGGCCGTCGCGGATGGCGGTAGGCTCATCGTAGGCGCCGGTGCGATTGCCGCTCGCGATGACATACTTGATCTTGCCCGCGCGCCACAGCGCCGCCGCCGCATCGAGCCGGTTCACGAACGGAATATTGGGCGCGACATGCCCGTCGGGCCAATAAGTCAGCGGCCCGGTACCCGGCACGAGCGCAACGTCCACATGCGGCACCTTCTGCGGATCCGAGGTCAGACGCGGTGCTGCTTCCACGATCTGTTCGTGCCGCTCGAACCATGCCAAGGCCGCGACACCGAGCACAGGTGCCAGTCCGACGAGGAGCAGGAGGGAGGCGACGCGCCTCACGACGGCGGATCGCGCCCGATCACGACCGGCGCACCGTCATGGCGTGGCGGCGTCCCGCGCCAAACGTCCCAATAGGCGCGCACGGCCGAAGGGTAGCGCCTGAGCTCGGTGAAGATGCTGTAGGCGTGGTCCACGTCACGCGCTTCGAAGCCCCACGCCTGGAGGCCGCTTGCATGCGCAAGATAAAGGGCGCGCGACAGATGAAAACGCTGCGAGACGATGACCAGCCGCGCCTGGCCGAAGACGTCACGCGCCCGCACCGCCGAATCGTATGTGCGCACGCCTGCGAAGTCGCGGTAGATCGCGGATGCCGGAACACCCCGCTCGAGGAGCCCGGCGCGCATCGCCGTCGGCTCGTCGTAGTCCGGGCGCCGACCGTCGCCGCTCACCAGCAGGAACTTCACCTTGCCGGCGCGCCACAAGACCGTCGCCGCATCGAGCCGGTATTCGAAGTAGCGGTTGCGGCCGCCCTCGGGACCGATCGGCGCCGCGCCCAGCACCAGCGCCACGTCGAACGCTGGCAGCTGCGCCGGATCGGCGGCGATGAAGGAGGCGGCAAAGCGATCGAGGCGCCGCTCGGCCAGCCACGCCGCCAGCATCGCCGCGATCGCAGCAGCCGCCAGGACGAACAGCAGCCACAAGGTCAAACGCATAAAGCCGACAATTGCCACCTCGCATTAACATGCAGATATGGCACAGCGTCCCCACAAATGGCCATTGCGGAACTTGTGATATGGTCGAGCGATGGACGACCAAATGTTTCTGCTGGCGCTGACGATGGCGGCAATCGTCGGCGCCGCCATCGCCTGGAAATACGCGACCTGGAATCTCTACCGCCGGCCGGGGTCGGAGTGGGCGACCGACCAGATCGATCCGCGGCGCATCAACCGCCGGCTGCTGGCGCGGCGCAAGCGCCACCGTCTCCAGATGTCGCTCATGGCCGCCCTGCTCTCTCCCATGCTGGTATACGCGCTGCTGTCCTTGTTCGATGTCATGGTCGAGTTGAGCCACACGCGATAACGCCTAAAGCGCGTCGAGTATCTGGCGGAAGCCGGTCTTGCAGGTGAACCCCAGCACCCGCTTCGCCTTGTGCGCGTCGTAGACCCGGTCGATCGAATCGAACATCGTCCAGCCGCGCCCATCGTACTTGGCCAGATAGTCGGGGAAATAGCGCGCCACGACGGCCGGCGCATTGATGATCAGTTCGCGGCAATCCGCCGGCGAGAATGGTGTCAGGGCCGAGATGATGAAGGAATCGAAGCCGATCGCCGGCGCCTTGGAAAGCGCCACGACATGCGCCTCGGCTGCGTCCTCGACCGACAGTCGGCAAAACAGGAACTCGTTCGCCTTGGTATTCTCGCTCGACTGCTTGATCGTATGCGCCATGTCGTCCTCCTCGGGAAAGAACCGCGAGGTGCGCAGGATCAGGATCGGCAGGCCGTGGAGCTGGTGGAACAGCCGGCAAAGATCCTCGGCGGCGAGCTTGGTGACGCCATAGATGTTGCGCGGCACGAGCGGCGACAGCGTCTCGTCGATCCATACGGCTTGCTTCGCCCCGCCCGCTTTGCCGTCACGGATCTTCTGCGAGATCATCAGCGACGTGGTCGAGGTGAAGACGAAACGGTCGACGCCGGCCTCGACGGCCTCCTCGAGCAGGTTCAGCGTGCCCTGCACGTTCACTGCGATGAACTCGGAATTGTCGTGCGTCTCGATATGCGGCTTGTGACGCGCCGCGGCATGCACGATCGCGGTGATGCCGTGCTGGCGGATGAGCGAGCGCACCAGGGGGCGATCGACCACCGAACCGACGACATCGGTCGTTGCGCCTTTCTCCGGGTCGAGGCCGACAACGGCGTGGCCATCGCGGCGCAGGCGCGGCACCAGCGACTGGCCGAGCCAGCCCGACGATCCTGTGACGAGAATATTCATGAGAGGCCGGCGATCTTTAGCGCCTCTTCCTGCCCGCTCGCCAGAACGTCGACGTCGAAATCTTCTATGAGCTGCTCGAACAGCCGGTGCCAGTTGATCGAGGCGCGCAGATGGATGAACACCGCTCCCAGTCCGATGGCGGCGCGGTCCATGAACACGAACTCGCGGGGCGGACGCACGCCGCCCATCTTGCGCAGCTCGCCGAACACGTTCTGCGCCATCTCGCGGCCGTGGCCGTCGGCGATGCCCTCGGTCAGCCGCCGCGGCCGGTCGTCCATCAGCGGGCCGTAGAGAAACGCCGCCCACCGATTGAGCACGGCAATCACCTCGCGCGACAGGCCCGAGAAGCCCCAATCCTCGTAGGCAGCGACGGCTCGATCGAGATCGTCGGTCATCAGTGCGCGATAGAGCTCGATCGAGCCGCGCACGAAACGCGGCGGGAAGATGCGCACGCAGCCGAAATCCATCAGGTTCACATCAGCCTCGGGACGCACCGTGTAGTTGCCGAGATGCGGATCGCCGTGGATCACGCCGTAGGAATAGAACGGCACGTACCAGGCGCGGAACATGTTGATCGCGAGCCGATCCTTCTCCTCCTGCGGCCTGGTCTTCCAATCGAGCAGCCTGTCGCCGTCGAGCCACGTCATGGTGAGCAGCCGGTCGGTCGAGTGCGAGGGCACGACCTCGGGCACGTGCACGTGCGGCTCCTCGCGCAGCATGTGGCGATAGAGCGCCACGTGCCTGGCCTCGCGCCGATAGTCGAGCTCCTCGCGCAGGCGCGTCGTGATCTCGGCGTGGATCTCGTCGGTGCGGATGGCCGGATCGAAACGCTGGCCGACGGCGAACACCAGCTTGAGCTGATTGAGGTCGGCCTCCAGCGCCGAGGCCATGTCGGGGTATTGCAGCTTGCAGGCGACGTCGAGCCCGTCCTTGAGCCTGGCGCGATGCACCTGCCCCAGCGACGCGGCGAACGAGGCTTCCTTGTCGAAATGCGCGAACTTCGATTGCCAGTCCGGCCCCAGCTCGGTCGCCATGCGGCGGCGCACGAAGGCCCAGCCCATCGCCGGCGCATTGGCCTGAAGCTGCGTCAGCTCGCGGGCATATTCCGGCGGCAAGGCGTCGGGGATGGTGGCCAGCAGCTGCGCCGCCTTCATCAACGGCCCCTTCAGCCCGCCCAGCGCCGCCTTCAGTTCGGCGGCGTGCTTGTCGCGGTCGAGTGCGAAGCCGAGATAGCGCTCGCCGGCCAGGCGCGCCGCGAGACCGCCGACCGAGGCGCCGACCCTGGCGTAGCGGCCGAGCCGCCCGCCCAGCCAGTCCCCCTCATCAGCCATCAGAGCTTTTCGAGCTCGTCGACGAAGCCCGAGATCACGCCCAGACCCTTGTCCCAGAAGGCGGGGTCGGAAGCATCGAGCCCGAACGGCGCCAGCAGTTCCTTGTGCCGCTTCACGCCACCGGCGCGCAGCATGTCGAGATACTTCGCCTGGAAGCCCTCGGGCTTGGCCTGGTAGGCGGCGTAAAGCGAGTTCACCAGGCAATCGCCGAAAGCGTAGGCGTAGACGTAGAACGGCGAATGGATGAAGTGGCCGATATACGAACAGTAGTGCCGGTACTCGTCGTCGAAGGTGAAGGCGGGCCCCAGGCTCTCGCTCTGCACCGCCATCCAGATCTCGCCGATCGCGTCGGGCGTCAGCTCGCCCTCGCGCCGCTTCAGGTGCAGGCGCGATTCGAAATCGTAGAAGGCGATCTGGCGGACCACCGTGTTCAGCATGTCCTCGACCTTGCCGGCGAGCATCGCCTTGCGCGTTCGCGCATCGGGCGCTGACTTGAGCATCGACTGGAAGGTCAGCATCTCGCCGAACACGGAGGCGGTCTCGGCGAGCGTGAGCGGCGTGTCGGCCATCAGCGGACCCTGCCCCGCCGCCAGCACCTGGTGCACGCCGTGGCCCAGCTCGTGCGCCAGGGTCATGACATCGCGCACCTTGCCCTGATAATTCAGCAGCAAGTATGGATGCGCCGACGGCACCGTCGGATGGGCAAAGGCGCCGGGCGATTTTCCGGGCCGTGCCGGGGCATCGATCCAGCCGCTGCCGAAGAACTTGCGGCCGACGGCTGCCAGCTCAGGCGAAAAGGCGTTGTAGGCATCGAGCACGATCCGCTCGGCCTCGGCCCATGGGATCGTGCGGTCATCATGCTCGGGCAGCGGCGCATTGCGATCCCAGTACGGCATCTTCTCGACGCCGAACCACTTGGCCTTGAGCTTGTAGTAGCGGTGCGCAAGGCGCGGATAGGCCGTCTTCACCGCGGAGGCGAGCGCATCGACCACCTCGTCCTCGACCACGTTGGCGAGATTCATCGCCGACTGCGGGCGCGCATATTTGCGCCAGCGATCCTCGATCTCCTTGTCCTTGGCCAAGGTGTTGGTCACCAGCGAGAAGATCGCGATATTGTCGCCCTGCACCTTGCCGAACGACTTGGCGGCGTCCTTGCGGACCTCGGGGTCCTTGCTGGAGAGCTTGTCGAGGATCTGCGGCTCGGAGAGCATCTCGTTGCGGAACGGATAGCGCAGCCGCGCGATCGTCTCGTCGAACAGCCGCGACCAGGCGGCACGGCCGACGACGTACTTCTCGTGCAGCGCCTTCTCCATCTCGTCGGACAGCTGGTGCGGGCGCCAGACGCGCAGGTCGCGCAGCCACGGGCCGTACTTGGCGAGGGCCGGATCCTTCTGCTTGTCGGCAAGATCAGAATCCTCGAGCTTGTTGAGCTCGAGCCGAAAGAACACCAGCTTGCTGCCGATGTCGGTCAATTTCTCCGACACGTTCTGCGAGAAGCTGCCGCGTTTGGGATCGGCCTGGTCCTGCGCATAGTAAAGCGAGGCGTAGGAGCCGATACGGCCCATCAGGTCCTGCAACGCCTCATATTTGGCAACCGCTTCGCCCAGCCCCCTACCGTCGAGGCTCGCGATCTTGCCCTCGTACGCTTGGGCAAAGGCCTCGGCATCGGCGGCCGCGCGCTTGAGATCGCGGTCGAGATCGGGGCCGGTTGGGCTGGAATAGAGGTCGGCGAGGTTCCAGGTCGGCAGGTCGCCCAACACGGCGTTCATTCACAAAACTCCTTGGTCACCTCCCGATATCGGGATCGGCGGCGATGGCGTCAAGGAACGGCCCGACGAGCAAATAGGCGAACGGCTCGCACTTGGCCACGTCGCTCTCCTTGTAGTGCCCCGCCTTGTCGAGCAGGTTCATCGTGCCCAGCAACCGTCCGCAGTAGACCACCGGCACGTTGATCGCCGATTCGCAGCCGAGCGAGAGGATCAGCTCGTGGTCGAAGAACGCCCATTCGATATCCTTGGCGTTCCGGCCAACCCAGGGCCGCATGCCCTGCACGACATGCCGGTGCCACGGCGTGTCCCTGATCTCCTTGTACCCGCCGACCGGGTACTCCCTGGGCATGTTGGTGTAGAGCCGCTTCACGCGCTTGCGGTCGGGCGCGACGTAGAGGAGCGTGAAGAGCTTCACGCCCACCGTCTCGTCGACGGCGCCTTCGACCGCCTTGAAGAGCGTCTCGGCAGGGCCCGATTTCACGGCAGCAATGCACTTGTCCAACGCGGTCATGATTTCTCCTTGGAGGGGCGAGGTGCGGCAGGAATGCGCTCGGGCAACAGGCCCTTGGGCTTGAACCGCAGCACCAGGATCAGGGTCACGGCGATCAGCAGCTCCTTCGTCGCAGCCTTCTGCACGGCGGAGAGGCCGGGCAGGTCGGCGACGACGAAACGCGCCGATTCGAGCAGCCCGACGACGAAATAGGCGCCGACCAGCGCACCGACCGGACGGCCGACCCCGCCCGACGCCACGGCGAGGAAGATGTAGAGCGTGATCAGCGGCAGGAAGAGGTCCGGCGCGATATAGGACGTGAAGTGGCCATAGAGCGCGCCGGCAAGACCGGCGATCGCGGCCGACAGCGTGAAAGCCTGCGCCTTGTAGCGCAGCACCGGCTTGCCCGCGACCTGGGCCACCTGCGCATCCTCACGGATGGCGCGCAGCACGCGGCCGTAGGGCGAGCGGTCGATGCGGCGCATCAGCAGGAACACGGCGGCGAGCACGCTCCAGACGATCAACAGGTAGACGCCGTTGAAATCCGGCCCCAGCGCCCGCTTCCATGGACCGGGGATACCCGAGATGCCGTCGGTGCCGTGCGTCAGCCAGATTTCATTGGAAGCAATCAGCCGCACCACCTCGGCGAAACCCAGGGTGACGATCGCCAGATAATCCTCGCGCAGCCGAGTCGTCGAGAGCGTGACGATGAGGCCGGCAATACCGCCGCAGATCAACGCCACCAGCCAGCCGACCGCGATGGGCGCGTGCGCGGTCGTGGTCAGTAGCGCCGAGGCATAGGCGCCGACAGCAAAGAAGCCGGCCAGCCCGAGATTGACCATCCCTGCTCCACCCCAGATGAGATTGAGGCTGAGCGCCAGCAAGCCGTAGATGCCGCCGATCGTGGTGATGAAGAGAAGATAGTTGCCCATCGTTAGAACGCCCGCTCGCCCAGCAGCCCGCGCGGCCGCACGGTGAGCACGATCAGGATGGCGAAGAAGCCCACGGCCGAGCGGTAGGGCGAGCCCCATTCGAGCACCGTCAGCTCCTCGGCGATGCCGATCAGGAAGGCACCCAAGACGGCGCCCGGCGCGCTCCCCAGTCCGCCGAGAACTGCTGCTGCGAACATCGACAAAAGGATGCGCGTGCCGGTGATCGGATCGATCGAGCTGTCGAGCCCCAGCAGCATGCCGCCCATGCCGACCAGGCCCATGCCGACGAAGCTCGCCATCATGGCCACACGCTCCGGGCGGATGCCCTTCAGCGCCGCGAGGTCCGGATTGTCGGCCGAGGCGCGCATCGCCTTGCCGATCCGGGTGAAGGCGAGCGCGGCAAAGACCAGCAGCATGATCGCAAGCGCGATGCCCATGGTCTCGAGCTGCTGGGGGCTGACACGCAGATCGCCGAAATGCATGTCGCGCGCGATCGGCCGGTCGTAACCCCGCATGTCATTGCCGAAGGCGAGCCGCACCAGGTTCTCCATCACCAGGCCCGAGGCGATCGAGGCAATCGCCGCCGGCAGCGCCCCCTGCTTGACCAGCGGCAGGTGGGCCGTGCGGTCGAAGAACAGGCCGGCGGCGCCGGCGACCAGGAACGCCACGACCAGCGAGCCCACGATCTGCAGGCCGGCGCCGTAGGCCATATAGCCCGCGAAGGCGCCGACGGTGGCGATGCCCGACACCGAGAAGTTGGGGAAGCGCAGCACGGCGAACATCGCCGTGAAGCCGATGGCCGGCACCGCCAGCAGGGTGCCCGACACCAGGCCGTTGATCAGCGCTTGCAGGAGCTCCATGCGCTCAAGCGATCTTCACCAGCACCGGCTTCCCGGACCTGATCTGCTCGTAGCGGAACTTGCAATCGAGGATGTCGCCGATGTCGTTGAAGTCGCACGGGCCGGAGGCGCCCGAATAATCGACCTTCTCGCCGGCCATGATCGCCTTGATGCCATCGACCGCATTGTCGACGGTCTTGCCGCCGCCCTGGCTCACCTTGCGGACATTGTCCTTGATCGCGGTCCCGGTCGTCGCCTTGGCCTGCGCCATCGCCATCAGCACCAGGTTGGCGTGGTCGTAGACCTGGCTTGTGTACGGGTCGGGATTGGCAAGGCCGCTCAGCTTCTTCACCCGCTCGAGCGCCGTGCTTCCTTCGGCGACCGAGGGGGCGAAGGTATAGACGCCCTCGACCACCTCGTTCTGGCCGATCTGGTCGATCAGCTTCTGGTTCACCGCGTAGGCCTGGCCCAGAATCTTGCCCTTGTAACCCGCGCGATAGAGATCCTTCAGCAGCACGATGGTGTCGGGCGTGTAGCCGGCGCAGAAGATGGCGTCGGGCTTGAAGCGCAGTGCCTGGTCCACTTCGGTGCGATAGGTCGTCTTCTTGTCGTCGTAGATCTGGCTCGCGTGCTCGCCGCCGGCCTTCTTGGTGACCTCGGCCAGGATCTCGATGCTGCGCTGGGCGAACGGCGTCTGCGGCACCAAGGTGTAGGTCTTCTTGGCGCCGAGCGAGATCAGGAATTCGCCGGCGCGCGTCACCTGCAGCACCGTGTTGGGCTGGGTGCGGATCAGGTAGCCCTGGTGCGGCAGCTGGGTGATCGAATCGGCGCCAGACACGGTGCAGAGAAACGTCTTGCTCTCCCAGCACAGCGGCGCCACAGCCGTCGTCACCGCCGAGGCCCAGGTGCCGATGATCGCCGACACTTTGTCGACGTCGATCAGTTTGCGCGCCGCGCGCACGCCGGCATCGGGATTGGTCTGGTCGTCTTCACTCACCAGCACGACCTTGCGCCCGAGCACGCCGCCCGCCGCGTTCACTTCGGCGACCACGGCGCCCGCCACCTTGGCCATCGTCGGTCCGTATGGGCCGCCGGCGCCGGTTAGCGGCGTCAGGGTCGCAATCTTGATCGGCTCGCCTTGCGCCCGAACGATTGCCGGTGCGGCCAATGCCGCCATACCCGAGGCGATCGCCGTACGGCGATGCAGATGAAACTTCGTCATGGATGTCCCCCACCTCTTGCTGCCGCGAGCATAGGCTCTGCCTTGCCGCCAAGAAAGAGATCGCGCACGGTCGGATCGTCGGCCAATTCCGCCGCCCGCCCCTCGCGTTGCGGCCGGCCCTGAACCAGCACATAGGCGCGCGCCGAGACCGCGAGCGCCTCGAGCGCATTCTGCTCGACCATCAGGATGGCGACTCCGGACTGGTTCAAGCCGACGATAGTGCCGAACAGCTCGTCGGCGGCGCGCGGGCTGAGACCCGCCGTCGGCTCGTCGAGCAGCAGGAGCTGCGGGGCGTTCATCAGCGCGATCGCCATGGCGAGGATCTGCCGCTGGCCGCCGCTCAAGGTCCGCGCCGCGGCGCGCCGCTTCTCGGCCAGCATGGGAAAGCGCTGGTAGAGTTCGGCCATGTGCTGACGGGCGTGGGTCCGGTCGATGAAACCGCCCATCTCGAGATTCTCGGCGACCGTCATGGCGCCAAAGACGTTGCGCTCCTGCGGCACGAACGACAGCCCTTGCCGGCTGATCTCGGGCGCCCCGAGGCCCGCGACGTCGCTGTCCCTGAATATCACCTGGCCGGCGCTCGGCCGCAGCAGCCCCGCGATCAGCTTCAGCAACGTCGACTTGCCGGCGCCGTTGGGACCTATCAGGGCCACGATCTCGCCCGGCTCGACGCGCAGGTCGGCGCCTTTCACGATCTCGTCCGCCGCAGCGTAGCCGCCGCGCAGGCCGCTGACGGCGAGCAGGCTCATGCCGCGCGCTTCCCGAGATAAGCCTCGCGCACGCGGATGTCGGCACGCACGGCATCGAACGTGCCTTCGGTCAGCACCCGGCCCTCGGCCATCACGATCACCGGATCGCACAGGCGCGCGATGAAGCCCATGTCGTGCTCGATCAGGAGCACGGTGATGCCGCGCCGGGGCAGCTCGAGCAGCCGCTCGCCGATCTCGTTCTGCAGGGTCGGATTGACGCCCGCCGTCGGTTCGTCGAGCAGCACCAGCTTGGGTTCGGCCATCAGCGCGCGGCCGATCTCCAGCAGCTTCTTCTGGCCGCCCGACAAAGCCGTCGCCGGATTGTCGATCAGGTGATCGAGCCGAAGGAAGCGCGCCGTCTCCCACGCCTTCTCCGCCAGCGCTTGCTCGCGTTGGCGCGCCGCCCGCGTGCCGAGGATTGCCTGTATGAGGGTCTCGCCGGGCTGGTTGCGGCCATAGAGCATCAGGTGCTGGAACACCGAGAGCCTGGGGAAGCCGCGCGCCACCTGGAAGGTGCGCACCATGCCGGCACGGCTCACCCGGTCGGCGGAAAACGTCGTGATGTCACGATCATCGAAGCGGATGGTGCCACCCTCCGCCGGCACGAGGCCCGAGATCACGTTGAACAGCGTCGTCTTCCCGGCGCCGTTGGGTCCTATCAGCCCGGTGATGCCGCCGGCCCTGACGGCGAGGTCGACCCCGCGCAGCACGTCGAGGCCGTAGAAGGCCCGGCGCAGTCCCCTGATCTCGAGCAGCGGCATCAGAGGCGATTATAGCTCCGGAACCACTCGACGAACTTCGGAATCCCTTCTTCCACTGCGACCTTTGGCGCCCAGCCGAAATCCCGCGCCGTGGCGCTGATATCCGCCGAGGTCTCCTGCATGTCGCCGGGCTCGCCCGGCTTGAGCTCGACGACGGCCTTCTTGCCCAGCGCCTTCTCGAACAGCTCGATGACCCGCACGATGTCCTCGCTGCGCGCGGCGGCGAGATTGTAAAGGCGATGCCCCGCTGCGGCGGCCGGCTTGTCGAGCACCGCCAGGGTGCCGGCGACGATGTCGTCGATGTAGCTGTAGTCGCGTTTCACGAAGCCCAGGTGATAGAGATTGATCTGGCTGCCTTCGTGGATCGCCTTGGCGAAGATGTAGGGCGACATGTCGGGCCGGCCCCACGGCCCGTAAACGGTGAAATAGCGCAGGCCGGTCGCCGGGAACTTGTAAAGGTGGACGTAGGCCTCGCCGAGCAGCTCGTCGGCGCGCTTGGTCGCGGCATAGAGCGAGATCGGATGGTCGACCCGGTCGGTCTCGGAGAATGGCTGCTTGCGGTTGCCGCCGTATACCGACGACGACGAGGCGTAGACGAAGTGACGGAGCGATGGCAGCTGCCGGGCGAGCTCCAGCACGACCAGTTGGCCCATCACGTTGGTCTGCACATAAACATAGGGATCGACCATCGAATGCCGCACGCCGGGCTGGGCGGCGAGATGCACGATGCGGTCGATGGCCTTGTGTTTATCGGCCAACGCCAACATCGGCTCGCGCTCGGCGATGTCGATTTCGCGGAAGGTGAAGGCCTTGTGGTCCTTGAGCGGCTTCAGCCGGGCGAATTTCAGGATCGGGTCGTAGTACGGGCTGAAATTGTCGATGCCGACGACCTCTTCGCCGCGCGCCAGCAGGGCGCGCGCGACATGACTGCCGATGAAGCCGGCAACCCCGGTGACGAGAACGGACATGGAAATGACTAAACTATGATCGGCGCGGAAATGTTGGACGGCGGGCTGATTACAACGTTTCACGCGCGGGCGAAACCTTGAAACGGGCGGCACGAAAGGCGCTGCGGCAAGTCAGCAAACGTCTTTTTGCGGCGCGCCTGCATTCTACGTTGAAACGCGCAAGATTCTGTCGCTACCGTGCCTATATAGAAGGAAGAAGTCAGGGAGCGTTTCAATGTCCGTCGCTGTAACCCTGGACGACAAATACGTATTGGAAAGCGGCCGGGTCTATCTCACCGGCACTCAGGCGCTGGTCCGGCTGCCCATGATGCAGCGCCAGCGCGACCAGGCCGCGGGGCTCAATACGGCGGGTTACATCTCCGGTTACCGCGGCTCCCCCCTCGGCGGGTTCGACCAGGCGCTCTGGCAGGCCAAGCGCTTCATCAAGAAGAGCCATATCGAGTTCCAGCCCGGCACGAACGAGGACCTCGCGGCGACGGCGCTGTGGGGCACCCAGCAGATCCATCTCTATGCTGGCGCCAAGTACGACGGCGTATTCGGCATGTGGTACGGCAAGGGCCCGGGCGTCGATCGCTGCGGTGACGTCTTCAAGCACGCCAACTATGCCGGGACCTCCAAGCATGGCGGCGTGATCGCGCTGGCGGGCGACGACCACATGGCCAAGTCGTCGACGACGGCGCACCAGAGCGAACCCGCCTTCATGGCGGCCGGCATTCCGGTCATCCATCCCGCCGGGGTGCAGGAATATATCGACCTCGGCCTGCACGGCTTCGCGCTGTCCCGCTATTCCGGCCTATGGGTCGGCTTCAAGGTGCTGAGCGAGACCGTCGACTCTTCGGCCTCGGTCTATGTCGATCCGCACCGGGTCGAGATCCATACCCCGACCGATTTCATCATCCCGCCCGAGGGCGTGCATATCCGCTGGCCGGACGAATGGCTGGGCCAGGAGCGCCGCGTCGTCACGCTGAAGCATCCGGCGGCCCTTGCATACTGGCGCGCCAACAAGCTCGATCGGCTGATGATGGGCCGGCCCGATGCGCGCTTCGGCATCGTCACCGTCGGCAAATCGTACCTCGACGTGCGCCAGGCGCTCGACGAGCTCGGCATCGACGATCGCGAAGCCGAACGGCTCGGCCTTGCGGTGTACAAGGTGGCGCTGGTGTGGCCGCTCGAGACCCAGGGCGCAATGGCTTTCGCCGAGGGCAAGCGCGAGATCCTCGTGGTCGAGGAGAAACGGCCGATAATCGAGCAGCAGCTCAAGGACGTCCTTTTCAACGCGCCTGCCGGCCGTCGTCCCGTCGTGGTCGGCAAGAACGACGAGCAGGGCCGCAAGCTCCTGAAGCTCGACGGCGAGCTGACGCCGTTCGAAATCGCCGCGGCGCTGGTGACCCGAATGGGCCTCGACGCCTTCAGCGAGACGACCAAGCGGCGCTTCGACGGGCTGAAGAGCCGGGCCGCACGCCAGGTGCGCAACGATGCGGGCCTGAGCCGCGTCCCCTATTTCTGCTCGGGCTGCCCGCACAACACCTCGACCAAGGTGCCGGACGGCTCGATGGCGATGGCTGGCATCGGCTGCCATACGCTCGCGATCGGCATGGAGCGCAACACCAGGACCTTCACCCACATGGGCGCCGAGGGCGTGCCGTGGGTGGGCGCCAGCCACTTCACCGACATGCCGCACGTCTTCCAGAATTTGGGCGACGGCACCTACTTCCATTCGGGCTATCTCGCGATCCGCCACGCCATCGCGACCAAGACCAACATCACCTACAAGATCCTGTACAACGACGCGGTCGCGATGACCGGCGGCCAGCCGCACGACGGCGATGTCCATCCCTGGACGATCAGCCAGCAGGTCTATGCCGAAGGCGTGCGCCGCATCGCCCTGGTGAGCGACGAGCCCAACAAGTATCCGCCAGGCCTCAACTGGGCGCCCGGCGTCACGTTCCACCACCGGAGCGAGCTCGACGCCGTGCAGCGCGAGCTGCGCGAGATCAAGGGCGTCACCGTGCTGATCTACGATCAGACCTGCGCCGCCGAGAAGCGCCGCCGCCGCAAGCGCGGCACCTTCCCCGATCCCGCCAAGCGCGTGTTCATCAACCAGGCGGTCTGCGAGGGCTGCGGCGACTGCTCGGTCGCCTCGAACTGCCTCTCCGTCACGCCGGTCGAGACCGAGTTCGGCACCAAGCGGCTGATCGACCAGTCGTCCTGCAACAAGGACTTCTCCTGCCTGAACGGCTTCTGCCCGTCCTTCGTCACCGTCGAGGGCGGCGGCGTCCGCAAAGGCAAGGCCAGCCAGAAAAAGGCCGCCAACACCGATGAGCCGCCGCTGCCGCCGGCACCGCGCCTGCCCGACATCTCCGACAAGCCCTACGGCGTGCTGATCACCGGCATCGGCGGCACGGGCGTCGTCACGATCGGCGCCATCATGGGCATGGCGGCTCACATCGAGGGCAAGGGCGCCACGGTGCTCGACCAGCTCGGCATGGCCCAGAAGGGCGGCGCGGTGGTGAGCCACGTGCGGGTCGGCACCTCGCCGGAGGCGCTGCACGCCGTGCGGCTCGGCGCGGGCGGCGCCAACCTGCTGCTGGGCTGCGACCTCGTGGTCAGCGCCGGACCGGACGCCCTCGCCAAGCTCGAGCCCGGGGCCTCACGCGCGATCGTCAACACCCACGAGACCATCACCGGCGAGTTCACGCGCCATCCCGACCTCGCCTTCCCGACCAACACGCTGAAGCTCTCGATCGAGGCCTCGGCCGGGGCCGATGCCTGCGACTTCATCGAGGCGACCAAGATCGCCACCGCGCTGATGGGCGATTCGATCGCCACCAACCTCTTCATGCTGGGCTACGCCTATCAGAAGGGCCTGATTCCGATCGGCCATGCCGCGCTCGAACAGGCGATCGAGCTCAACGGCACTGCCGTGCCGATGAATCTCGGCGCCTTCCGCTGGGGCCGCCGCGCCGCCGCCGACCGCGCCGCGGTCGAGAAGCTCGCCGCGCCGCCACAGAACGTCGTGCAGTTCCAGCAGCGCTTCTCGCGCAACCTCGACGAGATCGTGGCGAGCCGGATCAAGCACCTCACCAGCTACCAGAACGGCGCGCTGGCCGATCGCTACGTCGCATTGGTCGACCGCGTGCGCGCCGTCGAGGGCAAGCTCGGTGCGGGCACGAAGCTTTCCGAGGCGGTCGCGCGCTATTACGCCAAGCTGCTTGCCTACAAGGACGAGTACGAGGTGGCGCGGCTCTATGTCGAAGGCGCGTTCGCCGCCCAGCTCGATCAGCAGTTCGAGGGCGACTACAAGCTCAAATTCCATCTTGCGCCGCCGCTCTTCGCCCAGCGCGACCCGCAGACCGCACACCTGCTGAAGCGCGAGTACGGGCCATGGATGCTGCACGCCTTCCGGCTGCTGGCCAGGCTCAAGGGCCTCCGCGGCAGCGCTCTCGATCCGTTCGGCTACACCAAGGAACGCCGGCAGGAGCGTGCGCTGATCGGCGAATACGAAGCGCTGGTCGACGAGCTGCTGTCGGGCCTGACCGCTGCCAACCTCGAGATCGCGGTCAAGCTCGCCTCGATACCGGACGACATCCGCGGCTACGGCCACGTCAAGGAGGCGCACCTCGAGAAGGCGCGCCGCAAGCAGGCCGACCTGCTGCACCAGTGGCGCAATCCCGAGCCGCTCAAGCAGGCGGCCGAATAGGATTACTGGACGGCCGGCGCTTCCGCCGATGGTGGAGCCGGCACAGTGGCGCGGGAAGTCTCGCTTTCGCGCTCGCGCGACCATTCCCTCTTGATGCCGGCGATGGCCTTCTGCTCCTCGGCCTTCTGCGCCTGCTGCCCGCCGGCGGCCGGAACGATGCTGCCGATCCTGGCGTCGCGCCCCGGCTCCTCAGCCACGACCGGGGCGCCATAGCCGGCGGGAGGGACAGCCGGCGGCAACCGCGTGCTCGCCGCAACCTGGCGGTCCGCGCCGGGACGCACGCCCTCGGCTTGCAAGGGCGATGAGCCACCGTCGCAAGCGCTCAAGAGAACGGCCAAACAGGCCGCGACGGGAAGAAACCGGTAATTCATTCGCAGCGGCAACGGCGGCGACTCCGAAAGGTTGCCTCGTTCCCCGCGAAGTTTCACCAAAGCTGTAGCTAATCCGCGGATACGTGCACCCGTGGGAGAAATTACAACCTTCCTTTTCGACGCCGGCCCTTGCCCCGGTACGGCAAACAGGGATGATAGGCGGACGCGAGGGCTGCCCGTGTTCCAGTTGCTGTTCGAACCTCGACACCGGGTCCTGGTGACCCGCATCTTCGGGACCTACGTGCAGGATGACATCATCCTGCGCGACCGCGCCGCCGTGCGTTTCGTGGCGCGCCATGGCCTGATGCGCGGGCTGATGGATTTCAGCGGCATGGAGGCGATCGACGTGCCGATCGACCGCATAGTGCGACGCGCCCACCAGCCGCCGGTGCTGCCCGGCCAGTTCCGCGTCATCCTGGCACCCGACGCGCTGACCTACGAGCTCAACCGCGTGGTGATCGCCCACCAGCTCTACAGCCGCAAGATCGAGCCGCTGCTCGTGCGCACTCGGGCCGAGGCCTACGCCGCGCTCGAGCTGACCGATCCCGAGTTCGTGCCGATCGAAAGCAACGAGGCCGACCTGCTCGACGATTCGATGACGATCGTGCTGTCGCGCATGGGCGAGACGCTCGACGTCAGCTCGGCGGCGGCGCAGGACGAGCGGCGGCGGCTGCGCGAAAAGCTCTTGCGGCTGCTCGACGCCGTTCCCGGCAAGACGGGCAAGCGCCGGGTGCAGAAGCGCGGCGCAATCACGCTGAGCGACGTCTTCAACGCCGCGCTCAACCGCGCCGCGGCGGTCACCGACGACGACCTGATCGCGGTCTGCTCGCGATGCCGGCGCAAGACCACGCTCGGCCTGTGCAAGGTGGTGTCCGGACGTGAGACGGCCTACCTCTGTCCCAAGTGCGAGAACGTTCTCACCACACTCACGCCGACCAGCGAAAGCGAGCAGGACGCGCCGGAAAAAGCCTATCGTCTCGGTGCGTTCCTGGTGCGCACCGCGGTCGATCTCGAATGCCCCGGCGGCCGCCTGCCGCGCTCGTCCTGAAAGGACTCCCATGAGCACCGTCGCCGCCCTGCCGCCCCGCATCGATCCCGTCGCCCGGGCGCGCGAGCTGGGGCCGGCGATCGAGGCCGCCGCCGACACGATCGAACGGACGATGGAGATTCCCGAGCCGCTACTGACGCAGATCCACGAGGCACGGCTGTTCCGCATGCTGCTGCCGCGCTCGGTGGGCGGCGATCAGGTCGAGCCGTGGGTCTATCTGCGCGCCGTTGAGGAAACCGGACGGCACGACGGCTCGCTGGCGTGGAATCTCTTCGTCGCCAACAGCTCGGCCATCATTGCGCCGTTCATTCCGCTCGAATCGGCGCAGAAGATCTTCTCCGACCCGCGTGCCCTGATCGCCTGGGGACCGCCGACGCAGCACCGCGCCATCGCCGTGCCGGGCGGCTACCGGGTCACCGGCGAATGGCACTTCGCCTCGGGCAGCCGACAGGCCAACTGGATGGGCGCGCATTGCCAGGTCGTCGAGCCCGACGGCAGCCTGCGCAAGAACCGCTTCGGCCGGCCGACCGTGCGCACGCTGTTGATGCCGAAGGAGCAGACCACACCGATCTTCGACTGGAACACGATCGGCATGCGCGGGACGGCGTCGGAAGGCTACAGCGTCAAGGATGTGTTCGTGCCCGAAGCCTTCTCCGGCACGCGCGAGGACCCGAGCCTGCGGCGCGACCGCGGCAAGCTCTATGCCTTCACCACGCAGGGCCTATACGCCGTCGGCGTGGCCGGCGTGGCGCTCGGCATCGCCCGTGGCATGCTCGATGCCTTCGTCTCGCTGGCGGGCGAGAAGGCGCCGCGCAACATGGGCCGGCTGGCCGACAGCCCGGTCGTGCAGTCCGACGTGGCGCGGCGCGAAGCCGCTCTCGGCTCGGCCAGCGTCTGGCTCGGCCAGATCCTGAAGGATGTGTGGGCGACCGCCGACGACGTCGAGCCGATCGGTGCGCAGGAGCGGGCGCGCGTGCGGCTGGGTTGCAGCCAGGCGATCCATGTCGCCGAGGAGGTCGCCAATTACGTCTACAAGGCGGCCGGCACGTCCTCGATCTTCATCGGCACGCCGTTCGAGCGCCGCTTCCGCGACATGCACACGCTCAGCCAGCAGATCCAGTCGCGCGAGCAGCATTTCGAGACGGTCGGCCGCATCATGTTCAATGGCGACCCCGACGGCACGTTCCTGGGCTAGGACCGCTCAGGCGTAGGACGTGACCCTCACCTCGGCGTCGGCGCCGAAGCGCGCCGTTTCGATGCTCTCCAGCCAGCGGCGCGCATCGCGGATGCTGCGGAAGATCTTGGCCGGCCGGTTGCCGGATTTCAGTCCGGCCAGACGCTCGGCCAGTCGGCCGTCGCTGCCCGACACCGCCACCACGGCGAGCGGTCCGAGCGCCCGCTTGTCCATGTAGGCCCCGACCTCGGCGGCCAGGATGGTCCAATCGGCCTCGTTCAGCGCCACCGTGCCGAAGCTCGCGTCGAAGATCTTCTGGTAGTGGATGGCGCCCGCCTTCTCGAGTTGATCGAGGAAATTCTCCAGATCGCGCAGGCTGACGACGCCTTCGGACACGCCGATGGCGATCCGGCCGGGGTGGTAGATGTCGCAACGAACAGGCATTGGGGCCTCCCGCTTGGGGTGCCCCGAATATGGGGGTCGCTGCGGCGAGCCCCCAGTCGGATCGCTTCCGAAATGGACCGATGCGCCGCTCTTGCGGTCCAGATTGGTGCCACCGAGACTGCAAGCCATGCCGCCCCTGCCTTCCCGTCGAAAGCGTCCATGGCTGACGGTGCTGCGCTGGACGATCGGCGCCGCCGCCATGGCCGCGACCTGGGGCTACGGCGCCTGGAAGGGCGGAAGCGTGATGTGGATCAGCATTCCCGTCGGCGCGATCGTCGGCGTCTCGGTGGCCTCGGCGCTCAGCGTTCCCCTGGTCACAGCGGCGTTGGTCACGGTGGCCTTCATCTACGGCATCGACAGCGGCATGGTGCCAGCGCTGCGCGACGTTGCGGTGGCGGTGATCGCCATCGGCCTGCCCATGGCGGGCTGGCGGATCGCCGTCGGCCTGCGCGAGCGCAACCGGCGAAAGTGAGCTACTGCGGCTCGACGCGGCGGCTGGCGCGCACCGCCGCCCGTCCGACCTCGGGCGCGACTTCGGCCACCTGGCAGCCGGGCGCCCACAGGCCGCTCGTCATCGACACCTCGACATAGCGTGTGCGGCCGTCGGCGATGTCGATCTGCGCCGCGCCCTGCTTGTCGCCGACCTTGCAATCGACCTCGACCGGGCCGGGCGGGCCCTCGAGGCGGAGGTAGGTATTGACCGGCAGGGTCGCGCTGGCCCCGCCGGCGACCTGAACGTCGACCGGCTTCATGAAGCCCATCCATTCATGGCGATAGATGTAGAGCGCGCCCTTGCTGGAGGCCGGCGGCTCGAATTGCTTGGCCTGCTGGTCGTCCTGCGGCGGCGCCATCTGCGCATTGTTGGCGCAGGCGGCGAGGCCAAGCAGCAGCGAGAGCGAGAGAACGCGGCGCACGTCTTGCCTCCGGGGGTTGCGCCGGCAGTAGAGCGGCCCGCTGCGTCGCCTTGCGGGCGAAATGGCGGCGAATTGGTGTCGGCTTAGATGGAGTGCGGCGCGCCCAGGCGCTGCCACCATTCGGTCTTGGGCTGCGAATAGCCGCGCTGCTCCATGCAGCTGCCCATCAGCTTGTCGTAGCTGCGGGTGTCGCTGTAGGCGGCCATCTGGTCGCCGAGCTTGCCGCGGCCCATGCGGTCGCTGTCGCTGGCGAACACGTCGCGCTGCGAATCGTCGACATTGCGCCGGTTGCGCATGTACTCGTCGACCTGCACGCGGCAGGCGTCGCGATCGCGCGCATACCGTTCCGGATTGGAGCTCTGTCGCGGATCGGGGCCGCGCTGCTGATCGCAAGCGGCCAGCGCCAGCAACGCCAATGCAAGCGTCAACACACGGTTCATTTTGCCCCTCCCAACGCCGCCTCGATCGCCTTCAGCGCCTCCGACGCCTTGCCCGCGTCCGGGCCGCCGCCCTGCGCCATGTCGGGCCGGCCCCCGCCGCCCTTGCCGCCCAGCGCCGTCACGCCGGCCTTCACGAGCTCGACGGCCGAAAGTTTCTTGGAAAGGTCGTCGGTCACGCCGACCACGGCGGAGGCCTTGCCCTCCTCGACGCCGATCAGCGCGACGACGCCCGAGCCGAGCTTCTTCTTGAACTCGTCGGCCATGCCCTTGAGGTCCCTGCCCGGCACGCCGTTCAGCACGCGAGCGATCATCTTGACCCCGCCGACCTCGCGGACCTCGTCGGCGGCCGAGGACGCGCCGCCGCCCGCGCCGGCCAGCGCCAGCGCCTTGCGCGCATCCGACAGTTCCTTCTCGATCTTGCGCTGGCCGTCGACCAGCGCCTGCAGCCGCGCCGGCAGATCCTCCGGCCGCACCTTCATCACCGACGCCGCCTCGTTCAGCAGGTCGATCTGATGGCGCACGTGGGCCTCGGCGGCATTGCCGGCGACCGCCTCGATGCGGCGCACGCCGGCCGAGACCGCGCCCTCACCGACGATGCGGAACAGGCCGATGTCGCCGGTGCGCAGTGCATGCGTGCCGCCGCACAGCTCGACCGAATATTTCTCGCCGTCCTTGCCGCCCATCGACAGCACGCGCACCTCATCGCCGTACTTCTCGCCGAACAGCGCCATCGCGCCGGCGGCGATCGCCTCCTCGGGCGTCATCAGCCGGGTCTCGACCGGGCTATTGAGGCGGATGCGTTCGTTGACCTCGTCCTCGACGGCGCGCAGCTCGGCCTGCGAGATCGGCTTGGTGTGACTGATGTCGAAGCGCAGCCGGTCGGGCGCGACCAGCGAGCCCTTCTGCGTGACGTGCGTGCCGAGATGGCGGCGCAGCGCCTCGTGCAGCAGGTGGGTCGCCGAATGGTGCGCGCGCAGCTGGGCGCGGCGGATCGCATCGACGGTCATGACGACATCGTCGCCCACCTTGATCTCGCCCTTGTCGACCGAAGCGTGATGCACCCAGAGATCGCCCACCATCTTCTGGACGTCGAGGATCTCGGCCTCGCCGCCGCCGGCGACGAAGCGGCCGGTGTCGCCCTGCTGGCCGCCCGACTCTCCGTAGAACGGCGTCTGGTTGACCACCAGCCAGCCCTTCTGGCCGGCCTTGAGCGCCGGCACTTCCTTGCCGTCGACGACGATCGCGGTGACCTTGCCCTCGGCCTTCTCGGTGTCGTAGCCCAGGAACTCGGTGGCGCCGACCTTCTGGCGCACGTCGAACCAGATCGCCTGGTCGGCGGTCTCGCCCGAGCCGGCCCACGCCGCGCGCGCCTTGGCGCGCTGCTCGTCCATCGCCTTGTCGAAGCCCGCGGTGTCGACCGTGATGCTGCGTGCCCGCAGCACGTCCTGCGTCAGGTCCAGCGGAAAGCCGTAGGTGTCGTAGAGCTTGAAGGCGACGTCGCCCTTCAGCACGCCGCCCGCGCTCAGGCCCCTTGTCTCGTCGTCGAGCAGCTTCAGGCCCGTGCCCAGCGTTTTCTTGAAGCGCGTCTCTTCCAGCTTCAGCGTCTCGGTGATCAGCGGCTGGGCGCGCACCAGCTCGGGGTAGGCATCGCCCATCTCGTGCACCAGAGTCGGCACGAGCTTGAACACCATCGGGTCCTGGGCACCGAGGATGTGGGCGTGCCGCATGGCGCGGCGCATGATGCGGCGCAGCACGTAGCCGCGGCCTTCGTTGGACGGCAGCACGCCGTCGGCGATCAGGAACGAGGTGGCGCGCAGATGGTCGGCGATCACCTTGTGCGAGGCCGACTGCGGCCCGTCGGGATTGACGCCGGTCTCGTGCGCCACCGCCTCGATCAGCGCACGGAACAGGTCGATGTCGTAGTTGTTGTGCTTGCCCTGCAGGACGGCGGCGATGCGCTCCAGCCCCATGCCGGTGTCGATCGACGGCTTGGGCAGCGGCACGCGGGTTTCCCGGGTCTGCTGGTCGAACTGCATGAAGACCAGGTTCCAGATCTCGATGAAGCGGTCGCCGTCGGCATCCGGGCTGCCGGGCGGGCCGCCGGGAATGCCCTCGCCGTGGTCGAAGAAGATCTCCGAGCACGGCCCGCACGGGCCGGTGTCGCCCATCGCCCAGAAATTGTCCGAGGTCGGGATGCGGATGATCTTGCTGTCCGGAAAGCCGGTGACCTTGCGCCAGATGGCGGCGGCCTGCTCGTCCTCGCTGAACACGGTGACCAGCAGCCGCTCGGGCGACAGGCCATATTCCCTGGTGATCAGGTTCCACGCCAGCTCGATCGCCAGATCCTTGAAGTAGTCGCCGAACGAGAAGTTGCCCAGCATCTCGAAGAAGGTGTGATGGCGCGCCGTGTAGCCGACATTCTCGAGGTCGTTGTGCTTGCCGCCGGCGCGCACGCATTTCTGCGAGGTGGTGGCGCGCGTGTAGGGCCGCTTCTCCAGGCCGGTGAAGACGTTCTTGAACTGCACCATGCCGGCGTTGGTGAACATCAACGTGGGGTCGTTGCGCGGCACCAGCGGGCTCGAATCGACAACCTCGTGGCCGTTCGTGCGGAAGTACTCTAGGAATGTGCGACGGATGTCGCTGACGCTTGCCATGATGCAATCCTTGTAGCGTGCGCGCGGCGGCCTAGTCCACACGGGGGAAATCAGCGCAAATGGCTCATTCCGGAGCCAAATCAGGCACTTCCACCGCCACCCTCAGGCTCGCGGTCGGCGACCTCAAGATCGCCCAGCCGGTCAGCGTGCCGGCCGGCCCGGTGCGCGCCGCCCAGGTGATCCCGGCCCTGCAGGGCGTCGTGAACGCCCTCGTCGATGCCGCCGAGAAGAGCGCGGTTGAGATGGGCAAGACGATCTCCTGCCGCAAGGGCTGCGGCGCCTGCTGCCGTCAGCTCGTGCCGATCTCGCGCACCGAGGGCGAGCGCCTGCTCGACGAGATCAAGGCGCTGCCGCCCAACCGCCAGCAACGACTGCGCGAAAAGTTCGCTCAAGCGGAAGCGAAGATCGCCGAAGCGCATCTCTTCTCATTTTCCTCTCCCCCGCCGGGCGGAGCGGAGAAGAGAGAGAAGACAGATCGAAAGATCTCCGTCGCTTACTTCGCGCTCGGCATTCCCTGCCCCTTTCTCGAGGACGAAAGCTGCTCGATCCATCCGGTACGGCCGCTGGTATGCCGCGAGTATCTCGTGACGTCGCCGGCCGAGCTGTGCGCCGGCGCCGAGCAGGACGGCGTGGCCCCAGTCGCGGTTCCCAAGGTCTCGATGGCAGCGCGCAAGCTGCAGGACGACAGCGACGACTGGTTTCCGCTGGCGATGCTGCTTGCCTGGGCGCGCACGCGGCCCAGGGACGGCAGGAAGCGGCCGGGCATGGAATGGATCCAGCGCTTCGTGCAGAGGCTTACTGTAAGGTGACCACTTCGAATGGGTAGCGCACTAGCGCTAACTGCGCTAACCGGCCTGTAAGCCTAAATCACGGGGTAGCGCACTAGCGGAAAGTGCGGAAAGCCCCCTCTGTCGAGACCTCCTGAGATTAAAGGAAAGGGGCGGCGCCGCGCGTGGGGTGACGGCGCCGCCCCGAGGACCGGAGACAGGGGATCCGGCCACTAAGTCAATTTCGCTCAAGAGGTCCCTCGCAAAGGCTCGGAACTTCGGGCACGGCCCTCAGTCCTCGTCGTCGTCGGGTTCCTTCGAGCCGTCGAGCACCTTGGCCAGGATGCCGGCATTCTCGCGCACCTTCTGCTCGATCGCCTGGGCGACCTCGGGGTGCTCCTTGAGATAGGTCTTGGCGTTCTCGCGGCCCTGGCCGATGCGCTGGCCGTCGTAGGAGAACCACGAGCCCGATTTCTCGACCACGCCCGCCTTCTCGCCGAGATCGATCAGCTCGCCGGTCTTGCTGACGCCCTCGCCGTACATGATGTCGAATTCGATGACCTTGAACGGCGGCGCCACCTTGTTCTTCACCACCTTCACGCGCGTGGCATTGCCGACCACGTCGTCGCCGTTCTTGAGCGCGCCGATCCGGCGGATGTCGAGGCGGACCGAGGCGTAGAACTTGAGCGCATTGCCGCCGGTCGTCGTCTCGGGGCTGCCGAACATGACGCCGATCTTCATGCGGATCTGGTTGATGAAGATCACCAGCGTGTTCGACTTGGAGATCGAGGCGGTGAGCTTGCGCAGCGCCTGGCTCATCAGGCGGGCCTGCAGGCCGGGCAGCGCATCGCCCATCTCGCCCTCGAGCTCGGCGCGCGGCACGAGAGCGGCCACCGAGTCGATCACCAGCACGTCGATCGCGCCCGAGCGGACCAGCGTGTCGGCTATTTCGAGCGCCTGCTCGCCGGCGTCGGGCTGCGAGATCAGGAGGTTGTCGATGTCGACACCGAGCTTCTTGGCGTAGGCCGGATCGAGCGCGTGCTCGGCGTCGACGAAGGCGCAGGCGCCGCCCTTCTTCTGGGCCTCGGCCACGACGTGCAGCGCGAGCGTCGTCTTGCCCGAACTTTCGGGCCCGTAGATTTCGACGATGCGGCCCTTGGGCAGGCCGCCGATGCCGAGCGCGATGTCGAGGCCCAGCGAGCCGGTCGAGATCGCCTCGATCTCCAGCGCCTCGCGCTGGCCCAGCTTCATGATCGAGCCCTTGCCGAAGGCGCGTTCGATCTGCGCCAGCGCGGCATCGAGCGCCTTGTTCTTGTTTTCCATGCCCTCTTTCTCGACCAGTTTCAGCGCTGCCGTCATTGGCTGTCTCCTCTATGTCCCACGCCCCTGTCAGGCGCTTCAATGCGGATAAGTCGCGGCCGGGGGTTGGCCGGTGCCGGCTACTGTACGCATTTTGTTCTTTTGGGCAAGGCGGGAATTAACCCTCTGATAAAACTAAACTTGTTGACACAAGTTCTAGCTATGTTCCCATGACATTATCCCAGCCTTGGGATGATAGTCGGCACTTGCTAGATCGGCGCATAGGGGCCTATGCGTTCCCGAGCGGCACACCATTTGGACGATCGAGACCGTCACTCGCTACACGACGCATCAAAGCCAATCGTATATCAGCCCCACGGAACGCAGCGGCTACCTAGCGGCCCACCGCCGCCGAACTCCGTCCACCGGGCCGCAACAAAAGCATCATCCAACCTAAACAAAACCTCCGCATCCGCCTCCTAGACGTGGTCGGGCCGGCGTTCGCGCCGGCCTTCATTGGGAGGATGCAGAGATGCGGAGCAGGCTTCTTGGGTTGGCGGGCGTGGCGGCTTTCACCGTGACGGCGACGGCGGCCTTCGCCGGCAATGCGCCCGACTGCCCGAACGGCGGCATCGTCCGCTTCGGCGTCGAGCCCTACGACACCGCGCCCAAGCTGGTGCCGATCTACGAGCATATCGGCAAGCTCCTGGGCGAGAAGCTCAACTGCGAAGTGAAGGTCTTCGTCGCCTCCAACTACAACGCCGAGATCGAGGCGATGCGCAACGGCAAGCTCGAGATCGGCGAGTTCGGCCCGCTGGGCTACGTGCTGGCCCACCAGGTCGCCAAGGCCGAGGCGGTCGCCGCGTTCGGCACGCCCGACGGCAAGCCCGACAGCTACTGGGCGAGCCTCGTCACCTATCCCGCCTCGGGCATCAAGACGGTGGCCGACATCAAGGGCCGCTCCTTCGCCTTCTCCGATCCGAGCTCGACCTCAGGCCACCTCTTCCCGGCGTACGGCCTGCGCAAGGCCGGCGTCGATCCCGACAGGGACATCAAGGCGATCTACGCCGGCAGCCACACCTCGTCCTTCGAGGCGCTGTACAACAAGAAGGTCGATGCCGGCGAACTGAACAGCGAGCAGCTCGAATCGGCCAAGCAGCGCGGCCACTACAAGGACGGCGACCTGGTCTTCCTGTGGAAGTCCGACCCCATCCCGACCGACCCGATCTCGGTGCGCGGCGACCTGCCCGAGGGCTTCAAGAAGCGCCTGATCGAGGTGCTGCAGACGCTCGACCTGTCGACCCTGCCGGCGGCCGACCGCAAGATCATGGGGCTGAGCGGCCAGCGCTTCGTGCCGCAGACCGACGGTGCCTATGACGGCATCCGCGACCTGGTGAAGACACTCAAGATCGATCTCGCCAAGCTGAGCTGAGCCCGATCATGCTGGAGGTTCGCCGGCTGTCGCTGCGATACCCGAACGGCAAGCTCGCGCTCGCCGACTTCGACATCGACGTGAGGCCGGGCGAGCTGGTCGTCGTGCTGGGCGGCAACGGCTCGGGCAAGACGACCTTGATGCGCTGCATCACCCGCACCCTCCAGCCGACGCAAGGCAGCGTGCGGGTGAACGGCACCGACCTTGCCCGGCTCGACGGCGAGCGGCTGCGCCGGGCCCGCCTCGACCTGGCGCTGATCTCCCAGCATGCGAGCCTGGTCAAGCGCCGCAGCGTGCTCGCCAACGTGGCGAGCGGCGCGCTCGGCCGTCACGGCGGCTGGTACACCGCGCTGGGCGGGCTGCCGGCCGCGGAGTTGCGCCGCGCGCGCGGCTATCTCGCCGAAGTGGGCCTCGAGACGCTCGCCCGCCAGCGCGCCGGCACCCTGTCCGGCGGTCAGGCGCAGCGGGTCGCCATCGCCCGCGCGCTGGCGCAACGGCCGCGCGCGCTCCTGGCCGACGAGCCGGTCGCCAGTCTCGACCCCGAAGCCGCCGAGGACATCATGAAGCTGCTGCGGCGGCTCGCCGGCGAGGAGAACCTCGCCGTGCTCTGCGTGCTGCACCAAATCGACCTGGCGCATGCCTACGCCGACCGCGTGGTCGGCATCCGCGACGGCCGCATGGCCTTCGACCTGCCGCGCGCCGAGCTCTCGCACGAGCGCATGCGCGGCCTCTATCTCCGCGAGGCGGCATGACCTCCACGACGAGCTCCGCCGGCGTGACGCGCTACCGCGACAATCCGGGCTGGCCGCAGGCGCTGGGCAACGCGCTGCGCATCGTGCTGGTGCTGGTCGCGATCATGGTCGCCGTCCAGTCGTTCTACGTCGTGCAGGCGCGGCCGCAGGACCTGATCACCGGGTTCCACGGCATGGTCGACATCGTGAGCCGCGCCATGCCGCCCGATTTCTCGAACTTCGACGCCGTGCTGTGGCCGACGCTCGAGACCGTCGACATCGCGATCTTCGGCACCCTGGCGGGCCTCGTGCTGTCGCTGCCGCTCGCCGTGCTGGCGGCGGCCAACGTCACGCCGTCGCGCGTGCTCTACTACGCCGCGCGCGGCATCATCGGTTTCACGCGGGCCGTGCCCGACCTCGTGTGGGCACTCCTGTTCGTGACCGCGGTCGGGCTCGGGCCGTTTCCCGGCGGCCTCGCGCTCGCCGTCCATTCGATCGGCATGATGGGCCGGCTGTTCGCCGAGACCATCGAGCACATGGACATGGCGCCGATCGACGCCTTGTCGATCGCCGGCGCGCGGCGAACCCAGATCTTCACCCACGGCGTGCTGCCTTCGGTGCTGCCGTCGCTGCTCGGTATCAGCCTCTATCGGCTCGACGAGAACATCCGCTCGTCGCTGGTGCTGGGCTTCGTCGGCGCGGGCGGCATCGGCTTCCAGCTGCTGACGGCGATGAACCTGTTCCAGTACCAGCAGGTCTCGGTGCTGCTGATCGTCACCTTCGTGATCGTGCTGGCGGCCGAGCGGCTGTCGGCGATCGCCCGCGAGCGGCTGGCCTAGTTCTTCGGACCGAGCGCGCCCGCCGCTTTGAGCCCGGCGATGCCTGCGGCGTCATAGCCGATCGCACCCAGCACCTCGTCATTGTGCTGGCCGATCGAGGGCGGATCGCTGGTGAGCGGCGGCCGCCAGCCGAACATCTGGAACGGCAGCAGCGGCAGGCGCGTCTTCACGCCGCCCGGCAAGATCGTCGGCGCGAGCGAGCCGTTGGCCAACAGATGCGGATGGTCGAACAGATCCTGCGGCTTGGCGATCGGCGCGAAGGAGATGTCGGCGTCGAGGCACATCTGCTCGAGCTGGGCCTTGCTGTAGCGCTTGAACACCTGGGCGACCTTGGGCACCAGCCATGGCCGGGCCTCGATGCGCTGGTTGTTGGTGGCAAGCTTGGGATCGGCCGCGAGCTCGGCCTGCTTGAAGAACTCGCAGAAGCGCTTCCACTGGCCGTCCGAGGTGATGCCGATGAAGACCTGCTGGCCGTCTGAGGTGTCGAACACTTCGTAGACCGCCCATGACGACACGCGCTCGGGCATCGGCGGCGGCGGCGCGCCGTTCATCGCCGTGATGGCGAGATGCTGGCCCATCAGGAACACGACCGACTCAAACAGTGCCGACTCGACGAGCCCGCCCTTGCCCGTGCGGTCGCGCTGCTTCAGCGCCAGCACCGTGCCGAAGGCGCCGAACATGCCGCCCACGATGTCGATCACCGACGTGCCGGCGCGCAGCGGCCGGCCGCTCGGGCCGGTCATGTAGGCGAGCCCGCCCATCATCTGCACGACCTCGTCGAGCGCGGGGCGCTTTTCGTAGGGACCAGGCAGAAAGCCCTTGAGCGCGCAATAGACCAGACGTGGATTGATCTTCTCGAGATGCTCGGGCCCCAGGCCGCGCCGGCTCATCGAACCGGGCGCGAAATTCTCGATCAGTACGTCGGCCGACTGCAGGAGCTTCACCAGCACCTTGCGGCCTCCCGCCCCGTCGGCATCGAGCGCCAGGCTCTTCTTGTTGCGATTGAAGTAGCCGAAGAAGCCGGCACCGAAGCCCTTCAGCTTGCGCGTGCGGTCGCCGTCGACCGGCTCGACCTTGATCACCTCGGCGCCGAGATCGGCCAGGATCATGCCGCAGGACGGACCGAGGATCGTATGGGTCAGCTCGATGACGCGGATGCCTTTGAGCGGCGGTTCCATTGAAGAGGTCATGCCTCTCCCTTAGTCCTTGCCGGGTTTGGGCGTCCAGCGCGGCGGCAGCAGATGCGTGTTGATGACGAATGGGCCGCGAGTGTCGCGCAGCTTGACCGCACCGACTCCAGGCATGTCGTATTTGCTGCGGAAATAGAGTTCGGAGCGCTGGGCGATCTCAGGATCGGCGGCGGGAAATGGACAGGTGAAGGTCGCCTGCTCGCCCGGCCCGAGCCGCGCCGGAATCCGTGACGAGTCGGCCTCGACCGGCGGCATGCCGGGTGCATCCACGCCCTCCACCACGCAACGGATCGCGAGATGGGTGAGCGCAAACCAGGCGCTCGTATTCTCGATCCGGAACGTGACCTGGAACGCCGAACCGATCGTGACGCGATCCGAGCTGTAGGCTGGCACCGGACGGAGCGACCAGAGAGCGAACCCGACGCCCGCCAGCACGGCGGCACCGGCGACCAGCGTCGCCAGCCAGACCAACGATTGCGCGCCGATGGTTGCTACTTCGATGAAACCCCGCTGCACCGAAACTTCGGCGACCGCGGCCGGCGATGGCATACGCGAAGGCGCCTGCTTGTTCGCCCGAGGCTTCTTCTTGCCGCGCTTCGCGGGCTTGCGCTTGGTCGACGTCATTTGCGCTCTAATAGCGCAACGCGGAACCCTTGATCAGGAAAACCAGCTGTCGATGTCCTTGGTGAAAGGAAGACCGGCGCTCTCCCCCAACACCTGATGGCCCATCCCCGCGCCCACCAGGAACGCTTCCTGGTGCGGCACGGCATTGCTCTTCAGCATTCCGCGGATCGCCTTGCCGTCATGGCCCCAGCCGATCGCTTCGACCTTGCCGTCGAAGGCGCGGTTGAGCGTGGCGAGGAACTCGGCACGCTCGGCCTCGCTCATCGCCGGCACGGCATCGATGTCGCCGAGCAGGAAGAAGCGGCCGCCGAACCTGCCGACCAGCGCCGCCACCGAATTGCGCGGCTCGACGATGATTTCGCCTTTCGGGCCGCGGCGGACGCGGGCGGCGAGCGACAACGGCATCACCGCGGCGCCGAGATTGACGCCGGTGTTCATCAGCGCCGCGGTCAGCTCCTTGTAGGTGAGGCCAAGCCGTTCGGCACGGCGGATGCGCATCTTCGCGATCTCGGGACTCGGCGTCTTCCACGCCTTGGCCGAGGCGCGACGCCACACCCAAGCCTCCCACGACATGTCGAAGGTCGGCCCGTTATTGTGGCCGATGCCCGGCCGGCGCAGCAGGGCCTCGACATTGGGATGCCTGAGGCTCAGACGGTCGAAACGATCGCCCATGACGGGATTTTACAGCAAGAACCGGGCCAAAGGCGACGGGCTCAGGCCGGCGCGCGGTAGCCGAAGGCCGCCGACAGGCGCTCCGCCGCCGCCCGCACGATCGGCGCCCGATTTTGCATGGCCTGGATGGTCAGCCGCCAGATCGGCCCGGAGATGCCGATCGAGCCGATCACGCTGCCGGTGAAATCGCGCACCGGAACCGCCGCGCAGCGCACCTCGGCGTTGAATTCGCCATCGTCGAAGCCGATGCCGCTGCGCCGGACCTCGTCGAGGTCCTTCTTCAGCGTTTCGACGTCGGTGATGGATTTCGGCGTGCTGGCCGTCAGTTCGACGCGCGACAGGAACCGTTCGAGCTGCTCCTCGCTCAGCGCCGCGAGAATCACCTTGCCGAGCGCCGTGCAATGCGCCGGCCGCACCACGCCCACCCGGTCGGTGAGCTGGAAGGCGCCCGGGCCCGCCGTGCGCACGATCACCACGATGGCGTCGCCCATGCGCACGGCGAAGTGGCCGGCTTCGCTGGTCTCGCGCGACAGCTCCTCGAGCACCGGCGTGGCGAGACTCACCATCTCGATCTCGTCGAGCGCGCTCGCCGCCAGAGCGAACAGCGGCCGGCCGATGCGGTAGCGCTTGCCGTCCTTGACCTGGCGGACATAGCCCAGCGCCGCCAGCGTCTTCAGCAGATGGAAGGCCGTGCTGGTGTGCAGGCCGACCCTGCGGCTGATCTCGGCGAGGGTGACGCCGTCGCGATTGCGCGCCACCTCTTCCATGATGGCGAAGGCCCTTTCGAGCGATTGGATGCCGCCGCGCTGACGATCATTGGCCGCCTCCGGCAGCTTGGTGTCTTCCTTGTTGAGCTCGTGTCGCACTTGCCCGCCCCCGCTGCATGGCTTTTCACAATACGAAAGAGTCGGCCGTTCCGGCCGTCGATTTCCGACAATACCGGACTGCCCCTCAGAATGCTGTAATAACCGTGCCGGCTTGGCAATTCGTTGCATCGGCGCTACGTCCGGTGCCCCTTCGGGAGGATGTGATGGACGATACCAACGTCGATGTCGTGGTCGTGGGTGCGGGCAACGCGGCGGCCTGTGCCGCCCTTGCGGCGCGCGATCACGGCGCGTCGGTGATCATGCTCGAGGCCGCGCCCGAGGAAGAGCGCGGCGGCAACAGCACCTACACCGCCGGCGCCATGCGCGTGGTGTTCCACGGCGTCGACGACCTGGTGCAGCTCTATGACCTGACCGAGGACGAGAAGCGCGACGTCGATTTCGGCAAGTATACCGCCGACGACTATCTCGACGATATGGGGCGCGTCACCAACTACCGATGCGATCCCGAACTCACCGACATCCTGGTGAACCGAAGCTTCGAGACCCTGAAATGGATGCGCAGCAAGGGCGTGCGCTTCCAGCCGTCCTACGGACGGCAGGCCTTCAAGGTGAACGGCAAGTACAAGTTCTGGGGCGGGCTCGCGGTCGAGGCGTGGGGCGGCGGCCCGGGCCTGGTCGACCTCGAGCACAAGGCCGCGGTCAAGGCCGGCATCCCGATCCACTACGAGACCGCGGGCGTCTCGCTGATCGAGGAAGACGGCGTGGTGCGCGGCGTCATCGCCCGCCACAAGGGCCGCAAGGCGCGGATCGGCGCCAAGGCGGTGGTGCTGGCGTGCGGCGGCTTCGAGAGCAACGCCGAGATGCGCACGCGCTATCTCGGGCCGACCTGGGATCTAGCGAAGGTCCGAGGCACGCGATTCAACACCGGCGCCGGCATCAACATGGCGCTGGCGATCGGCGCCATGCCGCACGGCAACTGGTCGGGCGGGCACGCGGTGGGCTGGGACCTGAATGCCCCCCCATTCGGCGACCTCGAGGTCGGCGACAATTTCCAGAAGCACTCGTACCCGCTCGGCATCATGGTGAATGCCAACGGCGTGCGCTTCGTCGACGAGGGGGCCGACTTCCGCAACTACACCTATGCCAAGTACGGCGCGGTGATCCTTTCCCAGCCGCAGCAATTCGCCTGGCAGATCTTCGACGCCAAGGTGCTGGACCGCCTGCGCGACGAGTACCGCATCAAGCGCATGACCAAGGTTCGCGCCGACACGATCGAGGAGCTGGCCAAGAAGCTCGAGGGCGTGAACCAGGAGCAGTTCCTGAAGACCATCAAGGAGTGGAACGCCGCCGTCATGACCGAGGTGCCGTTCAATCCGGCGATCAAGGACGGCCGCGGCGTGCGTGGGCTCGCGGTGCCCAAGAGCAACTGGGCCAACACGATCGACACGCCGCCCTTCGAGGCCTACGCCGTGACCTGCGGCCTCACCTTCACCTTCGGCGGCCTGAAGACCACGACCGAAGGCGAGGTGGTGAGCACCGACGGCCATCCGATCCCCGGCCTCTACGCCGCGGGCGAACTGGTGGGCGGCCTCTTCTATCACAATTATCCCGGCGGCACGGGCCTGGTATCAGGCGCGGTGCTGGGCAAGCTCGCGGGCGACGGCGCGGGCAAATACGTGAAGGGAAAGAACTGACATGACGCTCTCGATCTCGCGCCGCCAGGCACTTGCGCTGGGCGGCAGCACCCTCCTTTTGCCAACGGCCGGCCGCGCCGACGGCTACCCGACAGGTCCGGTGACCTTCGTCGTCGGCTACGCCGCGGGCGGCAGCACGGACATCAATGCCCGCGAGCTGGCGCAGGTCATGACGCCGCGTCTTGGCCAGCAGATCATTATCGACAACAAGGGCGGCGCCGCCGGCTCGATCGGCTTGCGCGCCGTGGCCGCCGCCAAGCCGGACGGCTACACGCTGTTCGTCGCCGTCAGCACCAACGTGGTCATCAACCCCCATGTCCAGAAGGGCATGATCGACACGATCTCCACCCTGGCGCCGATCTGCCCGATCACGTCCTATCAGTACGTGCTGGTGGTCGGGAACAAGGTGCCGGCCAACAATGCGGCCGACCTGGTGGCGATGGCCAAGAAGGATCCGGAAAAGCTCACCTATTCCTCGTCCGGCGTGGGTGGCAACAACCACCTCGCCGGCGCGCAGTTCGCCGAGGCGGCCGGCATCAAGCTCACGCACGTACCCTACAAGGGCACCGGGCCGGCCGTCGCCGACGTGATCAGCGGCCAGATCACGATGAACTTCTCGTCGCTGCCGCCCGCCGTGGCGCAGATCAAGGGCGGCAATCTCAAGGCGCTGGCCGTGACCGGCGACAAGCGGGTCAAGTCGCTGCCCGACGTGCCGACGCTGAGGGAACAGGGCATCGACGTGGTCGTCACCGGCTGGCAAGGCCTGTTCGCGCCGGCGGGAACTCCGGCCGTCATTCTCGACAAGGTCGAGAAGTCCGCCAAGGAAGCGATGAAGGATCCGAAGTGGGAGGCGGCCTTGGCCCGCGACGGCCTCGAGCAGCCGGCCGAACGGAGCCGGGCGGAGTTCGCGAAGATGGTGGCCGACGAGCACGCCTTCTGGGGCAGGAAGCTCAAGGAGCTGAAGATCGAGATGGAGTGAGCGCCGGCGGCGCTCACTTCCTCTTCGGCACCATGCAGAAGCCCTGCGCCTCGATGCCCAAGGGCGGATTGAACTTCGAGCGAAAGTTCTCGAAGGCGATCGCCGCCGTCAGTTCCACGATCTGCGGTTCGGTGAAGTGCTGCTTCACGCGGGCGAAAAGCGCCTCGTCGACCTGCTGGTCGGTGTAGGTGATGCGTTCGGCGTATTCGAGCGCGACGCGTTCGGCCTCGCTGAACAGCTTGCTGTCGCGCCAGTTCAACAGCTCGCCGAGCTTGTCGAGGCCGCCTTCAGTGCTTTCCGCGGCACGCGCGGAATTGATGTCCATTCAAAACGGACAGCCGTTGATCGTGGCGACGCGCGTATAGATCAGCGGCAACATGCCTTTCGGCAGCTGGCCGGACTGCTCGAAGGCCAAACCCATCAGGCCGGCGGCCTTCATGATCGGTGGGCAATGGGCCATCGCCTTGGTGGGATTGAGCACGAAGCCAAAGGCCTCGCGCTGCTTGTCGAAGGCGGCCTTCAGCGTCGGATCACCGCCATCTTCCTCGATTTCACTCACCCGCGGCATCATCGTCTCCCGTCAACGGACCGGGACGAACATAGCTCTGACCTGTTCGACCGCAGACCGAGCATTTCTCACGCTCCCCCAAATTCACTGTGCGAAAGGGAACCCGCGAGCCATTCCGGGCGTTTCTCGCACGTGGGGGACTGTATCTGTCCAATGAATAAGCCCAGCGGGGAGGTTCAACCATTTTGCAGGAGTCCGGAGAGCTTGCCGACCTGATCCGCGCCCGGGATTGGGCCGCCACGCCGCTTGGTCGGCCCGAAAATTGGTCGCCGAGCCTGCGGACTGCCGTCGAAATCATGGTGACAGCGAGCCAGCCGATCTGGATCGGCTGGGGTGACGATCTGATCTGCCTCTACAACGACGCCTGCAAATCATTTCTCGCCGGCAAGCACCCATGGGCGCTCGGCCAACCGGCGCGTGAGGTGTGGCACGAGGCTTGGGAGCGGATCGGTCCGGTCATCGCCGCGGCGATGAAAGGTGCTTCAAGCGGCCATGTCGAAGGATTTTCCTGCAGCCGAATCCTGGCCGGCGACGGCACCGTCGGCGGCGTCTTCTGTATCGGCACCGACGTCCCGAAGATGGAGCGCGGACGCGCCGAGACGACCCGCGAACTGGCGAATGTCAACGAGCGCCTGAGGCTGGAAATCGGCGCGCGCCAAGGCATCGAGGGGCGCTTTCAGCAGTTTGTCGAAGGTGTCTCGGATTACGCTATCTATGCTCTCGAGCCCGACGGCACCGTGGCCAACTGGAACACCGGTGCCGAGCGCATCAAGGGTTACACGGCAGCCGAGATCATCGGCCGGAACTTCGAGAACTTCTACACGCCGGAGGATCGCGAAGCCGGAATTCCCAAACTGGCGCTCAAGACGGCACGCGAGCAAGGCAAGTTCGAGGCGGAAGGGTACCGTGTGCGCAAGGACGGCTCGCGCTTCTGGGCGAATGTCGTCATCAACCCCATCCGCGACAGCAAGGGCGAGCTGATCGGCTTCACCAAGGTCACGCGCGACATCACCGAGCGAAAGAAGGCGCAGGACGAGCTGACGCGCGCGCAGGAGAAGCTCATCCAGGCGCAAAAGATGGAGGGCATCGGCCAACTCACGGGCGGCGTGGCGCACGATTTCAACAACCTGCTCACCGTCATCCTGGGCAACATCGAAGCGGCGCAGCGCGCGAGCCAGGGCGAAACCGCGAATGCCGACCGGCTCGGCCGAGCGCTCGAGCATGCCCTGCAGGGCGCCCGGCGCGCGGCGTCGCTCACCCAGCGCCTGCTCGCCTTCTCGCGCCGCTCGCCGCTCGACCCCAAGCCGATCGACGTCAACCGCCTGGTGACCGGGATGTCCGATCTGCTGCGCCGTACGCTCGGCGAACAGATCACGGTCGAAACCATCCTGCACAAGGACCTGTGGCGCACCCTCGCCGACCCCAACCAGCTCGAGATCGGCATCATCAACCTCGCCGTCAATTCACGCGATGCCATGCCCAAGGGCGGCCGTCTCGTCATCGAGACGTCGAACGCCTCCATCGACGAGGCGGACGCGGCCTTCCAGCCTGAGGTCGTGCCAGGCCAGTATGTCGAGATCTCGATGACCGATGCCGGCGTCGGCATGGACCAGCAGACCCTGGAACACGCCTTCGAACCCTTCTTCACCACCAAGGACATCGGCCACGGCACCGGCCTTGGCCTCAGCCAGGTCTATGGCTTCACCAAGCAGTCGGGCGGGCACATCCGGATCCACAGCGAGCTCGGCCGCGGCACGACGGTCAAACTCTATCTGCCGCGCCTGATGTCGGGCGAGGAGTCCGACGCCCTGTCGACGGAGCAGCCCGCCCGGCCCACGCCGAGGCCGCGTGGCGAGACGATCCTGGTGGTCGAGGACGATCGTGACGTGCGCGACAACACGACGGGCATGCTGCGCGAGCTCGGCTACAACGTGCTCGAAGCACCGCTCGCCGCGCCGGCACTGAAGCTCGTCCAGACGCATCCGGAGATCGACCTCCTGTTCACCGACGTCAGCCTGCCGGGCGGCATGAATGGCCGGGAGTTGGCCGATGCCGCGCATAAGATCCGGCCTGCCCTCAAGGTCCTCTTCACGACCGGCTATGCGCGCGACGCCATCGTCCACGGCGGCCGCCTCGACCCCGACGTACGGCTGCTGCCCAAGCCCTTCACCTTCGCCGCTCTGGCGTCGAAGTTCGCCGAAATCCTGAGCCCAGTCCCGGACGAGCCGTGTGTGCTGCTCGTCGAAGACGAAATCCTTGTGCAGATGGTGGCGCAGGAACAGCTCACGTCGCTCGGCTGCAAGGTCGAGGCGGCCAGTTCGATCGCCCAGGCGATGAACAAGGTGGAGCGGCTGGGCCGCAACATCGACATGGCGATCGTCGATATCGGCCTGCCCGACGGCAAGGGCGACCGCCTGGCGGCCGATCTGCGTGCGCTTTACCCACGCCTGCCGATCGTGATCGCGAGCGGCTACGATGACAGCGACCTGCGCGGTCGCTTCAAGGCGGATGCGCAGGTCCGGTTCGTCCGCAAGCCCTACACGCAGGACGACTTGCAGGACGCGGTCGAGCGGCTACGCCATCGCGACGCCGCCTAGAAACCCAGCACTTTGGCCTGAACCACGCTCTCGAGGCCGGCGATCCTGGCGGTCAGCTCGGCCGACAGGGGCTGGTCGACCTGCACCAGCGCGATCGCCGAGCCGCCGGGCTTGTCGCGGCCAAGATGGAAGGTCGCGATGTTGACCTTGTTCTCGCCCAGCAGAGTGCCCAGGCGGCCGATGAAGCCCGGCTTGTCGTCGTTGGTGATGTAGAGCATGTGCGGGGCGAACTCGGCCTCGATCTCGATGCCCTTGATGTCGACGATGCGAGGGTGCTTGCCGCCGAACAGCGTGCCGCTCACGGCACGCGTGTACTTCTCGGTCGTGACCGAGATCTTGATCAGCGAATTGTAGTCGCTGTCGCGCTCGTGCTTCACCTCGGCGACCTCGATGCCGCGCTCGCGCGCCACGGCGGGCGCATTCACCATGTTCACCGAATCGAGCTGCGGGCGCAGCACGCCCATCAGCGCCACCTGGGAGAGCGGCTTGATGTTCAGTCCCGCCACCAGACCCTCGTACTCGATCGCCACCGCCTTGATCTCGGTATCGGTGAGCTGGCCCGCGAACGATCCCAGCTTCTCGGCGAGATCGAGATAAGGCGCCAGCTTGGGCGCATCCTCGGCCGACACGTTGGGCATGTTGAGCGAGTTCACGACCGCTCCGGTCAGCAGGTAGTCCGACATCTGCTCGGCGACCTGCAGCGCCACGTTCTCCTGCGCCTCGACGGTCGCGGCGCCCAGGTGCGGCGTGCAGACGAGATTGGGGGCGCCGAACAGCACGTTCTGCTTGGCCGGCTCATCGACGAAGACGTCGAAGCCCGCGCCGGCGATGTGGCCAGAGACCAGCAGGTCGCGCACCGCGAGCTCGTCGACCAGCCCACCACGCGCGCAGTTGATGATGCGCACACCCTTTTTAGTCTTCATCAGGTTGGCGCGGCTCAGGATGTTCCTGGTCTGCTCCGTGAGCGGGGTGTGCACGGTGATGAAGTCGGCCCGCGCCAGCACCTGGTCGAGGCTCGCCTTCTCCACGCCGAGCGCCGCCGCGCGCTCGTCCGACAGGAACGGATCGTAGGCCACCACGCGCATCTTCAGTCCGATCGCCCGCTCGGCCACGATCGAGCCGATATTGCCGCAGCCGATCAGTCCCAGCGTCTTGAAGGAGAGCTCGGTGCCCATGAAGCGGTTCTTCTCCCACTTCCCGGCCTGCGTGCTGGCATTGGCGTCGGGCACCTGGCGCGCTACCGCGAACATCAGCGCGATGGCGTGCTCGGCGGTGGTGATGGCATTGCCGAATGGCGTGTTCATCACGACCACGCCGTGCGCGGTCGCCGACTTGAGATCGACATTATCGACGCCGATGCCGGCACGCCCGACGACCTTCAGCTTCTTCGCCTCGGCCAGGACTTCGGCCGTGACCTTGGTGGCCGAGCGGATGGCGAGTCCCTCATAGTTGCCGACGATGGCGCGCAGCTCGGCGGGCTTCAGACCCGGCTTGAAGTCGACGTCGCAGCCGCGCTCGACGAAGATCTCGACGGCGCGCGGGCTCAGTTCGTCGGAGATGAGTACCTTAGGCTTTGCCATATTCCGCCTCGATTTCTGCGTAAGCCCAATCCAGCCACGGGAGCAGCGCTTCGAGATCGCTCTTCTCGACGGTGGCGCCGCACCAGATGCGCAACCCCGGCGGCGCGTCGCGGTAGGAACCGACGTCGTAACCCGCCTTCTCGCTTTCCAGCAGCTCGCCCATCTTCTTGGCCGCCGCGGCCTGCTTGTCGGCCGGCAGCGCCTTGAACCATGGTGCCGTGATATTGAGGCACACCGACGTGTTGGAGCGGATCGCCTTGTCGGCGGCAAGGAAGCCGATCCATTTGCGCCCGCTCGCGAATTTCTCCAGCACGCCGAGATTGGCTTGCGAACGCGCGATCAGGCCGCTGAGGCCGCCGACGCTTTCGCCCCACCTCAAGCCGTCGATCGCATCCTCGACGCACAGCAGCGAGGGCGTGTTGATCGTGTCGCCTTTGAAGATCGCCTCGGAGAACTTGCCGCCCGAGGTCATGCGGAAGATTTTCGGCAGCGGCCACGCCGGCTGATAGCTCTCCAGCCGCTGGATGGCGCGCGGACTGAGCACCAGCATGCCGTGCGCCCCCTCGCCGCCCATCACCTTCTGCCATGACCAGGTGACGACATCGAGCTTCGGCCACGGCAGGTCCATGGCGAACACCGCCGAGGTGGCGTCGCAGATCGCGAGACCCTGGCGATCGTCGGCGATCCAGTCGCCGTTGGGCACCTTCACGCCCGAGGTCGTGCCGTTCCAGGTAAAGACGACGTCATGCGTCCAGTCGACCGCCTTCAGGTCGGCGATCTGGCCGTACGGCGCCTTGAGCGTGCGCGCGTCCTTGAGCTTGAGCTGCTTGACCACGTCGGTGACCCAGCCTTCGCCGAAGCTTTCCCAGGTCAGCATGTCGACGGGCCGCGCACCGAGCAGCGACCACAGCGCCATCTCGACCGCGCCTGTGTCCGACGCCGGCACGATGCCGAGGCGATAGTCGGCCGGAATGCCGAGCAACGCGCGCGTGCGCTCGACTACCTCGACGATCTTCTTCTTGCCGGTTTTGGAGCGATGGGACCGCCCGACGGCGGCATCCTTGAGGGCTTCCGGAGTCCATCCCGGACGTTTGGCGCAGGGACCCGATGAAAAATCGGGACGCGCCGGACGCATGTTCGGCTTCGTCATCAACCTCTCCCTTCCAGAAGAGCTGCACTCCGGTGGGGGAGCGTGGCCCGCGGCCCGTATAAGGGGACCGGCTCCGGCCGTCAATGCGTGGCAATTGTCGCAGATTCCGAATATGTGTGAGCAACATGCGGGGCGGGCAGACACGAACAGGCGTACACTGGTCGCGGGGAATTCTGGCGACGCTCGTGATCGTCGTCGTCTCGGCGCTGGTCGCCGAATTCTGCGCCCGCACCTTCTTCGGCCTCGAGACGATGCAATATCGCCGCCCGTACGCGCCGATCTTCGTCTCGGGCGACTATCACTACCTGATGCCCAACGAGCAATTGGCGTTCGTGCCGGAAGGACCGGTGGCGCTGGGCTACGAGCCGAACGGGCCGAGCTTCGAGTACGACCCGACGACCAAGCCGCCACGCACCGCCGCCACGTTCGCCGACTATCTGTTCGGCCACAAGATGTCGCGTTACCACGCCGACGAAGTCGACAAGATCACCTGCGACGAGCCAGGCGGCACGCTCGTCTACGTGCTGGGCGGCTCGGTGGCGCAGGGCTTCTCCGCCGATTCGAAGGAAGACACCTGGCATGCCTGGCTCGAACGCCTGCTGCGTGGCGAGCTTGGGCGCAAGGATCTCTACGTCTTCAATGCCGCCATGGGCGCCTTCGTCTCACTGCAGGAGAAGCTCTCCTACTATCTCGCCGTCGTGCCGCGGCGAGCCGACATGGTGCTGATCGTCGACGGCTACAACGACATCACGATCCCCGCCAATTCGTCGGTGCGGCCGGGCGATCCATTCCAGATGGGTCTGCGCTTCAGCCAGCTATTCAGCGATGGTTTCGTCTGGTGGCTGGCCAAGCACAGCGCCATCGTCCACACCATCCTGGAGAACCGGCTCAACGCGCACGTCGCCGAGACGCGCCGCAAGCTCGAGCAGGACGACACCCTCTTCAAGCAGCACGCCGAAGCGATCGCCGACATCTACGTCGAGAACATGACGGAGGTGCTCGACATGTGCGCGGTGCGCGGCCAGAGCTGCTTGGTCGGCATACAGCCGGCGCGCTCGCTCACCGCGCAGTATATCGGCGCGCACGCCGACGACATCCTTTCGCAGAAGCGCATCGTTGAGCTTTACCAGACGCTGTTCGCCAAAATCGCGGCGAGCCCGCGGCACGACCGGTTCTTCGACCTCACGCACGTCTTCGACGGCGGCGACAGGCTCAAATACTACGTCGACTCCGTGCATCCCAATACAGCCGGCGAAAAGGTGCTGGCCGAAGCGGTGCTGCCGCACGTTCTCGAAGCGTTGAAATCAGCCCGGCCGGTGCCGGCGACGTGGGCCGAGCGCTGCCGGCGGGTCCCTTAACGTCGCCTCAGTTCGTAATAGGTGCCGACACCCGGCACCTCGAAGCCCGGCCCGACCGCGTAGTGCGCGCGCAGCATGGCATGGATGGTCGGCGCACGATTGGCCGCCGCCAGCGTCCCGAGCTGGTTGGCCAGCGTCTCGACGTCCCAGTTCCAGACGTCCGAAATGACGACGCGATAGCCGTGATCCAGCGCATAGTCGATGTCGTGCATGAGCGCCTCGGCATGCTGCTCGCCAGACCATTTGGGGTGCCGGATCGCGCCGGCATCGATGGCAATCCATTTGAAACGCGGATCGCGCTGCGGCGCCGCCGGCGGCCGCTCGACATAGTCCCAGTCCCACGTCTGGCTCCACAAGGCGAACTGCCACATCGTGATCGGCTCGAAGCCCCAGTAGACGAAGACCGTGGAGTCCGGCGGAAAGCGCTTCTCCAGGGACGCCACCGCCCGGACCGCGCGCGCGTCCTGTCCGCGGGACGGCACCAATGACCTCACATTCAGGACCGCCGGCACGAACGACAGTGCAACCAACGCCCACAGCAGCGGCCTCGTGGCGAGCGAAGCGCCAAGGATCAGCATCCAGGCGATCGGCAGCCACGCCATGACGTTGACCTGCATCTGCGGGTCCTGGGGCTGGCCATAGGTGTTGAAGACCTCGCCGGCGACGAGCGTCCCCAGGAACACCGCGGCGATCGCCCACAAGCGGCGCTCGCCGTGGCGGCGCCATAGCAACGCCACGCAGGCGGCAAAGATGGCGAGCTCGAGGACGACCGGGACGGCGAGCTTGAGGGCGACGTCGCGCGCCGCGCCGGCCGAGAACGGCACGTCGTCCATGAAGAAATAGCTGCTGACGCCCGACAGCAGAAGCCATGGCTTCTCCCAGGTGAAGCCGCCCCATCCCGAATCGACGCCTTTGCCCGTCCACAAGAGTCCGAGCACGCCGGCCGAACCGGGATGGCCGATCCATGGCAACTGCACGAGCGTGGTGGTCAGCAGGATGGAGAGCAGCAGCGTGCCGATCAGCGTCGCGCGATGGCGGATGGTGCCCTCCGAGATCGCGAGCGCCAGCAGAAGCGCCGGCAGGGTCGGGAAGATCAACCGCCATTCGATCAGCCAGCCCAGCGTGAACACCACGCCGACGACCGCGACCTGGCGGCGGGTCGGCCGATCGAACCACAGCGCCGCCAGCAGCATCGAGCCGAGCATGACGACATAGCCCGGCATGATGTCCTCGTTGATCACCGACAGGAGCAGCACGAAGCCGATGCCGAGATGGAACACGGTCGCCGCCGCCGCCGCGATCGCGCTGCCGGTCAGCCGGTGCGCGAAGACATAGACCAGCACGCTGCCCACGCTTGCCCAGAACGCATTGAGGTAGGCGAACTGCTTCCAGGCCTGGCCGCGCAGGATGCCGAGGAAATCGAGCAGCGCGCACAGCCGGCCATAGAGCGGGAAGTAGAGATAGTTCGAGGCGTCGAGCTTCGCGTGCGCCGGATCGCTGATCCACGGCGCCGCCTGCAGGCTCTTGTACATGCCGTTGGTGGTGACGATGTGGACGTTCTGCAGCCAGCCGATCAGGCTGCTCAGGAACAGCAGCGAGAGGACGAAGGCCAGCAGCAGCTGCCAGGCAGGTGCTGCCGACTTCACTAGAACTTGCGGCCGAGCAGAATGACGGCGCCTTCGTCGCCGTAGCTTTCGAAGTGCAGGCAGCCTCTGGGCATCGAGAAGGTCTCGCCCGGCCGATAGGTCTGCGCCTTGCCGTTTCGCGTCAAGGTCAGCGCGCCTTGCATCACCATGGCGCGCACGTCGAACGGATGGGAATGCTCGGGGTTCACCTTTGCACCGGCGGTGGTGTTGGTCATGACGTCATAGCCGTCGCGTTTGAGCTCGGCCTCGAATGTCGCCTGGTCCATGCTCCCTCCCTACCGGTTCAGCAGCCAAACACCAGCCATGATGAGCCCGGTTCCGGCGAGCTTGGCCAGCGAAAGGCTCTCGCCGAAAACAATAACACCCATCGCCAGAATCACAATGTAGGACACCGAGATCGACGGGAAGGCGACGGTGATCGGGATGCGCCGGATGGCGATCAGGTAGCACACGGTCGCCGCGCCGTAGAGCACGAGGCCGGCAATCGTGCTGGCCGACAGCAACTGGCTCAAGAGGTCAGGCGCAGCGGCGCCGGCCTTCAGCATCCACTGGCCGCCGACACCGATGACGATTCCCGACCACAGGAAGACGTAGTGCAGGCGCAGGCTATTTGGACTCGCCACCCGGCCCACCGACGATTTCACGAATCATGAACAGCGGCCGGCCCTTGCTCTGGTCGTACAGGCGGCCGAGATAGGCGCCGATGATGCCCAGCATCAGGAACTGCATGCCGCCCAGCAGGCCGATCGCCGCCATCAGCGAGGTCCAGCCGGGCAGGTTGTAGCCCAGCAGGTAACCCACGATCGAATAGAGGATGAAGCAGAACCCGACCGCGGCCATCACCCAGCCGATGGTCATCGACGCCATCAGCGGCACCACCGAGAAGGCGGTGATGGCGTCGACGGCGAAGCGCAGCATCTTGCTCAGCGGATACTTGGTCTCGCCGGCCGCGCGCGCCTTGCGGTCATAGACGAGCGGCACCTGCCGGCCGCCGATCCAGGCGACCATGCCGCGGATGAAGCGATGCCGCTCGGGCATCGCCAGCAGGAGATCGAGCACGCGGCGTGACATCAGCCGGAAGTCGCCGGTGTCGCTCGGGATCTCGACGTCGGTGAGCTTGCCGATCAACCGGTAGAACAGCGCCGCGGTCGCGCGCTTGAACAGCGTCTCGCCTTCGCGCTGGCGGCGCTGGCCGTAGACCACGTCGGCGCCCTCATCCATCAGCTTCATCATCTCGGGCAGCAGCTCGGGCGGATCCTGCAGGTCGGAATCGACGATCAGGATCCGCTCACCGCGGCACAAGGTCAGGCCGGCCGTGAGCGCGAGCTGGTGGCCATGGTTGCGCATCAGCCGCACCGCCACGATGCGCTTGTCCTTGGCCGCCGCCTCGGTCATCGCCTGCCAGGTGCGGTCGGTCGAGCCGTCGTCGACGGCAACGATCTCGGCCGAGAGGGCCATGCCGTCCAGCACGGCCGCCATGCGGGCCAGAAATTCCGGCAGCACGGCCTGTTCGTTGTAACAAGGCGTGACAACCGAGACCGCGGGGCGGACGAGTTCCGTCATTTGCCGGCAGCAATAACACACTCTTTCGTGTAATGCTGGCCTTGAGGAGGACCCAACATGAAGTTCGGCATCTTCTACGAGCTGCAGCTGCCGCGGCCCTGGACGGACGGCGACGAGCACCGGCTCTACCAGAATGCGCTGAACCAGATCGAACTGGCCGACCGGCTGGGCTACGACCACGCCTGGCAGGTCGAGCACCATTTCCTGGAGGAGTATTCGCACTCCCCCTCCCCCGAATCCTTCCTCGCCGCCGCCAGCCAACGCACCAGGAACATCCGACTCGGCCACGGCATCATGCAGGTCACGACCAATCACCCGGCGCGCTGCGCCGAGCGCATCGGCTCGCTTGACCTGCTCTCCAACGGCCGTTGCGAGTTCGGCATGGGCGAGAGTGCGTCGATCACCGAGCTCGAGCCGTTCGGCGTGCAGATGGAGAACAAGCGCGAGATCTTCGAGGAAGCCGTCCGAGCCATCATCCCGATGTTCAAGCCGGGCCCCAGTGAGCATCACGGCAAGTACTTCCAGATGCCGCTGCGCCACGTCATGCCCAAGCCGCTGCAGAAGCCGCACCCGCCGCTGTGGGTCGCCTGTTCGCAGCTCGACACATTGGCCAAGTGCGGCGAATGGGGCATGGGTGCGCTCGGCTTCCAGTTCGTCTCGGCCGATGCGGCGCACGCCTGGGTGCACGCCTACTACAACGCCTTCGTGAAGCGGCAGAACAAGCTCGCCGACTACAAGACCAACCCGAACATCGCCCTGGTCTCCTTCTTCATGTGCGCCAAGACCGACGAGGAGGCGCGCGCGCGCGCCGAGGGCGACACGTTCTTCCAGTTCTCCCTGCGCTTCTACGGCGCCTCGGCCGGCCGTCGCCGACCGCCCGCCGGCACGGTGAACATGTGGGAGGAGTACCAGAAGTGGAAGGCCGCCAATCCCGAGGCCCACGCCTCGGCGCTGCGCGGCGGCCTGATCGGCTCGCCCGACACGATCCGCCGGAAACTGCGAAAGTTCCAGTCGTCCAACATCGACCAGGTCGTGCTGCTGAACCAGGCCGGCAAGAACACGCACGAGCATATCTGCGAATCGCTCGAGCTCTTCGCCAAGGAAGTGATGCCGGAATTCCAGCAGGCGCATCCCCAGCTGCTCAAGTGGAAGGAGCAGGTGCTGAACCGCGAGATCGAGCTCGAGGAGATCGACACCACCGCCTTCAAGGACCGCTACGGCGGCAACATGGCCAACATCAAGCCCGAGCCGCCGAAAGTCGCGGCGGCGGAATAGCGAATGGCGTCCAACGACAACGACCATCGCGGCCTGCTGCCGGCGGGCCTCGGCGACCTGCTGCCGCCCGACGCCGCTCGTGAGGCGCGTGCCATCGACGTCGCCATCGAACGGTTCGCGGCCTTCGGCTACCAGCGGGTCAAGCCGCCGATGGTCGAGTTCGAGGAATCGCTGCTGGGCGGCCCGGGCGCGGCGCTCGCCTCGCAGACCTTCCGGCTGATGGATCCGGTATCGCAGCGCATGATGGGGGTGCGTCCCGACATGACCGTGCAGGTCGCTCGCATCGCCGTGACGCGGCTTAAGCACGAGGAGCGCCCGCTCCGCCTTTCCTACGGCGGCAACGTGATCCGCGTGCGCGGCTCGACGCTCAAGCCCGAGCGGCAGTTCGCGCAGGTCGGCGCCGAACTGATCGGCGTGGATTCTGCCGAAGCCGACGCCGAGGCGATCCTGCTGACGGTGGATGCGTTGCGCGCCATCGGCGTGCAGGGTCTCACCGTCGACCTGAACCTGCCGACCCTCGTCGCCTCGGTCGCTTCGGGCCTCGAGATCGACGCCGAACAGCTGCGCAAGTTGCGCCGCGCCCTCGACCGCAAGGACGAGGCGGCCATCACGAAGGCACTCGACGACAAGAAAACCGCGACGCTGTTCGCCGGGCTGCTGCGCGCGGCCGGTCCTGTCGACAAGGGCTTGGCGCACCTCGCCAAGCTCAAGCTCCCGGCGGCCGCCGCCGCGGAGAGCGGGCGCCTCGCCCAGGTGGTGAAGCTCGTGCATGCAGCCGAGCCCGATCTGCACCTCACCGTCGATCCGGTCGAATATCGCGGCCTCGAGTACCAGACCGGTGTCTCCTTCACCGCCTTCGCCCTGAAGGGCCGCGAGGAGTTGGCGCGCGGCGGCCGCTATTCGGCGGGCTACCCCGAAGACGGCGTCAGCGAGCCCGCGACCGGGTTCACGCTCTATCTCAGCGCCATCCTCGCCGCCTCGGATATTCCGCCCGAAAGGCCCCGCCTCTATCTGCCGGCCGGCACAAAATGGAACGCCGCCGCCGATTGGCAGAACAAGGGCTATGTCGTGGTGCGAGCGGTCACTCCGGCCGGCGACGCGCGCAAGGAGGCCAAGCGGCTGTCCTGCAGCCACGCGCTTATCGATGGCGAGGCCGTGCCGCTCTAGCGGTTCACCCGTTCGCGCTCGTCAAGCCAGCGCTCGGCATCGGCGGCATCGTTGAAGATGCGCACCGGCCGGTCGGCCGTCGCCGTCCGCGCGTAGAGCTCGGCCTGGGCACGCAAGGCAGGGTCGCTCGCCACGATGGCGAGTGGCCCGGGTGGCGCGGCAAGCGCGCTGTGCCGGGCCACCATCCCGCCCAGCGCGCGCACCAGATCGTCGGTGAAAACGCCGATCAGCCCCGTGACGTCGAAGATCTTGGCGAAGGGCATGGCCCGCGCCTGCTGGATCGCGTCGAGATACTCGAAAGGCTCGCGCGCCGAGACCTCTCCTCGGAGGGTGACGGTCACACGCCGCCGTACGGCATCGATTTTCCATTGCAGCGGCATCTCGGGACGGCCAACTATATCAATGTCCGCGGCATCACTGTCGACCAACGAACGGATCGAGGTCGCGGGCATGCGCGATATCGGCTTCTCCGCCCTTGGCGTCGCCCAGCTTTTCCTTGGCCTTGCCGCGATTGTAAAAGGCCGACGCCGATTTCGGATTGAGCGCGATCGCCCGATTGTAGTCCGCGATCGAGCGCGCGACGTCGCCCTTGGAGCGCCAGGCATTGCCGCGGTTGTTGAAGATCGCGTCATCCTGCGGAGCGAGCGCCGCCGCGCGGTCATAGTCCGCGATCGCCTCGTCGAGTTCGCTGCGTTGCTGGTGAATGACCGCCCGATTGTAGATCGCCGACACGAAGCGCGGACTGAGCTCGATGACGCGGTCGTAATCGGCCATCGCCCGGTCGATATGGCCGAGCGCATAGTGCGCGACGCCGCGGCTATAGACCGCTTCGACGAAATCGGGGCTGAGGCCGACCGCCTTGTCGAGGTCGGCCAGGGCCTTGGCCATTTCCCCGGCCTTGCCCCAGGCGATGCCGCGATTGTACCAGGCCAGCGCATTCTGCGGGTCGGCCGCCACCGCCTTGTCGAATTCCTGCAGGGCCATCGCCTCCGCGCCGCCCTCCATCAGGAGCTTGCCGCTGTTGATCAGGGCCGGCGAAAGATTGGGCTCGAGCTTCAGCGCCTGATCAACGTCCTTTCGCGCCTGTTCATACTGGCCCTTGTCGAGATAGCCCGCGCCGCGATTGCTGTAAGCGACTGCGAGATCGTGGCCGGCGAAGTGACGCGTATTGATGACGATCGTGCAGCCCTTGATCACGAGGTCGTCGCCAACGCCGCCCACTCCCATGCACCAGCGCAAATCCTGGTCGGCCGGCTGCTGGCCCAGTGCGGACCTCTGGCCGGCAAGGACCGCAAGCGCGATTGCTGCCGCCATGACGATGGCTTTCGGCATCCCCTTTGCTCCCCCGACTCCCGACGAAGATTATCGCCGGGAGGCTCCTCCGGTCTTTACTCTAAATCAACGGGCGGCAGGCGCTTGAGCGAGCGCCCGCCCACCTGGTTCGATTCCGTACACTGGGCGTCCTACCCAGTGCGTCCTACCCGGTCGCGTGGTGGCCCGACTGGTATTGCAGGATAGTGATGCCCGAGAAGACGAAGAACAGGACACCGATGACCCAATGGTCCCATGCCGCGGCCGAGTAGCCGCCGGTGGCGAAGTGCAGGACCCACGGCGCGATGAACACCCAGATGCCGAGGACCAGGTTGACCCACTCCTGCCAGAAATTCATGCGGCTGATCGCTGACAGGGAAACCACGAACACGATCACGCCAAAGATCCACGCATTCCAGGAGGCATTGCCGGCGGCGCCGCTCGTCATCGGCGTCGATGCCCGGCTGCCGAACTGGAGGATCCAGGGCGACAGGAAGAACCATATCGCCAGAACGGCATTGACCCAGTCTTCCCAGCAATTGGTCCGTTCGCGTTGCATCAAAGCTTGATTAGCCATCTCAACCTACCTTCCTTCTCTCCTTTCCGTTGTTGACGAGCCGTGTACTGAATCAACGCGCCGGCGCGATGCCAGGTCTGCGTAGAAATGGCGCGGCAGATGCCGAACTGCCTCAGATGATGAAGGCGAGCGTCGGCAGCGGCTCGCTTGCGTCGACGAGTTCGACCAGCTTGCGGCAAAGGCGCCGGCCGGCCGGCGCGCGCCGCAAGGTCCACGTGGTACGGCCGGCCCACAGACGCATCTCGCGCGTCGCCTGTGCCGCCGCCTCGCGAGCGGTGTGGGCTGCATCTTCTCCGGAGTTACCGGAGTTACCGGAGTTCTTTACCGGAAATGCCAGAAATGCCGGAAATTCCAAAAGTTAACTAAGTGGACACGCGACCCGCCGAGCAAGCGTCGGTTGCCGGCCGGATGTTGATACACTAATCATTTATCTCTGTCAAGTTCGGAATAATCCTTAGTGTACATTAGACGGTCCCGAATTGGACTCAAAAATGTCAGAAACCGACCGAACCGCTGATCCGTTTCCGGCACATGCCGCTCAGCAGCACCCTCCGCCGGCTGCCGTCGCTCAGGCATCTGCCGTTTGCATTGCGCTGGGCCGGCGCGGCCGGCTGCGTAGCTCTGGCGTTCGGTGTGCGCATGGCCCTGTTCGGCCCCACTGCCGAGACGCCGTTCCTGTTTTTCATCCCGGCCATCTGCTTCGCTGCCGTCTTTTTCGACGCCAGCGCCGGCATCTTCGCCACGGCTTTGAGCGCGGTGGTCGCCGTCTACTTCTTCATCGTCCCGATCGGCACCTTCGTCGTCGAGCGGCCGCCAGATGTCGTCAACCTCGGCCTGTTCGTGCTGATCGGCGGCTTCATCTCGTTGCTGGTCGAGAGCCTGAAGAACGCCCATGTCGGGCTGGCCAGGACCCTGGAAAAGGAACGCGAAGCGCGCGAGCGCGCGGAAGCCGGCGAGCGCGACCGTGAATTGCTCCTCGTCGAACTGCGCCAGCGCACCAAGGAGGATCTGCAGCGCATCGCCGGCTTGATCGACCTGCAGGCGCAGCATTCGCCCGAGACGGCGCCGGCACTACGGCAGGCCGCGCACCGTATCCGACTGATCAGCCGCCTGCACGGCCGCCTGGCGCGCTCCAATGGCCATGCGCTCGTCGACGTGCCGGCGCTGCTCGAGGATCTCGTGGCGGACCTGCGCGATGAGCTGCAAGGCGTCCGCCCGATCGGCATCTTCCTGCATGCCGAACCGATAATGCTTTCGGTCGCGCGCACCGGCTCCCTCGCGCTGATCGTCAACGAGCTGGTGACCAACGCCATGAAGCACGCCTTTCCCGACGACGACCGCCAATGCCAGTGGGCCGTGCGCATTGGGGTCGCGCAGCGCAACGGCGACCTTTACCTCACCGTCACCGACAACGGTCGCGGCATCGCTCCCGACGCCCACCCAGGGGCCGGGCTGAAGCTGGTGCGCGCGCTGACCGCACAACTCGAAGGCCATTTCGAATCGATGCCGATGCCGGACGGCACCGCCGGCACCTGCAACACGCTGCGGCTGCCAATGTGATTAGCCGCGCGTCCAGCCGGATCAGAGCGGGCAGCGAGGTGGGCTGTCGATCGGAAGAAAGTACGCCTTGCGCTGCTCGTCCGTGAGTTCTCGCGGCACGATCGAGCAGGCGTAGTCGATGAGGTCCTGACCGCTGCGCAGGCGCCAGAGGCGCATGGTACGATCGGACGATGTCGTGATCAAATGCTGACCGTCGCCGAGGAAGATGGCATCGCCGACGACATCCGTATGCCCGCGCAGCGTGCTCAGCAACTCACCGGTCTGCGCGTCCCACAGCCGAGCGGTCTTGTCGATGGATGCCGTCGCGATCCACCGTCCGTCGCCTGAGAACCGGGCGTTCAACACGGACTGACGATGATGCAGCACCGCCAGTTGCTCGCCGGTTTGAGCATCCCATAAGCGGGCGGTGCCATCGTTCGACGCCGTCAGCACATGCTTACCGTCGGGCGAGAATCGCGCGCGGTAGAGCAAGGCCTCGTGGTGGAGCACGGCGATGACCGTGCCGGTGCGCACATCCCACACGCACGCCGTCTTGTCGACAGACGCGGTCACGACCCTGTGGCCATCGGGAGAAAAGCTGGCCGCCGTCAACATGTCGCCGTGTTGGCCGCGCAGTGTCATCAGAAGCTTGCCGGTCACTGCGTCCCAGATCCGGGCGGTCTTGTCCTCGGATGCCGTCACCAGCCGGGTGCCGTCGGGCGAGAAGCTTACATCCCTGATTTCGTCTTCATGTCCGCTCAGCACCGCGAGTTGCTTGCCGCCGTCGATCTGCCAGACGGTGGCCTTTCGATCGTCGATCGTGGCAATGCGCTTGCCGTCGGGCGACAGGCTGGGCCTAGTGCCGTCCACGACGACAATTTCACTCGCTTTGCCGAGGTCAAAGCCGCCATCAACCTTCACGACGTGCGAGCGGTCATCGCCGCCGGCAATGGCCATCAGGCCGTCGGCGGCGACGTCGTCCAGGTGTGGCACGTCCGGGAACGGTCCGATGACCTTGGGATCGTCTGCGCCTTCGGCGAACCAGAGACGTACCGTCTTGTCGTTCGACGAGGTGGCCACCCAGCCGCCGTCGGGAGAGACCACGGCATCTGTGACAGCATCATCATGGCCCGCGAACACAGCGAGCTGCTGCCCGGTCTTTGCATCCCACAGGCGCGCGGTCCGATCATCGGATGTCGTCACGATGCGATTGCCGTCGGGCGAGAAGCGGGCCCGATAGACACTTCCGGTATGCCCGCGCAACGCGAACACCTCCTTGCCCATCTGGACATCCCACAGGCGTGCCGTCATATCCCGTCCCGTCGACAGAAGTTGCTTTCCGTCGGCCGAGAATCGCAGGGTATTGATTTGCCCTTCATGCCCGCGCAATTGACCCTGCAAACGACCGTCGCGCGCGTCCCACAACCTCACGACTCCGTCGGCGTCACCGGTCGCCGCACGCGTGCCGTCGGGCGAAAAGACGATGCGCAGCACCGGTCGGTCATGCTTGAGAAGCAGGAGTTGGCGGCCGCTCTGGGCGTCCCAGATGCGCGCATCATCCACCGATGCGGTGGCCAGGCGCTTGCCATCCGCGGACAATGCGGCGTCGAGAAGTTGATTCTGTGCTGGCGGAAGCGCGACAAGTTGCTTGCCGGTCCGGGCATCCCAAAGGCGAGCGGTCTGGTCGAATGCCGCGGTCAGGATCTTGTTTCCGTCGCGCGAGAATTCCGCTTCGAAGACGCGGTCCGAATGCTGCAGCACCAGCAGTTCCTCGCCGGTGGGCGCATCCCAGATGCGCGCGGTGCGGTCGCCGGAGGCCGTCACGATCTTCGCGCCGTCCGGCGAATAACGAGCGGAGCTGATGTAGTCGGTATGCCCCCGCAATACCGCAGTAGCCACGGTGACGTCCGGATCCCACAACCGCACGGTGCCGTCCGCCGAGGCGGTGAGGAGTTGCTTGCCGTCCGGAGAATAGGCGACGCCGCGGACGGCAAGATCGTGCCCCCTCAGCACGCGCTGTTCGCGGAGGCCCCAAGTGGCCTCGCGTAGCGCGCCCTCAGCCAGTTCGTCGAACGGCCGGTCCGGATCGCTGAGATTGGTCGGCACCGCTTCGAGCGCCAGCGCGGTTGCCGTGCCCTTGTCGCCGGCGGCGCTCAGGTCGCGTACTACGCCCGCCAGATAACGCGATTGGGCAATCAAGGCGGCGTTGCGCTGATCGACGGCTCTCTGCTCGCTCACGCGCACGGCCTGCAGGTTGCGATAGGCGTAAATGCCGGCCGCGCTGGCGCCCAGGAACAGCACGACCATGACGGCGGCAACCGCCTGGGCAAACCGCCGGCCGCGGTCGGCGGCGCGCCGGGAAGCGCGCACGAACTCGATCATTTCCGGTGGCAACTCGCCGCCGTAGTCGCGGACGAGGTCCTCGGCCTGGGCGAGCGGCGTGCCCCGCAGCAGGTGATCCTCCCGGCTGTCGCCTGTCTGCCAGCGCCCGAAGGCCGCCGACTGAAGCTCGGCATAAGACTGGAAATAGCGCGCGTTCGCCTCGACGGCCTCGCGGGCGCGCCGCCACGAGCGCAGCACCGCCTCGTGCGCGAGCCGTGCACGGCGCACGCCCTCCTCGTCGCTGTCGAGCACCAGGACGCGTGCGCCGTCTAGCGCCTTGATCAGCGCCTCCGCCGCAGGCCGCTCGAGCAGGACCTTGTCGTCGAGCATCATCTCGCGCAAGGCGAAGCCTGCATCGTTTCGACGGCGGCCCACACCCACGAGATGGCGCAGCAGCCACGGAAGCTGGTCCTGCGCATCCTGCGGCAGAGCTCCGACCGCCCGTTCGGCCTCGGCCGCGATCGCGCCCTCGATGCCACCCAGCGCCCGATACGCGTCGAACGTCAGGGTCCGGTCGCGGCGCTCCTCGAACAGGCGCTGCATAGTGAACTGCAGGAGCGGCAAGGCATCGGCGCGCGCGGTGTCGGCGCGTAGCGTCTCGTCCAGGTGCCGCTCCGATTGGGCGTCATATTCGTAAACGAGGCCGGCGGCCTCTGCCGGGCCACGGATCGCCTCGGCGATGGCGACCTGGTCGGGCGGCACGAGATCCAGCGTGGCGCCCTCCTCCTTCAATTTCAGCCAGATCGGGTCCGCTTGCAGCAGCGCGTACTCGCTCGAGCGCAAGGTGGCGATCGTCCAGACAAGGCCCGAACGCACGAGAGCGTCGACGGCGCCGGCAAAGGCGGCACGCTCCGCCGCCGATACCGGTCCGGCAAACAACCCTTCGAACTGGTCGATCAGCAGAAGCAGCCGCACCACCGGCGGCCGATCGAACCCTCCGGCCGTCCGCACGGTTTCGCTGATGCGCTCCAATCCCCAGCGAACAAGACCCGAAGCACCGTCGCGATCGGATGCCAGTTGGCGCGCGACACCTGACGGCGTGCCGTTCGGCGCCTGGGCAAGTTCGGGCAGTGCACCGGCCTGGAGCAACGCCGCGGCAAGCTCTTCCAGCGGCGTGCTCCTGCCGAAGCCCGCCTTCATTGTCGCGATACGCCAGCGATCGACGCCGTCGACGCCGCCCGGTCTGATGAGGCGCGGGATCAGGCCGGCGCGCGCCAGCGAGGATTTGCCGGTGCCGCTGGCGCCGACGACGAGCAGAAACGGCACGGATCGGCCAGCCGCCGCGATAAGGCGCTCATTGCCCCGTTCGGTCTCCGTCGTGCGGCCGAAAAAGACGTCAGCATGCTCGGCATCGAATGGCTCGAGACTGCGGAAGGGCGAGCCGCGCAGCTCGATCTGCCAGCTCGCCCGGTGTCCCAGCAGCCCCTTGCCGGAGAGCCATTGCAACAGGAGTTGCTCAACGTCTTTTTCAAAATCGTCGGTCGAGGAAAAATTCTTGAAGCCCGCGATGAAGTGACCTTCGCGCGTATGGAACCATTCCTGCCAGAATGCATCGAGGGCATCGAGCTGGCGAATGAACAGGTCGCGCGCGGTTGCGTCGTTGGTCGGCAACCTTCCTTCGGCGGTCTTGCGAAAGACGTAGAGATCGGGCACCGCCTTCTCACGGGCCGCCTCCCGCGCCGTCAGCACCTCATATGCGGTGCCGCTGGGATAAGGCCGCCCGTCCGCCATTCGCTCGGGGAACTGTGGCGGCAATTCTGTGCCGAGACGCGTCCAGAAGATCGAGATGACGATGTCGCACGACGTCACGGGCGCGATCTGAGCCTGGAAGGTGTCGTGGCCGCGATAATAGTGATCGGGCCAGTTGACCGGTGAAATGTGCGCCGTTCCCGCGAAGCGCGCATTCAGACGTGCGATGACGGCCATCAGCCGCTCGCGCTCGGCAATCACGTCGCCGGGCGAGGAGATGAAGAGCTTCACCTCGCGTATCCCGGCGTTTCCCGCACCTTCCGCCATGATGCCCCCGGCATCATCTTGGGCGATCGGAAGGCCGCGGGCAACCGCGGGACGCGGACGCGAATCAGGACTGAGCGAGTCGTTTCTGGCCGGCCGCGGTGATCGATACGGAATGCAGGGTCATGGCGCTCGTGCTCAACCAGCCCCGATCCACCAGGGTGCGGATGGCGGCGTCGATCTGCTCCGGTGCGTAGTCAAGCTCGAGCTCATCCACGCTCAGCCATTGCTCCGGTCGTTTCGTCCTGGCGGCGACTTGCTTCAGGATCGTCATCAGGATCGGCGAGTGGGCTTCGGCGTTCTGAGGTTGCGTCATGTGGTTCCAACGCTCGCCGACCGGCGCCGGTTCACCTATTCTCGCCCGATGCGCGACATTCCGATCGGAACCACCGGAACGGCGACACTTCTCGTGAAGCCCGAACATCTTGCCAACCGATTCAAGGACGCGATCCTGCCCCAGGTGCTGGCGACACCCGTCATGATCCTGGTGATGGAAAATGCCGCCCTCAATGCGATCAAGCCTTATCTGGAGGCGGGCGAAAGCGCCGTCGGCACTTCGGTCGACATCAAGCACCTGGCAGCCACGCCGGTCGGACACGAAGTACGGGCGACGGCGGAGGTCACGAATGTCGAGGGCAAGCGCGTCGACTTCAAGGTGTCGGCGAGCGACGGCGAGACCGAGATCGGCAACGGACGCCACGGGCGGATCGTGATCGATCTTCGCTCGTTCAATGAGCGTCTTGCCAAACGGGCCGACGCGTAACCCTCTCTTTTTGAGCGTCCCGGCGGCTCGGAATCGCCGTAGTCGGCCCCTCTTCCCATGCTAAGCTGCCGGCAACAAACGCTTTCGGGAGGAAAAACAATGCGCTTCGTGACGGCCGCCGCGGCGGCGTTTCTTTTGTGCGGCCTGTCTGTCGCGGCAGCCCACGCCCAGAACAAGGCAGTGAAGATCGGCGTGCTCGACGACATGGCGGGCGTCTATGCCGACAATACCGGCCCGGGCGACGTCCTGTCGGTGAAGCTCGCGATCCAGGATTTTGGCGGCTCGGTGCTCGGCAAGCCGATCGAGATGGTCTCCGCCGACTTCCAGAACAAGGTCGACGTCGGAGTCTCGATCGCCAGCCGCTGGTACGACCAGGAGGGCGTCGACATGGTGATCGGCATCCCCAACTCCGCCATCGCGCTCGCGCTCGTGAGGGTTGCCGAAGAGAAGAACAAGATCGTCATCCCGACGGCCGCGGCGACGTCGGAACTCACCAACAAGGGTTGCGGCCCCAACTCGATTCATCCGATCTACGACACCTACGGCCAGACCAAGACGATCATCAGCGCCCTCACCAAGCAGGGCATCAAAGACTGGTATTTCATCACCGTCGACTACGTGTTCGGCCAGTCGATCGAGAACGACGCCACCGAGTTCATCAAGGCGGCGGGCGGCCGCGTCGTCGGCTCGGTCAAGCACCCGCTCAACAACCAGGACTTCTCGTCGTACGTGCTGAAGGCACAGCAGTCGGGCGCCAAGGGCCTGATCTTCGCCAACGGCGGCAACGACATCGTCAACGGCGTCAAGCAGGCCGCCGAGTTCGGCTTGATGAAGACGATGAAGGTGAGCGCGCCGCTCGCCCAGATGCCCGACATCCATTCGATCGGGCTCAAGGTGGCGCAGGGTCTGCTGGTCGCCAGCCCGTTCTATTACGACATGACGCCGGAAGCGAAGGCCTACACTGAACGCTTCCGCAAGGTCATGGGCAAGCCGCCCTCCTTCATCCAGGCCGGCACGTACGGTACGGTCAAGCATTACCTCGAGGCGGTGAAGGCTGCCGGCACCGACGACGCCAAGGCGGTGATGGCCAAGATGAAGGAAATGCCGATCAACGACTTCATGACCAAGAACGGCAAGATCCGCGCCGACGGCCAGGGTATGCGCACCATGTACCTGATGGAGGCCAAGTCGCCGACCGAGTCGAAGGAGGAATGGGACCTCGCCAAGATGGTCGCCAGCGTGCCCGCCGAAGACGCCTTCCGTCCGCCGTCCGAGAGCGCCTGCAAGCTGCTGACGGGCAAATAATGGGGCGAGTGTGCGCATAGTCCGCGCACTCCTCCCTTTCCTCGTCCTGCTCTGCGCGCTGCCCGCGCAGGCGCAGTATCCCGACCATCCGATCCGGTTGGTCGTGCCGCAGGCCGCGGGCAGCGCGACCGACACCGTGGCGCGCCTGCTCGGGCCGGCGCTCAGCGAGGCGCTGGGCGGCCAGACCATCGTCATCGACAACCGGCCGGGCGGCGCGCTCACCATCGGCATCGACCAGGTCGCCAAGGCCCCGCCCGACGGCTACACGATCGGCATGGGGCCGATCGGCGCGCTCGCCATCACGCGCCACATGGTGAGCAAGCTGCCCTACGACATCGAGCACGACCTGCAGCCGGTGGCGCTGGTGACGCGTGGACAGTTATTGCTCGCGGTGACGCCCAAGCTGCCGGTGAAGTCCGTACGCGAGCTGATTGGCTACGCCAAGGCCAATCCCGGCAAACTGGTCAACGCCTCGTCGAGCAACGGTTCGCCCGGTCACGTGGGCGGCGAGCTGTTCAAGTACATGACCGGTACCGAGATCCTGCACGTGCCCTATCGCGGCGGCGCGCAGGCGATCGCCGATCTCGCCTCGGGCCAGGTGCAGCTGATGTTCGAAAGCCTGAACTCGATCGCGCCCTATGCGAAGCAAGGCACGGTGCGCGCGCTGGCGGTGAGCGGCGAAAGGCGCTCGCCGGCGATGCCCGAGCTGCCGACCATCGCCGAGGCGGGTGTGCGGGGCTATGAGGCCAGCACGTGGGCAGGCATCATCGCGCCGGCCGGCCTGCCGCGCCCGATCCTCGAGCGGCTCAACGCCGCGATCAACCAGGCAATCAAGTCCGCTGCGTTCAAGGAGCGCTCGGTCACGTTCGGCGACGAGGGCGGCGGCGGCACACCGGAGGAATTCGCCGATCTCATCAAGCGCGATGCGGCCAAATGGGGCGAAGTTGTGAAGCGCTCAGGCGCTCGGCTGGACTGAATTCGGCGGGCAACGCCTGCCGCCTCCGCCCGTTCCTATCGATGAAACCTCGAGGCAACGGAGGCGATACATGGTGTGGCGACTCCCCCTGGCCGCGCTAGCCACAGTCTTATTCGTCCACGGTCCGGCGCTGGCGCAAATGGATCAGGACAACACTCGGCAAGACAACTCCCAGCAACAGCAGCAACTCGACAAGGCGAAGGACATCCCCAAGCAGATCGAGCAGAAGCTCAGCGAAAAGGGCTTCAAGGACATCAAGATCGTGCCCGGCTCCTACATCGTCAGCGCCAAGGACAAGGACAACAAACCGATCATGATGCTGATCGGTCCGGGACAGATGACGGTGCTCTCCGGCGAGCCGAACGGCAACGGACAGGATGGCGCCAACCCGCCATCGATCGCCCAGAGCCCCGGCTCGAAGGGCGAGATCTACCAGGAGTGAGCGCTCAGGCCGACGGCGGCGAAGTCCGTCGGTAGCCGAGCCGCGTCATGCACTGGTCGAACAACGCCAATTCGGCGGCGAAGCGGTTCGGGTCGGAGACGCTGTGAGTGGCGCCGTTGTTGCTCTGGATCACCTGGTCGGGATAGCGGAAAAGCGCAAGGCGACGTGCTTCGCTGCGGCACTGGCTGATGTCGGACACCCGGGAGGCAGAGTTGTCCTCTGGCCGCTCCCAACCGGCCGGCGGAGTGCCGCAGGCAATGAGCCCGAAAGCCGCGCAGACGGAAATGATGCGCTTCATATGCCGCAGCCTGCCCGCTTTTCCCCTTAGGCGCACCCGCTCTTGCGTGCTAAACGAACTCACGCCTCCCGGCATCCGCCTGGGAGGCGTTCGCATGTCTAGGAATAGAGAAAATGGCCAACGTGGCAGTGATCGGCGCCCAGTGGGGCGACGAGGGCAAGGGCAAGATCGTGGATTGGCTCTCCGAGCGCGCCGAGGTCGTGGTGCGCTTCCAGGGCGGCCACAATGCCGGCCATACGCTGGTCATCGGCAATCAGACCTATCGGCTGGCGCTGCTGCCGTCGGGCGTGGTGCGTAAAGGCAAGCTGTCGATCATCGGCAACGGCGTCGTCGTCGACCCCTGGCACTTCCTCGAGGAGGTGAAGAAGGTTTCGGCGCAGGGCGTCTCGGTGACGCCCGAGAACCTGAAGATCGCGAATCACGCCGTGCTCATCCTGCCGCTGCATCGTGATCTCGACGGCTGGCGCGAGGACGCGCCGGGTGTGATCAAGATCGGCACGACGCGGCGTGGCATCGGGCCGGCCTACGAGGACAAGGTCGGCCGCCGTGCGATCCGGGTCGGCGATCTCGCCGAGCCCGACAATCTGCCGGCCAAGGTGGCGACGCTCTTGGCTCATCACAACGCGCTGCGCCAGGGCCTGGGCAAGGAGCCGGTCGATCCCAAGAAGCTCACCGCGGAGCTGCTCGAGCTTGCACCCAAGATCCTGCCGTTCGCCGAGGACGTGTGGGAGAGGCTCGACGGCCTGCGTGCCGCCGGCAAGCGCATCTTGTTCGAAGGCGCACAGGCCACCATGCTCGACATCGACCACGGCACCTATCCCTATGTCACCTCGTCGAACACGGTGGCGGCACAGGCGATGATCGGCTCGGGCCTCGGCAACGGCGCGGTGGGCTACGTGCTGGGCATCGCCAAGGCCTATACCACGCGCGTCGGCGACGGGCCCTTCCCGACCGAGCTCAAGGACGAGATCGGCCAGCTGCTGGGCGACCGGGGCCACGAGTTCGGCACCAACACAGGCCGCCGCCGCCGCTGCGGCTGGTTCGACGCGGTGATGGTGCGCCAGGCGGTGAAGCTGAACGGCATCGACGGCATCGCTTTGACCAAGCTCGACGTCCTCGACGGCCTGAAGGAGATCAAGGTCTGCGTCGGCTATGAGCTCGACGGCAGGAAGATCGAGCGTTTCCCCTTCACCATGGGCGCGCAGGCCAAACTCAAGCCGGTATGGGAGACGTTCGAGGGCTGGCAGGAAAGCACCCGCGGCGCGCGCAAGTACGCCGACCTCCCGGCGACCTGCATCAAGTACGTGCGCCGGATCGAGGAACTGGTCGGCTGCCCGGTGGCGCTGCTCAGCACGTCACCCGAGCGCGAAGACACGATCCTGATGACGGATCCGTTCAGAGACTGAACCGCCCCACGGCTCAGTCCCTGAACGCGCCCTTATTCGCCGACGGCCCTGGTCTGCTGAGCCTTCTTGTCCCAATAGAGCGTGATCGTCTCGTACTCGCAGAGATCGACGGCGCTCCACTCGGACGCGTCGCCGTCATTGTATTTGACCTTGATGTCGAATTTGCAGGCGCCGTTGCCGTGGGGGAAGGTGATCTTCACCTTCTCGCCATCGCCGAGCGAATGGGTGCCCATGATGTCGGGGCCCCAGTTCTTGCTCGAGGGCAATGAGATGTAGACCTCGTCGATCTGGTAGCCGGTCTTGTTCTTCAGGACGAAGTCGGCGTCGTTGGCGAACGCGCTGGCTGCGAACAGAAGCGCCGCAGTCATTGGCAAAAGTTTGGCGATATTCATGGTCTCTCCCCACTGCTCGTTTGTGAGCGTGAAAAGAGTAGTGCGAATCGCGCCCATGTCACTGTGAAGAGCGCTAGAGCTCGTCTTCGCACAAGCGATGAAGTGCAACTTGATTCAATTCCCCGGGCACATGACATTGGTGTCATGGTCCCTGCCTTCGACAACAGCTACGCCCGCCTGCCCGACCGCTTTTACGCCCGGCTGGCGCCAACGCCGGTTAGCACGCCGCGACTGGTGAAGCTGAACGAGGCACTGGCGGCGGAGCTCGGACTCGATCCCGAGGAGCTTGCGAGTCCCGAAGGGGTCGCCATGCTGGCCGGCAACGCGGTACCGACGGGCTCCAAGCCGATCGCCCTGGCCTATGCCGGCCATCAGTTCGGCAATTTCGTGCCGCAGCTCGGCGACGGGCGCGCCGTGCTTTTGGGCGAAGTGATCGACAGGAACGGCAAGCGCCGCGATATCCAGCTCAAGGGCTCGGGTCCCACGCCGTTCTCACGCAACGGCGACGGCCGCGCGGCCCTTGGGCCGGTATTGCGCGAGTACATCATCAGCGAGGCCATGCAGGCGCTCGGCATCCCGACGACGCGCTCGCTTGCCGCTGTGATCACCGGCGATCCGGTCTATCGCGAGACCGCCCTGCCAGGCGCCGTTCTGACGCGCGTCGCCGCGAGCCACATCCGGGTCGGCACGTTCCAGTTCTTCGCCGCCCGCGGCGACGTCGAAGGTGTGCGGCTGCTCGCCGACCACGTCATCGGGCGGCATTATCCCGACGCCAGCGGCTATCGCGATCTGTATGAGAAGGTGATCGCGCGGCAGGCGGCTCTTGTTGCGCAATGGCTGTGCGTCGGCTTTGTCCATGGCGTGATGAATACCGACAACATGTCGATCGCCGGCGAGACCATCGACTACGGTCCGTGCGCCTTCATGGACGCCTACCATCCCGAGACGGTGTTCAGCTCGATCGACCGCTTCGGCCGCTACGCCTACGGCAAGCAGCCGCAGATCGCCGGCTGGAATCTGGCGCGGCTCGGCGAGGCGCTGATGCCGCTGTTCGATGAGAACCAGGACAAGGCGCTCGCCATGGCCAACGAATCGCTGCAGCGCTACGGCGCGCTGTTCGGCGACGCCTATCTTGCCGGCCTGCGCCGCAAGTTCGGCTTGTTTACGGCACAGGAGGGCGACGACGCGCTGATCCAGGGGTTCCTCAAGCTCCTGATGGATGGCGGGCTCGACTACACGCTCGCCTTCCGCCATCTCGGCCGCGGCGAGACGCCGATCGATGACGGGGGCTGGGCAGAGAAATACCGTGCGCGGCTGGCCTTGGAGCCGCAGGACGCGGCGACGCGGCGCGCCGCCATGGATGCCGTCAATCCGGCCTACATACCGCGCAACCACAGGGTCGAGGCGGCGCTTTCGGCGGCGATCGACAATGACGATTACGGTCCGTTCGAGGAGCTGCTGGCAGTGCTCGCCCGACCGTTCGAGGAGCGCCGCGAGTTTGCCGCGTACGCCGAGCCGCCGGCCGAAGAGCAGCAGCGAAATTACCGAACGTATTGAGGTACCTGATCCCTGCTCCGTCGGAGCGGAACTTCAAATTCCCAAGGCCCCGGAAATGCTTTACGCATGTCCCCGGGATGGCGCTGGTTCAGCTCGAAAAGGTAAGCAAGGTCTATCGATCGCTGAAGGGCGGGGACTACACCGCCGTGCGCGATTTCTCGCTCGATATCCAGCCGGGCGAATTCTTCTGCCTGCTCGGGACCAGCGGCTGCGGCAAGACCACCGTGCTCAACATGGTGGCGGGCTTCGAACCGGCGAGCGCCGGCATCATCAGCATCTCGGGCCGTCCGATCGGCGGGCCGGCAGCCGACCGCGGCGTTGTTTTCCAGGGTGACGATTCGCTCTATGGCTGGCTGACGGCGATGGGCAACATCGAGTTCGGCCTGCGCATGCGCGGCGTGGCCGCGGCCGAACGGCGAAGGAAGGCGCAGCACTATCTCGAATTGGTCGGTCTCAAGGGCCAGAACGACAAGCACCCGACGGAGCTGTCGGGCGGCATGAAGCAGCGCATCCAGATTGCCCGCGTCCTCGCCAACGAGCCGCAGATGCTGCTGATGGACGAGCCGTTCGCCGCGCTCGACGCGCACACCCGTGCCGACATGCAGCGTGAGCTGAAGCGTATCTGCGCCAGCACGAACAAGACGGTGCTGTTCATCACCCACGACATCGACGAGGCGATCATCCTCGCCGATCGTATCGGGGTCATGCATGCCGGCCCCGCCTCCAAACTCAAGGGGATCGTCGAGGTCAAGCTCTCCGAAGCCGAGCGTGAGCGCACGCACGACCGATTTGTCGCGGTCTATCGGCAGGTGCACGAGATGATCCGCGACGAGGTCGCGCTCTCGCTCAAGAGGGCGCAGTAATGAACCAGCGGCTGCGGATCGTCGGGCTCTATCTGGTGGGGTTCGCCAGCCTGTTCGTGATCTGGCACGTGACCGCGGCCTGGATCGTCCAGTCGGTGCTGTTCCCCACTCCCGGCCGCGTCATCCTGAAGGCGATCGAGCTCGCCCGCGACGGCACCCTGTGGGAGGAGACGTCGGCCAGTCTCGGCCGCATCGCGGCGGGCTTCGCCGGCGGCTCGGCGATCGGCATTCCGCTCGGCCTCGCCATCGGCTCCTTTCCGACCGTGCGCCGCCTGCTCGAGCCCTATACGGAGTTCCTGCGTTTCATTCCCGCCACCGCCATGATCACCGTCGCGGTGATCTGGTTCGGCATCGGCGAAGGTTCGAAGATCTTCCTGATCATCTACACTACGGTGTTCATCGTAATCATCAACACCGCCGCTGGTGTGAGTGCGGTGGCGCCCAACAAGATCCGCGCCGCCCGGTCGCTGGGCGCAAGCTCCGCCCAGGTCTTCTTCTTCGTCGCGCTGCCCGCCACCGTGCCCTACATCCTGACCGGCATGCGGCTTGCGATGGCCAACTCGTTCGTGACCATCATCGCGGCCGAGCTCGTTGCCGCCAACAACGGGCTCGGTAGAATGATCTGGGACTCGCGGCTCTACATGCTGATCGACCAGATATTCGTGGCCTTGCTGGTATTGGGATTGCTGGGCTTCACCGCCGATCGCCTGTTCCGTTGGGGAATCTATGCGTTCGCCGGGCGTTTCGCGCCCGTCACCTGAAGAAAGCACACAGGGAGGAAATCATGCGCAGAAGGACTCTGTTGGCCAGCGGCGCCGCCAGTGCGGCCCTTGCGCCGTTTTGCATCGCCAGAGCCGACACGCTCACCAAGATGACGATCGCGACGGGCGTCGATCCCGCCTTCTCGCAGTTCTACGTCGCCAAGGAAGGCGGCCTGTTCGAGAAGAACGGCCTTGAGGTCACCATCAATACCGGGCCCTCGGGGTCGGCGATGGTGCCGTTCCTGGTCAACAATCAGGTGCAGGCCGCCTACGGCAGCGACCTTGCGGGCGTGATCAATCACCAGGTCGACCAGAACATCGTCGCCGTCGCCGATGGGACCTACCTCGCCAAGTGGGAGAGCGTGATCGGCCGCAACGTCGATTCGCTCGAAGGGCTGAAGGGCAAGAAGGTCGGCGTCGCCATGGGCACCGGCGCGGAGATCTTCTGGCGCCGCCTGCTCGCCCAACGCAAGCTCAACCCGGCCGACTACACCCTGGTCAACGTCGAGGCGCCCGAGATGCTGGCGGCGCTGGAACGCGGCGACATCGACGGCTTCGCCGTATGGGAGCCCTGGCCGACGCGCACCCTGATGGCGGTCAAGGGCAGCAAGACGCTTGCCACTGCCGACGGCATCTACAACAACATCAACTTCATCTACATGAACCGCGGCTGGATCGAGAAGAACCGCGCCACGTCGGAGAAGTTCATCAAGGCGCTGTGCGAGGCCAACGACGTGATCGAAAAGGATCGCGCCAACGCCACCAAGCTGGTCGCCAAGTTCCTGAAGATGCCGCTCGAATTGGCCACCGAGCTGATGCCCAAGCTCGAGTTCGACATGAACTGGAAGCCGCGCTCGCTCGATGCGATCAAGGACTCCGAGAACCTGCTGGCGAGCCAGAAGAAGCTCAAGGCGCCGCTCGACTACAGCAAGTACGTCTATCTCGACCTGCTGAAAGCGGTGCGCCCGCAGGCAGTCGAGATCAAGGAGCTGCCGAAGAAGGCCTGAGCCGGCGCTAGCGCGACGGCGGTATCAGCGTATAGCTCTTCGCCTCGCGCGCCGGCCAGCGATCGTTCTCGACGGCGTGCAGGAAGTCCTGCACGGCAGCATTGAAGGCCGCCGGCTCTTCGAGATTGATCGTGTGCCCGCACTTCGGCAATTGCAGCACGCCCGAGCGAGGCACGTGCTTCTTGAGGTGGACCGCAAGGCCGTGTGTGGACTCGTCCTCATCGCCGATCACCACCAGCATCGGCTCGGTGATCTTCTTCAGCTCCTCGGTGCGCTCGAAGAACGGCACTCTTGCGCCCTGCACGCCGCGCATGGTCATGGCGTGGCCCTTGGCAGAGCCGTCGGCGAATTGCCGCTTGAACTCGGCCCAGCCGCGCGGGTCCTTGTACCTGTAGGTGTTGCGGGCCGATGAGGTGCAATAAAGCTCGGCCATGGCCGGCATGCCCTCGCGCTCGATGCGCTGGGCAAAGGCCTCGCATTCTTCCTTGAACCGTTTCTTGGCTTCGGGGTCGATGCTGCCGCCTCCGCCGCCGGCCGCGATCACCACCGACAGTGCCTTGCCGGGATGGCGCAGGACGAATTCCAGACTGGCCGTGGCGCCCATCGACAGGCCGCAGAGATGCGCCTTCTCGATACCCAGCGCCTTCATCAGATCGGCGCAATCGTCGGCGGCACGCGCCTGCGAATATCTCGAGACGTCATCCGGCACGTCGGACGGCGGCCAGCCGCGCGCGGCGTAGGCGATGCATCGGTAGCGCCGCGAAAAATAACGCAGCTGCGGCTCCCAGCTCAGGTAGTGCCCGCCGAATTCGTGAAGGAAGATCAACGGCCGGCCGCTGCCCGTCTCCTCATAGTAGAGTTGCACGCCATCCGACGTTTTGATGTGCGGCATCGCCCTCTCCCCTATTCTCTTGCCGGCTTACCAAGCGCCCGCGCATCCTGTCGACCATCATGGCCATCAAGCTCCAGGAATCGCTGCGCGCGATCTTTTATGCGCCCTTCTACGTCGCTCTCGCCAGGGAGGCTTTCAGGGCGGAAGGCGTCACCATCGAGTTCGTGAGCTCCCCCAGACCGCAAGATGCAGCGGTGCGCCTGATGAACGGCGCGGTCGATGTCTGCTGGGGCGGGCCGATGAGGGTGATGGACACCTACCAGAACGTGCCGGGCTGCGACATCGTGAGCTTCGCCGAGGTCGTCACGCGCGATCCCTTCCTCCTGCTGGGCCGCACGCCCAAGCCGAACTTCAGGCTTGCCGATCTCCTCAACGTCACCCTCGCCACGGTGAGCGAGGTGCCGACGCCATGGATGTGCCTGCAGCACGATCTGCGGATTGCGGGTCTCGATCCTGACAAGGTGAAGCGCGTCGCAGGCCAGACCATGGCGGAGAACATGGCGGCGCTGCAGGCCGGCAGGGTCGACGTCATCCAGGTCTTCGAGCCCTTCCCCAGCCTGCTGCTTGCCAGCAATGCCGCACACATCTGGTACGAACAGGCGAACCGTGGTCCGACCTCCTACACCACGTTCTATGCCCGCCGCGGCATGCTCAAGGAGCGGCGCGACGAGCTGAAGCGCATGGTGCGGGCCATCGCCAAGACCGAGCAATGGGTGGCGGGGGCGTCCGGGAGCGATATCGCCACCGCGATTTCCCGCTACTTCACCGACGTGCCCAAGCCGATCCTCGACGCGGCGTGCACGCGCTACAAGGCGCTCGGTATCTGGAGCACCACGCCGGTCATGCCGCGCGCGGGCTACGACCGGCTGCGCGATGGGCTGGTGTCGGGCGGCTTCGTCTCGCCCGGCGCGACGTTCGAAGAGGCGGTCGACAACAGTCTCGCCGAGGAAGTCGTCGCGGGAAGGTAGGCTATGGCTTGGGCTGCTCGCCCAGCCACTCCGGCCACAGGCCCTTGCGCGCCTGTCGCGCCAGGGCCTCGAAGTGGGCGATCTTCTCGCCCGCATCCTTGTCCCAGTCGGGCGCAAGATTGAGGTCGAAGCCGTAGGCCCAGCCATCCTCGACCATGCGCACGCCGATGTCGTGCGGCTGCGGCGCACTGCCGGCCGGCCAGGCGGCGGTGATGGTGCATTGCGCCAGCGCACGGCACGCGCCATCCCAGCGCACCATCCGACAGGACAAGCGATGCCCGGCCGAGCCCAGCATGTCGTCCAACGCCGCACGCGAGCGCATGCCGGCCATGCCGCTCCCCGGCCTGGGCGCCTTCAGGCCCCACAGGCCGATATGCGGCTTCAGGCCGACGCCGGCCAGCGTGTCACCCGACTGGGCGTAAGCCTGCCCTTCGAACGTCTTCGGCAATTCGCCGCAATTCGTCTGCGCCGCGGCCGGCACAGCCAGCAATGCGCCGAGGGCGCCGAGCCAGCGCATCAGATGCTGAGGTCGAGCAGGTTGTAGTCGCGGATGTCGGCGCGCGCTTTGTCGTCCCAGCGATAGGTGAGCCCTTCGTCGGCATGCGGCTTGTAGACGAACGGCGTCTCGTCGGGAAAACGCTGGCGGCGCGCGTCGATGGCATAGCCGATCAGCCGGGCGCGCTCGCGGATCCGGTCGGCGTCGTAGGTCGCCGCCTTGTTGTGGATACCGCCCGCCGTCACGCCAAGTACCGATCTGCGTCGGTGGAAGCCGAAATTCACCGTCACGCGCCAATCCTTGCTGGTGTTGGCGAACGAGCCGTGCAGGGCCTGCCGGTTGGTCATGGCGACGTCGCCCGGCGCGCAGATGATCGGCACGGCGTCGGGCAACCGCTCGGTGCCCGCCTTCTCGACCAGCGCCTTGATGTCAATCTTGCCCTGCTTGTGGCTCCCCGGGACGACCCAAACGCCGTTGGCGGCGGTGCAGCCGTAAAGCTGGCCCATGAAATTGAACCCGTGGCTGCCCTCGTCCCAGTCGGGCTTGTCCCAGTGCGTGACGCCGTCCTGGTGCCATGCGACCGAGGCGCCCTTGCCCGGCTCCTTGATCCACAGCGCCTCGTTGAACGGCGTGAAGTCCGCCCCGTTGATCGCGGCAGCGACACCGAGCAGGCCGGGATGGCCGTAGACGCGCAGCGAGGCGTCGGAGAATTGCAGCGAGCCCAGGATCAGGAACACGACTTCCTTCGGCAGGCCGTCGGCCGCTTTCGGCTCGATCATCTTCACCGGATGGCGGCCGTTGGCGGCGTCGGTGCCGCCCCACGGATCGCCGAGCGGCCGCGCCCAATGCAGGATCGGCGCCTTGCAGCCCAGCGCCAGCGCGGGCCGCCCCTTGCGATCGACCGTTGCGCCCTTCTCGACCGGCAGGCGATCCATGATGTCGAACAGGTCGCGCTCGATGTCGGCGAGCTCTTCCTTGCGCAGCGCACCTTCGAAGACATAGAAGCCGCAGCGCCAGTAGGCCTCGACGATCTCCGGATGGAGTTCGCCCTTGTCGGTGAAGCGGATGGGGCCGCGATTGCCGAGGGCATAGGCCCGTTTCTCGCCGTCGCGCAGGTAGGCCTGCATCGCGGCCTCTTCGGAACCGTAATTGGCAAGAGTGTCCATGCCGCAAGGATAACGCTAAGGCTCGGTCGAGCGGAAGGCGGGAAGCTCCAGCAATCGCCTGGCGAGCGTGCGCAACTTGGGCATTTCCGTGTCAATCATTGTCAGCGCCATCGGCCAGCCGATCAGGATCATTCGAGGCTCTTCTCCAGCCGCCCGAGATAGTCGCGCGCGTGCGCCTTGTAGTCGACGCCCGGCGTCTTCAGGTGCACGTCCGACACCATCGCCCACAGCGCCTCGCGCAACAGGCTGGCCGACTTCATGGCCTCGAAGGCGGCACGCAACTCGGACGACACATTGCCGTCGAAATAGGCGCCGAGCAGCGCGGCGTCCTGGCCGGCATCGAAGCTGCCGTTCGAGGAGAGGTTCGCGAGATCGAACATCGCCGTGCCGAAGCCGCCATATTCCCAGTCGATCAGCCACAGCCGATGCCCATCATCGATGAAATTCCCGGCCAGCAGATCGTGATGGCCGAACACCACCGGCATCGCGACCTGCATCCTCTCCAGGCGATCGGCCAAGGCGAGGTATTTCGCGTCGCCGTCGATCAGCCGCACGTAGTCGCGGATGACGTGGAACACCCAGAAGGCGTTCACCGGCCCGCTGAGGTGCCGGCCGACCTCGTGATGGCACGCCTTCAAGAGCGGCACGATGCGCTGCAGGTTTGCCGCCAGATCGTGTTCTTCGAACGTGCGGCCCTCGATGAAGCGCAGCACCGTGATGCCCGGCTCGACATGCACGATCTCCGGCGACAGGCCGGCCGCATGCGCAGCGCGGGCCGCCGCCCGCTCGCGGTCGCGGAACACGTGATGCACCGGGATGTCCTCGCCGCAGCGCACCACGTACTTGCCTGTGTCGTCGACGGCGACAAAAGAGATGTTGGTCAGGCCGCCTTTCAGCGGCTCCAGCGCGACCTTGCCCTGCCAGCAGCGCAGGCTTTCGATCCGCTGCGCGATGGCTCGATCTTCCATGACTTATGCTAGCCTCTGCGCCGACTGGGAGGAACCGACATGCCCGACGCACCCGTAACCAACACCATCACCGGCCGCGACGCCTTCCTGCGCGTCCTCGCCGACGAGGGCGTGAGCAAGATGTTCGGCAATCCCGGCACCACCGAGTTGCCGATCATGCACGCGCTCTCCTCGGCGCCCGAGATGGGCTACGTGCTCGGCCTGCAGGAAGCCGTGGTCATCGCCATGGCCGACGGGTACGCCCGGGCCTCGGGCAAGCTCGTCTCCTGCAACGTCCACGTCGCACCCGGCCTCGGCAATGCCATCGGCTCGATCTACACCTCGCTGATGTCGGGGACGGCGATGATCGTGACCGCTGGCCAGCAGGAACAGGGCCACGGCCTCACCGAGCCGCTGCTCTATGCGCCGCTGGTGCCGATCGCCCAGCCGGTCGTGAAATGGGCCACCGAAGTCAACCGCATCGAGGACCTGCCCCGCATCCTGCGCCGCGCCACCAAGGTGGCGACCACGGCGCCCACGGGACCGGTCTTCATTTCCCTGCCCGGCGACATCCTGAACAACGAGGCAGCGATCGATCTGGGCGAGGTGACGCGCGTCGATACCAGGGTGCGGCCGAGCGATGCCGCGCTCGAGCAGCTCGCGAGGCGCCTGCTCTCCGCCAGGAACCTGGTGATGCTGGCCGGCCATGAGATCGTGACGTCCGACGCCTTCGCCGAAGCGGGCGAGCTTGCCGAGACGCTGGGCTGCCCGGTCTGGCACCAGACGGTCGGCCACGGGGCGCATTTCCCCAGCGAGCATCCGGCTTACATGGGCGCGCTCAACCGCGACCAGAAGCGCGTGCGCTCGATCCTGTCGGAGCACGACCTGATGCTCTGCGTCGGCGCCGACGTGCTGCAGATGTCCGTCATGAGCCCGGTCGAACCGCTGCCGGAGACGACCAAGGTCGCCATGATCGGCCTGCGCGACTGGGAGATGGGCAAGAACTTCCCGGCTGAAATCGCCCTGCGCGCCGACGTCAAGGAGACGCTGAGGGCGCTGATCCCGGTCCTCAGGAAGCTCGGTGGCCATTCACTAGCGCAAAATGCGCAAAAGGCCCTCGAAGGGCTCAAAACCAGGAACTGGTCGGCCCAGCGCACGCAGCGGCTGAAGGCGCTGGCCGCTCCCGTCGCCGGCCAGCCGCTGCCGGGCGACTGGGTGATGGCCAAGCTCGCCGATGCCCTGCCGAAGGATGCGATCATCGTCGAGGAAGGCCTGACGACCGCGACGGCGTTGCCGAGCTTCTATCCCTACCGCGACCGCAAGAGCTTCTTCGGCAACGTGAGCGGCGGCATCGGCTGGGGTATCGCCGCGGCGGTCGGCGTGCAGATCGCCGAACCCAGGCGCCGGGTCGTGGCCGTGATCGGCGACGGCAGCGCGATGTATTCGATCACCGCGCTGTGGAGCGCCGCCAACCAGCATTTGCCGATGACGTTCGTCATCCTCAACAACGGCGGCTACCAGATCCTCAAGAACCGGCTGAAGGCGTTCCACGGCAACGACAAGCCGATCGGCATGGATTTCAAGGATCCGCCGATCGACGCCTGCAAGCTCGCGCAAGGCTTCGGGGTGTCGGCCGAGCGGGTCGACACGGCGTCGGGCTTCGAGGCTGCCCTCAAGAAGGCGCTCGCCACGACTTCAGGCCCCACCCTGATCGAGGTGATGGTCCGGAGCTAGTGGCGGGCCCAGCGCGACGGTTTGGTATCGGCGAAGCAGCCGGCGTGTGTCGAAGCGCAGGCCATTTCCTGCGACGACAGGTGCGTCAGCCAGCGTGCCGATACGGCGGGCAGGTGCGGTTGGAAATTCGCCAACGCGCTGATTGCGATGGCCAGCAGAATGGCGATGTCGATATCCATCGTCATTCCCCCTCGGCACGTGCTTGCTGTTGCGGCACCAGCACGAGGTCGGTGCACGGCCGGCCCATGTCGGTCTCGGTGCAGAGCGTCGGGTGGGCTGCGAGATAGGTCAGCCAGTTTTCGGAATTGGCCGTCTGCGGACGGACGGCCTGCAGATGCAGGGTAAACCCCAGGACGATGGCCATGAGAATGGCCGCTTCGAAGTCCATCAGCCTTTTCTCCCCCCATCTCGGGGAGGAGCTTACGCACCCACCGTGTTTGTTCCTGTGACCAAAAAAGGGCTGAAGTGGGGAAGTGTGTTTCGCGAACGGATTACTGTTTCGCGACGGCCTCTAAACGAACTGCACCTTATTTTCGGTGCCTATGAGGTGACGCCCGACCATTTCGGCATGCGGCCACATGCCTTGCAAATGCTGGCTGGCGCTCATGGCGTCGCGGAAGCGGCGCTCGAACG
>DASRFX010000068.1:0-31692 GCA_035651335.1 Reyranella sp. | reverse complement strand
GGAGAAGAGCAGGATGGGCTTGCGACCGACCTTGTCCGACAGCCAGCCCATGACCGGCGTCAGCACCGTCAGCACCACGGCGGCGATCGTCGACGAGGTGTAGGCCATGCCCGCCGCGATCTTGAGCTGCCCGGCATAGGCCGGCAGGAAGATGTTGTAGGTGTAGTTGCCGACTGTGCCGATGGCCGAGAGACCGAAGGCAGCAAGCACCGGCCGGCGATGCGTCGTCAGAGCTTCGACGAACGGGTTCGCCGCGACCTGCTTGTGCTCGACGGTGCGGCTGTAGGCCGGGCTCTCCGCCACGCGCGAGCGCAGGTAGAGACCGATCGGCGCCAGCACGAAGCCGATCAGGAACGGAATGCGCCAGCCCCAGGCGATCATGTCGTCCTTGCTCAGCCAGCCGTTCAGCACGGCGGCGGTGAGGGTGCCAGCGATCAGCGCGAGCCCGACGCTGAACTGCTGCACCGAGCCGATGAGGCCGCGCTTGCCGGGCGGCGCGAACTCGACGAGGAAGGTCGCCGAGCCACCCCATTCGCCGCCGGTCGAGAAGCCTTGCACGAGGCGGCAGATCAGCAGCAGCAACGGCGCTGCGATGCCGAAACTGGTGTAAGAGGGAATGAGGCCGGTCAGCGCCGTCGCGCCGGCCATTAGGCCGACGGTGACGACCAGCGCGTTCTTGCGGCCGTGACGATCGCCGTAGGCGCCGATGACGATCGCGCCCACCGGCCGCATGAAGAAGCCGACGCCGTAGATCGCGAACGCCTGCAAGAGCGCGATCGTCGGATCGCCCTTGGGAAAGAAGTTGGCGGCGATCTGTGCGGCGAACAGGCCATAGATCAGGAAGTCGTAGAGCTCGACGAAGTTGCCGACGGAGCTCGAGATGATCGCCCGTCGACGAATGCGATCTCGCTCGAGTGAAGTACCGCCGCTTGCCGGAAATTCCATCGCTGCTTGCGTCATCTTCGTTCCCCTCGAAGTTGCAGGCGATGCAGTCTCGCACACCCTTACTCCCGGCTGACAAGTAAATTACGCGAACCTGACGCAACATTCCCGCAAGCGTGGGTTTATTCTGGCGCTACGGGGAGATGTGAGCAGAAGGAAACGCCTATGACCAAATCTCTCTTGTTCGCTGCGTGCGCGACGCTCGTCGCCTCCGCAGCTTTCGCGCAGTCTCCTGCAGTCACACGTAGCGGCGCACCAGGCTCGACGGCCGGCAACAACGTCGAATCGGTGTTCACCACGCCTCGTGCGTCGACGACACCGGCCAAGCCGGGAGACGACGGCAATCCTGCCGTCGATCGTTCCGGTGCATCCGGTTCAACCGCGGCGAACAATGTCGGCGCCGTCTTGGCGTCGAAGCCGACGACGCAGGCCGCCGCACCCAAGCCGGGCGCGGATGGCAATCCTGCCGTCGATCGTTCCGGTGCGTCCGGATCGACCGCCGCCAACAATGTCAGCGCGGTCGTGAACTCGATGCCGTCGGGCAGCGTCGCGCATTCGCCGAGCGCTCAGCCGACGAACCATCAGTAGTCGTTCGCGTCGTGGCGGCGCCGGAGCGCCGGCGCCGCGCACGCGCCCCCGATAACCATTCGGAGAGTGAAGCGCCTTTCCAACACGGGGAGTTGTCCTGAGGATCATCACCATGACAAAGACCCTGTTCATCGCAGCAATCGTGACATTCGTCGCCATCACTGCCTGGGCGCAGACTCCGTCGAGCGGCAACCCGGCCGTCGACCGTTCCGGCGCCAAGGGTTCGACCGGCGTGAACGACGTCCAAACCGATTTCGCGACGCGCCCGAAAGCGGAAGCTGCTTCCGAGCATCCGCTCATCGCCACCGTGCCCTACAGCAACAATGCGGCTGGCCTGGGCGCCGGTGGTTCGTCGCGCTGGCGCGGCCCCTACGAGCCGCGCTGACAGCTGACCGAATCCAGGTCGCGGTCACATAGGCAAGGCGGCCGGATCGAAGCCTGCCGGCGGTTTGGTGCCGCTCAGCGCCTTGAACTGCTGTGCCCAGCGGGCCTGCGCGATCCGCTGGGCGTCAGCCAGCAGCTTGTCCTCGTCGAGCACGAGCACCTCGTTGTCCTTCATCAGCCACTTGCCGTCGACCATGACGGACTGGACGTCGCGCGGCTGGCCGTTATGCACGAAGTCCGACACGACGCGCAGCACCGGCACCAGGTGGGCGCGGTGCAGGTCGACCACGATCAGGTCGGCCTTGTTGCCCGGCGCCAGCCAGCCGCCATCGGGCACGCCGAGCGCGCGGTAGCCGTTGCGCGTCGCCCAGCGCAGTGCCTGCTCGGGCGTCGGCTCGCGGCCGTTCTCGCGCCGCACCCTCTCCATGAAGAGGCCGGTGCGCATCACCTCGACCATGTCCTCGGCCATGTTGTCGCTGCCCATGGCGATCGTGCAGCCATGCGACTCGAGATCGGCGATGCGTGGGCTGAGACCGCGGCGCGCCGCGATCGCCGAGTTGAAGGAGACCGTGGCGCGCGCCTGGCCCAGCAGCTTCTCCTCGCGCGGATCCATGCAGCGGCAATGGGCGCAGATCACGCGCTCGTTGAGGAAGCCCAGATCGGCCAGATACTCGGTCGGCAGGCAGTTGCGGTGCGCCTGGATGGCGGCGACCTCGCCCCATATCTGGTTGAGGTGGATGGTGGCCCAGGTGCCGAGCTGCTTCTGCAGGGTGCTCAGTTCCCTGAGCAGCTCGGGCGAGCACATATCGGGCGCCCAGGCGGAGACGGCGATGCGCAGCCGGCCTTCGGCCTTGCCGTTCCATTGCTTGAAGGCGTCCTCGATCTTCTTGAGGTGGCGTTGCCCCAGCGCCCGGTCGAGCCGGTAGGGCGCGGGATCTCCGATCTCGGTGCCGGTGCGGTCCCAAGCACGCACGCCGAGCAGCAGACGGAGCCCGGTATCGGCCAGTGCATCGGCATAGTCGGGCGTGTCGGCGCCGTCCTCGAGCACAAGCGTCGTGCCCGAGCGCAGCGCCTCGAGCGCACCCAACAAGGCGAATGTGCGCTGTTCGTCCGGCGTGAGCTTGGGCATGGGGATCGGCGACAGACCGCCAGAGAAGGGCGGCTTGTGCGGCGGCGAGAGATCCTCGAACACGCCGCGTGCGAGCGTCATCGTGAGGTGCGTGTGCGCGTTGGCGAAGCCCGGCATCACCAGATTGCCGCTCCCGTTCACACGTTCTGCAGTCGGATAACGCGAGAGAATCTCGGCATTTCCGCCGATGGCGGCGATGCGATCGCCGTCGACCGCGATCGCGGCGTCGTAGCGGACCGTGTCGCTATCGTCGATCGTGGCGATAGCAGCGTTGTGAATGACAGTGGCCATGGTTCCCCTCACAATGGCGATGCCTCATCTTGAGGACGGCTGAACCTGCCATGCAATACTTGAGTGTGCGCCGTCGTCCTTCCGGCGACAGGACGGCGCACTTCGTCGGTGCGTTGCTTCTTGCGAGTGCGATTGGCGTTGTGCTGTGGCTGCATGCGGTCGGCGAACTCGCCTGGTCCGGACCGCGGGCGTCCTACTTCCTCTATGTCGGGCTTCTGCTCCTGGCGGCGCTCGTCACGGCGCGCTGGCCGCGTCTTTCCTGGACCTTGCTCGTGCTGGGACTCATCGAGCTTTGCTGGGGCGTCGGGTCGTTTGCCCTCGAACGCAGCGGCCGCGACATCGCCTCGCTCATGCCGCCCAATACCGAAGAGGTGCAGCGCTTCCGGTGGCATCCGCTGTTGCAGGCGGTGCTGATTCCCTCGATCAATGTCACGAGTCCGAATGGGCTCAGGTTCAGCCACACCTCGGCCGGTACGCGCGGCAGCGAACCCCGGCCGGCCGACATCGACGGGCACATCGTCGTCGCCACCTACGGTGGCTCGTCGACCTACGACATCGGCGTCGGCGAGGGCGGCACGTGGAGCGACCGGCTGGCTGACGGATTGGGACGTGGGCGCTACTTCGTCGTCAATCACGGGGTGCCGGGCTATACCACGGTCGAGCACGTTGCCCAGACCGCCTTCTACGAGGACAAGTTCGGCCGCTCGCCGCGCTGTGCCATCTACTATGTCGGCTGGAACGATCTGCGGAACGCCCATATTGCCCACCTCGACGCGGCCTATGCCGACTTCCACCTGATCAGCCAGGTCGACTCGCTGAAGCTTCGCCGCATTGGCGGCTCCAACATCACGATCTCGCCGGCGCTAACCTTGGTCACACGCTTTCTCGGCAATATCGTCGATACGGTGCACTATCCCGACGACGCCAACCCTTATTCGCAGCCGATCGGGCAGGGGGACGATCCGGTGCTGGCGGCCGACTTCGAGCGCAACCTGCGCACGATCTCGGCGATCAACCGTTCCCGCGGCGTGGCCACGATCTGGGTCGGCCAGCTCATCAATCGCGCCGCCTTCACCGGCGAGGGTCGCTACGGGTGGCTGCCGCTGGTGCGCGATCGCGATGTGCCGGCGGCATTGCAGCGGCTCAATGATCGGATGGCACTCGTCGCGCAAACGGCGGGCGACAGCTCCATCACGCTGCCACCCGAATCGTTCGGGCCGGCCGACTTCGTGGACAACGGCCATTTTTCCATCGAGGGCGCCCGCCGTTTTGCCCAGGCGATCTTGCCCACGGTGCGGGCCGCATGCCGCTAGGCTCGCCGTTTCCCATTTTTTGACGGGAATTAAACGGCGGACGGGTCTCATTTTCGAGTTCTGCCAGCATGGCCGGGATCATAACCCCGACCGCTAATAATCGACGATTCTGTCGTATAGAACTTAGCCGCCGCTCTTCTTGTTGAGCACGGCGAAACGGTCCTTCGGGTTCTTCTCGCGTGCTGCGGGGCCGTAGGTGCCCATCTCGATGCGGTGCGGGATCGTCATCATGTAGTTCTTGAACGCGCCGTGCAGCGCGTCACGGAAGCCTTGGGCGTCCATCATCTCGTTGACCGAGGCCTTGGCGAACTTGAGCGCGAACGGGTCGCGCTCGGCGATCTTCTGCGCCAGCGCCATGGTCTCCTCCTCAAGCTTGGCACGCGGCACGACGCGGTTCACTAGCCCGAGCCTCTCGGCTTCTGCCGCCGGAATGAAATCGCCGGTGAAGAGATATTCCTTGGCCTTGCGCGGCCCGAGATCCCACGGCATCGAAAAATACTGCACGTGGCTGCCGCCCCATTTGACGGCACGGTCGGCGAACAGCGCATCGTCGGATGCGATGATCAGATCGCAGGCCGAGGCGATCATCATGCCGCCCATGATGCAGTAACCCTGGACCTGGGCGATGGTGGGCTTGGGCAGGTCGCGCCAGCGCATGGTGTTTTCGAAGAAGCGATCGTAGAGGCGGCGATACTCGCCCTTGAAGCCGGGCTCGAGCGGCGTCTTCTTCTGGTCCGCCATTTCCTGCGGGCTGCCGAGATCGTGGCCGGCGGAAAAATGCTTGCCGGCACCGGCCAGGATGATGACCTTCACGGCGGCATCGTCGACGGCTCTGTTGAAAGCGTCGTCGAGTTCCTCGAGCAGGATGCGGCTCTGCGCGTTCAGCACTTCCGGCCGGTTGGTGGTGATCTTGCGGACCGCGCCGGTCTGCTCGATCAACAGCGTGGTGTAGCTCATGACGGGAGCCCCTTGCCCATGAGGTCGACGAAATTGTCGCAATAGAAACGCTGCTTCTGCGCCTCGCTGATGCCGGCCGCCGCCATCGACGCTTCGAAACGCTTGATCGGATTGCGTCCGCCTTCGACATGCGGATAGTCCGACGAGAAGAGGCAGACCTCGTCACCGGAGTTGGCGATGATCCAGCCGGTGTCTTCGTGCGGATAGGGCGTGACCCTCACTTGGCGCTTCACGAACTCACTGGGCTTGAGCGACATCTTCTGCAGCCGCTCTTCGTTCTTGTAGAAGGCGTTGTGCGCGCTATCCATGTTGCGCATCCAGCCGGGCAGCCACGACGCGCCTTGCTCGATGACGCCGAACTTCAAGCGTGGAAAGCGGTCGAGCACGCGATCGACGATCAATGCCGTCAGCGCCTTCATCGGCGGATAACCGATCGCCATGTAATCGATCGACTTGAAATTGTCGTCGCCGCCATGGAAGTCGGGCACCGGCGGCAGGCCGTTGTTGAAATAAGCCTTCTCGAGCAGCACGCCCCCGCCGCCGACGTGGAACACGATCGGCAGGCCGGCCTCCTCGGCCATCGCCCACAGCGGATCGAAGCCAATGTGGCTGGGCGAATGGCCGTTCGGGCAGCGCGACGGGATGAGCAGCGCCTTGGCGCCCAGCTCGATCGTCTCGCGCGCGGCCTTCCTGGTGCGCTCGAAGTCGAGCAGCGGCACGTATCCGGTCGGGATGAGGCGCCTGTCGACCGAGCAGAAATCGACCATGTGGCGCGTGTGGGCGCGCGCCACGGCATAGGCCAGCTCGTGATCGTCGCCGCTCTCCAGCAGGTTGGAGAAATTGAGGAGCGCCGTGGTGAACAGGAGCTGGCTCGAGAATCCAAGGAGGTCGATCGAGCGCGGCCGGTCCTGCTGGCGCCACGAGCCCAGCGCGCTCCAGTTCTTGGCCAGCATGATCTGCGAATCGTCGAAGACCTCGCTGCGGGCGCGATCAGCCTCGGCGATCCGGCTTTGGAAGCCGTCACGGCGCGGGAACAGGCGGGCATCGGTCACGACATCGCGGTACTTCGCCTCAAGGTGCTCGCTGAGGAAGCCCGGCAGTTCCATGATGTGGGCGTCGGCGTCGTGAATGACGCGACCGCTGGCATAGGGCATGTTTCCCTCCATTGTTCGTCTTTTGCCGGAGCTTAGCATGAGCCAGGATGTCGCCAACGCGGTGCAAAGCCTGTTGCAGGCGCGGCGTTCCGGCGTCCAGGTGCCGCCGCCCTTCAAGCTGCAGAATCGCGCGCAGGTCTATGCCATCCAGGATGGCGTGGCCAAGGCGACCGGCCCGGTCTCGGGCTGGAAAGTGGGTGCCCGCACGCCGACCGCCCAGCCCAATTGCGCACCGCTGCTGGCCGGCGCGCTGATGAAGTCGCCGGCCAAATTCGACGGCAAGGCGATGCACATGATTGGCGTCGAGATCGAAATTTCCTTCCATATCGCGAAGGACGTGGCGGCGCGCAAGGAGCCCGTGGGACGCGACGAGGCCCTGGCCGCGGTCGGCGATGCCTTCGTCGGCATGGAAGTGGTCGACACGCGACTCGCCAATTTCAAGGACTGCGATCCCGAGTGGCTGCTGGCCGACAACCAGATGAACCATGCCCTGGTGATCGGCACTTCCATCAAGGACTGGAAGAAGCTCGACTGGCCCAACCTGCAGGTGCGTCTGCTGGTCGACGGCAAGGTCGAGGTCGATCAGAAGGGCGGGCTGGGCGCCGTCGATCCGGTCCGTCCGCTTGCCTGGATGATCGATCACGCGGTGCGCCAGCGCGGCGGCATCCGCGCCGGCCTGGCGATCACCACCGGCTCATGGACCGGCCTGCGCTACTACCAGCCCGGGACCAGGGCACGCGGCGAGTTCGTCGGCCTAGGGGCGGTCGAGGCGAGCTTCTGAAGGCTGCTGTCGCTCCCTGTCAGCATCGACCGACTATTCGGCCGCGACCGTAGCAATCGCCTTTTGCCCTGGCGTTAAACCCTGACCATGATGAACGTTCTCAACGTGGCGGCAGCGCATGCCGCGAAATATCTGGAATCGCTGCCGGAGAGGCCGATCGCTCCGCAAGTCCCGCTGGCAGAGCTGCAGCGGCGGCTGGCGAAGCCACTGCCGGAACAGGGCGTGGCCGATGAGGCCGTGATCGACGAGTTGGTGCGCGATTGCGACGGCGGCCTAATGGGCTCGGCCGGCGGCCGCTTTTTCGGCTGGGTCATCGGCGGCACGCTGCCCGCCGCTCTGGCGGCCGACTGGCTGACCTCGACATGGGATCAGAACGCGGCGTCCAACGTCACCGCGCCGGCCGAGGCGGTCGTCGAGCAGGTGTGCGGCGAGTGGATCAAGCAATTGCTTGGCCTGCCGGATTCAGCCTCGTTCGCGCTCGTGACCGGCTGCCAGATGGCGCATACGACGGCGCTCGCGTCGGCGCGGCACAAGCTGCTGCGCGATCGCGGCTGGGACGTCGAAGCCAGGGGCGTGTCGGGTGCGCCGCCGATCCGGATCCTGACCACCGAGAACCGCCATGAATCGATCCTGCGTGCCGCACGTGTGCTCGGTATCGGCACCGACGCGGTGAAATATGTGCGCGCCGATAATTTAGGCCGGATCGACGTGGGCGCGCTCGAGACCGCGCTGAAGGAGAGCGGCGGAGGGCCGACGGTCGTACTGCTGCAGGCGGGCGATCTCAATACCGGGATGTTCGATCCGTTCGGGCCTGCGTGTGAGGCGGCGCACGCCGCCAAGGCGTGGGTGCATGTCGACGGCGCGATCGGTCTGTGGGTCGGCGCAAGCGCGCGCTATAGGAGCCTGCTGGACGGCGTCGAGCGTGCCGACTCGTGGGCGACCGACGGCCACAAATGGCTCAACCTGCCGTTCGATTCGGGGCTGGTGTTCGTGCGCGATGCCGCCGCGCACAAGGCGTCGTTCGCGCAGGACACCAGCTACTCCGTGCCGGTCGAGGCGGTGCGCAACCAGAAAGACTGGAATCCCGAATGGTCACGCCGCGGCCGCGGCTTCCCGCTCTATACCGCCCTGAGGTCGCTCGGCCGCGCCGGCATCGCCGACATGGTCGAGCGCTGTTCGGCCCACGCGACGCGGCTGGTGAGCGAGATCGGCGCGCTGCCGGGCGCTGAGATCGCCTCGATGCCGGTGATCAACCAGGGCCTGGTGCGCTTCTCTTCGAAGACGGGCGAGCACGACACATTCACCGACCGCGTCATCCGTCGCATCCAGGACGCGGGTGTCGCCTTCTTCGGCGGCTCGACCTGGCGCGGCATGCGGGTGATGCGCATCTCGGTGTGCAACTGGCGCACCACCGGCGACGACGTCACGGCGACGATTGCGAGTGTCGCCGAGGCGCTGGCAGCCGAGCGCGGTTAGGTTCCCGTCCATTTCGGCGGGCGCTTGTTCAGGAAGGCGTCCATGCCTTCGCGAAAATCGGCGCTGCCGTAGGTGTGGCGGACCAGGTCGTCGATATTCTCGTCGCCAAGCTTGGCCTGCAATCGCCGCAAGGCCTCCTTGGTGATCGACATCGTGATCGGCGCGTGGCTTGCCAGCGTCTTGGCCAACGCATCGGCGCGGGCGAGCAGTGCCGGCTGGTCGGCCAGCATCTCGCTCACCAGCCCGACCTGCAGCGCCGTCGGTGCGTCGATCAGCTTGGCGAGCAGCAGCATCTCCTTGACCCGCTGCGGGCCGATCAGGGCAGCGAGGCGGGCGTAGTTCGGCATGGAGAGGCAATTGCCGAGCGTGCGGGCGATCGGAAAGCCGAACTGGGCGCTTGCCGAGGCGATGCGGAAGTCGCAGACCGCCGCGATGGCCGCCCCGCCGCCGGTGCAGAAGCCGTTGACGGCGGCGATGGTCGGCACCGGGCAGCGCTCGATGCTGTCGAGGATGCGGTCCATCTTGCGCTCGTAGGCGATGCCGTCCTCGCCGTCCTTGAAGTCGCGGAACTGGGCGATATCGGTGCCCGCGGCGAAGGCCTTGTCGCCCGCGCCGCTGATCACCAGCGCCCGCACCTCGCGGCTTTCGGTCACCCGCCTGCAGATCTCGGCCAACCCTTCATACATCGCAAAGGTCAGCGCATTGCGGGCTTGCGGGCGGTTGAACGTGATCCAGCCCACTTTGTCGCGCTTGTCGTAGAGCAATTCTTGGGTCATTGCAGGGGGACCATGGCGCTGGAAAGACTCCTCAAGGGCTTCAGGGACTTTAGGCTGGGATACTACCGCGAGCATCTCGACCTGTTCGAGAAGCTCGCGACCGAGGGGCAAAGCCCCAAGATCCTGATCATCGGCTGCGCCGACGCCCGCGTCGATCCGGGCATTCTGACCCAGACCCAGCCCGGCGACATTTTCACCGTGCGCAACATCGGCGCCATCGTGCCGCCAGCCCAGATCCCGCCCGACACCCGCCAGCACGGCACGTCGGCGGCCATCGAGTTCGCCGTGCGCGGGCTCGAGGTCGAGCACATCGTGATCCTGGGCCATGCCCTGTGCGGCGGCATCGCGGCCCTGGTCGACGGCGACAAGAGCGCGTTCGCCGACTACGACTACCTCTCGACGTGGACCGCGGTGGCGCAGGATGTGCGCGAGCTTGCCCTGCGCGAGATGGCGGGCAGGCCGCGGACTGAGATCGTGCGCGCCGTCGAGCAGGCATCGGTCGTCAACAGCGTGCTCAACCTGATGGGCTTCCCGTGGATCGCCGAGCGGGTGGCGGCCGGCAAGCTGGTGCTGCACGCCTGGTGGTTCAATCTGACCGAGGGCCAGCTCTACGCCTTCAACCCTTCGACGTCGCGCTTCGATGCCGTGACCGGGCTTGAGGTGCGGCCGACGATCGACAAGTCGACCACCTTTGCCGGTGTCCGGCCTGAGCACCTGATCGCGACGTTCGCCAAGAAGCCGGCGTTCTAGTTCGCCAGCGATTCGATGGCGGCGTCGACGCCGCCCGGCGCGAACGGCACACCGACGGTCTTCATCGCGAGTTCGGTGGTGGCGAGGCAACCGAGCAGCATCGGCTCGTTGAGGTCGCCGAGATGGCCGATGCGGAACACCTTGCCCATCAGCGGGCCCAGGCCGCCGCCGAGCGACAGATTGAAGCGCTCGAGTGCCGCCTTGCGCATGGCGTCCGAGGTGTGGCCTTCCGGCATCATCACCGTCGTCACCGAGTTGGAGAGGCGGTCCTCGGTCTGGCCGAACAGCGAGGGGCCCTTGCCGTCGGCTCCCCAGGCCCGCACGCAGGCGCGCGTCGCTTCGGCGAGGCGGGCATGGCGGGCGAACACGCCTTCCAGCGTCTCTTCCTCGATCATCTTGATCGATTCCTGCAGGCCGTAGAAGAAATGCACCGGCACGGTGCCGTTGAAGCGCTGCGGCTTGCGCGAGGCCATCAGTTCCCAGTTGAAGTAGTATTTCGGCAGCTTGGCCTTGCGGGTGGCTTCCATCGCCTTGTTGCTGACGCCAGTCATGGCGAGACCCGTTGGCAGCATCAGGCCCTTCTGGCTGCCGGCAATCGTGACATCGATGCCCCAGGCATCCATCTTGTATTCCATGCTGCCGAGCGAGGAGATCGTGTCGCAGAGCAGCATCGCCGGATGCTTGGCCTGGTCGAGCGCGCGGCGCACCTCGGCCATCGGCAGCACCATGCCAGTCGCGGTCTCGTTGTGGACGGCGAGCACCGCCTTAATCTCGTGGTTCTTGTCGGCGGCGAGGCGCTCGGCCACGCGCGCGACATCGATGCCCTTGCGCCAGTCGGCGGGCACGACCTCGACCTTGAGTCCGATCGTTTCGGCGAGCTCCTTGAAACCCAGCGAGAAGTAGCCGGTCTCGATCACGAGCACGAGCTCGCCCGGCGAGAACAGGTTGGCGACGGCCGCTTCCCACGCGCCGTGACCGGTCGAGGCGTGGAAGAACAACTCCTGGTCGGTCTTGAAGATGCGCTTCACGCCGGCCGTGCACGCACGCTGGATCTCGAGGAATTCCGGCGAGAGGAAGTCCATGACAGGCCGGTCCATCGCCCGCAGGATGCGGTCGGGAATGTTGGTCGGACCGGGATTGTTGAAGAACTGGCGGCCACGCGGCTTCGCATTCACCTGGGCAGTCGAGGGGGCAGTCACTTTTGCGGGCTCCGGTCTGCGGAAAGTGGGGACGGGATTAGACCGCAGCCCTTGGCGATGCAAGCGAGGCTTGCGATGCTGCGGCATTAAAGAATCGAGGGCAAAATGAGCAGCGCGCCGGCACCCACCAATTCCGCGATCGTCACCGACTATCGCGCTCGCACGCCGGGGTCCGGTGCGCTGTTTGAGCGCGCCCGCAAGGTGCTGCCGAGCGGCATTACGCACGATGCGCGCTATCTCGACCCCTATTCGATCCACGTCGCCAAGGCCAAGGGTCCGCGCAAATGGGACGTCGATGGCAACGAGTATGTGGATTATTTCGGCGGCCACGGCGCCATGCTGCTCGGCCATTCCCATCCGGCCGTCGTTGAGGCGGTGAAAAAGCAGATGGAGCTCGGCACGCACTATGGCTCCAGCCACGAGTTGGAAGTGCGCTGGGCCGAACTGGTGTGCGAGCTCACGCCCTGCGCCGAGAAGGTGCGCTTCACGGCGTCAGGCACCGAGGCCTCGCACATGGCGATCCGCCTCGCCCGCGCCTACACCGGCAAGGAAAAGATCGTGCGCTTCATCGGCCACTTTCACGGCTGGCACGACAATGTGACGGCGGGAGCGGGCGCAACCTACGATGGCGGCACGACGCCGGGCGTGCCCATGGAGGTGAGCGCTTTGTCGATCGTCATGCCGAGCGACAACGTCGCGGCAGTCGTAAAACTGATCGAGGAGAGGGACGACATCGCTGCCGTCATGTTCGAGCCGTCGGGCGCGTCGTGGGGCCAGGCGCCGCTGCCGCCGGGCTTCATCCAGGCAGTGCGTGACGCCACGAAGAAGAAGGGCGTCGTCATGCTGATGGACGAGGTCATCACCGGCTATCGCTGGTCGTCGGGCGGCGCGCAGAAGGCGTTCGGCGTCACGCCCGACCTCTGCATCCAGGCCAAGATCGTGGCCGGCGGCCTGCCGGGCGGCGCGGTTGCCGGCAAGCGCGACATCCTCGATCGCATCGATCACGCCGCCACGGCGGCCAAGAAGGTCGAGAGGATCCAGCATCCGGGCACCTACAACGCCAACCCGCTGTCGGCCGCCGCGGCGGTGACGGCGCTGACCTTGGTCCGCGACGAGGACCTCGCCGAGAAGGCCAACAGGACTGCGGCCGAGCTGCGCAAGGCGCTTACCGAAGTGCTGGTGAAGGAAGGCGTGCCGTGGGGCATCTACGGCCAGAGCTCGACCTTCCTGATCTATCCCAATCCCTACGGCGATCCGATCGATCCGGCGAATTTCGATCCGCTCAAGGTTCCGGTCGCCAAGATCAAGGGCGCCCGAGGCGCGGGCCCGCTTACCGGCAAGATCCGCATGGGCTTGATGAGCCACGGCGTCGACGTCATGGGAGCGCCGGGCGGCTTCGTCTCGGCGACGCATGGCGGCGCCGAGATCGAGAAGACGGTGCATGCGCTGCGCGAGACCGTACGGGCGCTCAAGGCCGAGCGGGAAGTGAAGGCGGCTTAAGTCATGTGGGGGCTTACCAAGCCGATCGCTGGCGCCGAGTGGTCGCGTATGCCCACGCAGTTCCGCAAGAAACGCCGCTCATCCTGGGCCGACGCCAATGCGGCAGGCCAGGAGCTGGAATCGTTTCTGGAAGGACCGAGCTTCGACCGCGCCGGCAATCTCTACGTCACCGACATTCCGTTCGGCCGGGTTTTCCGCATCAGTCCGGCGGGCGAATGGACCTTGGTGACGGAGTATGACGGCTGGCCGAACGGCCTCAAGATCCACAAGGACGGCCGCATTTTCATCACCGACTACAAGCGCGGCATCATGCTGCTCGATCCGTCGAGCGGGAAGGTGACGCCGGTGATCGAGCATCGCGCATCGGAAAGCTTCAAGGGCGTCAACGACCTCTTCTTCGCCGCCAGCGGCGATCTCTATTTCACCGACCAGGGCCAGACCGGCCTGCATGATCCTACCGGGCGCGTCTATCGCTACGACACCACGGGCAAGCTCACCCTGCTGGTCAACACAGTGCCGAGCCCCAACGGGCTGGTCATGAACAAGGCCGAGACGGTGCTCTATGTCGGCGTCACGCGCGGCAATGCCGTCTGGCGGCTGCCGCTGATGGGCGATGGCATGGCGAGCAAGGTGGGCCTGTTCATCCAGATGACCGGCGGTCATGCCGGTCCCGACGGCATGGCGCTCGACGAGACGGGCGGCCTGGTGGTGGCGCATCCCAGCACGACCGTCTGGCATTTCGATTCGCTCGGACGGCCGGCGCATCACATCGATGTCGGCGACGACATCTTCTGCACCAACATCGCCTTCTCGGGGCGCGACCTCTACATGGTCGTGTCCCGGCCGAGCGCCAGGATCGACGGCGGCACCATCCTCAAGGCCACCATGCCGGTCGCCGGCAAGACGATGTACTCACACATGTAGATCGGACAGCATCCTCACCCTGAGGAGCGAGCGCCGCGAGCGTCTCGAAGGGTGGGCGACAACAACGGTGCTCATTCCCATGCTTCGAGACGGCCGCGTCGCGGCCTCCTCAGCATGAGGTCGCAGCGCTATCGCGGGCCCTTGCCGATGTGCGCAATGGCCTCGATCTCGACCAGGATCTCGGGCGCGGCCAGCGCCGCCACCTGCACGAGCGTCGAGGCCGGGAAGTCGCCCTTGAAGAACTCGGCGCGGGCCTTCCAGACCTTGGTGTTGTTCTTGATGTTGGTCACGAAGATCGTGACCTTCACCACGTCGGACATGGCGCCGCCCGCCGCTTCGACCATGCTCTTGATCTTGCCGAAGATCACCTTGGCCTGCTCGTACTCGTCCATGCCCTTGAGCTTGGCGTCGTCGATGCCGCGGCAGGTCATGCCTGAGACATAGGCGATGCCGTCGCAGACGAGGCAGTTCGACCACCTTTCGGGAGGCGGTTCGGGGACGTGGGGAGAGGTCACGCGCTTGATGGTCATGGCCGCTATAGTGCCTTCATGACCGAGCTGTTTCACGCCCTTTTCGAGCCAAAGCGCATCGCCCTGATCGGCGCCTCGTCCGACGAGAAGCGCACCACGTCGCGGCCGCAGCGCTTCTTGGCCAGGCACGGCTTTCGGGGGGAGGTGTTGCCGGTCAATCCGGGGCGGACCGAGATCTTCGGCCTCAAGGCCTACAAAGACATCGGCGCGATCGAAGGCGAGATCGACCACGCCTACATCCTGCTGAACGGCCAGCAGGCGGTCGATGCGCTGGCCGTGTGCGCACGGCGCGGCGTGAAGGTGGCGTCGATCCTTGCTGGCGGCTTCGCCGATGCCGGCGCCGCCGGCGCCACCATGCAGCACGAGCTGGAACGCATCGTCGCCGACACCGGCATTCGCCTGGTCGGGCCCAACTCGATCGGCACGGTCAGCACCGACCCGCCGATGGCGCTGACGGCCAATGCAGCCTTTGCGGTCGAGAAGCTGCGCACCGGCAATTGGGGCCTCGTGAGCCAGAGCGGCAGCCTGATCGGCGCGTTGCTGTCGCGCGCCGATGCGCGCCGCATCGGCTTCTCGCGCCTGATCTCGGTCGGCAACGAAGTCGATCTCAAGGTAGGCGAGATCGCCGACCTGCTGGTCGACGATCCCAAGACCAGGGCCATCCTGTTGTTCATGGAGACCTTGCGTGACGGCGAGCGGCTGGCACGCGCGGCGCGGCGCGCGCACCAAGCGGGCAAACCGGTGATCGCCTACAAGCTCGGCCGCTCGGATATCGGCCAGGAACTGGCCAAGTCGCATACCGGCGCCATTGCCGGGTCCGATGCGACGTTCGATGCCTTCTGCCGGCGCCACGGCATCGCCCGCGTGTCGATGTTCGAGTCCCTTGTCGACGTCCCGTCACTGCTGGTCGATCGTCCGCCCCCCAAAGGCAAGCGTGTCGCCGTTGCGACGACGACGGGCGGCGGTGCGGCCATGGTGGTCGACGCCATGGCGATGGCGGGCCTCGACATCTCCGATCCGCCGCAGGCCCTGGTCGATTGGCTGAAGCCCCTCGGCATTGCGGCCGGCGAGGGCAAGCTGGTCGACCTGACGCTCGCCGGCGCCAAATCCGAGATCGTGTCGGGCACGATCGAGCGGCTGCTGGCGGATGACGGCAACGATGCCGCGATCTTCGTCGTCGGCTCGTCGGCCCAGTTCAATCCCGAGCTGGCGGTCGAGCCGCTGTTGAAGTTCGCCAAATCGGACAAGCCGTTCGCGGTATCGTTCACGCCCGCCGCCGACAAGTCGCTGGCGCTGCTGACGGCAGCGGGCGTGCCGGCCTTCCGCCATCCCGAATCGTGCGCCGAGGCGATGGCGGTATGCCTGCTGAGGCGCGCGCCGCAGCCCGAACCGAAACTTGGCGAGCCGCCGAAGGCGGCGCTCGAGGCGCTGGCAGCCGGCAAGGCCTCTGGCTTCGACGAGCGGCGCGCGGCCCAGCTGTTTGCGGCGCTGGGCATGCCGACAGCCAAGTCGATGGCAGTGCCGGACGCTCGCCGCGTGGCTTCGGCCGTCGACGAGGTGGGAGCGCCGGTGGCGCTGAAAATCCTGTCGGCCGACATCGCGCACAAGACGGAGGCGGGCGGCGTGGCGCTCGGCCTGTCCGACAGTCAGACTGCTTCCGTGGCGGCGCGCGAGATCGAGAAGCGGGTGAAGGTGCATGCGCCCAATGCCCGGCTGGAGGGTTTCCTGGTGCAGAAGATGGAGCGCGGCCTGGCCGAAGTGATCCTGGGCTTCCGCCGCGATCCGCTGGTCGGGCCGACGGTCACGGTCGGCCTGGGCGGTGTGCTGGCCGAGATCTACAAGGATGCCTCGACGCGGTTGGCGCCGGTGGGCGAGGCCGAAGCGCATGAGATGATCGAGGAAGTGAAGGGCCTCGCCATCGTCCGCGGCTATCGCAACATGCCCAAGGGCGATGTTGGCGCGCTTGCCAAGGCGATCGCGTCGTTCTCGGTGCTGGCGCACAAGGCATTCGCCGACGTGCGCGAAGCCGAGATCAATCCGCTGCTGGTAAAGAAGGACGGCGAGGGTGTCGTCGCCGTCGACGGGCTCGTCATCCTCTAAGCCACGCGGGTCTGCGCCGCCTCGAACAGCTGCTTGAAGTCGTCGAGCACGAAGTAGGTGTTCTGCAGCCTGTCGATCTCGTAGGGCCGATGCATCACGGTCGCCGCTTCGAACGGCAGGCGCTCGACGTCGCTGCCTTCGATCGCGTGCTTCACTTCCTTGGCCGAGGAAAGAATGCCGGCGCCATAGATCTTGAGGCCCTGTGCAGTGCGGATCAGGCCGAATTCGACGGTGTACCAATAAAGCCGTGCCAGCAGGTCGATCTTGCCCCCTGCCTCCACGCCGCGCTGGCCGTAGAGCTGCATGTAGTCGGCGAACACCGGATTCGTGAGCAGCGGCACGTGGCCGAAGAAGTCGTGGAACAGATCGGGCTCGACGAGGTAGTCGAGCTCTGCGCGCGTGCGGATCCACACCGTGACCGGGAAGCGCCGGTGCGCCAGGTGATCGTAGAATACCGCGTCTGGAATGAGGCCCGGTACGCCGACGATCCGCCAGCCGGTCAACGGCTCGAGGCGTGCATTGATCTCGGCAAAATCCGGAATGCGGCTGGCAACGCCCAACACCTTGAGACCTTCAAGGAATTCGGCGCAGGCGTGCTTCTCTGCCAACCTGCTCTGGCGGTCGAGCAGCAAACGCCACGTCTCCTGATCCTCATCGGAATAGAGATCGGCATGCTGCGCCACCGTCCAGTCGGCCGCCATCTGGCGGTAGTCGCCGCGCAAATCCTCAAAGGGGACAGAGTTCTCCATGCCGGAAATATGGGTGCGAAGGCCGGGGTGAATCCTTGCGAAATAGGACGACAGATATCCCCGTTTTAGTGATAATCACTCGGAAAAAAGCTCTTTGGGGAGATTATCTCCATGGTCGAGCTCGATGACATCGACAAGCGCATCGTGTCGGCGCTGCAGGCCGACGGCCGTCTGCCGATCGTTGACCTCGCGGACAAGGTCGGGCTTTCGCCCACTCCCTGCCAGCGCCGGGTGCGGCGGCTTGAAGAAGAAGGCGTGATCGCCCGCTATGCCGCGCTGGTCGCGCCGCCCTCGGTCGGACTGTCGCTGCAGGCGCTCGTGCAGGTGACGCTCGACGATCATTCGGAGAAGACGGTCGAGGCGTTCGAGGCGGCGATCCGCGCCCGGCCGGAAGTCGTCGCCTGCTATGCCGTGACCGGCGACATGGATTTCCTGCTGCATGTGCTGACGCCCGACCTGCCGAGCTTCAGCGACTTCGCGTTGAAGGCACTGCTGCGCATGCCCGGTGTTCGGGGCACACGCTCGTCCTTCATCATGCAGGCGGTGAAGAGCGACCTCGCCTGGGCACCCCAACCGCAAGCAAAGGGACCTCAGCCGCCGGCCAGGACGCGCAGATAGAGCGCGCGGTCGATATTGCCGCCGCTCAGGATCAAGCCGACCCGCTTGCCTTTCATCTTGTCGCGCTCCTGCAGCAGGGCCGCGAGCGGCGCCGCGCCCGCGCCCTCGGTGAGCTGGTGCGTGTCCTCGTAGTAGGCGCGCATCGCCGCCATCACTTCCTCGTCGCTCACCTGCACGATCCGGTCGGCGCCCTTCAGGATCACGTCGAGCGCTTCGTGGTCCGGCCCGCGCACGGCCTGCCGTCGGCCATGGTATTGGCGCTGTTGGTCGGCACGACCTTGCCGGCAGTGAAGGAGAGCGCATAGGCCGGGGCCTCGGTCGACACGACGCCCACCACTTTGGTCGCCGGTCCCAGTGCATCGCGCACGGCGATGACGCCGCAGATGCCCGAGCCGAGCCCGATCGGCACGTAGATCGTGTCGAGCGCGGGCGTCGCTTTGATGAACTCGAACGCGTAGCTTGCCACGCCAGCCACGAGGTCGCGGTGGAACGACGGCACCATGGCCAGCCCGCGTTCCTGGGCGAGTCGCATCGCTGTTTCCCGCGCGGCATCGAAATCATGGCCATCTTCGACCAGTTCGGCGCCGAAGCCGCGCATCGCGGCATTTTTCTCGGTCGAGTTGCCATGCGGCACGACGATGGTGGCGGCGATACCGGCGCGCCGGGCGGCAAGTGCAATGCTTTGTCCGTGGTTGCCGCGCGTAGCGCTGATCACGCCCCTGGTCGCCGGTGCACGACGCTTCAGCCGGTCCATATAGATCAAGCCGCCGCGCACCTTGAAAGCGCCGATCGGCGTGTGATTTTCGTGCTTCACCCAAACCTCGCAGCCGGTGCGCTTGGCGAGCAGCGGCCAAGCGTACTGCGGCGTCGGCAGCATGGCGCCATGCACGATTTGCCGGGCCTCTTCGATCTCCTGGAGCGACAACATTCGGGCACTTTGGGCTAAGATGGGCGGAAGTTCCAACCGGAGTAGCCAATGCCCGTTCTACCGCGTGCGCTTGAGATTCAAGGCGAGATTTCCGCCATCCGTCGTGACATCCACGCCCATCCCGAGCTCGCCTATGAAGAGAACCGCACGTCCGACATCGTCGCTGCCAAGCTGACGGAATGGGGCCTCGAAGTGACGCGCGGCCTTGGCAAGACCGGGGTCGTCGGCACCCTGCGCAAGGGCAATTCGGTGAAGTCGATCGGGCTGCGCGCCGACATGGATGCCTTGCCGATGGACGAGACCAACGACTTCGCCCATCGCTCGACCAACAAGGGGCGCATGCATGCCTGCGGCCATGACGGCCATACGGCCATGCTGCTGGGGGCGGCCAAGGTGCTGTCCGAGAAGCGCGACTTCGAGGGCGCCGTGCACTTCATCTTCCAGCCGGCCGAAGAGGGCGGCGGCGGCGGCAAGGCGATGATCGAGGACGGGCTGTTCGAGAAATTCCCGTGCGATGCCGTGTTCGCCATCCACAACAAGCCCGGCCTGCCGCTCGGCATGATCGCCACGCGGCCCGGCCCGCTGCTCGCCGCGGCCGACCGCTGGGACCTGCGCATCACCGGCAAGGGCGGTCACGCCGCGCACCCGCATCTCAGCCAGGATCCGTTGATCGTAGCGTCCAATCTCGTGCTGTCGCTGCAGACCATCGTCAGCCGCAACATGGATCCATTCGCCAATGCCGTGGTCACCGTCGGCTTCGTCAAGGGCGGCTCGGCCTACAACGTCATCCCGACCGAAGCGCATGTCGGCGGCACGACGCGCACCACCAAGCCCGAGGAGCGCAAGGAGATCGAGAAGCGCATCCGAGAGATCTGCGAGGGTGCGGCCAAGATGTACGGCGTGAAGATCGACGTCGAATACCGCTACGGCTATCCGCCGACGATCAACAACGCCGAGCGCGCGGCGTTCGCCATCGAGGTCGCGGCCGGCATCTGCGGGCCGCAGGGGGTGCGCGACAACACCCAGGCCAGCATGGGCGCGGAGGATTTCTCCTACATGCTGGAGAAGGTGCCGGGGGCCATGGTGTGGCTCGGCAACGGCGGCGTCGACGGGGCGGGGGCGGGGCTGCACAATTCGCGCTACGACTTCAACGACATGGCGATCCCGTTCGGCGTGAGCTTCTTCGTCAACACCGTCGAGCGCTTCCTCAGCCAGAAGACCGCCTGACCAACCGGTAGCCCGTCCGGCCGGCGATGGAGTTCTTTCGCGTCTATGGCCGGGTGATCGGGCTGCTGCGCGCGGAGCGCTGGCTGGCGATCGCGCTGGCGGTCGCCAACGTCGCGGTTGCCGGACTGCAGTTCTACGAGCCGGTGCTGTTCGGCAAGGTCGTCGATCTGCTGTCCGGCGCGCAGGGCCGCTCGACCGCCGCGCTGTGGCGTGATGCCGTGCAACTCCTGATGCTGTGGGCCGCGGTCGGGCTGGGCGGCATCGTCGCCAACATCGTGGTTTCGCTGCAGGCCGACCGAATGGCGCACCGGCGGCGGCTCGGCGCCATGGCACTCTATTTCGAGCACGTGCTGGTGCTGCCGTTCTCGTTCCACACCGGGCAGCACTCCGGCCGCCTGCTCAAGATCATGCTGACCGGCGTCGATCACCTGTTCGGCATCTGGCTTTCGTTTTTCCGAGAGAATCTCGCCACGCTGGTGGCGCTGTTCATCATGCTGCCGCTCAGCCTGTTCATGAACTGGCGGCTCGGTCTGCTGCTGATCGTCCTGATCGTATTCTTCGCCGCCTCCAACGCCTGGGTCGTCGGCAAGACCGATCGCCTGCAGGCGCAGGTCGAGGAATACCACTCCGAGCTCGCCGGACGTGCCGGCGACGCGCTGGGCAACGTTCACCTGATCCAGAGCTTCGTCCGGCTCGCCGTCGAGGCGCGCGAGATGAACCGCATCATCGGCGAGACGCTGGCCGCGCAGTATCCGGTGTTGAACTGGTGGGCATTGCTCTCGGTCCTGACGCGCGCGGCCTCGACCATCACCGTGATCCTGATCTTCGTGCTCGGCACCTGGCTATACACGAAGGGCGAGGCCACGGTCGGCCAGATCGTGAGCTTCATGGGCTTCGCCGCCATGCTGATCGGCCGCATGGACCAGGCCTCGAGCTTCGTCGCGCGCATCTTCTTCCAGATGCCGGGCCTGGCCGACTTCTTCCGCGTCATCGACACGCAATCGACGGTCGTCGATAAGCCCAACGGCATCGACATCGGTCGGGCAAAGGGCGATGTCGAATTCGACGATGTCGGCTTTTCCTACGACGGCAAGCGGCCGGCGCTGGTGCATTTCACGCTCAAGGCGCCGGCCGGCAGCACGGTCGCGCTGGTCGGGCCGACCGGCGCGGGCAAGAGCACGGCGCTGTCGCTGCTGCACCGCATGTGGGATCCGATGTCCGGCGTGATCCGCATCGACGGCATCGACCATCGCGACATCCGGCTCGAGTCCCTGCGCCGCAACGTCGGCGTGGTGTTCCAGGATTCGACGATGTTCTACCGGTCGATCGCCGACAATCTGCGAATCGGCAAACCGGACGCGACGCAAGCCGAGATCGAACAGGCGGCGCGGCTCGCCGAGGCGCATGATTTCATCCTGCGCCAGCCCCAGGGATACGACACGCTGGTCGGCGAGCGTGGCGCCACCCTCTCGGGGGGCGAACGCCAGCGGCTCGCCATCGCCCGCGCCCTCCTGAAGGACCCGCCGATCCTGATCCTCGACGAGGCGACCAGCGCGCTCGACTCTGTGACAGAAGCGCGCATCCAGAAAGCGCTCAGGGTGCTGATGCAGGGCCGCACGACCTTCGTCATCGCGCATCGGCTGTCGACCATTCGCGACGCCGGCCAGGTGGTCGTGCTGGAGCATGGTCGCATCGTCGAACAGGGCGGCTACGCCGAGCTCACGGCCAGGCGCGGCGCCTTCGCCCGCCTCGTCGCCACGCAGCAGGCCGGTTTGGGATAGACTCGCGCCCATGGCGGCATATGACGACTGGGCGGTAGCGCGGCGGCAGATCGAGGACAGCAATTACTGGATCAGTCCGCGCGGGCGCCGGCCGCGCTGGCGCAAGAAGATCTTCCACGCACTGCTCATGACGTTCGATGCGGCGCTTCGCCTGACGCCGCTCCATGCCGTGGGACGCCACAACGCGCTCGACCTGCAGGTGCGCCGCCACGACATCGTGCTGCCCAACCTGCCGCCGGAGTTCGATGGCTACCGACTGATGCATGTCAGCGACACGCACCTCGACGAGTGTCCTGAGCTGGTCGATCAGACGCGCGCCCTGGTGGCCGGGCTCGAGGTCGATCTTCTCATCGTCACCGGCGACACGCTGGGCCATGTCCGCACGCCGGTGGGCGAGGCGGCTGACCTGCTGCACCAGGCACTGCAGGACGTGACCGTCAGGGACGGCCGCCTGGCGACGCTGGGCAATCACGATCCGGTCGACATGGTGGCAGAGCTGCGGAGGATCGGCTTCGACGTCCTGGTCAACCGCACGCATCGGGTCTGGCGGGGTACCAGCGCCCTTTCTCTCACCGGTCTCGACGACGTGCATTCGTTCTATACGCCGCAGGCGCTCGAGGCTCTCGGGCCCGTCGACCAGGGCTGCGCGATCGCGCTCGTCCACACGTCCGAGCTTGCCGACCATGCCGCGGCGGCGGGCTACAGCCTCTATCTCGCCGGCCACACACATGGCGGCCAGATCGCGCTGCCCGGCGGACGGCCGATCATCACGCAGCTTGTGCGTTGCAGGCATACGGCCGTCGGCCTGTGGCGGCACGACAAGCTGGTCGGACATACCTCGTCGGGACTGGGCGTATCGGGGCCGAAGCTGCGCTTCAATACGCGCGGGGAAGTCGCACTGCTCACCTTGCGGCGCCCTGGCATAGAATCTGCCTGATATCCCCTTGGCGGAATGAAGCGGTCCGCATAAGAGTCGCCGCACAGGGATCAAAGCGAGGGGCAAGAACATGGGCAAGTTGGGCAATTGGCTGGGCGCTGCCGCGCTCGCGGCGTGGGCTCTGGCGGGCGTGCCTGCATCGGCGCAGACACCGGTCAAATTCACCCTCGACTTCGTGTTCCAGGGTCCGACGTCGCCGTTCCTGGTGGCGCTCGACAAGGGCTACTACAAGGCGGAGGGCCTCGACGTCACGATCGATGCCGGCCAGGGCTCGGCCGGCGCCGTGCAGCGCGTCGCCACCGGCGCCTACCAGATGGGCTTCGCCGACGTGAACTCGACCATCGAGTACAACGCCAAGAATCCCGGCAAGGAAGTGCTGTGCGTGTTCATGGCCTACGACTTCGCGCCGTTCGGCGTCTACGCGCTGAAGAAGAGCGGCATCAGGGTGCCGAAGGATCTCCAGGGCAAGAAGCTCGGCGCGCCGGTGTTCGACGCCTCGTTCCGGCTGTTCCCGGCCTTCGCCAAGCGGCAGGGCATCACCAAGTGGGAGCATGTCAACCTGACGCCGCAGCTGCGCGAGCAGAGCCTGGTGCAGGGCACCGTCGACTTCATCTCCGGCCACTATTTCTCCTCGATGCTCGATCTCAAGGCCCGCGGCGTGAAGTTCGAGGACATCGTCGCCATGCGCTACGTCGATTTCGGCATGGATCTCTACGCCAACGGCATCATCGTCTCGCCCGAGATGATGAAGAACGAGAAGGCCGTCAGGGGCTTCATCGCCGCCACCGTCAAGGGCTGGAAGGACGTGATCGCCGACAACAAGGTGGGCATCGCCGCGGCCAAGAAGCGCGACCCGCTGATCAACGAGGCGCTCGAGCTGGAGCGCCTGCAGATCTCGCTCAACACAAACATCCTGACGCCGTACGTCAAGGCCAACGGCATGGGCGACGTCGAGCCGGCCCGCTTCGCCAACTCGGTGAAGCTCGTCTCCGAGGCGTTCGGCCTGCCGACCTCGCCCGCGCCGGACAAGGTCTTCACCGACAAGTTCCTGCCGCCCAAGGCGGACCGGATGGTAGCGAAGTAACCTTGGCCTTCGTCGACCTCAGGAACGTCAGTCTCACCTACCGCCTCGGCAAGGAAAGCACTCACGCTCTGGCCGATGCCACGCTCGGCATCGACAAGGGCGAGTTCATCGCCGTGGTCGGACCGTCGGGCTGCGGCAAGTCGACGATCATGAAGCTGGTCACGGGCCTGCTGCCGGCCACCGGCGGCGAGGTGCGGGTCGGCGGCGAGCTCGTGCGCGCGCCGATCAAGGGCGTCGGCATGGCCTTCCAGAACCCGACCCTGATGCCGTGGCGCACCACGCTCGACAACATCCTGCTGCCGATGGAAGTGGTCGAGCCGCACAAGCGGCGCTTCCGCCGCCATCGCGCCGAATATGTCGAGCAGGCGATGAAGCTGCTCGGCACCGTGGGGCTCGCCGACTTCGCCCTGCGCTATCCCTGGCAGCTGTCGGGCGGCATGCAGCAGCGCTCCAACCTCTGCCGCGCGCTGATCCACGGGCCGGAGCTCCTGATGCTCGACGAGCCGTTCGGCGCCCTCGACGCCTTCACCCGCGAGGAACTGTGGGGCGTCATGCAGGCGCTGTGGCTGGACAAGCGCTTCACCGGCGTGCTGGTGACGCATGACCTGCGCGAGGCGGTCTATCTCGCCGACACCGTCTACGTGATGAGCCGGCGGCCCGGCCGCATCGTGCTCAGCCGCAAGATCGACATTGCGCGGCCGCGCACGCTCGCCACGACCTTCGAGCCGCATTTCGTCGAGATCGTCCACGAACTGCGCGACCGCATCCATCTGGAGCATGCGGCGTGAACCGCGAGCTGCGACGCGAGATCCTGCGCTACGCCATGCCGTGGCTGGTGGTGGCCGGCCTGCTGATCGTCTGGGAAGCGGCCTGCATCGTCTTCGATCTGCCCGAGATCGTGCTGCCGCGCCCGACCAAGGTCTTCATCGTCTTCTGGCAGCGGCTCGACATCCTGCTCGCCTTCTGCTGGCAAACGCTATGGACGACGCTGATCGGCTTCGTCATCGCCATCGCGGGCGGCCTGCTGCTCGGGCTGGCGATCGGCGCCTCGCCGTTCGTCTATTCCGGCCTCTATCCCTTGCTGATCGCGTTCAATGCCGTGCCGAAAGTGGCGCTGGTGCCGATCCTGATGATCTGGGTCGGCGTCGGCGCGCTGCCGGCGGTGATCACGGCCTTCGTGATCAGCTTCTTTCCCATCGTCGTCAACGTCGCCACCGGCCTCGCCACCATCGAGCCCGAGATGCGGGACGTGCTGCGCTCGCTCGGCGCCACCGACACCGAGATCCTGACCAAGGTCGGCATCCCGCGCGCCATGCCCTATCTCTTCGCCAGTCTGAAGGTCGCGATCACGCTCTCCTTCATCGGCTCGGTGATCTCCGAGACCGTCGGCGGCAATCGCGGCATCGGCTTCCTGATGCTCTCGGCCGGCGCGCGCAACGATGCGCCGACGACCTTCGCCGGCCTGTTCGCCATCGCGGTGATGGGCGTGGCGATGTACGCGATCTGCGCCCTGGTCGAGAAGCGCATGACGCGCTGGGCCTTCCGTGGCCAGATTGTGAGTTGAAGGAACTTTACCGGCAACTGCGCATTGATTCCTGGACACAGGAGGCAATGCCATGCGCAGGTCAATTTGTGTCGCCGCCATCGCCGCTGCGATGGCGCTCGCTGGCGGTTTTGCCCAGGCCGAATCGCCCATACCGACGAACCGCGTGCCGGGTTTCGGCGGGCCCGATTACAACAGCACCTACAACAACACGCCGAGCGCCGTCGGCAGCGACGTCGGCACCAATGTCGGTGCCGGAGCCAACGCGAGCCCCGGCAACGACATCGTCACCCCGGCGAACAGGCCGAACTGGAACGGCGTCACGTCGCTGCCGGGCACGTCGGGCGGCATCACCATCACGCGGTGATCCGGGCGACGCGCCGCGGACTCACGCCGCGAGCTGCAGGCCTTGCGGAATGAGGCTCCGCTGCGCGCGAGCTGGAGGAGTCCGCCGCCCCAGAAGGTTGTTGTAGATGCGGACGTAGTCGCGCGCCATGCGCTCGGCAGGGAAACGGTGCTCGAACACCGCGCGCACCTTGCGGCGATCGAGCATGTCCAGGCGGCGCACGGCGGCCACCGCCTCGTCGATGTTCTTCACCACGAAGCCGGTGACACCGTCATCGATCACCTCCGGCACCGCCCCGGCGCGGAACGCGATCACCGGTGTGCCGCATGCCATGGCCTCGATCGATACCAGGCCGAACGGCTCGGGCCAATCGATCGGGAAAAGCAGCGCCCGGGCATTGCCGAGGAAGTCCGCCTTCTGCCGCTCGTTGATCTCGCCGATGAACTCGACATTGCCGTGCGCTTTCACCAGCGGCGCGATCACTTCGTTCCAGTAGGCCTGATCGACGCGATCGACCTTGGCCGCGATCTTCAAGGGCAGGCCGGCTTGCGCGGCGATCTTGATCGCCCGATCGGGACGCTTCTCCGGCGCGATCCGCCCAAGGAAGGCGAGGTAGCCGCCCGCCGGCTCCTTGGTGAACGGCAACAGATCGCGTGGCAGGCCGTGATAGACGTTTCCGACCCAGTTCAGTCCGCCGGGCAGCGGCCGGCGTTGATCGCGCGAGATCGATACCAGCGGGATGTCCCAGAAGGCGGCATAGAACGGCTTGAGGTCCGGCAGGTCGAGCCGGCCGTGCAGGGTGGTGACCGTCCGGTCCGCGAAATCCCGAATCAGCGGGAAGTGCAGCATGTCGATGTGGAAATGCAGTACGTCGAACTCGTCCAACCGCTGGCGCACTTCATCCAGCATGACGATGTGGTAAGGCGTCTGGTCCTTCACCGCGGGATTGAGCCGCAGCGCCAGATCGGTGCAGCGCACGAGCTGGGCTGATGTCTTGGAATCGCCGCTGGCAAACAGAGTGACTTCGTGACCCTGGCGAACCAACTCTTCAGTCAGATAGGAGACGACCCGCTCCGTGCCGCCGTACAGGCGAGGCGGAACGCTCTCGCTGAGCGGGGCGATCTGGGCGATTTTCATCAGCAAGACCTCCTCGGTTGAGCGAAGTTTCGACAACAAAAATCAGGTACGCGGCCATTGCGGCCCGCGTGCACCACCTAGGTGCATCGCCAAAAAGTTCAAGAGGGGTGCAATTGCTATTGCGCCGCAAGCGTCTCTGCCGCGGCGGGGACGGCCCGGACGGGCCGGCCCCGTTGCCGGCCGGCCTATTTGTCGGCGATGGCGCCCGCTTCCTTGCGGAAGCTGTTGACGGCATTGCGCGCGGCAAGCGCCATCAGGCCGGAGTCGTTGGCGATGGTGCAGAACTGGAAGCCCATGCCGATCGCCCGCGCGGCATAGGCCGGGGTTCCGTTGTGGATGCCGGCGAACAGCTTTCGCTTCTTGCAGGCCGTCGTGAGCTTCTCGTAGATCTTCAGGACCTGCGGCTCCTCGCGGTCGAGCCTGGGCGCCAGGCCGAGCGACAGGCCGAGGTCCGACGGCCCGACATAGATGCCGCTCACGCCCGGCACGTCGAGGATGGCGTCGATATTGTCGATCGCCTCCTGCGTCTCGATCATCGGGATGATCAGCACTTCGTCGTTGGCTGTCGCCTGATAGGGCGTCGCCTCGCCATAGGCGCCGGCGCGGATCGGGCCGTTCGAGCGCTTGCCCTTGGGCGGATAGAGTGCGTACGAGACGAGCGCCTTCGCTTCGGCGGGCGTGTTCACCATCGGGCAAATCACGCCCCAGGCGCCGCCGTCGAGCACCTTGCCGACGATGCCGGGCTCGTTCCACGGCACGCGCACCAGCGGCGTGATCGGATGCTTGTCCATCGCCTGGAAGCAGGTGACCATCGTCGGGTAATCCTGCACGCCATGCTGCATGTCGACGGTGACGCTGTCCCAGCCGCAGCCCGCCATGACCTCGGCGGAAAAGCCGTTGGGGATCGCCAGCCAGCCGTTGACGCAGGCCTTGCCTGCCTGCAGACGCCGCTTCAGCATGTTCACCGACATAATCGCGTTTCCTCTCGTTGAAGACGGCGCAGTCTACACAGCAGCGGAGAAGACCGTGACGCTTTTGTCGCTCCGGACCGGCCGCTTGTCGGTCGAGATCGAGCCCGAGGCGGGCGGATCGGTGGCCCGCTTCGCGGTGGGAGGTCGCGACATTCTTCGACCGGGCAGGGGAACGCAGGGGGCGGCCTATCCGCTGGTTCCGTTCTCCAACCGCATCGCGAATGGCCGGTTCGAATTCGAAGGCCGCACGATCGAGGTGCCGCGCAACTGGCCCGATCCGGCAGTGCGTCATCCCATGCATGGCGACGGCTGGGCGGCGGCATGGCGCGCGCAATCGTCGGGCCCGACCGCGGCGGCCATTGCCTTCGAGCACGACGGCACGAGCGGCTGGCCGTTTCGCTACCGCGCCAGCCAGTCGTTTCGGCTCGAGAACGATGCGCTCACGGTGCAGATGCGCCTCGAGAACCGCGAGCCGCACAGTGTGCCGGGCGGCATGGGATTGCATCCGTTCTTCATACGCGAGCCCGACAGCGAGCTGTTCTTCGATGCCGATGCCGTCTGGCTGGCCGATGCCGAAGTGCTGCCCACCAGGCGCGTGACGGTGCCGAGCGACTGGGATTTCTGTCATGGCCGGCGGCCCGACGACGTGGCGCTCGACAATTGCTTCGACGGCTGGGACGGCGAGGCCGCGGTGGTCTGGCCATCGCGCAGGCTGCGGCTGGAACTGGCCGCCAGCGCGCCGTTTCGCCACGCCGTTGTGTTCACGCCGTCCGGTCGGCCATTCTTCTGCTTCGAGCCCGTGAGCCACGCCAACGGCCAGATCGGTTGCACGCACATCGCCGCCGGCGGCGCGCTGTCGGGCGAGATCGTCTTTCGCCTGTCCGATTTGTGAGGAACCATGCCTGACTTCGCCATCTATCCCAGCCTCAAGGGCCGCAGCGTGTTCATCTCGGGCGGCGGCTCGGGCATCGGCGCCTCGATCGTCGAGCATTTCGCGGCGCAGGGCTCGAAGGTGGCGTTCGTCGATATCGACGAGGCGGCGTCCAGCGCCGTCGCCAGCAAGACCGGCGCGCTGTTCCTGAAATGCGACATCCGCGACGTCAAGGCCTACAAGGCGGCGATCGACCAGGCGGCGGCCAGGCACGGCGCGATCACCGCGCTGATCAACAACGCCGCCCGCGACGACCGTCACAAGCTCAAGGACGTGACGGTGGAGTTCTTCGACGAGCGCATCGCGGTCAATCTGCGCCACGCCTTCTTCGCCATTCAGGCCGTCGCGCCCGGCATGAAGAAGGCGGGCGGCGGCTCGATCGTGAATTTCAGTTCGGTGAGCTATCACACCATGACCGCCAATCTCTCGGTCTATCAGGCGGCCAAGGCGGCGGTGATCGGCATGACGCGCGGCCTGGCGCGCGATCTCGGCGCCGACAAGATCCGCCTCAACTCGATCACGCCGGGCTGGATCATGACCCAGCGCCAGATCGATCTGTGGCTCACGCCGGAGGCCGAGGCCGAGCTGATGAAGGCGCAGGTGCTGAAGGAGAAGGTCTATCCGCCCGATATCGCGCGCATGGCGCTTTTCCTGGCGTCGGACGACAGCCGGCTGATCTCGGCGCAGAACTTCGTCGTGGACGGGGGGCGGATGTAGTTAAAGGCCGGCGCCCGCAATCCAGTCGGCGAGAAGGCCGGCCAGTTCGTGCGGCTTCTCGAGCGGCGCCATGTGTCCGCAATCCTCGATCACCTCGAAGCGCGCGTGCGGGAGGTGCCTGGCCATGCGCTCGGTCTCCTCGAAGCGTCGCAGGCGGTCCTGCCGGCACGACACGACCAGCGACGGGCAGGTGATGCCCTCGAGCTCGGCATAGCCGTCGCGTCGCACCAGCGCCGCCTGCCGCTTCCATACCTCCAGCCCCAGCCGGCGTTGCATGCCGCGCAAGCGGTCGAGCAGCACCGGATCGCGCTCGCGGTCGGGATGCAGGCCGCGCGCCACGCCGTTGCCGCCGCCGGGATGCTTGCTGCCGGCCATGCGCCGCGCGCGCTCCTCGTCGGTGAAGCCGCGTGCCGACGTCGAGACGAAGGCCACGCCGCTCACCCGCTCGGGCGCCATCAGCGTCAGTACCCGCGCCACGAAGCCGCCCATCGAGAAGCCGACCAGCACGAAGCGCTCGGGTGCTTCGCCCAGCACGCGCCTGGCCATGCCCTCAAGCGTGTCGTCCTCGAACAAATTGCCGTAGTGCAATTGGCCTAGCGGTGCCAAGTCGGGCACCATATCTCTCCACAAATCGCTGTCGCACATGGAGCCGGGCAGGAGAACGAGGTGTCTCATCGGGCCCGAAAGGAGCGCAAAACATGGCTGTACGCAAGGAAGTCGACAGCATGGGCGAAATCGAGGTGCCCGCCGACAAATTGTGGGGCGCCCAGACCCAGCGCTCGCTCGAGCATTTCAGCATCGGCCGCGAGCTCATGCCGCGCGAGATGATCACCGCCTACGCCGTGCTCAAGAAGGCCTGCGCCAACGTCAATCGGGCGAGCCAGCGGCTCGATGCGGATTTGCACAGGCTGATCGTGCAGGCGTGCGAGGAGATCCTGGCCGGCCGGCACCACGACATGTTCCCGCTGCATGTCTGGATGACCGGCTCGGGCACGCAGTTCAACATGAACGTCAACGAGGTGATCTCCAACCGCTGCTGCCAGATCGCCGGCACGCCGCTCGGCAGCAAGAAGCCGGTGCATCCCAACGATCACGTCAACATGTCGCAATCGTCGAACGACAATTTTCCCGCCGCGATGTATATCGCCGCCGCCGTCGAGACGACGAAGCGGCTGGTCCCGGCGGTGAAGGCGTTGCGCGATGCGATCGACGGAAAGGCCAAGGCCTGGATGGAGATCGTCAAGATCGGCCGCACCCACATGCAGGATGCGACGCCGATCACGCTTGGACAGGAATGGTCGGGCTATGTCGGCATGCTGGACGACAACCTGGCGCGGATCGACGATTCGCTGAAAGGAGTCTACCGCCAGGCCCTGGGCGGCACGGCGGTCGGCACCGGCATCAATGCCGCGCCCGGCTTTGCCGAAGCGGTGGCGGCCGAGATTGCCAAGCTGACCGGGCTGCCGTTCGTCTCGGCGCCAAACAAGTTCACTGTGATGGGGGCGCACGATGCGATCGTGCAGCTCTCGGGCACGCTGCGCACCTTGGCGGGCTCGCTCTACAAGATCGCCAACGACATCCGCCTGCTGTCGTGCGGTCCGCGTGCCGGCTTCGCGGAGCTGCATATACCCGAGAACGAGCCCGGCTCCTCGATCATGCCGGGCAAGGTCAATCCGACCCAGTGCGAGGCCCTCACCATGGTGTGCTGCCAGGTAATGGGCAACCACGTGACGATCTCGATCGCCGGCTCGAACGGCCATTTCGAGCTCAACGTGTTCAAGCCGGTGATGATCTACGATCTGCTGCAATCGATCCGGCTCATCGCCGATGCGGCGGTGAGCTTCACCGACAACTGCGTCGCCGGCATCCAGGCCAACGAGGAGCGCATCGCCCGGCTCATGCGCGAGTCGCTCATGCTGGTGACGGCGC
>DASRFX010000067.1:0-3098 GCA_035651335.1 Reyranella sp. | reverse complement strand
ACAGGCCAGCTTCTTCACCGGCCTGCGCTTGAGCATCGGCATGCCGCGCTGGCAGCTCGCCGACGTGCTGCCCGTGCTGCCGGCGATCGGCGCGATGGTCGGGCTGATCGCGGGCATCGTGTTCGCGCTGGTGCGCGGCGTGGCAGGGCCGGGCTGGCTGGCCGGCGCGCTGGCGGTCGCCGCCGCCGTGCTGATCACGCGGGCGCTGCACGAGGACGGCCTGGCCGACACCGCCGACGGCCTCGGTCCGCACGCGCTCGAGGCGCCGCGCCGGCTCGAGATCATGCGCGACAGCCGCAACGGCACGTTCGGGGTGCTGGCGCTCGCGCTCACCGTGCTGATCAAGGTGGCGTGCCTCGCCCAGTTCAGCGGCGGCACGGGCCTGGCGGTGCTGATTGCGGCCCACGCGCTGTCGCGCGCGACTATCGCCTATCCGCTGCTCGCCTTCGCGCCTGTCCATGAGGACGGGCTCGGCGCGCAAGCCGGCAAGCCCACCGACCATGACGTCTGGCTCGCGATCGGCATCGGGGCGGTGCTGGCCTTCCTGCTGCTGCTGGGCAAGGGCTTTTTCGTGGCGATCCTGGCGCCGGTCGCGGCGATAGCAGCCGCCTGGTTCGCCTCGCGCTGGATCGCCGAGCGCATCGGCGGCTATACCGGCGACACGTTGGGGGCCGTGCAGCAGAAGGCTGAGACGGTGTTTCTCATCGTCACGGCTCTCATGATCGGACAGTAGGTAAATGACGGAACGAGCAAGGATGAGCGGCGGATCGCGGGCAAGAATTACCGGCGCGATCACGCGCTGGTGGTGGGTGCGTCATGCGCCGGTGCCCAATCCCGAAGGCCGGTGCTATGGTCAGACCGACAAGGATTGCGACGTCAGCAACGAGGCGTTGTTCCGCCATCAGGCCCGGCTCCTGCCCAAGGGCGCGATCTGGTATTCGTCCAACCTCCTGCGTGCGCGCAAGACCGCCGAGCATCTCGGCAAGGCGGGCGCCGAGTTCGGCGAGATCCTGATCGATCCCGACCTGGCCGAACAGCATTTCGGCTCCTGGCAGGGCCTGACCTACGAGGAGATCGCCGAACACCATGGCGAGAACCACCTGTTCTGGCTGGGGCCGCCGGAGAAGCGGCCGCCCGGCGGCGAGAGCTTCGTCGACTTGCGCGAGCGCACCGTGCGTTCGATCGAGCGCCTCACCGTCAAGCATCGCGGCGAGAACATCGTGGCGACGGCGCATGGCGGCACGATCCGGGCCGCCCTGGCGCACGCCTTCAACATGCATCCCGAGGCGGCCGTGCGCTTCGAGATCGAGAACGTTTCGATCACCCTGATCGAGCATTTCGAGCAGGCCGATCCGGCGCATGCCTGGCGCGTCGCCTTCACCAACTACATGCCGCGCGAGATCGTCGTCGCGCATGCCGGGAGCAAAGCATGAAGAGCAAGGACGAGCTGGCCGCCGAGCAGGCGGCCTACTGGAACGGTCCCGGCGGCAAGATGTGGCTGGCGGCCTACGATCGCATCCAGCAGGGCATCACGGGCTTCAGCCGGATCGTGCTCGAGGCCGCCCAGGCCAAGGCTGGCGAGCGTGTGCTCGATGTCGGCTGCGGGACCGGCGCCACCACCGCCGAACTCGCCCAAGCCGTGGGCGCCGGCGGCCACGTCCTCGGCGTCGACATATCCGAGACGCTGGTCGGCGCGGCGCGGGCGCAGAAACTCGCCAACGCGACCTTCGAGGTCGGCGATGCGGCGCGCTTCCCGTTCACCGGGCAATCGTTCGACCTCGTCTTCTCACGCTTCGGCGTGATGTTCTTCGCCGATCCCGTCGCGGCCTTCGAGAACCTCCGCCGTGCGCTGAAGCCCGGCGGCCGCCTGACGTTCATCTGCTGGCGCACGCCGCAGGAGAATCCCTGGGGAGCGGTGCCGATGCGGGCGGCGCTGCCCTTCCTGCCGCCGATGGAGCGGCCGAGACCGGAAGATCCCGGCCAGTATTCCTTCGGCGATCGCGGACGGGTGGAGCGCATCCTCAACCAGGCGGGCTTCGCCGGGCTGTCCATCGAACCGGTCGACCAGATGCTGAACCAGGGCAAGGACATTCCCGATGTGCTGGACCGCATTGGCCAGTTTGGGCCGCTGGCCCGCGCGTTCAAGGATGCCGCTCCGGAGCAGGTCGCCAAGGCCAAGGCCGCGATCGGCGAGGCGCTGAAACCGTATGCGGCCGCCGACGGCGTGAAGCTCGCCGGCGCATGCTGGCTGGTCCGCGCCCGCGCCTCTTGATGGAGCACAATCCGGTCTCGTCCCTGCCGCCGGTCACCCTGGTGCTGGGTGGCGCGCGTTCCGGCAAGAGCACGCACGCGGAGAAGCTGGTGACCGGCAGCCTGTTCGGCGCGCCGCCGCGGCAAGCGGTCTACATCGCCACCGCGCAGGCGGGCGACGTCGAGATGGCGACCCGCATCGCCGCCCATCGCGCGCGCCGCGGCGCCAACTGGACCGCCACTGTCGAGGAGCCGCTGAAGCTCGCCGAGGCGCTGACGGCGGCGAGCAATCATCGCCTGCCGGTGCTGGTCGATTGCCTGACGCTCTGGCTCTCCAACCTGATGCTGGCGGGCGAGGACGTCGACCAGGCGACCGACGAACTGGTGGCCGCGCTCGAGGACTACCCCGCACCGGTGGTGTTCGTTAGCAACGAGGTGGGTCTCGGCGTGGTGCCCGAGACGAAGCTCGGCCGCGATTTCCGTGACGCGCAGGGCCGCCTCAACATGCGCATGGCCGAGCGGGCCGACCGGGTCATCCTGATGACGGCGGGCCTGCCCCTGACATTGAAAGATCGTCCGGCGCCGCGCCGATAGCGCCGCATTTTCGCCCCGAAGCGTGGTATGATTCGCCTGTCTTGGCCTCCGAAGGCGCATCCCCCGCGTCGGCCATGAACCAAAGGAGCAACAACATGAATCGCCGGACCGTCCTGGCCGGGTCTGCCGCCGCTCTTGCTGCCCCCTTCACTGCCGCCACGCCGTCGTGGGCCGACGCCAAGCGCCAGTCGCTGGTCGACCAGTGCCTGCGCTCGGCGACCAAGGTGCTGAGCGGCAAGGATTATCCCGACGCG
>DASRFX010000066.1:0-19721 GCA_035651335.1 Reyranella sp. | reverse complement strand
ACCTGGGCCGCATGGACGAGGACGGCTACGTCTTCTTCAAGAGCCGGGATGACGACGTGATCACCTCGGGCGGCTACCGCATCGGCCCAGGCGAAATCGAGGAATGCCTGATGAAGCATCCGGCCGTCTCGATGGTCGGCGTGGTGGGCGTGCCCGACAAGGTGCGGACGGAGATCGTGAAGGCCTTCGTCCAGCTCCGGCCCGAGATGGCGGCCACCGACGCCCTGAAGGCCGAGCTGGCCGATTTCGTGAAGACCCGGCTCGCCGCCCATGAATATCCGCGCGAGGTCGAGTTCGTGGCCGAGCTGCCGCTCACCACGACCGGCAAGATCATGCGCCGCGAGCTCAGGCGCCTGAACGCCGAGCGGAAGGGCCGGCTTTAATCCGCCAGAGTGGGCGGCCCTGCCCCAAGCAATGCGCCAAACGAACTGCAAGTGTATCCAACCCCCTGACGTCGCAGCGCTTTTGACGACTTTCAGAGAGATAAAGGGATCGGAGAAGACCTAGAACAGCAAACCGGACAGCGTAGCAGCGTTGCCGTCAGGAATGCCGCCGAGCAGCGCCAGGAGGCCGATCAGGGCCGCAGGCCACCAATCGGACAACCTGGACAGCCGCTCGGACGGAGCAGATGCCTGTAAGGGAAAACGAGCCAACATGGGAATATCAATTTGGACAGTGTCAATTTCGTCTCAAATATGGCTCAAGAATATTGTGTATCAAGCTGAAATTCAACGAATTTATCGATCTACTTAAAGTAGATCCTCAGCTTGCGGCCGCCGATAGGTTGAATTGCAGCTCGGCCAGGCGGGCGTAGAGCCCACCGCGACGCACCAGGTCGGCATGGCGGCCGACATCGACCACGCGGCCCTCGTCCATGACCACGATCCGGTCGGCTTTCTGTACGGTGGCCAGGCGATGGGCGATCACCAGGGTGGTGCGCTTGTGCATCAGCCGGTCGAGCGCCTGCTGGACGGCCAGTTCGCTCTCGGCATCCAGCGCGCTGGTCGCCTCGTCGAGCAGCAGCAGGACGGGATCGCACAGCAGGGCCCGGGCGACGGCGATCCTCTGGCGCTGGCCGCCCGACAAACGCACGCCGCGGGCGCCGAGATGGGTCTCGAAACCGTCCGGCATGGCTTCGATGAAGCCGAGCGCCGACGCCGCCTCGGCGGCGGCCCGCACCTCGGCGTCGGACGCATCGGGCCGGCCGTAGCGGATGTTCTCGCGCACCGTCGCGGTGAACAGCACCGGCTCCTGTGGCACGATCGCCATGGCGCGGCGCAAATCGCCGAGCGCCAGGTCGCGGATGTCGACACCGTCAAGGCGAACGGCGCCAGCCTCCGGATCGTAGAAGCGCAGAAGCAGATTGAAGACGGTGGTCTTGCCGGCGCCCGAGGGACCCACGATCGCCACCGTCTCGCCCGGCGCCACGCGCAGATCGAACTTGTCCAACGCAAGCGAGTCGGGCCGCGTCGGATAACGGAACGAGACCTCGTCGAAGGTGACGATGCCCTTGGCCGGCATGGGCAGCGCCTTGGGCGCGGCGGCCTCGACGATCACCGGCATCTCGGCGCGCAGCTCGGACAGACGCTCGGCCGCGCCGGAGGCACGCTGCAGGTCGCCGATGGTCTCGCTGATCGCGCCGCCCGAGGAGGCGACGAGGACCGCATAGAACACGAAGGCCGACAGGTCGCCCGCCGTGATGCGGCCGGCGATGACATCCTGGCCGCCCAGCCACAGCAGGAAGCCCACCGCGGCGAAGACGATGAAGATCACGCAGGTCGTCATGACGGCGCGCCGGGTGATGCGCCGGATCGAGGCCTCGAAGGCGCGTTCGGTCGCCTGCTGGAAACGCTGCCCCGCCCGCTCCTCCTGGGCGAAGGCCTGGACCGTCCGCACCGCGTCGACGGTCTCGGTGCCTTCCGACACCATGTCGGCAATGCGCGCCTGGGCCTCGCGCGACAGCGCCCGCACCTTGCGGCCGAAGATCACGATCGGCGCGACGGCGAGCGGCACCACCGCCAGGGTGAACAGCGCCAGCTTGGGATTGGTGATCACCAGCATGGCGATGCCGCCGATGCACATCAGTGTGTTGCGCAACGCCACCGACGCCGACGAGCCGATCACCTGCTCGATGAGCTGGGCGTCGGCCGAAATGCGGCTCATGACGTCCCCGGAGCGTTTGATCTCGAACCAGGCCGGCCCCAGCCGCAACACATGCTCGAAGAGATCGCGGCGCAGGTTGCCGACCACGCGTTCGCCGAGCCACGACACGAGGTAGAACCGGCTGCCGGAGGCGACCGCCAGCACCAGGGCCACGACCAGCAGGGAGGCAAGCGCATAGTTCAGCACGTCCGGCCGGCCCTCGGCGAAGCCACGGTCGATCAGGGCGCGCAGGCAGGCCCCGAAGGCCAGCACCGTGCCGGCGGCGACCAGCAGCGACAGCAGCGCCAGTGCCACTCGCCCGCGGTAGGGCGCGAGATAGGGGCCGAGAAGCCTGAGGCCGGAGAAACGGTTCATTCGGGCTGCCACGCCAACGCTACGCCCAGTTCCAGGGAGAGGATGTTCAACAGGTCGGCCCCGCCGCGCGTATCCTTCCAGAGGCCCGACCCGGCATCGAAGGCATAGTGTCGCGCGCCCGACTTGGGCGAGCTGAGCCAGACCTGCCGGGTGGGGGCATGCTTGTTGACCACCCACGTCCCCCCGTCCGCCTCGACCGTCAGCACGCCGCCCTGCAATTCGGCGTCGTCGCCCAGCCCGGCCTCGAGGGCTTCGAGCAGGCTATCGGCAAGAGTTTCAAAGGCTTGTTCGCTCATCGGGAAATCCGGTCTAACAGGCCCTTCGGGCCCCGGACAACCCGCTTGTGGCCGCAGCTTTTGGCCTGTATACCCGCCGCCCTGTGTATTCGCGCCGGCCGGTCGGCATCGGCCTTAAACTGCGCTGGAGAAGGTCCATGAAAGAGAAGATCCACCCCAACTACCACAAGATCACGGTGGTCATGACCGACGGCTCGACCTTCGAGACCCGTTCGACCTGGGGCAAGGAAGGCGCCCAGATGCGCCTCGATATCGACCCCAAGACCCACCCGGCTTGGACCGGCGTGCGCCAGAGCGTCGACCGTGGCGGCCGCGTGCAGCGTTTCAAGGACCGCTTCGGCATGACCGGCGCCGGCGTCGCATCGGGCACCAAGTCGTCGGGCGCCAAGCCCGCCGCTGAAGCGAAGCCCGCTAAGGCTGCCGCCAAGAAGAAGTAAGGCGGGGCCGGCGGCCCGCCTCTGCTAATCTTCTCCTCCCCGTCAGCGGGGAAGATGGAGAAGCCACGGTGAAGTCGTCAGTTCGAGTCGTCTGTGCGCACGATTGCCCCGACATGTGTTCGCTCATCGCGACGGTCGAGGATGGCAAGGTCCTGCGCGTGCAGGGCGACCCTGACCATCCCTACACGGCCGGTTTCGCCTGCGGCAAGGTCAACCGCGACTCCGACCTCGTCAATTCTCCCGAGCGCATCAAGACGCCGCTGAAGCGGATCGGCGCCAAGGGCCAGGGCCAGTTCAAGCCGATCACCTGGGACGAGGCGCTCGACGAGATCGCCGCCAAGTGGAAGGCGATCATCAAGGAAAGCGGCCCGCTCGCCATCCTGGGCTACGCCTACTCCGCCCATCAGGGCCTGATGAACCGCGGGCTGGTGAACGGCCTGTTCCACGCGCTCGGCACCTCGCGGCTGCTGGCCGGCACGGTGTGCGACACCTGCTGCGAGGAAGCATGGAACGTGACCGTCGGTCCGGTCGGCAGCGCCGACCCCGAATCGGTCGTGCATTCCGACCTGGTGGTCTCGTGGGGCGCCGACCTCGCCGCCACCAACGTGCACTTCTGGGCGCTCTACGAACAGCAGAAGAAGCAGCGCGGCGTGCCGCTGGTCGTGATCGACCCGCGCCGCACGCGCTCGGCCAAGGCGGCCGACCTCTACCTGCCGATCAAGGTCGGCACCGACGCCGCGCTGGCGCTCGGCGTCATGCACATCCTGGTGCGCGACAAGCTCGCCAACCGCGTCTACATCGCCCAGCACACGCTGGGCTTCGACAAGGTCGAGCGCGACATCCTGCCGAAATTCACGCCACAGAGGACGGCGGAGATCACTGGCCTCGCCGCCGCCGACATCGAGAAGCTTGCCGCGATGTACGGCAAGGCGAAGGCCGCTTTCATCCGTCTCGGCGAAGGCATGACGCGGCTTGCCGCAGGCGGCCAGGCGCTGCGCGCGGTGGCGCTGCTGCCGGGCGTCACCGGCCACTACGGCGCGAAGGGCGGCGGCGCGCTGCTGCTGACCGCCGCGTCATGCGAGCTCGACTACAACGCCGTGCGCAAGCCGTCGGGACCGGCCGCGACGCGCAACGTCAATCATCTGCGGCTGGGCGAAGAGCTCCTCAACATGAAGGACCCGCCGATCCGCGCGCTCTACGTCTCCGCCAACAATCCGGCCGTCACCTGTCCCGAAGTGCAGAAGGTGCGGAAGGGACTGGCGCGCGAGGATCTGTTCACCGTCGTGCACGATCCTTTCCTCAGCGAGACGGCGAAGTACGCCGACATCGTGTTGCCGGCCGCGAGCTACCTCGAGACCGACGATCTCTATCGCTCCTACGGCTGCTACTGGATGCAGTGGGGCCCGCAGGCGGCCAAACCGTCGACCGAAGCGCGCTCCAATTTCGAGGTGGCGCAGGCGCTCGCCCAGCGGCTCGGCATTACCGACCGCATCTTCTCACTCTCGCCGCGCGATGCCGCCAAGGAGCTGATGAAGAACGCACCCTACGATCAGGACAAGCTCTTCGCCGGCGTCCCGCAGCGCTATGTCGAAAGCTGGCAGCCGCAGGCCTTCGCCACGCCATCGAAGAAACTGGAATTCTATTCCGAACAGCTCGCCAGGATGGGCGTCTCGCCGGTGCCCGACTGGACTCCCGACCCGATCGAGGTTGCCGACGCCAAGAAGTGGCCGCTGCGCCTGCTGACCGCGCCGGGTTATTTCCAGGCACACACCGCGTTCTCCGGCGTGGGCTTCCTGCGCGGCCGCGAGGGCGAGCCGTTCTGCATCCTGCATCCCGATGATGCAAGGCAGCGCAACCTCGCCGACGGCGCGACGGTGCGGCTGTTCAACGACCGTGGCGCGGTCGGGCTCAGGCTCAAGGTGAGCGACGAGGTGCGCCCCGGCGTCGTTCTGGTGCCCGGCCAGCGGCCCAGTCACGAGGCCGTGTCGGGCACCATCAACATGCTGTGCTCGGACCGCTACACCGACATGGGCGAAGGCGCCACCTACCAGAGCACCTATCTCGACGTAGCGGCCTGGAGCTGATCAACGAACCTGTGCTGCAGGCGCTCGCGCTTGGCGAGCTTGGGCAGCGCCTGGCCCGCGATCAGATCCTTGAAGTGCGGCGTCTGCTGGTGCGCGGCAAAGCCCGCCTCGTCCGTGAAGACCTCGTAGAAGAAGAACTTGTTCGGGTCGTCGAGCGACTGATGGATCTGGAACGCCTTCACGCCCGCTTCTTTCTGCGCCTGCGGCAGGAAGCGCCGGATGATGTCGACCAGCGCCGGCGCCTCACCCGGCTTGGCCTCCCAGAAGGCGGTGACGACAAGCCCGTCCTTGAGCGTGTGAAGATCGGCCATTGGCTCCTCCAAGGTTGATGCGGAGGATATAGGCCGGTCATCCTGCCCGTTCCTTCGGCGGCTGCCGAAGTCAGTTCTTCCTCACGTTCCAGAACACGGTCGCCGGCGCTTCCATGTTGCCCGAGACGTTGCCCCGCAGCGCCACCGGCATGTTGTACTGGCCGAGCGGCGCATAGGTCGGGAACTCGGCGAGCCGGACCTGGAGCGCCGTCGCCAGCTCCTTGCGCTTGGCGGGATCGGTGGTGCGCGCATAGTCGTCGCGCAATTTTTCGATTTCGGCGTCGCACGGCCAGCCGATCGAGGCCTTCTCGCAGGCCGCGCCGGTGAAGAACGACACCACCGGATCGAGGATGTCGGTGGTGGCGAGCGTGGTCACGAACGCCGACCAGCCGCCCTTGTCCGGCGGCTCCTTGCGCGAGCGCCGCGACAGCACGGTCTGCCAATCCATCGACAGCATGTCGACCTTGAAGCCGCCCTTCTCGAGATCGGCCTTGGCGACGGGCGCGGTCACGCCGGCGGCGAGATCGGTCGGATGCAGGAGCACGACCGGCGTGCCGTCGTACCTGCCGCCTTCAGGATCTCCTTCGACTTCTCGGCATTGCCGTTCAGCTTGTCCTCCCAGCCCTTGGGCGTGGAGAGCGGCGTACCGCAGCCGAACAGGTCCTTGCACTCCCTGGCGTACTGCGGCTGGCCGACGCCGGCGGCCAGCGAATCCTTCTGGCTCAGCGCATAGAGCGCCGCCTGTCGGATGCGCGGGTCGTTGAACGGCTTGTGCAGCGTGTTGAAGCGGAAAGCGAAGTGCGTGCCGAGCGTGTTGAGGTCGACGATCTTGATGTCCTTGCTCTTCTCCAGGAGCGGCAGCATGTCGAACGGCGGCTGCTGCATCATGTCGATCTCGCCCGCCAGCAGCGCGTTCACCGACGTCTGCGCATCGGGCAGCACGACCCATTCGACGCGATCGACATAGACACGCTTGCCGCCGGCCAGGCCGGAGGGCGGCTCGGGCCGCGGCCTGTAGTCGGCGAATTTCTCGTAGACCACCCGGTCGCCCGGCCGCCACTGGTCCTTCTTGAAGACAAACGGGCCCGAGCCGATGAATTCGGTGATCTGCTTGTCCGGCGGCGTCTCGGCGATGTGCTTGGGCATGATGAAGGGCACCGACGAGGACGGCTTGCCGAGCGCTTCCAGCACCATGCCGAACGGCTCCTTCAAGGTCAGCGTGAAGGTCCTGGCGTCGACGACCGCCATCTCCTTGGTGAACTGCATCAGCTTCTGGCCCATCGCGTCGCGCGCACCCCAGCGCTTGATCGAGGCGATGCAGTCTTCCGACGTGACCGGCGCGCCGTCATGGAACTTCAGCCCATCGCGCAGGGTGAAGGTGTAGACGAGCTTGTCGTCGCTCACCTTCCACGAGTCCAGCATCTGCGGCTTGATCTCGAGCTTGGCATCCATCGCCAGCAACGTGTCGTAGATCATGTAGCCGTGGTCGCGCACGATGTAGGCCGTGGTCCAGATCGGATCGAGGATCTTGAGGTCCGACAGCATGACCACACGCAAGGTGGTCTGCGCCGACGCCGCACCGGCCACGAGCAGCGCCGCGAGCGCCGCCAAGCTTCTCATCAGGATACGCATCGGACTCCCTCCCCTCATCACGCGGCGACTATGCAACGGACGCAACCGCGGGCGCACCGGCGGAAATGCCGGAAATTCCGGAAAGTCTCATCGCCCCGCGAAATCCGAACGGATGGCGGCCTGCCGGAAAATGCCCAAAATCCCCGTTTTCCCGTTTTCAAAACGGGAAAAGAAACGGCGGCCCTCTAGTCCATTGGCGCGCAGTCGAGGTCGTCCAGCATGGCGAGAACATAACCCCGACCGCTGAAAGTCGGCGATTCCGTCGTATAGAACTTCGAGGGCCGGGCAGCTCAGTGGAACGGCGGCGAGAACATCATGCCGCCCTTGAGCCACAGCGCGTTCGAGGCGCGCGGGAACCTGAGCGGCGAGCCCTGCCCGACATTGCGCTCGAAAACCTCGGCGTAGTTCCCGACCTGCTTGATGATGTTGTAGGTCCATTTCTCGTCGATGCCGAGCAGGTGGCCGTTGCCGTGCAGGACGCCCAGGAAATGCTGCAGGCGGATGTCCGGCGTTCCCATCGCGGCATCGACGTTGGCGCTGGTGATGCCGTGCTCTTCGGCTTCGACCATCGCGAAATGCGTCCACTTCACCACGTCGAGCCACGGCGAATCGCCGTCGCGCACATAGGGCCCGAGCGGTTCCTTAGAGATGAACTCCGGCAGCATCAGGTAGTCCTGTGCCTTGCCGCTCTCGATGATCATGCCGGCCAACGTCGAGGCGTCCTGCGTCACCGCCTGGCATTTGCCGGCGAAGAACTCCTGATACATCTGCTCGGGCGTGTCGGCCACGCGCACCAGGAAGTCCGCGCTGCGCGCCCTGAACCACAGCGCCATGTTGGACTGGTGGTTGGTTCCCTTGACCACGCAGATGATCTGGCCGTTCAGCGACAGGGCGGTGTCGACCCTGAGGCTCTTGGGGACGACGAACGCCTGCCCGTCCACATAGTTTATCGTCGCGTAGCGGACCTTGACGCCGACCGAGCGCGGCAGGCTGACGGTGGAGTTGCGGATCAGCACGTCGAAATCGCCCTTGGCCAGCCGGTCGAAGCGCTCCTGCGCCGTGGTCGGCACGTACTGCACCTTCCTGGCGTCGCCCAGCACGGCGGCCGCAATGGCGCGGCAATAATCGACGTCGAGACCCGACCATTGCTTGTTCTGGTCGACCAGCGAGAAGCCGGGCGCCTGTCCATTGACGCCGCAGATCAATTGCCCGCGCTTCTTCACCGCGTCGAGCGTCGGTGACGGCTGCTGCGCCGAAGCCGGCATTGCCAGCGCAACGGCAACGCCGACCGCCAGGAAATTCAAAACAAGCCGCATCGCCTACCCCCTTCGGCAAGGTTACGCACTCTCGCCGGCCCGTGGCTACCGCGAAGAAATTGCACTATGAGAATGACAGCGCTGGAGGCCAAGGATGACGTCGCGTCCGCATTCGATTCGCAATCTCCCCTGGGCGGTGGTGCGCGACGGCACGGAGCGGCGGCACGCCTATCGCCGCAACGTCGACCTCCTCCTGAAGGACGGCAAGATCGTCGAGATCACCCCCGCCGGCGCGCGGGCATCCGGCCCCGGTGAAACGTCTATCGACGGCACGGGCATGCTGGCCCTGCCCGGCCTGGTGAACATCCACGCCCATCCCAGCACCGAACCCGGCTATCGCGGCGTGCGCGAGGATCACGGCGTGCCCGAGCAGCAGATGACCGGCCTGATGGAGCGCCTGCAGGCCTTTCGCATGCCCGACGACGGCCGGGTCGGCGCCGCCACGCTTGCCTATTCCGAAATGCTGCGCGCCGGCACGACGACGGCGACCGACGTCACCGTGCCGTTCGACGGCTGGCTCGAGACGATGGCGCTGTCGGGCATGCGCTTCTATGCGGCGCCGACCTTCGCCTCGGCGCGCTGGGGCATGAGCGCGCCGCAGACCGTCACCTGGAACTGGGACCAAGCGCGCGGCTTCGCCGAGTTCGAGAAGGCCAAGCGCGTGATGGCCGACGCCGAGGCGCACAATTCGCGCCGGCTCGACGCCATGGTGTTCCCGGCCCAGATCGACACGGTGACGCCCGAGCTGTTTGCGCTGGGCCGCAAGCATGCCGACGAGAGCGGCCGGCGCTTCTCGACCCATATCGGCCAATCGGTGGTCGAGGTACGCGAGATGATCCGCCGCCACAACCTGACGCCGGTGCAGTGGGCCGCCGCCAACGGCCTGCTGAAGAACGACACGGTACTCGCCCACTGCATCCTGCTCGACGACCATCCGCAGATCGGCTGGCACACCAGGAAGGACCTCGACCTGATCGCGGAATCAGGCACGTCGGTGGCGCATTGTCCGCAGCCCTTCGCGCGCTACGGCCTCGCCATGGACCATGTCGGCCGCTATCGCGCCCGCGGCGTGAACGTGGGGCTGGGCACCGACTGCGCGCCGCACAATCTGATCGAGGAGATGCGGCTTGCCATCGTCGCTGGCCGGCTGATGAGCGAGGACATCAGGAGCCTCGACACGGCGGGCGCCTTCGAGGCAGCGACATTCGGCGGCGCGGCGGCGCTCGGCCGCGACGATATCGGGGCGCTGGCACCCGGCATGGCGGCCGACATCGTGCTGGTCGAACTCGCCCATCCGCTGATGCAGCCGGCGCGGGACCCGCTGCGCTCCTTCGTGTTCCATGCCGCCGACCGCGCCGTGCGCACGGTCCTGGTCGACGGCGAGGTGGTCCTGCGCGACGGCGAGCCGGTACATCTCGATCCCAAAGCCGCGATGGAGAAGGTGGCGGAGGCACAGGCCCGCATGATCAGGGATGCGGCCAAGATCGACTACGCCCGGCGTCCGGGCGAACAGATCTCGCCCCTGTCACTTCCTGTCCAATAGACGGCTATAGATGTCCGAAAACCGCCAGCGCCGCTCCGCCGTCGGTGGAATCATCGGCCCCATGGAGCTCGAAATCTCGGACCGCGCGGCCTGCTACCGCATCTTCCAGACGCATGATGCGCGCTTCGACGGGCGCGTGTTCGTGGGCGTGACCTCGACCGGCATCTATTGCCGGCCGATCTGCCCGGCGCGAACGCCCAAGTTCGAGAATTGCCGCTACTTCGCCTCGGCCGCCGCCGCCCAGGAGGCGGGCTTCCGCCCCTGCCTGCGCTGCCGGCCGGAGACCGCGCCGGAGCTCGCCTTCTGGCGCGGCAGCTCGAATACGGTGAGCCGTGCCCTGAAGCTGATCGCCGAGGGCGCGCTCGACGAGAGCGAGGCCGGCGTCGAGGCGCTGGCCGGGCGGCTGGGTGTCGGCGGACGGCAGCTGCGCCGCCTGTTCAGCCAGCATCTCGGCGCCTCGCCGATCGCCGTCGCCCAGACGCGGCGTGTGCTGTTCGCCAAGCAGCTCATCCAGGACACCAACCTGCCGATGACCGAAGTGGCGCTGTCGGCCGGCTACGGCAGCGTCCGCCGCTTCAACGAGACCTTCCGCAACCTGTTCGGCCGGCCACCATCCGCGTTGCGCCGCGGCGGCGGCACCTCGGCGCGCGAGGGCGTGACCCTGCGTCTCGGCTATCGCCCGCCCTACGACTGGCCGGGCATGCTCGACGCACTTGCCGCGCGCGCCAATAAGAAGGTCGAGCGCGTAACCGGCGGCGTCTGGCACCGCCAGATCGAGCTCGACGGCAAGAAGGGCGCCGTCTCGGTCGCACACCGTCCCGAGCGCAACTCCGTTGCCGTCACCATCTCCTTCCCCGAGGTACGGGCGCTGCCGGCCATCGTCGCCCGGGTAAAGCGCGTGTTCGATCTCGGTGCCGACATCGTCACCATCGACAGCCACCTCGCGCGCGATCCCAAGCTCGCGCCGCTGATCGCCAAGCGGCCCGGCCTGCGCGCGCCGGGGGACTGGGACCATGATCTCGCCGCCGCCAATCTCGACGAAAAGGCACCGCAAGCCTGGCGGCCATGGCACGCCTATGCCGAACAACATCTGAGGATCGCCGCCAATGCCGCGTGAGACGCTGGAACTGCTGATCGACCGCATCGCCACGCCGACCGGCGAGATGATCCTGATCGCCGACGCCGAGGGCAACTTACGTACGATCGACTGGACCGACCATGAAACCCGCATGAAGAAGCTGCTCGACCGGCAATACGGCAAGGGTCGGTACACCCTCAGGCCCGCGCGCGACCCGGGCGGCCTGTCATCGGCGATGCGCCGCTACTTCAAGGGCGAGCTGTCGGTGATCGACAAGCTGCCGGTGAAGACCGAGGGCACACCTTTCCAGAAGAGCGTGTGGAAGGCGCTGCGCTCGATCAAATGCGGTACGACGATCTCCTACGGCGAGCTTGCGCGACGCATCGGCAGACCCAAGGCCGTGCGCGCCGCGGGCCTCGCCAACGGCCAGAATCCGGTCGGCGTCGTCGTGCCCTGCCACCGCGTGATCGGCGCCGACGGCAGCCTGACCGGCTATGGCGGCGGGCTGCACCGCAAGGAATGGCTCCTGAAGCACGAGGGGGTGCGGTCGTGAGCGATCTCGAGACGCTGACCGAGCTCAACCAGGGCTACATACGCTCGGTCCAGGAGAGCGACACCAAATGGCTCGCCGAGAACCTGACCGACGACTTCCTCAACACCAATCCCGACGGCTCGTTGCTCGACAAGGCGGGCTTCCTCAAGCAGATCGCGCCCAAGGCCGCGATCAGCAATCTGCAATGCCATGATGTAAACGTCCGCCTCATGGGCGACTTCGCCATCATCCATGCGCGGACCAGCTACCTGAAGCCCGACGGCAAGCCGGGCGGCGGGCGCTATACCGACATCTGGGCCCGCTGCGGCGGGCGGTGGCTCTGCGTGGCGGCACAGGTCGCGCGCAACTGATCCACACGTCTTCTGCGACCATGCTGTGAGTTGGGCACTCCGGCGCTTGTCGGAGCTCTTGACGCCGCCATAATTCGGCTCTGCGAGATGGGGGCCGCATGCCAATCAAAATGGAAATCGATCACGCGCGCCGATTCGTCAGCGTAACCGCCGACGGGCGTGTCGTGCTGCAGGACGTTCTCGACTATTTCGACAGGCTGGTCGTGGATGGCGGCATGCCATACCCCAAGCTGTTCGACGCCACCGGTGCCAAGCCGCAATTCAGCGACGACGACATGATGGTGCTGGGCGCGCGCGCCAGCGCCTATGCCGAGATGGAGCCGCGCGGCCCCCTCGCTCTCGTCGGCACCACGGAGGAAGTGACCAGCCTGCTGCGCCGGTTCATGAATCTCGGCCGCGGCCAGCGTCCGGTCATGCTGTTCGGCAATACCCGCAACGCGCGGGAATGGCTCGCGACCTTCAAGGACGGCGAATAGACCTTAGTCGGCCGCCATCGATTCGAGCGGCCGGATCTGGCTCAGCCGAAGCTCGGCCGCGGTCGCGCGGCCATCGCCCACCGGCTGGTAGACGACACTGAACAACTGGCGCGCCTTGGCGAGCGCTTCGGCGAATCCTTTTTGCGTGCTGGCGAAGGAATCGAAACCGCAGCGCAACAGGAACGGCAGCTGGTCGATATAGACCGCGCCGGTGGCGCGCAGCTCGCCGCGATAGCCCAGCCGCTCGCGCAACAGGCGCGCCTGCGTATAGGCGCGGCCGTCGGTGAATTTGGGAAACTCCAGCACAATGAGCTTGATGCCGTCGAGCCGGTCGCCAAGCTTCAGCACGTCCTCGGTGTTGGCGAGGACCAGCGTCGGGCCCTCGGATACGGGAACTTCGCCCGGAATCTCGTCAGGCTGCCTGTCCATAGACGCTCTCCTTGAAAGGTTGGATGCCGACCCGGCGCCAGGTGTCGACGAAGCGTTCGCCGTCCTGACGTCGATCGAGATAGGTGGAAACCAGGGCGTCGACCGCCTCGACGATCCTGTCGGCGGCAACGGCCGGGCCGAGGATCGTGCCGAGCGCGGTCTTGCCGAAATCGACGTCGCCGCCCAGCGTGATCTGGTAGAGCTCGACGCCGTTCTTGTCGACGCCGAGGATGCCGATATGGCCGACATGGTGGTGGCCGCAGGCGTTGATGCAGCCCGAGATCTTGATCTTGAGGTCGCCTATCTCGTGCTGGCGGGCCAGATCGGCGAAGTGATTGGCAATGCGCTGCGCCACCGGAATCGAGCGCGCGTTGGCTAAAGCGCAATAATCGAGACCCGGGCAGGCGATGATGTCGGTGATCTTGCCGACATTGGCTTCGGCAAAGCCCAGGCGATCGAGCGCGCGATAGACCGCCGGCAAGTCGGCGACGGCGACATGTGGCAGCACCAGGTTCTGCTCGTGGCTGACCCGGATCTCGCTCTGGCTGTAGGCGTCGGCGATGTCGGCCACGCCCTCCATCTGCGCCGAGCTCGCGTCGCCCGGCGGCGCGCCGGCGGGCTTGAGCGACGCCGTCACGATGCGGTAGCCCGCGAGCTTGTGGGGCGCGGTGTTCGACTTCAGCCACAGCGCGAAGTTGCGGTCCTCGAGCTTCAGCGCCTCGACCTCGGGCACGAACGCCGGACGGTGCGGCAGCTTGGGCGGCGCGAAATGCGCGGCGATGGCCTCGATGGTTTCCGGCGCGAGCCTGAGCGCGCTGTCCTTCATCGCCTCGTACTCGGCCTCGACCTCCTCGCGCATTTTCTCGACGCCGATCTCGTGCACCAGGATCTTGATGCGCGCCTTGAAGAGGTTGTCGCGACGGCCATAGCGGTTGTAGACGCGCAGGGTCGCCTCGAGATAGGTGAGCAGCTCGTCCTTGGGCAGGAACTCGCGCAGCGTCTTGCCGATCATCGGCGTGCGGCCAAGGCCGCCGCCCACGATCACCTCGAAGCCCACCTCGCCCGCTTCATTGCGCCACAGGCGCAGGCCGATGTCGTGCACCCGCACGGCGGCGCGGTCGTTGGGGGAGCCGGTGATGGCGATCTTGAACTTGCGCGGCAGGAAGCTGAATTCGGGGTGAAGGGTCGACCACTGGCGCACGATCTCGCACCACACGCGCGGATCCTCGATCTCGTCGAGCGCGGCGCCGGCGAAATGGTCGGCCGTGGTGTTGCGCACGCAATTGCCGCTGGTCTGGATCGAGTGCATGTCGACCTCGGCCAGCATGGCGATCGCGGCCGGCGCGTCCTCGAGCTTGATCCAGTGCAGCTGCAGGTTCTGGCGCGTCGTGAAGTGGCCGTAGCCCTTGTCGTAGGTGCGCGCGATCTTGGCGAGCTGGCGCAGCTGGCGCGACGACAAGGTGCCGTAGGGAATGGCGATGCGCAGCATGTAGGCATGGAGCTGCAGGTACAGCCCGTTGGTGAGGCGCAGCGGCTTGAACTGCTCCTCGGTCAGTTCGCCGGCCAGGCGGCGGCGCACCTGGTCGCGGAACTGCGCCACACGCTCGGCCACCAGCGTGCGGTCGTAGTCGTCGTAGTGATAGAAATGGGCGTCAGGCATAGCGCACCGCTTCGGCCGCGATGGCGGCGAAGGTGAGGCCCGAGACACGGATCTTCTCGCGCAAGCTGAGCGGCTCGAGCGTGCCGTCCTCGCTCTCGCTCACCGCCACCAGGAACGGCTCGACGACGCTGAAGCTCTCGGCCTTGGCTCGCTCGAGCAGGATCTCCGATTCGCGTTCGCTGCGCGCCAGCGCGGCGCGGGCAAGCTCGGTCGTCCATTGACCGGCATCGTCGAGAAACACCACGGCGCCGTCGCGCAGGCGATTGGCGGAGGCGACCTGCAGTTCGCCGCTCAGATTCTTGGCCATCAGGAAACCTTTGCCAGAGGGCGTTGCTTGGCCGTGGCGAAGGAAGCGACATCGCCGACGACGATAAGACTGGGACCGGCATCGCCGCGGGAGGTGTGGACCGCGGCCAGCCGCGCCAGGTCGATCAGGGTGCCCGTGGAGATGCGCTCATCCTCGCGGGTCCCGTTCTCGACGATGGCAACCGGTGTCTTGGGGGGAACGCCGGCGCCCAGAAGGCGGTCGCGCACGGAAGCGGCTTCCGATGCGCCCATGTAGATGACGTGCGTCCGGCCACCGGCCCCGCCCTCGGCAGCATGCCCGGACGTTATGGTGAGGCTCGACGCGATCTTGCGATGGGTGAGCGGGATGCCGGCGGAGGCGGCGACGCCCAGCGCCGCCGTGATACCCGGCACGACCGAGACCGGCAGACCGGCGGCACGCAGCGCTTCCAGCTCCTCCCCGCCGCGGCCGAAGATGAACGGGTCGCCCGCCTTCAGTCGCACGACGGTCTGGCCGGCGCGCACGCGGCGGATCATGTCCGCCTCGATGTCGCGCTGGCTCCAGCCCGGCTGTCCCTTGCGCTTGCCGACGGCGATGAACTCGGCGTCCCGCCGTGCGCGGGCAAGAATCGCCGGCGGCACCAGCTCGTCATGCAGGACGGCATCGGCCTCCTGCAGGAGCTGGGCGGCGCGGAGGGTCAGAAGATCGGGATCGCCCGGCCCGGCGCCCACCAGATGGGCGCTGCCGACGGGCGTCAGCCCGCGGCGGGCATCGTTCAGCTCGTTGAGCGCGGCGCGACGGGCGCCGGCCTCGTCGCCGGCCAGCGCGAGCCTGGCCGCCGGGCCGTCGACCAGCCGTCGCCAGAACGCCCGGCGCGCCGTGGGATCGACGATCAGCGCATTGGCTTGAGCGCGGAACGTCTGGGCAAGGCTCGCAAGCCTTCCCAATCGGTCGGGCAGCAGCGCCTCGATCTTCCGACGCAGCACGGTGGCGAGCGTGGGTGAAGCACCCGAGGTCGAGACCGCCACCACGACGTCGTCGCGATCGATGATGGCCGGCACGATGAAATCGCTGAGCGCCGGATGATCGGCCACATTGACCGGCACGCCGACGCTCTTGGCGACCCGTTGGGCTTCGGTGTCGCGGCCCAGATCGCCGGTGGCGACGAACACCGCGGCTGCCGCCCTGAGATCGGCAACCGTTGCCTTCTCGATCGCGCGCACGTCCGCACCGGCCGACCGTGCCAGCGCCATGCGCCGCTCGGCGGCAGGACCCTCGCCCACCACCATGACCTTGCGGCCGGAAAGATCGAAGAAGAGCGGAAGATGCTTCACGAATCGCGTCCTAGGAGAGGATCGCTCGCAGCAGCACGTTGAAGCTCAGCATGAACACGCCCTGGGCGGCTGCGATCAGCCAGAGCGCGGCGTTCGGATGGTCGTCCAGAAAGCGAAGCATTTACTGTCCCCGGATCGCTGTGCTTTCGATCTGGAGTGTCTTCGCACATAAGCCAGGGCGGGGTTTTGCGAAGGTGATTGCCGCTTCAGCAAATCCTTTTGCCGCGGACGCATCGCAGGAAAAGTTTGTCTTTTTGCCCTGTTTTCAGGCCCTTGAACCGGCCCGGCGGCTTCCTAAATCCATGCCTGTCAGCCGTGCCCATCCGGGGCGGCGACATCAGACATCGCTCACAGGAGGATGATCAAATGCGTGCTTTCGACTATTCGCCGTTCTATCGCGCTAGCGTCGGCTTCGACCGTGTGTTCGACCTGCTCGACAGCGTCGCCGGCCAGACCGCCAACGGCTACCCCCCGTACAACATCGAGAAGTCGGGCGACAACGCCTACAAGATCGTCATGGCGGTTGCAGGCTTTTCCGACGCCGAGCTGAACGTGACCCAGAAGGAGAACGAGCTCCTGGTCACCGGCCAGTCTAGCGCCAATGGCGACGGCGAGAAGCAGTATCTCTACCGCGGCATCGCCGGCCGTAACTTCGAGCGCCGCTTCCAGCTTGCCGACCATGTGAAGGTCGCAGGCGCCAAGCTCGCCAACGGCCTGCTCACCATCGAACTGGTGCGCGAGATCCCGGAGGAGAAGAAGCCCCGCGCGATCGCGATCGAGGCCGAGCCGGCCAAGCCCGCTCTCACTCACTAAGAACAGCAGCCAGAAGAGCTCCTATGGCAGGGGGCGTCGCGAGAAACCGCGGCGCCCCTTTTCATTGCGCGCTGGCGACCGCGCCTGGCTATTTTGCGTACTTGCCGCCGGTCTGCGGCGTGTGCGGCCCCTCGCCGCCTTTGTCCTTGTGCTGCGAGCGCGTGGTGCGCGCCCACGTGCGCTTGTGCTCGTCCTTCACGTTGAACTTGAGCGTGCCCACCTTCTCGATGGTGAGCTCGATCTTGTCGCCGTCCATGAATGCGTTCAGCCCGCGATGGTTGGTGCCGGTGGCGACGACGTCGCCCGGCTCCAGCGGATGGATCGAGCTCAGCCACTCGATGACGCGCGGGATCTGGTGCGCCATGTCGTCGGTGTTGAACTTCTGCATCGTCTGCCCATTGTTCTTGAGCTCGATGTTGAGCTTCTGCGGATCGGGAATCTCGTCCGCCGTCACCAGCCACGGGCCCATCGGCGCGAAGGTGTCGCGCGACTTCATCTGGAAGAAGACGTTGCCCGGCGGCGGCAAGCCGCGCGCCGAACCGTCGATGAAGCAGGTGTAGCCGAAGATGTACTGCTTGTAGTCGGCCGCCTTCACGTTCTTCGCCGGCTTGGCGATCACCAGCGCCAGCTCGGCCTCGCCCTCGAAGATGGTGGCCGGCACGTCCGGCAGCACCATGGTGTCGCCGTTGCCGATCACCGAGGTCGCGGCCTTGTGGAAGGCATTGATCGCGGGTTTCTCCTTCAAGGTGCCGTCTTCCATGTAGTTGACGGCCATGCAGTCGATGTTGCCTGGCCGCGGCACCGGCGCACGCAGGCGCACGCTCGACAGGGCGACGCCCTTGCCCGAATTGGCGGCTGCTTCGACCTTGGCCTTGCGTGAGTCCCAGTTGGCGATCAGCGCGCAGATGAGGTCGCGGGTGTCGCGGTGCGGCAGATCCTTGACCGCATCGGTGACGTCGACGACCTGGTCGCCCTTCACGACACCCAGGCGGAAATCGTTGAAATAACAGAGCTTCACTTCTTGTCTCCTCCTTCGAACACTTTCTTGGCGACATTCGCCGCCGACATCGAGACCGGCCAGCCGGCATAGAATGCCAGGTGCGTGATCATCTCGATGATCTCATCCTTGCTGAGGCCGTTGGCCAGCGCTCGATTGAAATGGCCGACCTGCTGCTCGGTGCGATTAAGAGCGATCAGGGCGGCGCAGGTGATCAGGCTGCGGTCGCGCTTGCTGAGGTTGGGACGCTCCCAGACGTCGCCAAACAGCACGTTGTCGGTGAGATCGATGAATTTAGGCGCAAAGGCGCGCAGCGCTTCGCGCGCAGCGGACGACTGGACCGGCGGCTTGGACATTGTTTCCTTCCCTTGAGAGCGTTAGCGTCGCGGCAGAGTTTCGGAGGAAAACATGCCCACGATCAAGGTCGCCGATTTCGCATTTCCGCGCATGGAGGCGCCGGATCTCGATGAAATGGAGGAATTCCTCACTCATTTCGGCCTGCTGCGCGCCGAACGCACGCCCGATGCGCTCTACATGCGGGGCGCCGATTCGAGCCACCACCTGCACGTCACCCACAAAGGCGGCACCAAGTTCATCGGCTTCGCCTACCATGCCGCCGACGAGGACGACCTCAAGCGGCTGGCCAAGCTGCCCGGCGCCTCGGGCATCGAGACCATCAACGAACCCGGCGGCGGCAAGAGGGTGCGGCTCACCGAGCCCAACGGCTATCAGGTCGAGGTGATCGCCGGCATGCAGAAGGTCGCGCCGATCAAGGTGGAACGCGACCTGCTGAACACCGGCAGCGAGCCGCGCCGCCGCGTCGGCCGGCTGATGCGGCTGTCGAAATCCCCGACGACCATCCAGCGCATCGGTCACGGCGTGCTGTCGACGCCCAAGGTCAAGGAGACCCTCGACTGGTTCCGCAACACGCTGGGCTTCCTGCGCTCTGACGACGTCTATGCCGGCGAAAAGGACAACATCATCGGCGGCTTCAGCCGGCTCGACCGCGGCGAGGACTACGTCGACCATCACGTGCTGTTCTGCGTGCACAACCAGAAGACCGGCCTGAACCATGTCTCCTACGAGGCGCAGGACATCGACGCGGTGTTCCAGGACCACGAGCACCTGAAGCGCATCGGCAAGTACGAGCACATGTGGGGCATCGGCCGCCACCTGCTGGGCAGCCAGGTCTACGACTACTGGTCCGATCCATGGGGCCGCGTGCATGAGCGCTGGGCCGACACCGACCGCCTCAACGCGGCGAACGGCGGCAATCTGCTGAGCGCCGAGGAAGGGCTGCGCTCGCAATGGGGCGATCGCCCGCCGGAGCGCTTCATCGGCCACGCCAGCCCGTGAAAGCTTCAACCCCAGAGGAGACGAGCCATGTCCAAACCACCGGCTAATTCTTCCGCCGCGCGCGAGGCGCTGCGCCAGTTCGCGCCCAAGCTGGTCGACCTCACGGACAACGTGCTGTTCGGCGACGTCTGGGAGCGCAAGGGCCTTTCCAAGCGCGACCGCAGCCTGATCACCTGCGCGACCCTGATCGCGCTCAATCGCACCGAGCAGCAGGTCGGCCACTTCCAGCGCGCCCTCAACAACGGCGTGACCA
>DASRFX010000065.1:0-2591 GCA_035651335.1 Reyranella sp. | reverse complement strand
CCAGGCGAGTAGCGTCCATGGCCGCACCCAGCGCGCCCACGCCGCGTCGATGCGGCCTTCGAGCAGCGCGGCAATCGCGAAGGAGAACGAGATCGAGAAGCCGACATAGCCGAGATAGAGCATCGGCGGATGCACGGCGAGCCCGATATCCTGCAGCACCGGATTGAGGTCCATGCCCTCGACCGGCGGAGGAACGAGCCGCAGGAAAGGATTCGAAGTCAGCAGGATGAAGAGATAGAACGCACTGGCGATCCAGGCCTGCACCGCGAGCACGCGCGCGCGCAGCGACAGCGGCAGATTGTTGCCGAAGGCCGCCACCATGCCACCGAACAAGGCGAGGATCGACACCCACAGCATCATGGAGCCCTCGTGATTGCCCCAGACGCCGGTGATCTTGTAGATCAGCGGCTTGAGCGAATGCGAGTTCTCGTAGACATTGGCGACCGAGAAGTCCGACGTCACATGCAAGGTAACGAGCGCGCCGAACGAGGCCAGCACGAACAATAGCTGCGCCAGCGCGGTCGACCGCGCGACATTCATCAGCGCGGCATCGCGCCAGCGCGCGCCAAGCATCGGCACGATCGACTGGATCAGCGCCAGTCCGAGCGCCAGCACCAGCGCATAATGTCCGCTCTCGGCGATCATGAGGCTCTCCGTGCGTCACAGCGCGTGGGCGGCGTGATGTTCATCGGCCGCGCGCCATAATCGTCCTTCCAATGCCCCTGCTTCTTCAGGGCGTCGGCGACTTCTTTCGGCATGTAGGTCTCATCGTGCTTGGCGAGCACGGTGTCGGCCCTGAACACGCCGGAGGAGTCGAGCGCGCCTTCGGCGACAACGCCCTGCCCTTCGCGGAACAGGTCGGGCAGGAGTCCCTTGTAGGCGACCGACATCTTCGCGCTGCCGTCGGCGACGTCGAAGGTCACCGCGCCGTCGCCGCATTTGAGCGAACCGGGCTGCACCAGCCCGCCGAGGCGGAAGCGCTTGCCGGGGACGATATGCTGCTCGGCCGCCATCGACGGCGTCGAGAAGAACACGATGGAATCGCGCAGCGAATAGAGCACGAGGCCCGCCGCGAAGGCGAGCACCGCGAGCGCGCATCCGATCATGGTCAGGCGGCGTTGCTTGCGTGTCATCCGTCGAGCCCCAGATTCTTCAGGCCGTCGTTCAATTGCTTGAGCCGCTCGGCGTTGCCGCTCACGGCCTGGCGCGCGTCGGACAGCGCGCTCTTCGCTTTCTCCTGATCGCCCATCACGAGATAGGCGCGCACCAGCCGCAGCCAACCCTCGACGTCGTCGCCGTTCTGCTTCAACCGCGTCGCCAGCCGCTCGACCATGCCCTTGATCATGGCCTCGCGGTCGGGAGCGTTCATGTCCTTGGCGGCGGCCATCGTTTCCGGCGACAGCGCAGGCGCGGCAGCAGGCTCACCCGTGACGCGCCTCAACGCCGCCGTCACCAACGGCCGCCATGGCGCATCAACCACCCCCTTGGCAAGCAGCGCGCGCCAGATCCCGGCGGCATCCTGCTTGCGGCCGTCCTGCTCGGCGGCAAGGCCGAGGAAATAGCTGGCCTTGGCCTCATTGGCGTCGAGCGCCAGCGCGCGCTCGAACTCGCCCTTGGCCGCAGCGGTGACCACGCCGCCGGCGGCCGCAGCCATCACCTCGCCCAGATCGGCGCGACGGTCGGCGGTCTCGCCTGCATAGGTGATCGCGTTACGGAACGCGCGGACGGAATCGTCGAAGCGTCCGAGCCGCGCCAGCACCGGCGCCAGCACGGCCCAGCCGCGGCCATCGGACGGGTTCTTCTCCAGATGCTGCTCGACCTGCGCCACCAGCTGTTCCAGCGGCGGCTTGCCGCCGCCGTCACGCGCGCGTTCGGCGAGCGGGAAGTCGCCGAGCCGCGGCGAACCCAGCGGCAGGTAAGTCGCAACCGCAATGACCGGCAGTCCAACAAGCGCGACCACGGCAGCCGCGCGGCGCAGCCGGATGTTCGACCCGACGGGCGCGTCGCGATCCTGGTCTGCGGCCGCCAGCAGGCGGCGGCCGATCTCGACCCGCGCGGCCTCGGCCTCGGCGGTTCCGATCAGCCCCGCGTTGAGATCGCTGTCGACCTCGTTGAGCTGGTCCTTGTAGACGGTGGCCTCATCGCCGCCGGCTTTTTTGCCGCCGCCAAGTCCCAACGGCAGCAGCACGGCAAAAATGGCCGCCGCTGTCATCAGCGCAAAGACGAACCACAGCATCATCAGGTAACTTCCGGCAGGCGCTAGCTCCTAGAGCGGATCACCAGCTCCGATGCGCCGCTTTACACCACTGCCGAGCGCAGCCGCAATTGACTATCATCAATTCGCCGTCAACGGGGCGCCCAACAAAGCCAATTTATTTCAGGCGGTTAAGGGATCTCAAACGCCGCGCTTTGCGCCACCTTCTGCCCGTGCAGATTGAAGGCCTGAAGCAGATAGACCCCGGCCTTGACCGAATCCGGCAGCCTGATCCGCAACTGGCTCGCGGGCAGTGGCGAGGAAATCGTCATGACCGGGTCAGGCAGAGGCTGGCCGTTGGCCTTGTCCACCAGCACGACCTTCGCCCTGATCATCA
>DASRFX010000064.1:0-37414 GCA_035651335.1 Reyranella sp. | reverse complement strand
CGCACCAGAGGAGCACGATCTGGAAATTCTGCATGGCATTGATGATCAGGATGCCGATGCCGCGCGGTGCACCGAACCATTCGCCGATGATGGCGCCGATCAATGCGGCCGGCCAGGCGAGCCTGAGTCCCGACACCAGCGACGGCAAAGCCGCCGGCAGTTCGAGCCGGCGGAAGCGCTTCAACCGGTCGGCGCCCAGCACCGCGAACAGGTCGCGATGCGCCGGCGTCGCGCGGGCCAGGCCCGAGCTCACCGAGACGAAGACGATGAAGAAGACATGGATCGACGACACGGCCGCCGGGGTGCTCTCGCGCGACAGCAGCACCAGGAAGATCGGCCCGAGCGCGATCGACGGCACGGAATTCAGCACCGCCGCCAGCCGGTCCGAGCCGCGACGCAGCAGCGGAAGGAGGTGCGCCAGCATGGCGAGCGCCAGCCCTGCGGCGGTGCCCCAGCAATAGCCCAGTGCCGTCGAGGCGAGCGTGGCGCCGAGCGCGCGCCCGAACAGCGGCCAGCGGTTCTCGTCGGCCAGCATGGCCAGCACGTCGCTGAGCGGCGGCCAGGAGATGCCGAGCACGCCCGACCTCCCGAGCGCCTCCCACAGCGCCAGGAAGATCGCGGTGCCGAGCGCACCGAGCAGGGACTGCTTCACGTTTCCAACGCCTCGGTGAGGTCGTCGACCAGATGATGGAACGCCTCGCTGCGCATCACCGAGGGATCGCGCGGCCGATCGAACGGCACCTTCACTTCGCGCAGGATTCGGCCGGGCCGGCCGCTCATCACGACCACCCGGTCGGCGAGGAACAGCGCCTCGTCGACCGAATGCGTGATCAGCATGGTGGTGATCTGGCGCGCCGACCAGATGCGCTGCAGCTCGACATTCATCTGCCGGCGCGTCACCGCATCGAGCGCGCCGAACGGCTCGTCGAGCAGCAGCACCTCGGGCTCGAGCACCAGTGCGCGGGCGATCGAGGCACGCTGGCGCATGCCGCCCGACAGTTGCTTGGGCCGCGCATCGGCGAAGCGGCCGAGGCCCACCAGCTCGAGCAGGCGCGTGATCGCCGGCTCGTCGACCCGCCGGCCGGCGATCCTGAACGGCAGGGCGACGTTGTCACGCACGCTGAGCCAAGGCAGCAGCGCATGGTCCTGGAAGGCGACGCCCAGCGCATGGTGGGCCGACACGAGATTGGGCGCGGCGCCGTTGACGTTGACCGTGCCGGCGGTCGGCTGCTCGAGCGCCGCCACCAGGCGCAGCAACGTGCTCTTGCCGCAGCCGCTCGGGCCCAGGATGGCGACGAACTCGCCGGAGGCGATCGACAGCGACAGCTCGGAGAGCGCCAGCACGCCCTCCTCGCTGCCGGCCAGCGCGAAGCGCTTGCTGACGCGATCGATGGCGATGGCGGCGGCCGCGCTCATCAGGCCGTCATCTTGTCGAAGCGTTCCATCAGCCTGGGCAGCCGCTCAGCCAGCCGGCGGTCGATCTCCTCGCGGTCGACGGTCAGGAACTCGCGGTCCTTCATCACGACGTTGCCGTCGATCACCACCGTGCGCACGTCGCGGCCGATGATGGTGTTGGCCGCCACGAAATAGGGATCGTAGAGCGGGGTGTGGTCGAGTTGGGTGCGATCGGCCAGCAGGATGTCGGCCTTCTTGCCGACCTCGAGGCTGCCGATCTCGCGCTCCACGCCGAGTGCGCGCGCGCCGCCGTTGGTCGCGATCTTGAGGATGGTCTCGCCGGGTAGGACATTGCGGAAGCCCATCGGCGAACCCATCACCGCCTGCTGGCCGACCCGCGCTGTGTGCGCCACCTGGAAGATGTCGAGCGTGCCCCACGAGGCCGCGCCATCGGTGCCGAGGCCGATGTCGATGCCGCGCTTCCACATCTCGGTCAGGCGGTGCGGGCCGATGGCGTAGTTGTTGAAGGCGCAGTGACAGGCCGACGCCCGGTGCTTGACGTAGAGGTCGATCTCGTCGGTCGAGAGCAGCACCGAATGGGCGCAATGCATGCGACGGTTGAGGGCGCCCAAATCATTGAGATATTCCGCCGGTCGCTTGCCGAACTTGGCCAGCGAATAGTCAATCTCGTAAATGCCCTCGCAGAGATGGGTGTGGATCTTGACGTCGAGGGCACGCGCGGCCTCGGCCATCGCCTTGATGAGCTCGGGCGAGCACACGATGATCTGGCGCAGTGAGAGCCAGGCCTGCACGCGATCGGTGCCGCCCCTGTCGCCGGCCCAGCGCTTCACCAGCGCCACGTTGTCGTCGTAGGCCTTCTTGGTGGTGGTGACCATCGTTTTGGTGGCGACACCCTGATCGCAGGTGTTGAGCGCCACGAAACCGCGGATGCCGGTGTCGATCGCCGCGCGTGCCATCGCATCGGGATGCGGGCCGCCCGCCTCGGCAAAGCAGGTCGTGCCGACCGAGATCATGTTGGCGTAGGCGAGCAGGCCGCTCAGATAGACGTCGCCGTCCGTCAGCATGCCCTCGAACGGGATGTAGTAGTTGCTCCAGGGCGGATTCTTGACCTGCCGGCGCGAGGCTATCTCGGCCAGCTTGCCGCGCAGCAGGGTCTGGGCGGTATGGAAATGCGCGTCGATCAGGCCGGGCATGGCGATCTGGCCCGAGCCGTCGATCGTCGACTTGGCGGTGACGCTGCGTTTGGCGGCGCTCGCCTTGCCGATCCAAGCGATCTTGTTGCCCCTGATCGCGACGGCGCCGTCGCGGATCACCCGGTTCTTGCCGTCTATCGTGACGACGTCGCACCCGCTCAGCAGCAGGTCGGCCTTGATCGGCTGCGCCATGCTCAGCTCTTCTTCAGCGAGGCGTGCACTTCCTTCATCACCGAGAAGTCGCAGAGCCTGTCGACGTCCGGCAGCTTGTCGCGGCCCGAGCTCCTGGCCGCGCTGTACATCGGCCCCGCTATCGCGTCACGATCGAGGGTGAGCAGCGGATCGTCGGGCTTGGACGGGTTCTTGAGCATGGCGTACTGCAGCTCGTTCTGGCGCGTCTGCTGCTTGAGATCGAGGCCGAGATCGGCACCGTACTTGGTGACGCAGAGCTTGGCGGCAACGGACGGATCCTTGAGGTCCTCCATCCAGCCGCGCGTCAGGCCACGCAGGAAGCCGACGACGGTCGGCCGGTTGGCCGCCAGGAAGTCGCGCTTCACGAACACGAGGTTGGTGTAGAAGCGGTAGCCCATGGAGTCGAAGGACGTGAAGAAGAAGTCCTTGCCGCGCACCATGTTCATCTTCACTTCGAGCGTGACTGCCTGGTTGGTCCCGTAGGCGGTGTAGCCGTCGCCCGCCTTGGCGAGCAGCGGCTCGGGTGAAAAGCCGGCCGGCACCGGCTCCCACTTCTTCGGCAAATTGTTCATGGCGAGCGTGGCGTCGATCGCGGTGCGCTCGTTCGGCCCCTGCACCAGGATCTTCTTGCCGACGATGTCGGCCGCCTTGAGGATCGGCTTGCCGGGCAGCGACAGGATGCCGAGCGGCGACACCGGAAACGTACCGGCGACCAGGACGAAATCGTTGCCGCGCGAGACGGCGTCGAGATAGGGCAGCCAGTTGGCGAAGCCGATATCGGCCCCGCCGGCCGCGACCGTGACCTGCGGCAGGGGCGCGTTGGGGCCGCCCGGCAGGGTCTTCACGTCCAGCCCTTCCTCCTTGAAGTAGCCCTTGTCCAAGCCGAGCCAGACGCCGGCATATTCGACATTGTTGATCCAGCCCAAGGCGACCTTGAGCGGCCTGGTCTCCGCCCGCGCGATGGCCGGTCCGGCCAGCATTGCCGCGGCCGCCGCCCCTTGCACGAAATGTCTGCGCTGCATGATCACCCCTCCCTGAAGCCCCACATTACGGTACTCCCACCTGCAAGGGACGGGCCAGTGGACTAAGAAGTGGACTAAGATCGGGCATGTCCGCCTTCCTCGAAGACGCCTCGTTCAACCAGTCGCCCGCTTTCGGCAATGTCGACCTGTTCGGCGCCGACCGGCCGCTCGCCGACGCTGCCGCGCGGGCCGGGCTCGACCTGAAAATGTTGTCGCAGGCAGGACGCGACTACGGCTCGGCCGAAACGCTCGATCTCGGTCGTGTAGCGAACGAAGTGCTGCCCAAACTCCGCACCGTGGACGGCAAGGGCAACCGCATCGACTTCGTCGAGTTCCATCCCGCCTATCACGCGCTGATGGCCAAGAGCATCGGCTGGGGCATCCATGCCGCCGCACACGACGGCAGCGAGAAGATGGCGCCGATGACCAGCCGCGGCATGCGCCTCTATCTCGCCACGCAGGCCGAGAGTGGCCACATGTGCCCGATCACGATGACACATGCCTCGGTCGGCGCCTTGCGCGCCGAGCCCGAGCTGCTCAAGAAGTGGCTGCCCAAGATCCAGACGCGCGCCTACGATTCGCGGCCGATGCCATGGTGGGAGAAATCAGGCGTCACGCTCGGCATGGGCATGACCGAACGCCAGGGCGGCACCGATGTACGCGCCAACATCACTGAAGCAAAGACGGTGGGCGATCATGTCGAGATCTCGGGCCACAAATGGTTCATGTCGGCGCCGATGTGCGACGCCTTCCTGGTGCTGGCGCAAGGCGAAGGCGGGCTCACCTGTTATCTGATGCCGCGCTACCGGCCCGACGGCAGCCAGAACGCGATCCGCTTCCAGCGCCTGAAGGACAAGCTCGGCAACAAGTCGAACGCGTCGTCCGAGGTCGAATTTCACGGCGCCTGGGCCGAGCGGGTCGGCGCCGACGGCGCAGGTGTGCGCACCATCATCGAGATGGTGAACCTGACCCGGCTCGATTGCGCCATCGCCTCGGCCGGCCAGTCGCGCATCGCGCTCAGCCAGGCGATCCACCACATCCGCAATCGCTCGGTCTTCCAGAAGAAGCTTGCCGACCAGCCATCGATGCGCGCCGTGGTCGCCGACATGGCGCTCGAGCTCGAGGCGCAGGTCGCGCTGGTGTTTCGCCTGGCACACGCGGTCGACAAAGGCGAGGCGGCCTATACGCGGCTGCTCACGCCCGCGGTGAAGTTCCTGGTCTGCAAGGCGACACCGCAGATCGTCTACGAATCGCTCGAGTGCCTGGGCGGCAACGGCTACACCGAGGACCTGGCGATGGCGCGCTACTTCCGCGAATCGCCGCTCAATGCGATCTGGGAGGGCTCGGGCAATGTGATGGCGCTCGACGTGCTGCGCGCCGCGAGCCGCGCGCCCGACGAGGCGATGGCGACCGTAGCCGCTCTCGCCAGGACGGCATCGCAGGCCCACGACGTGCGGCGGCTGGCTGAGAGGCTCGGCCAGATCCTGCGCTCGGGCGAGGCCGAGCGCCGGGCCCGCTTTGTGTGCGAAAGCCTGGCCAAGATCGCGGCCCTGGCGGCGCTGGCCGAAGCGAATTCCGCGTTCGCGCCGCTCTATGGGGCGTCGCGCCTGGACGGCGGCCGGTTCGCGCAATATGGCGCTGCCGATCTGGGCGGCGCCGAGCAGGCGTTGATGGACCGCGCGCTCACGGCCTAGAGTACCCGGGCCAACCAGGGAGACGTGCTCATGGGCACGCTGTCCGCAGCCCAGATCGACCAGTGGACGCACGACGGATTCCTGTCGCCGTTTCCGTTGCTCGACGAGCAGGAGCTCAGGGCCTGCCAGGAGGGCGTCGCGCGCTATGAAGCCTGGCTCGGCGCGCCGATCAACGCCGACGCGAACTACAAGTGGCGGTCGATGGCGTACTTGCTCATGCCGTGGGCAGCCAGACTGGCGCGCGACCCGCGCATCCTCGACAAGGTCGAGGATTTGATCGGGCCGGACATCCTGATCTTCACCAGCACCTTTTTAATCAAGGAGCCGCATTCGCCGACCATCGCCGCCTGGCATCAGGATTCGACCTACTATGGCCTGGAGCCCAAGGAAGAGGTCGCGGTCTGGGTGGCCCTGACCGAGGCAAGCGAGCAAGCTGGCTGCATGGAGGCGCTGTCCTTCAGAGGCAAGCCGCGACAGCTCAGCCATGTATCGCGGGTCGTCGAGAACAGCGTTAACCGCGCGAGCCAGGTCATCACCGAGAAGCTCGATGACGGATCGCCAGTGGCGATGCCGCTCAAGGCCGGCTGGTTCTCGATGCACCATGGCCTCTGTCCGCACCGCTCCGGTCCCAACACGTCATCGCATCGCCGCATCGGTCTGGGGCTCAACTACATTCCGACCCACGTGAGGCCGTCCGGCTCGATCCGGCACGCCGCCCTGCTCGTGCGCGGGACCGATCGTCACGGGCATTTCGAGACGGCGCCGTGGCCGGCGAAGGAATTCGGCAAGGCCGAGGTAGCGGCGCATGAGCGCGCCATGAGCCTCTATCGCGATGCCTATCTCGAGGAAGAGGCCCGGCACTCACGCCAGGCGCCGGCGGCGTGACCCGGACGGCATGACTCTCGCCTCCCTCGATTGGGCGCTGCGCGGCGCCATCGTCGCACTGGTGCTACTGCTCGCGGTGGCTCAGGTCCGCGATCACTGGCGGGTGACGGCGGCGCGATTGGGCGCGGCATTTGCCTTGGGCACCGCGGCCTACGCCGTGACGTCCGCCGCCGGCTTCTCGGTGCGCCTCGGCCCATGGACCATTCCGCTGGTCGCGCTTTCGGTGGGCAACAACTCCGTGTTCTGGACCTTCAGCGCAGCGTTGTTCGACGACGGCTTCCGCCTGCGCTGGTGGCACGGGGCACTGTGGCTGGCGATGCTGGCTGCAGGCTTCTTAGCATGCATCGCACGGCTTCCGGGACTCGACGTGGCGCTGACCTTGAGTTCGTTTGTCTTCGCCCTTCTCGCCGCCCTGCAGGCGCTTTCGTCATGGCGCGCCGACCTGATCGAACGGCGCCGCCGCCTGCGCCTGTTCGTCGTCGCGGCCTCGTCGTTCTACATTGCAATCATTGCGACCGCGGAACTGGCGGGCGTGCCACACAATGCGCCTACCGGTGGCCATCTTGCCGGTACCGTGGCGCTGCTGGCGATCGTCGGCGTCATCGCGGTGTCGATGCTGAAAGTGGACTCGCATTCGCTGTTCCCCGCCCTCGCCGAAACGCCAAAGGCAACGGTGCACGAAGCCGCGCCGCCGGTGACCGACGAGGACGACCACCGCCTGCTCGCCACCCTCGCGCACGTCATGACGTCGGAGCGCGCGTACCGCCAGGACGGTCTGACGATCGCCACCTTGGCGGGTCAGGTGGGCGTTCCGGAATACAAGCTCCGGCGGCTGATCAACCAGGCGCTGGGCTTCCGCAACTTCAACAGCTTCGTGAACAGCTACCGCATCGCCGAGATCAAGGCCGCCCTCGCCGACCCCAAGCAGTCCGATGTGCCGGTGCTGACCATGGCCCTCGACGCCGGGTTCAGTTCGCTCGGACCGTTCAATCGCGCCTTCAAGGCCGAAACCGGCCTCACGCCGAGTGAATTTCGCCGGAAAAACCTCGCTGATTCACGAATCGGCCAGCCGATTCCGGATTCGGCCAGCCGGATTCCGAACCCGGCGAGCGGGAATCTGGCCGCGCCATAGGGTCGGCCCGGGACCAACCGGGAGACCGTGATGCACCGCTTTCTTGCCGCAAGCCTCCTCTGCTGCCTGACGGGCTGCAACTCGATCGATCGGGCGACACACGTCGCCTCGGGCTTCGTCAGCCACCAGCTTTGCTCGGCCACCTTCGTGTCGGGGCTGGATCCCGAGCAGTATTACCGCGAGGCGATCGCCCCTACCTTGCGTCCGCTCAGCTTCCTGTCGAGCCATGCCGTCGACGTGAAGGACCGGGAGGTCAGCGCCACCTTCGCGGGGCTGGCCCAAGCGCGCGCCGTCTATCGCGGCTCCCTGGGCTGCCTGGTGACGAGCGGCGATGCCCCGGCGGCGGCAGCCCCGCAGGCCGAACCAGCGCCGGCGCTCCTGCCCGAGATCGGCGGGCGCGACGTCGTCGAGCCGGCGGACCCGGCCCTCAAGGCCGCGCTTGAGCGCGCCTTCGCCGAGAACCCCGAACCACCCTACCGCCAGACCAAGGCGGTCGTGGTGGTGCACGACGGCCGCATCATCGCCGAGCGCTATGCCGCGGGCTACGGCATCGACACGCCGCTGCTTGGCTGGTCGATGACCAAGTCGGTGACCAACGCTCTGCTGGGCATCCTGGTGCGCCAGGGCAAGCTCGACATGAACGTCCCGGCGGCGATTGCCGCCTGGGCCGGTCCCGCAGACCCGCGGCACGCGATTACTCCGGACAATCTCCTGCGCATGAACAGCGGCCTCGACATCGGCCAGTCGATGACGGCGAATGCCGGCACGGCCTTCGATCCCACCGCCTACATGGTGTTCGGCGGCGTGCGCGACATGGCGGCTTTCACCGAGCGCGCGCCGCTCAGGGCCACGCCCGGCACGTGGTGGAACTACACCAACGGCAACACGCTCCTGCTGTCGCGCATCATCCGCGACAACGCGGGCGGCAACCCCGCAGGCGTCTTGGCCTTTGCCCATCGTGAACTGTTCGACAAGCTCGGCATGAAGCATGTCACCCTGGAGTTCGATGCCGCCGGCACGCCGATCGGCGGCAGCCATATGTTCGCCTCGGCGCGCGACTGGGCGAAGTTCGCTATGCTCTATCTCAACGACGGTGTGATGGGCGCCGAGCGCATCCTGCCCGAGGGCTGGGTCGATTATTCGACAGCGCAAACCCCCGGCAGCGGCTTCTACGGCTATGGTGCGGGTTTCTGGACCAACCGTGGCGGCGGCCCAGGCGCGGAATACCGCATCGCGCACGGCATGCCGGCCGACGCCTTCATGGCGCGCGGCTCGGGCGGCCAATATGCCATCGTCGTGCCTTCCCAACGGCTGGTGGTCGTGCGCATGGGGCCGGCCTTCACGCCGCGCGACGATATGGACGTGGTTGCGCACCTCGTCGCCGATATCATCGCGCAGTTGCCGAACTTGTGACGGCGCCAGGCTTGCCCGTAAGCCGTCAAGCATCGAAGACTGTCCGGATGAGACGCCTCGTCCTTCTGTCGTGCCTGCTGCTGGGCGCCGCCCATGGCACCGCCGTCGGCCAGGACGAGAGCGAGGTCGAACGTGGACGCTACCTTGTGACGGCCGCCGATTGCGCCGCCTGCCATACCGCGCCGGGCGGCGCGGCCTTCGCCGGCGGCCGCGCCATCGCCACCCCCTTCGGCACGCTCTATGCGCCCAACATCACGTCCGACCGCGAGACCGGCATCGGCACGTGGAGCGACGACGATCTCTATAAAGCGCTGCATTCGGGGCGCGGTCACGGCGACGCCCATCTCTATCCCGCCTTTCCCTACCCGTATTTCACGCGGCTCACCCGCGAGGATGTGGTCGCCATGCGGGCTTATCTTGCCACCGTGCCGCCGGTGAAGAATGTCTGGCGCGCTGCGACGCTGTGGTGGCCGCTGAGATACCGCTTCCTGATGACGGGCTGGAACCTGCTCTATTTCGACGAAGGCACCTTCCGGCCAAATCCCGACAAGAGCGCGGCGTGGAATCGCGGCGCTTATCTCGTGCAGGCCCTCGGGCATTGTGGCGCCTGCCACACCCCCAAGACCATGTTGGGCGGCGATCGCAGCTCGCACGCGCTCGAGGGCGGACTGTTCGACAACTGGCTTGCGCCCAACATCACCGGCGACAGCCGTATCGGCATCGGCCGCTGGAGCGAGGACGACGTGGTCGAGTATCTCGCCACCGGCCACAACGCCCATACCGACGCCGCGGGGCCGATGGCGGAGGTGATCGCCAGCTCGACCTCCAAGCTGCACAAGGAAGACCTGCGGGCAATCGCGATCTACCTCAAGGACCAGAAAGGCTCCGCCGGCGCGCCGATGCCGGCGCCGCCACGCGACGTCATGGCGGCCGGCGAGAAGGTCTACGACATCTGCGCCGCTTGCCACGAGGATGACGGCAAGGGCCAACCGCGTCTCTTCACGCCGTTGGCCGGCAACGCAGCCGTCCAGTCGCCCGACCCGACCACCATCATCCGTCTCACCCTGCAAGGCGCCGACGGTCTGCCGACAGCGAGCCAGCCCACGCCCGGCACCATGCCGGGCTATCGCAGCAAGCTCAGCGACGAGCAGATCGCCGCAGTGCTGACCTACATCCGAAACAGCTGGGGAAATTCCGCGCCGATGGTGAGTGCGAGCGACGTGAAAGCGCTGCGCGAGCGGCTGCACGCGCCGCAATGACCCTGCTTTCCCGTCGCGCAACCTTTTCAGGCCTCGCTGCCGTCGCCTGCACACGGCCGGTGTCCGCCCAGTCGATCGGGCCCGATGCCACGCTCTACGGCGCGCCGGACTACCCGCTTCCGCCGCGTGAGCTTGCCCGACGAGAGGGCAATCCCTGGTCGCCGAAATACCGCGTCGGCGCCTTCACCCATCTCGATGAGATCTACGAGACGCGCAAGGTGGCTCGCGCTGCCGAGCCCTGGCCGTTCAAGCACGCGGCGGCATCGCAGCCAGTTTCCTTCGTGACTGAGTATCTGGCGCGCAACCCCGTCATGGGGCTGCTGGTCGCCAAGGACGACCGGATTCTCATCGAGCAGTACCAGTACGGGCGCACAGATCGCGATCGCTTCGTCTCGCAGTCCATGGTGAAGTCAATCACCAGCCTGCTGGTCGGGCTCGCGATCGCCGACGGCGCGATCAGGTCGGTCGACGACACGCCCGACATGTATGTGCCGGGCTTCAAGGGCAGTGAATACGGCCGCACGCCGTTGCGCGCCTTGCTGCACATGTCGTCGGGAGTCGATTTCGGCGAAGAGCGCGATGGTGGCGCCGATCTCAACCGGCTGTGGCGCGGCCTGGTTGGCGGGATGCCGCGCAAGGACACGATCGGCAGCATCGTGCAGTTCGACCGCCGCATCGCTCCGCCGGGCAGGCGATACCACTACGCCAGCATCGAGCCCGACGTGCTGGGTGTGGTGGTGCGGCAAACCACGGGCCGGTCGATGGCGGGCTATCTGCAGGAGAAGATCTGGCAGCCGATCGGCGCGGAGAGCGACGCCACATGGCTGCTCGATGCGGAGGGCGGTGAACTCGCCCATTTCGGATTCTCCGCCGTGCTGCGCGACTATGCGCGGCTGGGACGACTGCTGGCGCATGACGGCGCCTGGAACGGCAAGCAGCTCATTTCCGCGCAGTGGCTGCACGATGCCACCACCGTGGAGCGCCCCGAGGACGCCTATCTCGCTCCGGGCAGCGCCACCAAGGATGCCGGCTACGGTTATCTCTTCTGGCTGCTGCCGGGAACGCGTCGCCAATTCGCAATGTTCGGCGCTTTCGGCCAGCGGATCATCGTCGATCCGCCGTCCAAGCTCGTGATGGTGCAGACCGCGCTCGACGACAAGGGCCAGTGGCCGGCTTTGTGGAGGACGCTCGTCACACAGTTCGGTTAGAGTGCCGTCCATGAAAAAAATCTTCACCGCCTGTCTCGGCACCGAGACCAACACCTTCGCCGCGATCCCGACCGGCCACCAGCTCTTCCAGGAGACCTGCCTCTACCGCAAGGGCAGCTACGGCAAGGACGTGCCGATGTTCGGCGCGCCGCTCGATGTCTGGCGCAGGCGTTCCGAAGCGAAGGGCTGGACGGTGGTCGAAAGCCTGTGCGCCTTCGCCCAGCCCGCCGGCAAGACGGTGAAGAAGGTCTATGAAGGCTTCCGCGACGAGATCATTTCGGACCTGAAAGCGGCGATGCCGGTCGACGCGGTGTTCCTGTCGTGCCACGGCGCCATGGTGGCCGAGGGCTACGACGATTGCGAAAGCGACCTGCTGGCGCACGTGCGCAAGGTCGTGGGACCCGACGTTCCGGTCGGCGTCGAGTTCGATCTCCATTGCAACATCGGCGAAGGCACGATGCGCGATGCCACCGCCCTGGTGCTGTTCAAGGAATACCCGCATGTCGACGTGTCGGATCGCGCCGACGACCTGTTCAACGTCATGGAAGGCGCCATCGAAGGCCGCACCAAGCCGGTGATGGCGACCTTCGACTGCAAGATGATCGGCGTGTTCCACACCACGCGCCAGCCGATGCGCGGCTTCGTCGACAAATTGTCGTCGATGGAAGGCAAGGACGGCGTGCTGTCGCTGTCGATCGCGCACGGCTTCCCGTGGGCCGACATCAAGGAGATGCGGAGCCGCATCATCGCCATCACCGACAACGACAAGCCCAAGGCGGAGAAGCTCGCGCGCGAGCTCGGCATGGAATTCTTCTCCATGCGCGACAAGACGCAGCCTCCCTACGTCACGCTCGATGCCGCGATGTCGCGCATTTCCTCGCATAACCTGCCCAAACCCATGGTGCTGGCCGACGTCTCGGACAATGCCGGTGGCGGGGCCGCCTCCGATTCGACCTTCATCCTGAAGGCGCTGCTCGACCGGAAGGTGAAGGATGCGGCGATCGCCATGTTCTGGGATCCGATGGCCGTGAAGCTCGCTTTCGAAGTGGGCGAAGGCGCCGAGCTCGACATCCGCCTCGGCGGCAAGCTCGGGCCGCAGTCGGGTCCGCCGATCGATGCCCGCGCCAAGGTGCTGAAGCTCGGCCGCGAGGTCACCATCCAATTCGGCGGCAATCGCAAGGGAGTCAACTCGATCGGCGACGCTGCGGCGTTGCAGATCGAGGACGTGACGGTGATCGCCAACACCAAGCGCAGCCAGTGCCATAGCCTCGACTGCTTCACCAAGCTCGGCGTCGACCCGTCAACCAAGAAGGTTGTCGTCGTGAAGTCGATGCAGCATTTCCATGCCGCCTACGCGCCGATCGCCTCGGAGGTCGTCTATGTCGCGGCGCCCGGTGCGCTGGTGCCCGATTGGTCGCTCCTGCCCTACAAGAAAGCCAGCAAGGAGCAGTGGCCGTTCGTGGCCAACCCGCACGACTGATCAGCGTTTGGCGACGCAGTCGATCTCGATCAGCGCGTCGCGCACCAGCTCCGTGACGCCGACGCAGGTGCGGACCGGCCGCGCGTCCGCTGGGAAGAATTTGGCGTAAACTTCGTTCATCGCGTCATAGTCGCGCTTGAAGTGCGTGAGGAAGACGCGCACGCGCAGGACATCACCCATCGTCAGGCCGAGTGCCGCCAGGACACGGCGCATGTTGCCGAGCGTCCGCTCGGTCTGGGCGCGGATGCCGTCGGGCAGCGGCTTGGCGGGATCGTCGAGATCGCGGCCGAACTGGCCGGTCAGATAGACCATGCCGTCGGCCTCGGTGGCGTGGCTGCTGGGCGAGACCGATTTCGGCAGACCGTCGATCACATGGAACTTGATGCCGGGCATGGGCGGCTACTCCGGCGAGGCGCCGACAGGCGAACCGCCCGAGGGCGGCCGGTGCAGGAAAGTGAGCGAGAGATAAGCGCCGATCCACGAGCCGGCGGCGGCGAAGGCGACGTATACCCAGTTCTCGGTGTAGCTGATCACCGCGTAGGACGAGAGCAGGTACCACAGGCTGCTCCAGGTCGCGGCCGAGACGCGCCGGCGCGCGACCACCGACGAGGTGAACATCACATAGACGGCATCGGTGCCGGCGGTGGCGACCAGCACGCCGGCGGCGGTCAGGGGATCGACGGATGTCATGGTTTCACCTCTTGGTCAGGATGCACGCCAGATGTGCCAGCGGCGCTCACGTTCGCGCTTCAGCCGGGCGAGGTCGCCCGAAACGAGTTGGCCGCCTCGCACCAGTACGCGGCCGTCGACCAGCACGTCGCGCACCGAGCGCGGCGTCATGGAGTAAAGAAGGTTGGCCGCGAGGTCGTGGCGCGGATTGGCTTCCGGCAGGTCGAGCCCGAACACGACCAGGTCGGCGTGTTTGCCGACCTCGATGCTGCCGATGACCGCGTCGAGCCCAAGCGTGCGCGCACCGTCGATGGTGGCGAGGCGCAGCATGGTGCGGATCGGCAGCGCCGCGGGATCGTCCGCCATCTGCTTGCCGACCAGCGCCGCGAGTCGTGTTTGACCCAGCATGTCCATCCCATTGTCGCTTGCCGCCCAGTCGGTGCCGATGCCGACGGCAGTGCGGCCGACCAGGCGATGGAGCGGCACAGTGCGCGCCTCGATCTTGAGGTTGCTGCCGGGACAATGCGCCACCGAGATGCGGTGACGGTCCCATTCGTCCAGCTCGCGCGGCGTGACATAGATGCAGTGCGCCGCCACCGTGCGTGGAGTGGCAAGGCCGTTGTTGGCGAGCGCTTCGACCGCGCCGCCATAGCCGCGCGCCCGGAGCTTCTCGACCTCGAAAGCGCTCTGCGCCAGATGGATGAACACGCCGCAGTCCAGCCGCTCGGCGCGGCGCGCGCACTCGCGCAGCAACTCGTCGGAGCAGGTGTCGGGCGCGTGCGGCGCGATGCCGACGGTGATGCGGCTCCGTGGCTTGGTGCCCCAGCGCTCGACCAGCGCATCGACGGTCTTCCAATCGGCGGGGCCGCGATTGTCGGTCAGCGTATGGCCCAGGATGGCGCGAATGCCGCTCGCCTCCAGCGTCTCGCCGAGGAAATCCATGCCGCTCCAGCGGTCGGCGATGCAGGTGACGCCGTTCAGCAGGAACTCCAGGCACGAGGCCTGCGCGCCGACCTTGTAGTCCTCCTTCTGGAAGCGCTCCTGGTTGGGCACGCCATAGGCGTCGCGCCAGTAGTCGCGCGGCAGATCCTCAGTCAGGCCGCGGAACAGGCTAGCGCAGGCATGAGTGTGCGTGTTCACCAGCCCCGGGGTGATCAGCGTGTCGCGGCAGTCGATCACCGTGTCGCCGGACGCGGCCAGCGCCTCACCAATGGCCGCGATCTTGCCGTCGACGATGCGGATGTCGGCGGCGGGCAACAACCGGTCGCTCGCATCCATCGTCAGCACCGCCCCTCCTGCCAGGACAGTGGCCGGTTTGCCCTCGTTCATCGCCGATTCAATAGCCCAAGCGGCATCGCCAAAGCGCGCTGAATCGCCCACGTTTCAAGCCGTTTACAGCGCCGGGGCCGGTTGGTATGTTCCGCCGCGTCGCGGCCGGGGGTGGCCGTTTTCTCTTTTGAGATCAACGGCTTAGCTTATGAAAATTCTGACAGGCAACAGCAATCGTCCGCTGGCGGAAGCTATTTCCGCCAAGCTCGCGTTGCCGTTGGTCAAAGCCAATATCCGGCGTTTCTCCGACAACGAGATCTTCGTCGAGATCCTGGAGAACGTGCGCGGCGAGGATGTGTTCGTCATTCAATCGACGAGCTTTCCCGCCAACGACCATTTGATGGAGCTCCTGATCACCATCGACGCGCTGCGCCGCTCTTCGGCGCGCCGAATTACCGCGGTGATGCCCTACTACGGCTATGCGCGTCAGGACCGCAAGACCGCGGGACGCACGCCGATCTCAGCCAAGCTGGTCGCCAACCTGATCACCAACGCCGGCGCCCATCGTGTGCTGACGCTCGACCTGCATGCCGAGCAGATCCAGGGCTTCTTCGACATCCCGCTCGACAATCTCTACGCCGGGCCGGTGTTCAGCCGCGACATCAAGGAGACGCTGGCCAACCGCAATCTCACCATGGTGTCGCCCGACACCGGCGGCGTCGTGCGCGCGCGCGCCATCGCCAAGCGGGTCGACGCCGACCTCGCCATCATCGACAAGCGGCGCGAGCGCGCCGGCGTCAGCGAGGTCATGAACGTGATCGGCGACGTCAAGGGACGCGACTGCATCCTGATGGACGACATCGTCGATTCGGCGGGCACGCTCTGCAATGCCGCGGTCGCGCTGATGGAGCAAGGCGCCAGGTCGGTCTGCGCCTACGTCACGCACGGCGTGCTGTCGGGCGGTGCGGTCGCCCGCGTCGCCGCCTCGCCGATCGAGAAGATGGTGATCACCGATTCGATCATGCCGACGGAAGCCGTGCGCGTGTCGCCCAACATCAGGCCGCTCAGCGTAGCGAGCCTGCTGGCCGAGGCGATGAAGCGCATTTCGGAAGAGTCGTCGGTGTCGAGCCTGTTCGACTAGAAGAAGGAATTCACGAGATCCGGCGATTGGCACCCCTGGAGGCCACGCCGCGATGAAGAGAGAGCAACCCAAAACCATCAGGAGAAGTTGAAATGGCAGAGACGACCAAGGTCGTCGCGAAGCAGCGGAGCCGGGCCGGCAAAGGGGGCGCCCGTTCCAGCCGTCGCGATGGACTCATTCCCGCCGTGATCTACGGCGACAAGCAGCCCCCACTGATGATCGCGGTCGAGCCGAAATCGATCGAGCGTGTCATGCATCACGAGGGCTTCTTCAATCACCAGCTCAAGATCGAAGTCGACGGCAAGGGCTATGACGTGCTGCCGCGCGACGTCCAGATCGATCCGGTGACGGACAAGCCTCTGCATCTCGACTTCCTGCGCGTCGGCCCCGATTCGATCATCACTGTGCAGGTGCCGGTGCATTTCAAGAACGAAAGCCAGGCACCGGGCATCAAGCGCGGCGGCGTGCTGAACGTGGTGCTGCACGAGATCACCGTGCGCACCAAGCCAGCGGCCATCCCCGAATTCTTCGAGGTCGATCTGACCGGCCTCGAGATCGGCCACTCGGTGCATCTGTCGGCCCTCAAGGTGCCTGACGGCGTGCGTGTGGTGACGCGCGACAAGAACCCGACGGTGGCCTCGATCGCCGCACCGACGGTGGTGCGCGACGAAGCGGCCGCCAAGGCGGCGGAAGCGGCCGCGGCTGCGGCGGCGCCTGCGGTGGCCGAGGGTGCTGCGGCTCCGGGTGCGGCGCCGGCAGCGCCGGGCGCTGCTCCGGCGGCAGGCGGTGCGGCTCCGGCAGCGGGTGCTGCAGCCCCGGCGGCGGGCGCTGCGGCTCCTGCCGCGGGCGGCAAGGCCCCGGCTCCGGCGAAGAAGTAAGCGCTTCGCCGGCGACAAAGGACGGGGCGATGCTCCTGCTGGTCGGGCTCGGCAATCCCGGGCCCCGCTATGCGGGGCACCGGCACAACGTGGGATTCATGGCGGTGGACGAGATCGTCCGCCGCCGTGTCTTCCCGCCTTGGCGCGAGCGCTTCAACGGCTTGGTGACCGAGGGTCACCTGGGCGGCGAGCGCACCATCGTGCTCAAGCCCCAGACCTTCATGAACGAATCGAGCCGCTCGGTTGGTGAGGCGGTGCGCTATCTCAAGGTGCCGCTGGACCGCATGGTGGTGTTCCACGACGAGCTCGACCTTGCGCCCGGCCGCGTGCGCATGAAGAAGGGCGGCGGCGCCGGCGGCCACAACGGCCTGCGCGACATCGACGCCCATGTCGGCAACAACTATCGTCGCGTCCGCATCGGCATCGGCCATCCCGGCCACAAGGACCTCGTGCTGCACTGGGTGTTGCGCGACTTCGAGCCGGACGAGCGCGATGACAAGACCGGCTGGCTGCCCAAACTCCTGCACGCGCTGGCCGAGGAATCGGCGCTGTTGGCCGAGGGTGGCGCCAAGGCCGATGAACGCTACATGAGCAAGGTGGCGCATCTCGCGCCGCCGCCCGACCTGCCGGCACGACTGGATCTCAAAGAGTAATCGTCATGGGTTTCAATTGCGGAATTGTCGGCCTGCCCAATGTCGGCAAGTCGACCCTGTTCAATGCGCTGACGGCCACTCAGGCCGCCCAGGCGGCCAACTATCCGTTCTGCACCATCGAGCCGAACGTGGGCCGCGTCGCCGTGCCCGATCCTCGTCTCGACAAGCTCGCAGCTATCGCGTCATCAGCCAAGATCATCGCAACCCAGCTCGAATTCGTCGACATCGCGGGGCTGGTGAAGGGCGCCAGCAAGGGCGAAGGGCTCGGCAACCAGTTCCTCGCCAACATCCGCGAAGTCGATGCCATCGCCCACGTGCTGCGCTGCTTCGAGGACGGCGACGTCGCCCACGTCTCGGGCTCGGTCGACCCGGTGCGTGACGCCGAGATCGTCGAGACCGAGCTGATGCTGGCCGATCTCGATTCGCTGGAGAAGCGTTTGCCCAACCTCGAGAAGCGCGCCAAGGGCGGCGACAAGGAAGCGGCGGCCGAAGCGCCGGTGGTCAAGAAGGCGCTCGATGCCCTGCGCGACGGCAAACCGGCACGCGAGGCGAACCTGACCGACGAGGAAAGGCCGGTGTTCGCCCGCCTGCAGCTCATCACTGCCAAGCCCATGATGTACGTGCTGAATGTCGAGGAGGCATCAGCGGCATCGGGCAACAAATACAGCAAGGCCGCCGAGGATTTCGCGAAGAAGCGCGGCATGCCGTCGGTCGTGATCTCGGCCGCGATCGAAGCCGAAGTGGCGCAGCTCCCGGCCGAGGACCAGGCCGAGTATCTCGCTGCGCTGGGGCTGAAGGAGACCGGCCTCGCTCGCGTCGTGAGCGCAGGCTACAAGCTGCTCGATCTCGTGACCTTTTTCACTGTCGGTCCCAAGGAAGCGCGCGCCTGGACGGTGCGGCGCAGCGCCCGTGCGCCCGAGGCGGCCGGCGTCATCCATACCGACTTCGAGAAGGGCTTCATTCGCGCCGAGACGATCGCCTATGACGACTACGTCGCACTGAACGGCGAAGCGGGAGCCCGCGACGCCGGCAAGCTGCGGCTGGAAGGCAAGGACTATCCGGTGAAAGACGGCGACGTCTTCCACTTTCGCTTCAACGTCTAGAAGGCGCGCAACAGCAAGACGCCGACCAGCGCCGCCGCCAGGACGACCGACAATCCTTTCCAGAAGAGCAGCGGATTGCGCTCGATCAGCGGCGCCTTGGCGGCGCTCAGGAAGCTCTCGCTGGGGTGCCGCAGGTCGTAGACGAACTCCGAGAGCTCCTGATAGCGCTTGGCCGGATCGGCGTGCACGGCCTTCTTCAGCACGCCATCGATCCACGCCGGAATGTCGTGCTCGCCATCGAGCGCCGATTGATAGGCGACGGCGCGCTGTTGCGCCCGGCTGCGGGCTCGCGCCATTGCCGCGCCGTAGGGCAACCGGCCGGTCAGCATCTGGTAGGTGATCACGCCCAGCGAATAGAGATCGGAGACGGAAGTGCCGCCCTCGCCCAGGAAATATTCCGGCGCAGCGTATTGCACGGCGCCCGGCACCGGATTGAGGTCGGCGGTCGCATCGGACTCGGCGATACCGGCGACACGGACCGAGCCGAAATCGATGATCCGGGCGGTGCCCGTCCTGTCGATCATGACGTTCTCGGGCCTGAGATCGCGATGGAGCATTTCCAGCCGATGGAAGGCGCGCAGGCCGCGGGCGATCTGCTCGACAATGGATCGCACCGTCTCGAGATCGGGGCGCGGGTTGTCGATCATCCATTGGGCGAGCGTGATGCCCTCGACGAACTCGGTGACGGAATAGAGGTAGTTGCGTTTGCGGGCCTGCAGATGGCCCTTCAGCACATGTGCGCTGTCGATGCGACGGGCGATCCATTCTTCCATCATGAACTGGCGGAGATAGGCGCGGTCCTCGCGCAACTCAATCGAGGGGATCTTGAGGGCGACTGTGCGTTCGTCCTGCTCGTCAATCGCCAGATAGACGTGGCTTCGGCTGCTGCCATGCAGCGCGCGGACGATGCGGTAACCGTCGAATGACTGCCGCGGCTCGAGCAGCGGCGGCAGCGCCAGGTCGATCGCACGATCGGCAACCTCGCCCGGCTCGCCGTCGGGCAGCTGATCGACGCGCAGAAGCTGGACCGTGAGGTTGTCCGCGCTGCCGCGAGCGAACGCCTCCTCGGCGATGGCGCGGGCAGCGGCGTCGAGATCGCCCTCGTGGACCGACAGTGCCTCGGCGACGGCCGGGCCGCCGATATGCTCGCAAACGCCATCGGTCGCCTGGATGAAGATGTCGCCTTTCTCCAGCGACACCGTGCGGTAGTCGATCTCAACCTGGGCGTTCATGCCGAGCGCCCGGCTGAGGTAGGTTTCTTCCGACGAGATGACGACTCGGTGATCCTCGGTGAGCTGCTCCAGCGCCTTGCCCGATAGCCGGTAGATGCGCGAATCGCCGATGTGGAAGAGATGCGCCGTGGCCGACTTGGCGATGATGGCGCTGAACGTGCAGACATAACCGCGGTCGCGATCTTCGGCATGGAAACCCCGGCGGCTCTGGGCGTACAGCCAGGAGTTGGTGGCGTCGATGACCCGCTGCGCCGAGGTCTTTACCGACCAGGTCTCGGAGGTGCAGTAGTAGTCCGTCAGGAATCCTTTGACGGCTGATTCAGCCGCCACCCGGCTGACGCTGCTGCTGCTGATGCCGTCGGCCAGCGCCACGGCGATGCCCTTGGCGGCCAGGAGCGGCGGCTTAGGCACCATGGCGCCGTGGAAATCCTGGTTGGACGGCTTGCGGCCCCTGTCGGAGTGCTGGCCGATCGAGATCTTGAGGTCACGCGTCATGCGTTCCGCACGTTCGCACGCGGCAGCGGAAGGGCGCTACCCGCGCCCTTCCGGCGGTTCGACCCTATTCCGCGAGAGCAGCGTGCATCGCGCGCTTGGGCGAGGTCTTGATGTGCGTGGCATAGAGAGTGAGGCCGGTGAAGGCCAGCCCGCCCACAAGATTGCCGAGTACCGTCGGGATCTCGTTCCAGATGAGGTAGTCCTTGATTGAAAACGCCCCGTGCAGCATCAGCGCGCTTGGGAACAGGAACATGTTCACGATCGAATGCTCGAACACCATGAAGAAGAACAGCATGATCGGCATCCACATGGCTATCACCTTGCCTGGTACGGTGGTCGAGATCATGGCGCCGACGACGCCCATCGAGACCATCCAGTTGCAGAGCATGCCGCGGATGAACAGCGTCCCCATGCCTGCCAAGCCATACTTCTCGTAGCCGAGCGTACGCGCCACCCCGATGTTGCCCAGCATCTGGCCGACCTTGTCGGGTTCGGTCGAGAAGCCGAATGTGCAGATCACGGCGGCGAAGAACGCCACAGTAATTGCGCCGACGAAATTGCCGACGAACACCAGGCCCCAGTTGCGCATTACGCCGCCCCAGGTGCAGCCCGGCCGCTTGTCGATGACGGCAAGCGGGCAGAGCACGAACACGCCGGTCAGCAGGTCGAACCCCATCAGATAAAGCATGCAGAACCCGACCGGAAAGAAAGCGGCGGCGACGATCGGGATGCCGAGTTGCGAGTTGATGGTGACCGCCATGAAGGCGGCGAGCGCGAGAATGGCGCCTGCCATGTAGGCACGGATAACGGTGTCCTTGGTCGACATGAAGATCTTCGATTCGCCCGCGTCGACCATCTTGGTGACGAATTCCGATGGTGCCAGATAAGCCATTACGAACTTCCTTCCTCTTTTGCTGAATAGCCGACGTTCAGGAACACGCGTCCATCCTCGAGCCGGACCGGAAAGCGCCGCGCGCAGCCCTTGTCCGCCCCGGTGGCCTGACCGTCCTCGAGGCCGATCACCCAGTTGTGCAGCGGACAGGTGACGAGCCGTCCATGCACGATGCCTTCGCTGAGCGGTCCGCCCTTGTGCGGGCATCTGTTGTCGAGGGCGAAGATCTCGTCCTCGGCCGTGCGAAAGAGCGCGATCTGACCGCGGGCCGTGCGCACCACCCGGCTGCCGCGCGGGGGGATATCGCCGAGGGCGCAGATGTCGATCCACGGCATGGTCATCGCGTTCATTCCGCGGCCCGGAGCGCCAGGCTGGCGACCGGCGCGAATTCGTGCGCGTCCTTGCCTTGGGCACGCTCGGCCCACGGGTCGTGCTGGGCGAATTTCTGCGAGTGCACGAAGCGCTGGTGGAGCGCGCGGCGGCGCTCGCCGTCCTCCATGATCTGCCGGCGGATCGTGTCGATGCCGACCCGCTTGGCCCATTTGTAGATGCGCTCGAGGTAACGGCCCTGCTCGCGGTAGAGCTGGGTGAGCGCCGCAATGGTTTCGATCGCCTCGGCCTCGCTCGCGACATGGCCCAGCAGCTCGGTGCCCTTGATGTCGAGACCGGCGGCGCCGGCGAAATGGATGTCGTAGCCGGAATCGACGCAGATCACGCCAATGTCCTTGCAGGTCGCCTCGGCGCAGTTGCGCGGACAACCCGACACCGCCATCTTCACCTTGGCCGGCGTCCACGATCCCCACATGAACTTCTCGAGCTTGACGCCGAGGCCCGTCGAATCCTGCGTGCCGAAGCGGCACCAGTCGGTGCCGACGCAGGTCTTCACCGTGCGCAGGCCCTTGGCATAGGCGTGGCCGGAGACCATGCCGGCCGCCGACAGATCGGCCCACACCTTGGGCAGGTCCTCTTTCTTGACGCCCAGCATGTCGATGCGCTGGCCGCCGGTCACCTTGACGGTCGGGATCTCGTACTTGTCGACGATGTCGGCGATCGCGCGCAGTTCCCTGGCGCTGGTCTGGCCGCCCCACATGCGCGGCACGACCGAATAGGTGCCGTCCTTCTGGATGTTGGCGTGCACGCGCTCGTTGATGAAGCGCGACTGGCTGTCGTCGACATATTCGCCGGGCCAGGTACACAGCAGGTAGTAGTTGAGCGCCGGCCGGCACTTGGCACAGCCGCACGACGTCTTCCATTCGAGCTGCTGCATCAGCTCGGGGATCGACTTCAGCGCCTTGGCGACGATCAGGCGGCGCACGTCGTCATGGCCGAGATCGGTGCAGCCGCACATCGGCTGGACAGCGGCCGGATTGTAGCCTTCACCCAGCTGGGCCTTCAGGAGCTGCTCGACCAGCCCGGTGCAGGAGCCGCATGACGCCGAGGCCTTGGTGTGCGCGCGTACCTCGTCGAGCGTCTTGAGGCCAAGGCCCGCGATCGCGCCGGTGATCTTGCCCTTGCAGACGCCGTTGCAACCGCAGATCTCGGCGTCGTCGGGCAGCGCCGCGACCGCGGCCGATGGATCAAGCGGGATGCCGCCGGCGGCGAAGCTTTGACCGAAGATCAGCCGCTCGCGCATGTCGCCCACGTCGGTGCCGCGCTTCAGCAGATCGAAGAACCAGGGGCCGTCGGCCGTGTCGCCGTACATGACCGCGCCGATCACCTTGTTGTCCTTGAGCACCAGGCGGCGGTATTGGCCGCGCGTGGCGTCGCGCAGCACGATCTCCTCGCGGTCCTTGGCTTCGGCAAAGTCTCCCGCCGAGAAGAGGTTGATGCCGGTGACCTTGAGCTTGGTGGCGGTGGCGCTCGACTTGAAGCGCGCCTCGCCCTCGCCGGTGAGCTGCGCGGCGACGACGTTGGCCATCTCGTAGAGCGGCGCCACTAGGCCAAACACCTGGCCGTCGGCCTCGGCGCACTCGCCCAAGGCGAAGATGTCGGGATCGCTGGTGCGCATCGTGGCATCAACCACGATGCCGCGGTTGACCGCGAGGCCCGCCTCTTTGGCGAGCTGCAGGTTGGGCCGGATGCCGACCGCCATCACCACGAGCTTGGCGGGGAGCCGCATGCCATTGTCGAGCTCGAGCGCCTCGACCCGTCCGTTGCCCAGGATGGCCTTCGTATTGGCGCGCGTGATCACCTTGATGTCGCGCGCTTCGATGGCACGCTGCAGCAGATGGCCCGCTGCCGGATCGAGCTGGCGCTCCATCAGGGTCGGCATCAGGTGCAGGACGGTGACGTCCATGCCTTGCTCCTTCAGTCCCGCCGCGGCCTCGAGGCCGAGCAGGCCGCCGCCGATGACGATGGCGCTGCCGCGGCCCTTGGCGGCGAGCAGCATCGCCTGCACATCGTCGAGATCGCGATAGGAGAGCACGCCCGGCAGATCGTGGCCCGGCACGGGAAGGATGATCGGGCTCGAGCCGGTGGCGATGATCAGCTTGTCGTAGGGAACCGTGACCGTGGGTTCGATCGGCCTGTGGCCGAGGCTGCCGGCGGCCACGAACTCGGCGGTGACTGTGCGCGCGCCGCGGTCGATGGTTGTGACCTTGGCGCCCTTGTACAAGGTGACGCCGTGCTTCACGTACCAGCCGTCGCCGTGGATCACGATCTCTTCGAACGATTTCTCGCCCGAGAGCACGGGCGACAGCATGATGCGGTCGTAATTGACCCGCGGTTCGGCGTTGAAGATCGTAACGTCGTAGGCATCGGGCGCCTGTTCGAACAGTCGCTCGAGCGCGCGACCCGGCGCCATGCCGTTGCCGATGACGACCAGCCTTTGTTTTGCGACAGAGCCCATCTGCGACGCCCACTGATTTGGCTGCACCACGCCTTTTCCGGACTCGCTCGAGGCTCCGGAGCAGGTTCCGGCTTCACTGCCGGGGGCGCCCGCCATTGGACGCAAATCGGATTGGGCCGCCGTTGGCCCTGTGTTTCGGAATGCAAGATGCGGGCCAGCGGCGGAAGTCGACTAAAGGCCTGAAAAATCAGCCGTATCTCCGGCATTGCCACAAAGTGGGCGCTTGGCTTCATTGCCAATCCGCTGAGCATTGTGTTCCTTAGGCCGAGAGATGGGGGTCTGTTTTGGCCAGGGAACAGCGCAGGCTGGCAGCGATCGTCGCCGCCGACGTCGTTGGCTACTCGCGCCTGATGGAGCAGGACGAAAACGGCACGTTGGCTGCCCTGCGCGCCCACCGCAGCGAGCGGATCGAGCCGGCCCTGGTGCGCAATGGCGGCCGGGTGATCAAGCTTGCCGGCGACGGCTCGCTCATCGAGTTCGGCAGCGCCGTCGATGCGCTGCGGGCCAGCATCGAATTCCAGCAGGCCATCGCCGAGGCCAATAGCGGCACAGCGGAGTCCGCCCGCCTCGTCTTCCGCGTCGGCCTTCACCTCGGCGACCTGGTGGTCGACGGCCACGACCTCTACGGCGACGCCGTCAACATCGCGGCCCGCCTGGAAGGCGCGGCGCCGCCCGGCGGCATCCTGATCTCTCGCGCCGTCCATGAAGCGGTCGATGGCCGGCTCAAGGCGAGACTGAAGAGCGTAGGCGAGCTTTCGCTCAAGAATATCGAGCGGCCGATCGCGGCGTTCGAGGTCGAATGGCGGGCCGGCGACTGGCCGGTCGTTCCTGCAGCGCCGCCGGCAGCCCCGGCGCTCGCGTTGCCGGAAAAGCCGTCGATCGCTGTCCTGCCGTTCCAGAACTTGAGCGGCGATCCCGAGCAGGAGTATTTCGCCGACGGCATGGCCGACGACATCACCACCGAGCTGTCCCGCTTCAAGTCGCTGTTCGTGATCGCGCGCAATTCAAGCTTCGCCTACAAGGGCAAGTCGATCGACACGCGCCAGATCGGCCGGGAGCTCGGCGTGCGTTACGTGCTCGAAGGGTCGGTGCGCAAATCGGGCACGCGCGTGCGCATCTCGGGCCAGCTCGTCGAGGCCGACAGCGGGGTGCATCTTTGGGCCGAACGGTTCGATGGCTCGCTCGACGACGTCTTCGAGCTGCAGGACAGCGTCACCACCAAAGTGGTGGGCGCGATCACCCATTCGATGCATGCCGCCGAGACCGAGCGCGCGAGGCGCAAGCCGGTCGAGAGCCTTGATGCGTACGATTGCTACCTGCGCGGCATGGCCTGCCTGCGCGACCAGACGATCGAGAAGACCAACGAAGCGCTGGCGCTCGCCCGCCGCGCCATCGGCTTCGATGCCGGCTTCATTCCGGCCTACGGCCTGATCGCGCGCTGCCACGCGCTTCGCCTGACACAAGGCTGGATGGAGCAGCACGAGAACGACCAAGCCGAAATCCGTTGGGCGGCGCAGCGCGTCTCGGCCCAGGGCCAGGACGACGCCGTGGCCCTCGCCCAGGTCGGCCAGGCCATGGCCTATGTCTGCCTGGACGTCGAGGCTGGCCGCGCCATGATCGATGCGGCACTTGCCGTCAACCAGAACCTCGCGAACGCGTGGGCCGCCCGTGCACAAGTCAGCGGCTACTACGGCGAGCATGAGACGACACTCAGTCAGGCGGCAATGGCGCTGCGTCTCAGCCCGCTCGACAGCGAGCGCCATCTCGCCGAGATCCAGATGGCCTGGGCAAATTTCTTCTTGCGGCGATATGACGAGGCGATGAGCTGGGCGCAGCGCGTCCTGTCGCATCGGCCGCATGCGATGGCGGCCTGGCTCGCCCTGGCCATCGCCCAGAGTCAGTCCGGCCGGACCGAAGAGGCGCGCGCCACCATGGCGCAGGTGCTGCGGGTCGTCCCCGATTTCCACGTCGCGAAGGCCCGCGAAAGAGCACCCTATCGCCGGTCGGAGGACGTCGACCTCATGCTGGAGGGCCTCCGGCTCGCCGGCCTGCCGGAATAGTTAGAGGTCGGATTCGTCGACCGGGAAGTCCTGCTGCAGGCCGGTGCGGAACTCGAACGCCCGGGTGCGATCGTTCAACGGCCCAAAGAAGGCGACGTAGGTCGTGGCGTTCACGCGCCCGAACTGCCGCCGCCTGGCCGAGCCCAGCACGGCGTTGCGCCAGGTGCCGGTGTCGACGAAGTATTTCTTGCGCTCGGACCTGTCGGTGTAGAGGTGCGCCACTTGCGGGGCGTGCGTGTGACCCGCCGCCATGAAGTCCGCGCCCTGACTGTCGTGCAAGGCCTGCTCGCGCGCGGCCCTGAGCTGCGGCTTGGCGCCGCTGTCGAGCATGGCTCCGATCATGCCAATGAAATTCATGAGCGGCAGCGGAATGCCGAGGCACCACGGCCGAAAGAACAGAAGCATCTGCACGTACCAAGGCACCACGGCGCGGGCGTCGCGATTGACCAGCGCGGCCGTCGCCACGTCGGCCAAGAGCTTGCGGATCACCGGCTCGACCTTGCGCCACATCTGCGCCTGCCAGATCTCGGGATGATCGCGAAATGTCGCCCGGAGTTCCCGAGGCGGACGGACGTCGAGAATGAAGCGCACGACCGCGTTCTGTGGCCGCAGGTCGTCGAACTCCAGCAGGCGGAGGTAGACCGTGCGCAGCAGCGGATCGGAAGCGATGGCCGCATCGCCATATTCGGTGCGGAACATGCTGGGCAGCCGCGAAGCCACCTGCACGGTGACGAAGTCGCCGAATGTCGGCTTGTTGTAGGACTGCGGCGGCTGATCGCGCAGGATGCGCTTGCCCTTCTTCTTGAGCTTGCCGCCGAAATTCGCCGGATCGTACTCGTGGCCGTGCCGGACGAAGACGTTGGGATCGGTAAACTGGAAGTAGTGCGGGAATGGCGAATCATCGTCGCCCAGCTTGAGCAACGCGCGCACGCGCCGGCGCAACGTCGGCGTGGCGTTGACCAGCCGATCGTGATTGCCCGGCAGGTAATGCAACGCGACGGGGATGCCGATCTCGACCCACTGGCCGTCATCGTCGAGCACCCAGCCCGCCGACAGGCGCTGGAACGCCTCGAGACTCCTTTGGACCTCGTCCTCCTCGGCGATCTTCTGCAGGATCGACAGGACCGCCGTCTCGAGCCGGGAACCGGGCTTGACCTTGGCGTTGTCGACATAGGGCCGCACACCCTCGAATTCCTTGGTGAACCAGAGCTGCGTGCGATGCAGGTCGAACACGTCGCCGGCCAGCACGAAATCGAGCCTGCGGACCTTGCGCCGACGCGCCAGGAAGACGACGTCGCGGATCAAGGCCTCGAAGAAGACGCCCGGCACGTTGCGGCGCAGGCCGACGTCCTTGCCGTTCGGGCCTTTGGCCGAGAGGATGTCGGTCTTCTCTTCCTCGAAATGCAGATCGGAAATCACGACCAGCATATTGGCCATGTCAGACTCCCCCTGATTTTGCCTTCGTCGAATATCCGAATGGGCCTACACTGATAAATTGCAAGCATCGGGGGGCAGATGGCAAGCGAAGGACAACCGTCCAGGTCTGGCGAAAGGACTTACGAGATGGTCGTCATCGGCACCGGCTTCGGCGGTGCCGTGGTTGCCTGCCGCAGCGCCAAGAAGTGGGTCGGCGACGTGCTGGTGCTGGAGCGCGGCAAGCGCTATCCGATGGGCTCCTTCCCGCGCTCGCCGCGCGGCATGTCGCAGAATTTCTGGAACGTCCCGTTCGAGGACCGGGCCCGGCCGAGCCACATCGCCAGCCAGGGCCAGCAGCACGGCCTGTTCGACATCCGCAACGGCCGCCACATCAACGCCGTGCTGTGCGCGGGCCTGGGCGGCGGCTCGCTGATCTACGCCAACGTCTTCCTCGAGCCGCCCGACCAGACTTTCGAGCGCGGCTGGCCGGCGGGCTACGGCCGCAGCAGGCTCGCGCCCTACTACGCCGTCGCCAGGCAGGTGCTGGGCGCGCGACCGATCCCGCTGAACGACGACCCGCGCCGGCGCATCCGCCGCGCCGAACTGTTCGACGAGGTCGCCAGGACCGAAGGGCGGCCGCGCCAGTGGGCCGACATCAACGTCTTCTTCGGCAACGACTTCGACAAGCCGACGCCGATCGGCCAGCAGGAGAAGAACCGCTACGGCGCGATCCAGACCTCGTGCGTCTATTGCGGCGAATGCGACGTCGGCTGCAACACCCACTCCAAGAACACGCTCGACCTCAACTACCTGTTCGTCGCCGAGCAGCGCTACGGCGCCGACATCCGCACCGAGCACCTGGCGACCAAGATCGTGCCGGTCAATTCAGCCGGCAAGGACGATCCGACCGAGCTTGGCGACAACGGCTACCGCGTCTATTTTGTCGATCTCGACGGCAATATCGAGAAGTCGGTGCTGACGCGCCGGGTCTGCGTCTCGTCGGGATCGCTCGGCTCGACCGAGCTGCTGATGCGCTGCCGCGACGTGCACGGCACGCTCCCGCACGTCTCGCCGATGCTGGGCCAGCGCTTCTCCGCCAACGGCGACTTCTTGTCGTTCGCCGTCGACGGCGACAAGGAGGTCGATCCGACCTACGGCCCGGTGATCACGCGCATCACCGACTACAACCTGTTCAAGGATCACGACCCCGACCGCGCCTTCATCCTCCAGGATGCGGCGTTTCCCGCCTTCGCCTCGTGGATGGTGATGGGCGCGCTGCCGCGCGTCTTCAGCCTCATCAACCTGTGGCGCGCGATCAAGAGCCTGATCCATCGCGTGCGCGGCGGGGCCGGGCTGGGCCGCGTCGGCTTCTTCCTCGGCGACCTGATGAAGGACGACAAGGCCAATCGCACCGCCGTGCTGCTGTGTATGGGCCTCGACAAGGGCAGCGGCACCATGAAGCTCGACGACGAGGGCTACCTGGTGCTCGACTGGCCCTATCGCGACAACATGAAGCTCTACCGGGCCGTGCTCGACATGGGCGAGCGCTTCAAGCGCGCGATCGGCGGCGCGCTGTTCGTCGCCTTGCCCAACTGGTGGTGGCCCGCCCGCCACAACGTCACCGTCCACGCGCTGGGCGGCTGCACGCTCGCCGACAGCGCCCAGCAGGGCGTGACCAGCGCGGCGCGCGAGACGATGGGCCAGGTGTTCGGCTATCGCGGCCTCTATGTCGCCGATGGCGCCATCGTGCCGTCGGCCATCGGCGCCAACCCGACCGCCACCATCACGGCGCTGGCCGAGATGATCGCCGAAGGCATCACCGGCCTGAAACCCGACGCCAACCTCTGAGGTCACCCATGCCCGATCCGATCGGCTTTCAGTTCACCGAGGACATGCGCGGCTTCGTGGCGCGCGGCCAGACCAACTACGAGGACGGCTTCCGCGACGGCAAGGCGCAAGGCACGCCGCTGATGTTCCACCTCACCATCAAGACCGACGACCTCGACAAGTTCATCTCGGTCGCCGAGCACGAGGCGCAGACGCTGGGCTATGTCGACAGCCCGCTTGTCGGCGGCCGCTGCCCGGTCGAGGTCGGCACGTTCAATCTCTTCGTCACCACCGCCGACCAGCAGCACAGGCGCATGAAATATCGCCTGTTCTTCCGCGACAGCTCGGGCGCCAAGCGCACGCTCGCCGGCCACAAGGAAGTGCAGAACGCCGTCGGCAATCTCGACATCTGGGCGGCGACGACGACGCTCTACACCAACCTCTTCGAGGGCCATGTCAGCGAGGCCGAGGAAGCGGCGCAGACGCCATTCGCCTCCGGCATCCTGCATATCAGCATCGCCGACTTCGCCAAGGAGCTCACCACCGTCCGCGCCTTCGCCGACACGCCGGCCGAACGCGTCGCGGCCATCGCCCGCTTCGGCAAGCTGTTTGCCGGCGCGCTGTGGGACACTTACGCCCACCTGCCCTCGTTCCACTACGAGCCTTACCAACGCGAGATCCCGCTCTACACGACCGAGGGCGTCCATGGCGCGGAGATCACCACCTATCCCTTCGCCACCGCCGACAAGCTCGGCCTCACCCTGACGCGCTTCAAGCGCGCGCCGTCAGATGACGTGGTGCTGCTGGTGCATGGCCTCACGACCTCGACCGACATGTTCATCATGCCCGAGCACTACAACATCGTTCAGTACCTGCTCGACCACGGCTGGGACGACGTCTGGTCGGTCGATTTCCGCATGAGCGGACGCTTCCCCTACAACCTGCAGCGCCACCGCTACACGCTGGACGACTGCGCGCTCTACGACTACCCGGCGGCGTTCGCGGCCCTGCGCCAGCAGATCGGGCCCGACCGGCGCATCCACGTGATCTGCCACTGCATGGGCTCGTCGACCTTCATGATGAGCCTGTTCGGCAAGCAGGTCTCCGGCGTCTCCAGCGTCATCTCCAACAGCGTGTCGCTGACGCCGGCCGTGCCCGGCTGGTCCAACATCAAGCTGATGCTGGCGCCGCCGCTCTGCGAGTATGTCGCGGGCATCGAGTACGCCAACCCGCTGTGGCGGCGCGAGCCGGGCTTTTCGCTCGGCAAGGTGCTGGCGACCGTGGTCTCGGCCTTCCACCACGAATGCGACATCCCCGAGTGCCACATGCTCTCCTTCATGTGGGGCACCGGCTTCCCGTCCGTCTACAACCACGCGAACATGCACGACATCACCCACCGCCGCGCCGGCGACCTGTTCGGTGGCACGAGCTTCAACTACTTCCGTCACATCCGGAAGATGGTGAAGTCGACCAATACGGCGGTGAAGTACGACACGAGCAATCCGAAATATGCGCCGCTGCCCGACAACTACCTGCAATGCGCGGCCGAGATCAGGACGCCGGTGCTGTTCATCACCGGCCAGGACAATCACATCTTCAAGGACTCGAACCTGATCGCCTACGACCGCTGCAACGCGGCGGCGCCCGGCATCCACGAGAAGCACGTGTTCGCCAACTACGGCCACCAGGACACGTTCATGGGCAAGAACTGCCACGTCGACATCTTCCCGCGGTTGCTTGCCTTCCTGAACAAGCACAAGGGCCGGCCGGCGGCCTGAACGAACTTCCCGGTTTCCCACGCTGGTAGGAAGCCTCCGATGCCGATGGCAGAAGGCTTTTAGGCTGCTGTCTCGCTTTTGCCCCTTTCCAATCTCCGATACAGCGGACGGCGCGGGATGCCGCGTCCATAGCGTAACCGCGGGGAAGACATGGGCGCCGCAAGTATAAACGCGATGCTGGCAGGATGCCGATTCTGTCGTGTGGAACCGCGCGGCCTTTTTGGCAGGCGCCTCACCTGATATCCTGGGCTTCTCGCAGAAGTAGAGTCGTCATGAGCCCGGCAATCGCTGGAATATTGGTCGCAGCTATGGCGCTCATCGCGGCGCCCGGTACCGCATTCGCCCAGAGCGCACCGGCTTCCCACCCGACGAATACGACCTTGCCGCCCGGCACCAATCCAATTGTCGAGCTCAATCTGCAATTCGGGCACAAGCAGCTTCATGGCCCCAAGCCGCAAGACGCCGAGGCCTTCTATCGGGCGGCAGTCGAGGCGGCGGAGAAAATCCAAGACCCCGAACAACAGGCGGAGTTGCCGCGGGCACTCGACTGGCAGGCCGTCTTCTTTCGCGAAATGAAACGATACCCCGAAGCGTGGGCCGCCGCGGAGCGCGGCTTGAAGCTTTTCTGCGAACGATTCGGTGCCGACGATCCGCGAGCGGACCACATGCGAGTCGTCCTCGCCACGATCGCCGAAAAGACCGGCGAAGCCGTCAAGATCGAACCCTATCTTCGAGAAGCGTTGACCAACTACGACCGCGACCCCAGCCCGGTCCGGCAACAGCACGCGGCATCTGCCGCTTCGTTTCTGGCCTACTTCTTGAACGCGCAATCGCGCCCGACGGAAGCTGTTGTCGCGTTACGCAAGGCCGTCGCGATCAAGGAGAAGGCCACGCCGCGCAACGATAGAGCTCTTTCCGGGGACTATTTCCAGCTCGCCAAAGTATTGGCGGCCCAGAAGAGCTTGGACGAAGCCGTAGCGGCATATGATGAAGCGCTCAAAGCCGCGAACCGGATCGACGGCGGAAAGTCTCAGCTTCCGGTCGATATCCTGTATCAGAAGACGGAATTTCTCATCACTAACAAGCGGTATGCCGAAGCGATTGCCTGCTCAAGGCAATTCCTGAATGCAGCCGAGCAGTTCTTCGGTCCCGGCTCCAACACGACCGAGAATCTTCGCAATAGGGTGATTGGCTGGATTATCGCCGAAGGCCGGAGTCTCTTCGACGGTGGTCGCTATCAGGAATCGGAAGAGATCCTGCGGTTCGCTCTGTCAGCAGCCGAGAGAGGGAAAGATCCCCTGTGGCTTGCATCCGTCCAAGTGGACCTCTCCGTTACCGAGAGGTACCTTCGACATTTGCCCGAAGCGGAGTCATTGGCCCGTCGGGCTCTCGACATTCGCGAGCAAAAGCTGGCGCCGGACAATGTTTTGATCGGCGAGTCAGCCTTCAACCTCGCCGCCGCACTGCGCTGGCAAGGCAAGAACGCAGAGGCCGAACCCCTGTACCGGCGTGCCCTAGTCATACGCGAGAAGGCGTACGGTTCGGACAGTCAGCACGTTCTCTCCGACCGATACGGACTCGCGCTGGCGATCGAGGGTATGGGCCGCATCAAGGAGGCCGAAGCGCTCATGCGCCAACTCCTAGCCGACCGCGAACGCGTCTTTGGCCCAGAAAATAACGACGTTGCCGACTCCCTCGTGGCGCTGGTCTGGAATCTTCTTAATCAAGGGCGCCTGGACGAGGCCGCCGAATTCGCCGAACGGCCGCTCGCCATCTACCGAAAGGTATATGGAGCGGGCCATCCGAAGGTCGTCAGCGGCCTCCTTCCATTGGCCGCCGTGCGCCAGCAAAGATCGGAATTCGACGAAGCGGACCGCCTCTACAAGGAAGCCCTGCGGATACGTGCCCGGGTCTATGGCGAGAATTCAACGAATGTTGCCGACAGCTACGGCGACTTCGTGCGGCTTTCGATGGCGCGGCGTCAATTCGAGGAAGCTGCGGGATACAGCGCCAAGAGGCTAAAGATTTACGAGCAGGTATTCGGCGAAAGCGATCCACGGCTCATCCTTCCGCTGAGCGATCTGCAGACGCTAGACGCCTTGGTCGGTGACCTCGATGCGGTCGAAAAGCTCGCCAAGCGAATCCTCGCCATTGCTGAACGGGCCTATGGTACCGATTCGCTCGTCGTCGCAGGCGCCAGCATGAACGTCGCCTACGCCTACCGCCTGCGCGGCAAGATCGGCAGTATCAGCGACTACTACGAGCGTCCTCTGGCGATCTACCGCAGGCAGCTCGGGCCCAATCATCCGCTGGTTGCGGAAGCGCTGAGCCTACTGGCCGACACTCGCGTCGTTCTCGGCCAACCCGAGGAGGCCCTGAAACTTCTGGACGAAAGCCTGACGATCATCACGGAGCGATACGGGGCTGACAGCCCCGCAATCAGCGGGGCACTGAACAACAAGGCTTTGCTGCTTACACAATTGAAGAAATTGGAGGACGCAGAGGGTTTGCTGATGCGCGCGGCCGACTTGCAGCGCAAGGGATCCAGCAAGCCGACATCGGCACTCGCCCTCATTCTCGTCAATCTGAGCTTCATCTACGAAGCCCAGGGTCGGCGGGACGACATGGAGAGGCTGAGGCGAGAGGCCGTGGAGATCTATTCAAGCATCTATGGACCGAATCGGTTGCCGCCACTCATCCCGGCGCCGCTCTTGCCGCCCCTCACTCGGGAAGGTTGAAATCAAGGCCCTAGACGATCCGGCTGGTCTTGTTGCCCCAGTAGCGGTCGCGCAGCAGGCGCTTGTAGAGCTTGCCGGTCGGCAGGCGCGGCAGCTCGGCCTCGAAGTCGATCGAGCGCGGCACCTTCTGGCGCGACAGGTGCCGGCCGCAGAACGCCAGCAGCTCCTCGACGGTCTGCGGCCCGGCCTCGACGCCCGGCATGAGCTGGACGACGGCCTTCACCTCCTCGCCGAGGTCGGGATTGGGCACGCCGAACACCGCGGCATCGGCGACCTTCGGGTGGGTGATCAGGAGGTTCTCGCATTCCTGCGGGTAGATGTTCACGCCGCCCGAGATGATCATGAAGGTGGCACGGTCGGTCAGGTAGAGATAGCCGTCCTTGTCGACATAGCCCACGTCGCCCACCGTGCTCATGGTGCCGTCGGCCGAGCGCGCCTCTTTGGTCTTGCCGGGATCGTTGAAGTATTCGAATGGCGTCGCCGTCTCGAACCACAAGGTGCCGGGCGTGCCGACCGGCTGCTCGTTCATGGCGTCGTCCATCACATGCAGCTTGCCCAGCAGCACCTTGCCGACCGTGCCCTTGTGCGCCAGCCACTCCTGCGAGTTGCAGGCGGTGAAGCCCAGCCCCTCGGTGGCGCCGTAATATTCCTCGATGATCGGCCCCCACCATTCGATCATCTGCTCCTTGACCTGCACCGGACAGGGTGCCGCGGCATGGATGGCGATCTCCAGCGAGGAGAGATCGTATTTCTTCCGCACCGCGTCGGGCAGCTTCAGCATTCGCGAGAACATGGTCGGCACGAGCTGGCTGTGCGTGATCCTATGCTTCTCGACCAGCGACAGGTACGTCTCCGGATCGAACTTCTCCATGATCACCGCCGTGCCGCCCGAGCGGATGGTGAGGCCAACCGCGGCCTGCGGCGCCGAGTGATAGAGCGGCGCGGGCGAGAGGTAGCGCATGCCGTCGCGGTACTTCCACAGCTTCAGCAGGAACAGGAAGAGCGGCATCTCGTGCGAAGGCGGCTCCTCGGGCAGCGGCCGCAGGATGCCCTTGGGCCGGCCGGTGGTGCCCGACGAATAGAGCATCGGCGTGCCGAGCCACTCGTCGGCAATCGGCGCCGCCGGCAGATCCCGGGTGGCCTCGACGAGGTTCAGCACCTTCCCGCCGTCGCCCGGCCCATCGACGACCAGGCAAAGCTCGACCTTGGGGCACGTCGGCAGCGCCGCCAGCGCCACCTCACGCTTGGCCTGCGAGGTGATCAGCACCTTCGACTGGCTGTTCTGCAGGATATAGGCCAGCTCCTCGGCCGTCAGGAAAGAGTTCACGCAGGTGTAGTAAAGGCCCGAGCGGTCGCCGGCGGCGCAGGCCTCGACGTAGCGCGGGTGGTTCTCCATGAAGATCGAGTAATGGTCGAGGCGCTTGAGGCCGTGCGCGCGCAGAAGATGGGCGAGCCGGTTGCTGCGCGCCTCGAGCTCGCCGTAGCTGATGGTCTCGCCGCTGCCGGCCATGATGACGGCAGGGCGCGTCGGGTCCTTGGCGGCGGTCTTGCCCGGATACATGCTTGGCGTTCCCTCTGAGCTCTTGTTCGTTGCTAGGCTGATGTTTTCGGGAGATGCCCATGACCGTCAAGCTCTTCACCCCGCCCACCCTGCCCAAGCGCGGCGGCTACAGCCAGGTCTGCCAGGTGCAGAGCGGCAAGCTGATCCTGATCGCGGGGCAGGCGCCGCACGACGTCAACGACAGGATGGTCGGCGAGGGCGACTTCGCCGCCCAGGTCGAGCAGGTGTTCAAGAACTGCGAGGCGGCGCTCAAGGCCGCGGGCGGCAGCATGAAGAACCTGGTGAAGATCGTGAACTACTGCCATCCCTCGGTCGACGACAGGACGCGGCTGATCTATCGCGACATCCGCGACCGCTACATCGACACGTCCAATCCGCCGGTCAGCACCTTCATCTACGTCCACCGGCTCGCCCAGCCCAACTGGCTGTTCGAGATGGATGCCATGGCGGTGATCGACGGCTGAGGACGCATCCCGGTCCTTCCAGGTGCGTTGCCTGACAGGACAGGCAGCGCCCGTGAAGGAGGCCCAGATGTTGCCCAGCACCGTCCGGCGCGTGCCGGACCACACCGACCCGGCGATCAACCGCCGCATCCGCTCGCGGATCGTGCGGCGCGTCATGTATTTCGCGCTGCACCCCGAAGGCATCGACGAGCGCCTGCGCGAGCTCGACCGGGAGTGGGACATCGAGCGCACATTGGAGGCCAACGCCGCCTTGCTCGGCCTGGCCGGTGTGGCCCTCGGTTCGGCCGGGCTGCGCGGCGGCTTGCGCCTGTCGGCGCTGGTGACCGGCTTTCTGTTGCAGCATGCGGTGCAGGGCTGGTGCCCGCCGATGCCTTTGCTGCGGCGCCTTGGCATCCGCACGGCGCGCGAGATCGAGATCGAGCGTGTCGCCCTCAAGGCGCTGCGCGGCGACTTCGACGAGATCGGCGCCGACGGCATTCGCGCGGTGAGCGCGGCCGCGCGCTAACCACCCGCCGGCAGCACCCGCTTCATCCACCTGGCCGTCGCCTGGGCGTCCTGGCTGTCGCTCGCCTCGAGCCTGGCGATGACGCGATGGCGGTCCTCGAGGTCGCGGTTCTGGCTGAGCTTGAGCTTGGTCTCGACCCGGTCGAGCTTCATGCGGAAGGCGACGATCTGCCGGGTCTGCTCGGCGGCGTTGCCGGGCGGCAGGCGCCCCAGGCCCCAGGCGTCGCTGCCCGAACCCTCATAGACCGCGGCCAATTTGGTCAGCACCATCAGCACGGCGGGCGTCGCCTCGACGATGGCCGGCCGGCCGTAGGCGTGCACGGTGACGTAGTTCCAGGTCGGCACCTTGGGACCGGGCGTATACCAGGTCGGCGAGACGTAGGCGTGCGGACCCCAGAACAAAGCGAGCGAGGGCTGGTCGCGAGCGAACAGCTTCCAGTGGTCGTTGTTGCGCGCCATGTGGCCGAGCAGGCTGCCGTGCGGCGTGCCGTCATCCTCCCAGACCAGGGCCATGTGCGTGGTGATCGGCGCGCCCGTTTCGTCGGCGGTGATCAGCAGCGCCCAGCCATGGGCCTGCATGATCTCCCGCCCTGCGGACTCGTCGCCTTCGAAGTGCTTCGGAATGTACATGTCTGGTCTTCGGCCGATGGGTTGAACGGGGCCCCATTACCATGTCCAATGCCGCCCGCAATTGGGAGGATTATTAATGGGCGAGCATATCCGTCTTAAGTCCAAGGCCGGCGAGATCGGCGCTTATCTCGCCGCCCCGCGAGGCGCGGCCAAGGGCGGCGTGGTGGTGATCCAGGAGATCTTCGGCGTCAACCACCACATCCGCGCCGTCACCGATTCCTTCGCCGGCCACGGCTATCTCGCGCTCGCGCCGCAATTCTTCGACCACATCAAGCCCGGCATCGAGCTCGGCTACACGCCCGACACCATCGCCGAGGGGCGCGGCTACGTGATGACGCCGGGCTTCACCGACAAGGCGGTGC
>DASRFX010000063.1:0-32429 GCA_035651335.1 Reyranella sp. | reverse complement strand
GGCAGAGGACACCGGCTGCAAGATCGCCTGGCCGGCCTAACGTCACCGATCAGCCGCGTGGTTCAGGCCACGCGGCTTTTTTTGCACTCCACCTTCGGGGCAGGGGCATGCTGCAACTCGTTCTCTTCAATCTCACCAACGGGCTGATCGTCGGCACGTTCTACGTGCTGATGGCGCTCGGCCTGTCGTTGATCATCAACCTCAGTAACGTCGTCAACTTCGCGCACGGCAATTTCCTCGCCATCGGCGGCTACCTCGCCTTCGTGCTGACGCCGTTCATCGGCTTCTGGGGCGCGCTGCTGGTCTCGCCCTTCCTGACAGCGATCCTGGGCTTCCTGGTCGAGAAGGCGCTGATCCGCCACGTCTACACGCGCAACCACATCTACAGCCTGCTGCTCACTTTCGGCCTGGGCTTCATCCTGCAGGATCTTTGCCGCTACATCTGGGGCCCGAGCCCGCTGCCGCTCAACATCCCCGAGGCCATGTCGGCCGCGGTCACGCCCGACCTGTTCTTCATCACCTGGTACCGCGTCTTCATGGTCGTGGTGGTGGTGATCGCGGTCGCAGCACTGTTCGCCTTCCTGCGTTTCACGCGCGTCGGCATGCGCATCCGCGCCGGTACGCTCGACCTCGAGACGGTCGCCGCGCTCGGCGTCAACGTCTCGGCGCTGCGTTCCTACAATTTCGCCGTCGGCAGCTTCCTCGCCGGCCTGGCGGGCGTGCTGGCGGCGGGCCAGCTCGGCCTCAACCCGAACATGGGCGACGACCTCATCATGCCGAGCTTCATCGCCATCATCGTGGGCGGCGTCGGCAGCCTGACCGGCACGCTACTGGGCGGCCTGCTGATCGGCGTCGCGGCGGCGCTCACCACCGTCTTCTATCCCTCCGCCTCGGAGGCGGTGATCTACATCATCATGGCGCTGGTCCTGCTGCTCAGGCCGCGCGGGCTGCTCGGCGAGGAGGGGATGCTGTCGTGAGCACCGTCACCACCCGCGCCGACGCCACCGTCGTCCGTCCCTGGCAGCAGCTCGTCATCATCTGGGCGCTGCTGCTCACCGTGCCGCTCTGGCTGCCCTTCCTCGGCGGCTACACCGCCATCGCCGCCCGCGTGCTCGTGATGGCGCTGGCGGCGATGGGCTTCAACATGCTGCTCGGCTTCACCGGCGTGCTGAGCTTCGGCCATGCCGCCTATTTCGGCCTCGGCGCCTACGGCGCCGGCCTGACCCTGAAATACGTCGCCCATTCGACGCCGCTTGCCATGCTGCTCGGCACGCTGCTCGGCGGCATCGCCGGCACGCTGTTCGGGCTCCTGCTGGTGCGCCGCCGCGGCGTCTATTTCGCAATGGTCACCATCGCCTTCGGCCAGGTTTGCTTCTACATCGCCTACCGCTGGGACGATTTCACCGGCGGTTACGACGGATTGCGCGGTTTCGTCCGCTCGGCGCTCGATTTCGGCCTGTTCAAGATCGACATCCAGAACAACGGCACGCTGTTCTACTACTTCGTGCTGTTCGTGTTCGGCCTGGCGGTCGGCCTGCAGGCGTTGATCCTGAAGTCGCCGTTCGGCCGCACCATGCTGGCGATCCGCGAGAACGAGCGGCGGGCGCGCTTCCTCGGCCTGCCGGTCGAGAAGCACATCTGGCTATCGTTCTCGATCTCGTGTTTCTTCACCGCGCTCGCCGGCACGCTCTATGCGCTCCTCAACAACTTCGCCGATCCGCTCGGCCTGAACTACGTGATGTCGGGCAACATCGTGATGATCACGGTGATGGGCGGCATGCGCACCTTCTGGGGCCCGCTGCTCGGCGCCGTGCTGTTCGTCATGCTGCAGGACTACGTGTCGTCGATGACCACCAACTGGATGTCGTTCGTCGGCCTCGTCTTCGTGCTGGTCGTGCTGTTCTTCCCGCGCGGCCTGATGGGCATGCTGCAGCGGAGGAACGGCTGATGGACGCCGCCGCTCCCAAGCTCGAGGTCAGGAAGGCCACCAAGCGCTTCGGCAACCTGGTTGCCGTCTCCGACGTGTCGATGACGGTCGCGCACGGCGAGCTGCGCGCCATCATCGGCCCGAACGGCGCCGGGAAGACCACCTTCTTCAACCTGATCACCGGCTTCTTCCCGCCCACGTCGGGCGACATCTTCCTCGACGGCGGCAACATCAGCCGCGTGCCGGCGGCGACCCGCGTCAAGATGGGCATGGGCCGCACGTTCCAGATCACCGAGATCTTCCCCGAGCTGACGGTGCGCGAGAACGCCCGCATCGCGGTCGAGACCGGCCTCGATTTCAGCCTGCGCGCCTGGCTCACCGCCGCCGACAAGAAGCGCGTCGACGACGCGGTCGACGAGGTGCTCGGCATGGCGAACCTGACCTCCAAGGCCGACCGGCTGGTCGGCGAGCTCAGCCACGGCGACCAGCGCTCGGCCGAGATCGCCATGGCGCTGGCGCTGAAGCCCAGCCTGCTGCTGCTCGACGAGCCGACCGCCGGCATGGGCGACGAGGAGACCTACCAGGTGACCGGCCTGATCCGCCGCCTGCACCGCGATTCCAAGTACACGATCGTGCTGATCGAGCACGACATGCGCGTGGTGTTCCATCTCGCCGACCGCATCTCGGTGCTGGCCGAGGGCAAGCTGCTGGCGGAAGGCACGCCGGCCGAGATCAGCGCCAACGAGCACGTCCAGAACGCCTATCTGGGAAAGGCCGAGTGAACGCCCCAATGAACGCCATCGAAGTGAGCGGCCTGAACACGTTCTACGGCAAGAGCCACATCCTGCACGACGTCACGCTGGCGGCGGAGGAGGGCAGCATCACCACGCTGCTCGGCCGCAACGGCGCCGGCAAGACCACCATGATGCGTTCGATCATGGGGCTCACCCCGGCGCGCTCGGGCCACATCAAGGTGTTCGGCCAGGACTCGACGCGCCTGCCGCCCTATCGCGTGGCGCGCCTGCGCGTGGGCTACGTGCCCGAGGGCAGGCGGGTGTTCCCCAACCTCACCGTCGAGGACAACCTCAAGGTCCCGCAGGGTCATGACGGGCCATTCGACATCGCCCGCATCTACAAGCTCTTCCCGCGGCTTGAGGAGCGCAAGATGAACCGCGGCCGCCAGCTCTCGGGCGGCGAGCAGGAGATGCTGTCGATCGCCCGCGCGCTGCTGCTCAATCCCAAGGTGCTGATCCTCGACGAGCCCTCGCAGGGCCTGGCGCCGCTGATCGTGCGCGACGTGTTCAGCATCGTGAGCTCGATGAAGCGCGAGGGCCTGACCGTGCTGCTGGTCGAGCAGAACGTCCGCATGGCGCTCGAGATCGCCGACAAGGCCTACGTGCTCGACCATGGCGTGCTGGTGCACGAGGGCCCGGCGGCGGCGCTCGCCGCCGACGAGACCCTGATCCAGTCGCTGGCCGGCGCCTCGGCCGAGGAATGGGACCTCGACAAGGCCTAGACCCCCCTTCGGGTCTCAGCCGCAGCCCCGAGTCTCACCCGGCTGAGACAGCTCCGATGCCGATGGCATAAGGGCTTTTGCCCCGAGTCTCACGCAACACCCCCACCCCCCTGGTGAGACAGCGTGAGACGCCTGAGACGGCTGAGACACCAAAACTGCAAATAGTTGCGGCCGCCGGCCGGCGGGTCGGCCAGCCCCTTCAAATTTCACAAAAATAGCGCCGTCGCCCCTTGACGGAAAAAGGCCGATTTCTAAATCGCACCGTCGTCGGCCCGCTGCGCCGGCGATGGCTGCCCTTCGGGGGGCCGGACTAAACCATTGCTCATAGGAGGATGACGATGCGTACCGCTTTCGATTTTGCCCCGTTCTACCGGGCCACCGTGGGCTTCGACCGCGTGTTCGACATGCTCGATGACGTGGCCAGCCAGACCAGCGGCTCGGGCTATCCGCCCTACAACATCGAGAAGGCAGGCGAGGACACCTACCGGATCGTCATGGCGGTGGCGGGCTTTGCCGAGGCCGAACTGAACATCACGCAGAAGGAAAGCGAGCTCCTGGTCACCGGCCAGGCGGCGCCCAATGCCGACGACGACAAGGAATATCTCTACCGCGGCATCGCCGGCCGCGACTTCGAGCGCCGCTTCCAGCTCGCCGACCACGTCAAGGTGACGGGCGCCCGGCTGGCCAACGGCCTGCTCACGATCGAGCTGAAGCGCGAGCTGCCCGAGGAGAAGAAGGCCCGCGCGATCCCGATCCGCGCCGAGGCCGAGCCGCGCAAGATCTCGCAGCAGTAAGCGGCATCCGTTCCGAGAGAGGAGCCGGCCATGACGAGCATGTCCGTTTCTTTTCCGCAGAACAGTCGGGCACCCACGGTGCCCGACATGCAGCCCCGGCGCGAGGAGCGGGATCCCAAGAAGGACGAACGCGAGCGCAGGCAGGACGACGACGACATCGTCTATGCCATCTCGGCGCCCACGATCTCCTTCCCGCGCATCTTGCCGCAACTCTGATGGAAGAGGCCGGTGACCCCCGTCACCGGCCTTTTCTTTGTGCGTTCGCGGCAAGGGTCGCGATAGCGCTGCGAAATAAGGCGATTTGAAGGAACGCGGCAACAGCTGAGCGCGGCAGGCCGTTCTAACGGCCGTGAAAGCCAGAGCCATCGTTGTCGGCGAGCGCGTCGGGAACCGCCGCGTCCGGGACCGCGCCCTTCAGGACCGTCGAGGGGTCGCGCGCTCGGCTGCTCTCGCCCATGTCAGCTCACCCGCCAAGCGCATTCCCGCGTTCGATCATTTGCGCGTCTTCGTGATCGCGCTGGTGATCCTGCAGCACACCGCGATGGCCTATTGCACGGGCGGCCAGCCGGCGACGGGCGGTGATTTCGCCAGCGGCTCGGCGCCGGTGGTCGATACAGCCGGCGCGTGGGTGGGCTTCAATCTGATGGTGAGCTGGACCAACGGCTTCTTCATGCCGTTGATGTTCCTGCTGTCGGGCCTGTTCGTGCGGCCTTCGCTCGCACGCAAGGGGCTGAGCCGCTATCTCGACGACCGCGCGCTCAGGCTCGGCGTGCCGCTGCTCGTTGGCGTTTGCACTGTGATCCCGCTCGCCTACTACGCGGCCTACCTGCAGAGCGGCGGCGACATAGGCTTCGTCCGCTTCTGGGAACGCATGGTGACATCGAGCGACCAGTGGCCGAGCGGGCCGCTGTGGTTCGTGGCGGTGCTGCTCGTCTACGACATCGTGCTGGCGCTGCTGTTGACGCGGCCTGCCGTGCGCCGCCTGCTCCGCCGGCTCGACAAGGCGCTCGATCGCCGTCCGCCGGCCGCCTGGTTCCTGGCTTTCGTGGCGGTGGCGGCGCTCTCCTACCTGCCGTTGCGGCGCGTCTTCGGCGCGGCGCTGTGGGCGACCGCGGGTCCGTTCGGCGTCCAAGTCTGCCGCATCGGCCTCTATTTCTTCTGCTTCGCCGCCGGCGCGCTGATCGGCGCCGAGCGCCTGGCGCGCGCGTTCGACAGGCAGTGGGCGCGCTGGCCCTTGCTTGCGGCACTGGCAACCGTGCCGTTCTTCGCGCTCGACGGAAAGCAGCCCCCCGAGGCGGTCGACGGCACGATCATGGTGCTGTTCTCGAGCGCCATGGCGCTCGGCCTGCTGGCGCTGTTCCTGAAGGTCGGCAATCGCCGCAGCAAGGTCGGCGACAGCCTGGGCGCCAACGCCTACGGCATCTACCTGCTGCACTATCCGATCGTGCTGTGGCTGCAGTTCGCCCTGCTCGGCGTGGCGGCCAGCGTCGTCGTCAAGGGAGCGTTCGTGCTGGTGGCGGGCTTCCTGCTGAGCTGGCTGGCGTCGGACCTGCTGCGCAAGGTGCCGGGGGTGGCGAGGGCCGTCTAAAGCAGCACTCAAAAAATATTTCCATACTCTTCGAAGATGAAGAAACGGCGCTATTGCCTTGGAATTCCGAGGTGAATGCGAAGCTCCGCAAACGAAACGTTGCCGGGGACGCTCAAGTTCCCACGAGGAATACTTGAATGCCATAAAAGAAATCCTAAGTCGCGCACGGGCTGTTCGATAGCGGCTCGCGTGGCGTTGCGTTGCGTATTCCCCTCAACGCCGCGTCCCTATCCAGCCGGGCCGGCCAACTTCTATGGCAAATAATGTTGAGATTTGGCACGTCGGCATTTCTGAAGCTAGTTTGCCAAAACGCTCGACCACAGCGTCGGACGATCCGGGACAGGGTTCGGTCATCTGGCGACGGCGGGTATGACTTCCATCGCAGTCTAAGGCGCCTAGCGCGCCGTATGATCGTTGGTGGTGAGCCGCTGGCGTCCATTGATACCTCGATCGAGGAGATTACACGCGATGCCGAGCGCCGGTCTGCTCGCGCTGGAATGGAGCGTCTTGATGCTTGGCGCCGCGATCATCGCGGCGAGGTTTGTGAATTCGCATCAGCTACCTACGAAAGCCCGGCGGGGCTCTTCAGCGTCGCGTTTACGCCTGACTTCGGCGTCCGGGTAGGCCGTCGGGAAATCGCCGTTCATGTGTGGAATACAATTAACCCACCCCTACAGCCACATCTTGTGTCGTTGGCCTTGTCTCTGTTTCCGCCGCTGTATGAGGGAGCAAGTACTCCCGACGATCTCGCGGTCCTGTCTCTCCGAGATTCTGAGTTTTATCGCTTAAGCGAGGCCGGTGCTCGCGCGGACGAAGGCGAAGCCTTAGCGACGCGCATTGATGAACTCATCCGTGACGTGCGTGACGAACTTGGGCTGCCGGACGCGGATGAGCATCCGCCGGGTCCGAGGGCTTAGTCCAATAGTCATCTCGCGCGGTGCAGGGCCCGGTAACTGCGCGAAATGGCGCCTAGGTGATCGAGCCTAGCGGCCGGCGTGAACTTGGCCACTACAGGTTTGGGTTGTGGTGTTCTTGGGTAGTTCAGCTAAATCAGTAATGGGCGAAGGTAGAACAGAGATCGATGGCTAAGGCTAAACGCAAACCACAAGTCAGGACGAGCGATACCGGGGAACCAAAGTACCCCTATTGCACAAAACCGAATTCACTTCGGAAGTTCTTGGAGCAAGTGCCGAATAGGCCAAAGCCTCCAAAGGTTAAACCACACACCCATAGTGCGCGCTCGACACCAGCTTCGTGTACTTGTCGTGCACCGAGCCCGGCCGCACGTCGCGCTTGGGCGGCGTCCACGCCTTCATGCGGTTCGCAATATCGGCGTCGCTCAGCTCGACATTGAGCGTGCGCTTTTTCGGATCGATCACGATCGTATCGCCGTCGCGCACCGCCGCGATCGGCCCGCCTTTGGCCGCTTCGGGCGAGATGTGGCCGATCAGGATTCCGTGTGACACGCCCGAGAAGCGGCCGTCGGTGATCAGCGCCACGTCCTCGCCCAGGCCCCGGCCCTGAAGCTGGATGGTGAGCATCACCATCTCGGGCATGCCGGGGCCGCCGACCGGTCCCACGTTGCGCACCACGATCACGGTGCCTTTCTTGATCTCGCCGGCGCGGATCGCCGCCATCGTCGCGGGCTCCGAGTCGAAGACGCGGGCGGTGCCGCGGAACTCGCCCTTCTCCAGCGTCTTGCCCGAGAGCTTCAGCACGCAGCTCTCGGGCGCGAGATTGCCCTTCAGCACGCTGATGTGATTGTTGGCTTGGGCGATCGGGTTCTTGACCGGCCGCACGATGTCCTGTTTCGGCATGTCCTCGAGATGCGGCCCGCCCGCGAGGTTCTCGGCCAGGGTCTTGCCGGTGACGGTCATGACGTCGCCATGCAGCAGGCCCGCGCGCAGCAGCTCCTTCATGACGACGGGCACGCCGCCGATCGCGTGCAGGCTGGTCATGGCATAGGGGCCGTGCGGCTGCAGATTGCCGATCAGCGGCACGCGCTCGCCGATCGCCTGGATGCGCTGGATGTCGATCGGCACCTGGGCCTCGCGCGCGATCGCCAGCAGGTGGAGATACATGTTGGTCGAACCGCCCATGGCATAGACCGTCGTGATGGCGTTCTCGAAGGCGTGCTCGGTCATGATGTCTCTTGGGCGGATGCCGGCGGCGATCAGGCGGTAGAGCGCCTCGACCGAAGCGCGCGCCTGCGCCTTCACGTCATCGTGGATCTCGCTCCGGGCATCGTAGTCGGCGGGATGCGAGGCGCCGTGCGGCAGCATCATGCCGATCGACTCGGCGATGGTGCTCATGGTGTTGGCGGTGAACATCGCCCCGCAGGTGCCGCTGCCCGGCAGCACGTTGCGCTCGAGCGCATCGAACTCCTGGGCCGACAGGCGGCCGGCCTCGTGCGCGGCCCGGCCCTCGGCCCAATCCATGATGGTGAGGTTGTTGCCCTTTTGCGCCCACGGCCCGAAATCGACCTTTCCGGGCGACGACGTGCCGGGATAGAGCACCAGGCCGAAGGCGTTGGTGCGGGCGAGCGGCATCAGCGCCGCCGCGCCGGTCTTGTCGCAGCCCGAGATCACGATCATCGCCTCGCCGTGATGGGCGTAGTGGCCGATCTCGAAGCAGTCGGCGGCGACGTCGCGGCTGACCAGGGAGTAGCCCGCGGTCGGCGTGCCTTGCGTCAGCGCGTCGGACACCGCCGGCGCGCCGACGATCAGGCCCTGGCCGCCTTTCTCCCCGATCAGCTCGACCAGCAGGTCGGTGATCTCGCGCACCCGGTTGTTGCAGCGATGCGCGTTGGTGTAAGCGCTGGCGATGGTGACGATGGCGTTGGTGTTGGCGGCGCGGTCGGGATCAAACCCCGCCGCGCGCATCTCGACGCGATTCTTCTTCCAGTAGGTCGGGCTGTCGTTGCTCGTCATCGCTTCATCCCTTGTGAGGCCACCAGTCAACACCCGAGGCCGGTTGTCCTCAAGCTGTGATAGTCTATTGGCATCGCCATGCGCTTCGTCGGATCGCTCGCCGTCCTGGTGGCCTTGTGGAGCAGTGCTGCCGCCGCCACACCGCGCGAGGAACTGGCCGACGCCGCGCGCGCCTTCGACGAGGCGGCGCTGCGCAGCAACGACGACAGCACCCAGCAGCTGTTCGTGCGCAGATGGCCGGGTCCGTTCAAATTGGCGGTGCGCAATGGCAGCCGCTCGCCCAGCCTCGTGGCGCCCTCCATAAAGGCGGTCCGGGCGATTGCCGACGTGGCGAACATCGAAGTGGGCGAGGTCGATATCTCGGACAAGACGGCCGACTTCATTCTGTTCTTCGATGAGAACGGCAAGCCGATGAAGAACAACTGCGAGGCCACCATTCGATGGAATGGGGCCGGGAAGCTCACGCATGCCGAAATCAGGATCAATCCCTCTCTCTCGACGTCGCTCGACAACTGCGTCATCCACGAGGCGATGCATGCGTTCGGCTTTATTTCGCATCCGCATGGCGCCGACAGCGTGCTGAGCTACGTCTACAAGCGCACCAGTTTGACGCCGCTCGACGTCAACCTGATCAAGACGCTGTACGATCCCGCGCTCAAGCTCGGCACGGCGCCGCTCACCGCTTCGGTGCAGGCCTGCCAGACGCTGGCCGGCCGGATGGCGAGCAGCGACGCCGACAGGCAGGCGGTGTGCGATCCGCACAAGCGCGCCGAGCGCGTGGCCAATGGCGAGAGCTTCCTGCTCGCCACCGCGACGCTCAAGCGCATCGCGGGCAAGTGCGCCGAGCGCGTCACCTACTGGGCCAACCTCTATCCCGACAGGGTGTCGTTCGGCTACGTCGACACGTGGCGCACCTTCAAGGCCGACGCAGCCGGCGTCTACGGCGGGAGTTTCACCGTCGACACCAAGCCCAAGCCGCTCGACTTCAAGCTCTCCGGCAACCTCAAGAGCGGCATCGTCAGCGTCGAGAACCTCACCCAGGGCTGCGCCTGGGAGGGAACGCTGAACTAGACGCTTTGACTCATTGTCTACTCGCTCTGCTGCGCAGAGCGACTAGTCCGCCGCCGCCCGCTGCTCGACCGCCATCGCCGGCCGGTTGGCGCGGAGGAACGTGCGGATGTGGCGCACGGCGAGCGGCACCGTCGCCGGGTCGAGCTTCCACGGATAGAGCGTGACCTGGCTGTTGGGCGCGAGCATCGCCACTTCCATCGCCACTTTATACGGATGAGGCGGGATGTCATCGGGCGCCACCAGGATCGGCGTCTGGCAGTTCCGCACGAAGTCGCGGTCGACGGTGAACACGAAGTCGGCGCGCTTGGTGTACATGTTGGTGAGGAACTGGCTCACCTGGTCCATCGTATATTCCGGCCGCTTCTTCACGAATTCCGGGCCCCAGCCCTTCATGTTGTTGTCGTAGAACTGGGTCGGCATCTCCGGCCGGTGGCCGGACGGCTGGGTCAGCACGGCGGCGACGACGCGGTCGCCGGCGCGCTTGATCAGGTTCCAGATGAAGGGCTGGCCGATGCAGTAGCCCAGCACCATGAACTTCTTGATGCCGAGATGGTCCATCAAGCCAATGTGATCGTCGGTGAAGGAGTCCCAGGTGCGCTCGATGTCGAGCGGCCCGGTCGATTGGCCTGCATAGGCATTGCGCAGGTCGGCGGCGATGCAGCGGAACTCGTTGCTGAATTCCTTGAGCGCGTTGAAAGGATGGCCGGGCTTGACGTCGAGACCGGCGACGGTCGAATTGAGCCCGCCGCCCGGGATCACCATGAGCGGAAAGCCACTGCCCCGCTCTTCGTAGTGGATGCGGACCGGACCCTTTTCGTATGTGGCCATATGTCATCCTCCTGCCAAGATGGATCGCATGTTGGCACGCATGGCGTTTCCTTGACAGTGCTTCTGCGAGACGCCTAGAGTTTTGATGCTCCGCGTAAATTTACAAGAAACTAAGCGTTCTGCGTAACAGTCCGTTCAGGGAGGATTGTATGAAGGACCGTCGGTCTGGCGACGCCTCTGCGTCGCGGCGTAGCTTTCTTCGCGTTGCCACTGCCGGCGCCGTCGCCTCGACGGTAAGCGCCCCGGCGCTCTGGGTGCCTCAGCGGGCCCTGGCCGCGCCGAAGTCGCTGACGATGATGCACGAGAGTTCGTTCATCCCGCCGTTCGATGCGTTCTTCAAAGGTCCGCTGGCTGCGGCCTACGAGAAGGCGACGGGCATCAAGATCAACTACGACATCGTCTCGGTCGGTGGCCTGCTGACCCGCGTCACCACCGCGGCCGAGAACGGCACCGGGCCCGACATGAGCACCGTGGGCTTCAACTGGGCCTACCTGTTCGACGAGAAGCTGGTCGACGTGAGCGACATCGCCGAGGAAGTCGGCAAGTCGTCGGGCGGCTGGTATCCGAACGCCCAGGAAGCCGTGGTGGTCAACGGCAAGTGGAAGGCGATCCCTTACGCCAACATCGGCCAGTTGATGAACTGGCGAACCGACTGGTTCAAGGAAGCGGGCTACGAGAAGTTCCCCGACACGTGGGAAGAGCTGCTCGAGGCCGGCATCAAGCTCAAGAAGGCGGGCCATCCGTTCGGCTTCGAGCTGGGCCACGGCTTCGGCGACAATCACGGCTGGCTCTATCCGCTCTTGTGGTCGTACGGCGGCCGCGAGGTCGAGGCCGACGGCAAGACCATCGTCATCGATTCCGACGAGACGGCGCGCGCGGTCGACTACTGCCGCCGGCTCTACAAGGAGACCATGGTCGAGGATTGCCTCGCCTGGACCGACGTCAACAACAACAAGGCGTTCCTGTCGGAGCAGATCTCCTGCACCAACAACGCCGAGTCGATCCTGTGGGCGGCCAAGAAGGACTTCCCCGACATGGCCAAGGTGATCGACCAGTCGCAGAATCCGAAGGGCCCCAAGGGGCGCTTCCACATGCTCAATCCGCAGGCCCACGCGATCTTCACGCACACGCCCGACAAGCAGGCGGCCAAGGATTTCCTGCGCTGGCTGATGAAGCCCGAGCAGCTCGGCAAGTGGTACGACATCGCCGTCACCTACTACCAGCCGTTCCTGCACGCGTACGACGATGCGCCGATGTGGAAGGTCGAGCCGCGCAACATTCCGTATCGCGACGCCGTGGCGAGCGCGCACCTGCCGGGCTGGCCGGCGCCGCTCAGCCGGGCGCAGTCGGAGACGATCGCCAAGTACGTCGTGATCGACATGTTCGCCAAGGCCTGCGCGGGCAAGTCGACCAAGGACGTGATCGCCGAGGCCAAGGCGCAGCTGCAGCAGATCTACAAGACGGCGTAGTCGGACATGACCGCGCCGTCACTCGCGCCGGCGCTCACGCACCGGCGGCCGGCATTCTCGCTTGGCCGCTGGCTGGAGCAGGGCAGTGTTTTCAGCTGGCTGATGGTGGCGCCGCCGATCCTTTTCCTGGCGGCACTGGTCGGCTATCCGTTCTTCTACGGCATCTGGCTCAGCCTGATGAACCGGCCGGTGGCGAGCGAAGGCACGTTCGTCGGCCTCGCCAACTACATCGCCGACTGGCACGACCCGATCTTCTGGCAGGTCGTGCTCAACACCTTCGTGTACACCGCGGTGGCGACGGTGCTGAAGATGGTGGGCGGCCTCGGCCTGGCGCTGGTGATGAACCAGGATTTCCGCTTCAAGAACCTCGCCCGCGCTCTGCTGCTGCTGCCGTTCATCGTGCCGACCGTGCTGTCGACCATCGCCTGGCAGTGGATCCTCGATCCGGCGTTCAGCATCATCACGTGGACGCTCGTGGCGACCGGCCTGATCCACCCGCCCGGCCCGAGCTGGCTCGGCAACCCCCATCTCGCGATGGCATCGCTGATCGTGGTCAATGTCTGGCGCGGTCTGCCGTTCTACGCCATCACCCTGCTGGCCGGCCTGCAGACCATCTCGCCCGAGCTCTACGAGGCGGCGACGATCGACGGCGCCGGCACCTTCACGCGCTTCCGCTTCGTCACCCTGCCGCTGATGAAGCCGATCATCTTCATCGTCACCATGTTCTCGGTGATCTTCACCTTCGCCGACTTCCAGCTGATCTACGTGCTGACCCATGGCGGGCCGGCCAACGCCACTCAGGTGTTCGCCACCTACGCCTTCGACGTCGCCATGGGCGGCGGCCAGCTCGGCCAGGGTGCGGCGATCGCGCTCAGCATGGTGCCGCCGCTGGCGCTGATCATCCTCGCCATGGCGATCTACATGCGGCCGGAGAAGACATGACGGTCGGGCCCAAGGGACGGCTGCTCAGGCTGTGGCTGCCGCTCGGCGTGTCGCTGCTGTTCACGCTGTTCCCGTTCTACTGGATGGCGGTGACGTCGCTGAAGCCCAACCAGGAGCTCTACAGCCGCAAGGTCATGCCGCTGATCGTGCATCACCCGACGTTGAAGCACTATATCGACCTGTTCACCGAGACCAACTTCCTGGAGTGGACCTGGAACACCTTCATCGTCGCGGTGGCCTCGACGGCGATCTCGCTGGTCTTCGGCGCGATGCTGGCCTATCCGCTGGCGCGCATCCGCTTCGCCGGTGCCGCTCTCGTCTCGTTCGCCATCGCCGCGACCTACCTGGTGCCGCAGCCGCTGCTCTTCGTGCCGCTGGCCGACATCATCAACAAGCTGGGACTGGGTGACACGCTCACCTCGGTGATCCTCACCTATCCGACCCTGCTGATCCCATTCTGCGCCTGGCTGCTGATGGGCTATTTCCGCACCGTGCCGTCCGAACTCGAGGATGCCGCGCGCATCGACGGCGCGAGCCGCGTGCAGACCCTGGTCCGGATCGTGCTGCCGCTCTGCGGCCCGGGCTTCATCTCGGCCGGCATCTTCGCCTTCACCCTGGCGCAGAACGAGTTCCTGTATGCCCTGATCTTCCTGACCAAGACCGAGGTGCGCACCGTGCCGGTCGGCGCCATCTCCGAGCTGGTGCGGGGCGACGTCTTCTATTGGGGCCAATTGATGGCGGCGGCGCTGCTGGGCTCGGTTCCCGTGGCAATCATCTACTCGTTCTTCGTCGAGCATTATGTCGCCGGCCTGACCGCAGGCTCGGTCAAGGGCTGAACCCGGCCGAGCGGCGCCAAGCCGGTCGCCGCTTTGTCCCAGATTGGTCACCGGTAAAGTCTTGCGTTTTATGCGCGAATCCGCGCCATGACTCCGGGTGACGAACGCTTTGCGCAATCGATGGCCGATCTCTCGAGCCGCTTGCGCCAGCGCATGGCGCAGCATCCGCCGACCGATCCCATCAGCGCCCTGAAGAGGCGGCAAGCAGCGCTCAAGGCCTACGACGAACAGCGGCGGCAGAAGCTGTGGCTGATTGCCGGCGGTTTCGGCTGCATGGTCGCCGCCGGCGCGCTTGCCTGGGGCATCGTGATGTTCGCCGCGGCGGGCCGGCCCGCCAGCGATCGCGCGGTCGGGCCGGTCCAGACGGCGCACATGGAGCCGGCCGCTCCGGTCCAGACGGCATCGGCGACGCCCGACCAGGCGCCCGCGCCGGACGCCGTCGCCGTCGAGGTCACGACCGTGCCCGCGCCCGATGCGCAGCCCGTCGAGACCCGCCAAGCGGAGGCCAGACCTGCGGACGCCCAGCCCCCTGATGCCCAAACGGCAAATACCAAGCCGGAGCCGCCGCCTTTGCCGCGCCGCGACATCATCGCCGCCCAGCAGCTTCTCGCCGAGTTCGGCTTCGATCCCGGCCCGATCGACGGTACCGCCGGTCCGCGCACGCTCGAGGCGGTGTCGCGCTACGAAGAAAGCCGCGGGCTGCCCCGCACCGGCGCCCTCGACGCCGCCATGCTGCAGCGGCTGCGCCAGGATCCGGCACCCAAGGTCATGGTTGCGCAACGCCCGGCTTCACCGCCGCCGCAGCCTCAGCCGCAATATGCCCAGGCCGAGCCGCCACAGCGCCGGACGCCGGCGGTGTTCCGGCCGGTCGAGATGGCCGGACGGCAGATCACGATCTGGCTGAGCTCGGTCTTCCGCTAACCGTCAGCTGAGGTTCATCTCGCGATAGCCGTCGGCCGCGACGGCGTCGCAGCGCGCGCGATAGGCGGGCGCCGAACCGGAGTAGCGCGCGATGATGCGCTCGCTCTTGCCTTCGATGTTGCGGTTGATACCCGTCATCCAGGAATCCACTTCATTGGACAAGAGGCCTTCGCCCATCTTGTGCACATGCGCCGTCCAGTCGGCCACACCCTCGGGCCGGCATTCGACCCGTCCAAACTTGTGCTCGCGCATGTAGTTGATGAGACCGGTGACGAACTCGACGTTGTACTCGATCGAACGCGGGATGTTGCCGAGCGCCGTGTGCGGGCCCATCAGCATCATCATGTTGGGGAAGCCCTCGACCTGCACGCCGAGATAGGTCTTGGGTCCGCCCTTCCAGCGGTCCTTCAGCTTTTGACCGTTGGTGCCGCGGAAATCGATGCGATCGAAGCTGCCGGTGATGGCGTCGAAACCGGTGGCATAGATGATGACGTCGAATTCGTATTCCTTCTCCGTCGTCCTGAGGCCGCTCTCGGTGATGCGCTCGATCGGCGTTTCCTTGATGTCGACCAGGCTGACGTTGGGCTGGTTGTAGACCTCGTAGTAGCGGGTCTCCAGCGGCACACGGCGCGTGCCGAAGCCGTGGTTTTTGGGGATCAGCTTCTCGGCGACCGATTGGTCCTTCACCCTCTGGCGAATCTTGCGCGCCACGAAGTCGCTCAGGAGCTTGTTGGCGGCCCTGTCGGTCAGCACGTCGCGGAAATTGCCCTGCCACAGGCCGAAGCCGGGCGAGCCGTAGCGCTGCTCCCAGAATGCCTCGCGCTCCTCCGGTGTCACCTCGAAGGTGCCGCGCGGATCGACGGTATGGATGAAGCAGGAGAAGGTCTCCTGGCAGCGCTTGAAGATTTCGGGATATGCCTTGCGAATCTCCGCCATCTCGTCCTTCGGGATCGGCCGGTTGTGCAGCGGCGCGCACCAGTTGGGCGTGCGCTGGAAGACGGTGAGGGTGCCCGCGGTCTTGGCGACCTCCTGGATCGTCTGCACGCCGGTGGCGCCGGTGCCGATCACGGCGACCCGCTTGCCGGCATAGTCGAGGCCTTCCTTGGGCCAGCGCGCGGTGTGGCAGGACACGCCCTTGAAGTTCTCGATGCCCGGAATTTTGGGCATGGTTGGCGCGGAAAGCGGGCCGATGGCGGTGATCAGGAATGTGGCCTCGTACTTGGCGCCGCTCGCTGTCGTCACTGCCCAGTCGCGCGTGTCCTCGCGCCAGTGGGCGGCGGTCACGGTGGCGCTGAATTGGATGTCGCGGCGCAAGTCGAACTTGTCGGCGACGAAGTTCAAATATTCGAGCGTCTTGGGCTGCGGCGAGAAATGCTCGGTCCAGTCCCACTCGTCGAGGATCTCCTGGCTGAAGGAATAGCCGTAGGACCAGCTCTCCGAATCGAAGCGCGCGCCGGGATAGCGGTTCCAGTACCAGGTGCCGCCGACGCCCGTGCCCATCTCCAGCACGCGCACCTTCAGCCCGAGCTGGCGCAGCTTCAGGAGCTGGTAGAGACCCGAGATACCGGCGCCGATGATGATCGCGTCGTACTTCATGGCTTTCTCAACAAACTGCCGTAGCCGTCGATTGTGGCATGAACACCGCTCCGCCTCAGGCAATGCCACAGGCTCGCCTGGTTGGCCGACACGACCGGCCGCTGCAGGTCCTGCTCCAGTTTCTCGAGAATACCGACGCAGCGAAAGCCGGTGCCGCCGATCAGCACGCCGTCGGCGTCATTCGGGCAGGCAGCGCGAATCTGCGCGTGGAGCGGCTCGACCTGCTGCGCGAAGCCCATGCCCTTGGCGTAAAGGTCGCCGGGCGCGATGTCGCGCCAGCCGGGGCCGGGGTCGTAGCGCAGATAACCCGCCACCGGAAATCCGCGCTCGCCGAAATAGTCGAAACCTGCCTTGACGCTCACATCGTTGAACCAGGGCGGTACGATCAGGAAGGGCCGCTTGATCTGCTGCGCCTTGAGTGCGGCTTGCATGTCGAGGCCGTTGGTCGTGCAGAACGTATCCTTGCCGATGATGGCGCCGAGCTCGGCCGCCATCTTCTCGTCCCAGCCCTTGCCGCCGACGAGGCTCGACGTGGTGTGGCCGAGGACGACGGCGGCGAGCTTCATGGCGGCGAACTGCTCGGCACCGCGCTTCAGGTCGCCGTCGAGCGGCCACGGCGATTTGGCGGTCACGCGCGCGGCATGCACGGAGACGTCGGGCGGCACCATCGCCCACCATTCGGCCTCGGGCACCGCCTCGTTGCCGACGATGAACATGCCGATGCGGGCCCGCCAGCCCCAATTGTCACGTGCGATCATTTTGCCGCTGCACTCCTCTAGCCGAGCAGGCGCTGCACCACTTCCAGCTGGATCTCGGCCGCCTCGACCATCTGGGCGATCGGAACGCTTTCGTTGGCGGCGTGACCTTGCACACCCGAGCCCGGCCCGAAATTGATGATCTCAATATTGTCGTCGGCGTAGTAGCGGCCATCCGACACGCCGGTCGCGTTGAGGAATTTCACCTTGCGGCCCGTCTGCTTCTTCACGACGGCTTCGAAGGCGGCGACCGTCCGGCCATTTTCGGGCGCGAAGAAGCCGTTGGTGCCGGTCAGGAACTTGACCGTATATTGGTTTTTCGGTTCGCCAACGCCGTCGATCACCTTCTTCAATTCGGCGAAGGCATCCTTCACCTTCTCGTTGGGCAGCAGTCGGCGATCGATCTCGACCGTGCAGGAAGACGGCACGACGTTGGTGTTGTGGCCGCCATGGAACATGCCAACATTGACCGTCGATTTCATGTCACCCGAAACGCGCGTCTTGAGCGCCTTGTCGTAATAGGATTGCAGCGCGCCCACGAGCCGCATCATGCGCAGGATGGCATTGTCGCCGCCTGCCGGATTGCCGGCGTGGGCCGCCCGGCCCTTGGTGGTGATGCGCGCCCACATGACGCCGCGCTCGGCAACGATCAGGTTGTTTTCGGTCTGCGCGCCCAGGATCAGCGCGTTCGGCCGCACCTTGCCCGACTTGCGCAGGAACGCCATGCCATCCGGCCCGAGATTCTCCTCGTCGGCCACGAAGGTGAAGATCAGCTCACCCTTCGCCGGACCGCCGCGGCGCGCGATCTCTTCGGCGAGCCAGAGCTGCACCGCCATCGAGCCCTTGCAGTTGCCGGCGCCGAGACCATAGACGAGGCCGCCCTTGACCACGGCCTTGAACGGATCGGTCTTCCAGTTGGTGCGCTCGCCCACGCCCACCGTGTCGACATGCGCGTTGAAGGCGATCACCGGGCCTTTGGCCTTGCCCTTGCGCCACGCCACGACGTTGTCGACACCCTTCTTGCGCGTGGCAATCTCGACCTTGTAGCCCGCCTTCTTGAGACGCCTGGCGGCGTAGGCGCAGATCTGGACGGACGTGCCCGGCGGGTAGGGGCTTGGCAGCGCGATCAGGTCGGACAGGATGGAGACGAGTTCTTTCTTCATCGGTTGGCCAGAGCCTCCAGGACCTCGACCAGCACTCGCGCGCCCGCGGCGAGGTCGCCCGGCGCGGCGTTCTCGGCCTCGTTGTGGCTGATGCCGCGCTCGCAGGGCACGAAGATCATGCCGGCGGGACAAAGCTTGGCGATGTGCATGGCGTCATGGCCGGCGCCCGACGGCATGTCCATGTTGGAGAGCCTGAGCTCGTTGGTCTTGGCGCGCACCAGGTCGATCACGGCGGGGTCGAAATCGGTGGGCGCCACGTTGGTGAGGCGCGTTATGGTGGCCGGACAGGGCGCGGCCTGTGCCGCCACGATGTCCTTGAGCTTCTGTTCATGGCTGTCGAGCACGTCGTTGCGCGGATGGCGCATGTCTATGGTGAACAGCGCCTTGCCGGGCACGGTGTTGGGCGAGCCGGGTGAGATTTCGACCCGGCCTATCGTGAAGCGCAGGGTGTCGTCGGCATCGGTCGTGGCTTCGTACATGGCGGCGGCAATGCGCGTCGCCGCAGCATAGGCGTCCTTGCGGGCGGCGCGCGGTGTCGTGCCGGCATGTGCTTCCTCGCCGTCGACCTCGACGATGTAGCGCCGACTGCCCTGGATGCCGGTTACCACACCGATCGTCTTCTTCTCGTTCTCCAGCCGTGGGCCCTGCTCGATATGGGCCTCGACGTAGGAATCGACGGCGAAGCCCGGCGCGCCGTCGCGCAGCGGTGCGGGCGCAGCCTTCAAGGTGTCGGCGAGCGCTTCCTTCAGCACGACGCCTTTCCAGTCCTTCACCGCCAGCATGTCGTCGAGCTTGTAGATGCCGGCGAACACCGCCGAGCCCATGGCGCCCGGCTGGAAGCGCGAGCCTTCCTCATTCGTCCACGCCACCGCCATTACCGGCCGCTTGGTCCTGATGCCGGCGTCCTCGAGCGCCTCCAACGCCTCGAACGCCGCCAGTACGCCGTACATGCCGTCGAAGCGTCCGCCGGTCGGCTGGCTGTCCATGTGGCTGCCGCTCACCACCGGCGCGGCCTTGGCGTCAGAGCCGGCGCGCTGCACGAAGAGATTGCCGATCGCGTCGGTGAAGATGGCGAAGCCGCGCGCCTTCGCCCACGAGCAGAGCAGGTTGCGCGCCGCGGCATCCTCGGCCGACAAGGCCTGCCGATTCACGCCGCCTTTGGCCGTGCCGCCCAGCTTGGCCATGTCGGCGTGCCGCTGCCACAGCCGGTCCTCTTTGACCGAATTGGCCCCGCTCATGCATCCTCCCTTTCCGCGCGAGCTATAGTCGGGAGGCCTGCAATGCACAATCACCTCGATCGCAACCTGATCGGCTACGGCCCGCAGACGCCCGATCCGCAGTGGCCGGGCGAGGCGCGCCTCGCGGTCTCCTTCGTGCTGAACTACGAGGAGGGCGGCGAGAACACGATCCTGAACGGCGATGCCGGCTCCGAAGTGCGCCTGCACGAGGTCACGGGCCAGGTGCCGCTCGTGGGCCAGCGCGACCTCTCGACCGAATCGATCTTCGAGTATGGCAGCCGCGCCGGCTTCTGGCGCATCCTGCGCATGTTCAACGAGCGCAACATGCGCTTCACCTCGTGGGCGGTGGGCCGTGCGCTCGAGCTCAATCCGGCCGCCGGCAAGGCGATGGCCGAGTCGGGTCACGAAGTGGCGAGCCATGGCTGGCGCTGGATCCAGTACCGCGATTTCAGCCTGGAGCAGGAGCTCGACCATATTCGGAAGGCAGTGCGGATCATCAAGGAGACCGCCGGCAAGGCGCCGCTCGGCTGGTACACAGGACAGTTCGGCATGAACACGCTCAGGGCCGTCGTGCAGTATGGCGGCTTCCTCTATTCCAGCGACGCCTACAACGACGACCTGCCTTACTGGGTGCGAGTCGAGGGCAAGCCGCACCTCATCATTCCGTATACGCTCGAGGTGAACGACATGAAGTTCGCGGTGCCGCCGGGTTTCGGGATCGCCGACGGCTGGTTGCAGTCGATGAAGGACTCCTTCGACTATCTCTACGCCGAGGGCGCGCGGGCGCCGAAGATGATGTCGATCGGCATCCATTGCCGGCTCGCGGGCCGGCCGAGCCGTGCGGCGACCCTGGCTCGCTTCCTCGACTATGTGGCGTCGAGGCCCAAGGTCTGGGTGGCGACGCGGGAGGAGATCGCGCGGCATTGGATGAAGGTGCATCCGGCCGGCACATGATGGATAGGCTGTTCGTCATCGGCCTCGGCTTCTGCGGCCTTGAGATCGCGCGGCGTGCCAAAGCGAACGGCTGGCAGGTGGCAGGCTCGGTGACCGGCGAAGGAAAGGCAGACGAGCTGCGCAGCAAGGGCATCGAGGCCGAGCTGTTATCGGTTTCGAGCAGGGCCCTGCAGGCGGCGACGCACATTCTGAGCACCGTGCCACCGCAGGCATCGGGCGATCCGGTCTTGCCGCTCGTGCGCGAGCTGCGGCCGACATGGCTCGGCTACATCTCGACCACCGGCGTCTACGGCGATCGGGGCGGCGGCTGGGTGGACGAGACGGATACGCCAAATCCCGGCCAGGCGCGCAGCCGCCATCGCCTCCAGGCCGAGCGGGCGTGGCACGATCTCGCGCGCGAGCGCGGCGCGCCGCTCGATGTGTTCCGTTTGCCGGCGATCTACGGGCCCGGCCGCAGCGCGCTCGACCAGGTGCGCGAAGGTCGTGCTCAATGCGTCGACAAGCCGGGGCAGGTGTTCTGCCGTGTGCATGTCGCGGACATTGCGAGCGCGGTGCTCGCGGCAATGAAACAGGCAAGGGGAACGCTCTACAACGTCTGCGACGACGAGCCATGCGCGCAATCGGACGTGATCGCGTTTGCCTGCAAGCTGCTCGGGCGACCGGCGCCGCGGTTGGTGCCGTGGGAAGAAGCCGCGCCCAAGATGAGCGAGATGGCCCGCTCGTTCTACGCCGAGAACAGGCGCGTACGGAACGACCGCATCAAGCGTGAACTCGGCGTGCGACTGCAATTTCCCACTTATCGCGAGGGGCTGACGGCGATCGCCTCGGCGAATTGAGGGGTTTACGAGGCCCCGCAAATCGTGTGAACAATGCGCGGTTGTGACTCTTCGACCGATGCTCTCCGCGGCGACCGCGGTTCTCGCGCTCGCTGCCGGCGGTTGTGCCAACCGCCAGCCTGCCCCCAATCCCAACCTTGCCGCTGCCGCTGCCGCAAACGAGCACACGCGCATGATCGAGGGCCGCAAGGACGAGATCATCCGCCAGGTCGCGACCTGCGAGAGCGGCGGCTTCGGGCCATCGGATAAGCCGATCTATGGCGGGCGCGGCGCCTATCTCGGCCGCCTGCAGTTCGCCACGCGCACCGTGATCATCTACATGCAGAAGCGCGACGGCGTGCAACTCAATGCCCAGCAGGCAGCCGAGCTGGCGCACGACTACGACAAGGCGGCCAATCTCGCCAAATACATGATCTTCGATCTCGAGGAGCCGTGGCACTGGCCGGTCTGCTCCAAGAAGCTCAACCTCCCGGCTCAGATCCGCGAGATCAAGGCGCTCTAGGTTTCTTCACGATCGTCAGCGCGATGCCGCCCAGGATGGCGGCCGACGCCGCCAGCACGCGCACACTGATCGCCTCTTCCAACAAGAGTGCGCCGCCCAAGGTGGCGATCGCCGGCACGCTTAGCTGGATGATGGCGGCCGATGCGGTCTTGAGGGATGGCAGGGCGGCGTACCACAGCACGTACCCCAAACCGGATGTAACGGCGCCCGACAGCACGGCGTAAGCGATACCCATCTTGTCGAGCGACCCCTGGCTCGACGCGGCGACGCCGAGGGCTGCGGCGAACGCCACGGCGCGCACGAAATTGCCGCCGGTGCTTGCGATCGGCTCGCCAGCCTTCTTGCCAAGCACCGAGTAGGCGGCCCAGGCGATGCCGGCGCCGATCATCAGCGCGGCGGCCAGGAGTGGCGGTGCGGCGAGGCCGGGCAGCAGCAGATAGACGAGTCCGCCGATCGCGATCACGAGGCCGCCGATTTGCAGGCTACGCAGGCGCTCACCGCTCAGCAGCGCCCAACCCAGCATCGAAAGCTGCACGGCGCCGAACAGCAGCAGCGCACCGGTCGCCGCGGTGAGATCGCGATAGGCGAAGGAGAAGAAGGCGGCATAGGCGAACAGCATGGCCGCCATCGGCCAGCTTCCACCGGCCGTCGGCCGCGTGCGCCGCGCGGCGAGAATGACGATCAGGATCAGCGCCCCCGAGGCGATGCGGATCGCGGTGAACGACGCCGCATCGATCGCGGTATCGCGCAAGGCGATGCGGCACAGCAGAGAGTTGCCGGCGAAAGCCAGCATCGCCAGCGTGGTCAGGACGACGAGACGCACGCGCGGGTGCTTACGCGACTAGTTGGCCAGCCGATAGACCTTCATCGCGTTGTCGCGGGTCACCTTGCGGCGAACCTCCGCGGGCAAGGGGCCGAGCTCCTTGTCGAGGAATTCCTTGCTGTCGGGCCAGATGCCGTCGGGGTGCGGATAGTCCGAGCCCCACATCACGTTGTCCTCGCCGAGATGATGGAGCAGCTCCACGCCGACCGGATCTGTCTGGTAGGTGGCGTAGAACTGGCGGCGCCAGTAGTCGGAGGGCTTCATCTTGAGGTCGAGGTCCTGGAACTGATCGCCCCACTCGAGATCCATGTGCTGCAGCACGTAGGGAATCCAGCCGAGCCCCGCCTCGCCGATCACCACCTTGAGATTGGGATAGCGTTCGGGTGCGCCCGAGAAGATCAGGCCCATCAGCATGGTGCTCATGTGCATCTGGAAGCCGGTGATGTGGACGGCGAAGACACGGCGCTGGATCGGCACCGGCAGTTTCGAGACGTCGGGCGAGCGCCCGCCGATCGTGTGGAAATGGACGGGGATGCCGGTCTCGTGCGCGCACTTCCACAAGGGCTCCCAGAACGGATCCCACAGCGGCGTCATGTCGGGCCGGTTGGCGACGTCGAAGCCGCGCACACCGCGCTTGGCGTTGCGCATCATCTCGGCCACCGACTCTTCCATGTTGTAATTCGGGATGTTGGCCAGGCCAATCAGCCGGTCGGGTGCGGCCTTGCAGAAATCGTGCAGCCAGTCGTTGTAGATCTGCAGCATCTGCAGCGCCGCCTCGGGATCGTTGAGCCGGCCGCTCGAGCCCAGGATGCCATACAGCACCTCGGCCTGCACGCCGTCGCGGTCCTGGTCCTTCAGGCGCAGGTCGACCTCGGTGAGGCGGCGGATGCCTTTCTTGCCGTCGTCATAGAGGCCGGTCGAGGCCATGCGGTCTGAGCGATGGATGACGCCGGGGACGTATTCGCGGCCGGCCGAGCCCATGCCGTTCACCAGGCCGAACTTGGCGCCCTTGGCCGACACCCATTCCGGTCCCTTGGGCCCGTCGACCACGTACGGCATGCGGTCCCTGAGGTGCGCCGAAGCATTCTTGGTGAAGAGGTCGGGCGGCAGCCAGATCAGGTCGACATGTCCGTCGGCCGAGATGACGTCGTAATGCATGGTCCGTTCCTCCGGGGACGGATCATCCTCCCGACAGCCAGGCTTTGCTACCCCTTTGCCGGGTCCGCTCCGCGATACAGGTCGGCCCAGCCTTGCGTCGGCGTGGCGAGCAGCACGGCAGCCGCGGCGATCGAGAGAGTGAGACCCATCGGGATGATCGCGGCCGCACCGTACGCCCAGCGGATGTAGAGGTTCTGCAATTCGAGCGCGACCACCAGCAGGGTCGAGAAGGCATACATGCCGACGCCGGGCAGGGCGCGGAACCGCGCGTCGCCCAGAAAGTCCATCAGCGCCGTGGCCGCGGTGGCGGCCGCCATCACCAGGCCTGCCGCCAGCAGCCATTCGGTGATCGAGGCGAATTCGGGCGAGCTGTACTGCATGAAGGTGCCGGCCTGCGAATAGACCAGGTCACAGGCACCGGTGGCGAGGAAGTAGCCCACGACGAAGGGCCGGAACAGCGGATGGAGCGGCCGGCCGGCAAGCTGGGCGGTGATTCGGGGCTTGTCGGCTTTCATTGCGGCTCCGTTGGCGGCTGCATTCTTGTTGGAGGCAAATGCAGCAGGAGTGGGGCCGGTTCCGTGCGACAGACGGTCTCGCGGCATCACCGTTTGTTGTACGATGTGCGGCATGATGAAAGCGTCCGTCCTGCCTGCACTGGCGGCCCTCGCGGTCGCGGGCTGCCAGCTCGCCTACATGAGCGATCCGGCGGGGCCGAAGCCGCAATTCAAGGCGACGCTTGCTGGCGCCAACGAGACCCCGCCGACGGCGAGCGCGGGCTATGGTGTCATGGAGGCGCGCTACATGCCGACCATGCATACGCTCGAATGGCGTCTCTACTTCGGCAAGCTGTCCGGTCCGGTGACCTATGCCTTCCTGCAGGGCCCCGACGGCGTCGGCAACGAGCGCGCCGACATCGTGCCGATCAATCCGCCGTTCGAGGGCAACATCCAGAAGGGCGGCGCAACGCTTACAGAGGCGCAGGCGGCTGACCTGCTGGCCGGCAAATGGTCGGTCGAGATCCGCACGGGCCAATATCCCAACGGCGAGATCCGCGGGGCCCTGGTGCTGCAGTAGCCTCTACTTGCCGCGCAAGGCGCCGTAATCCCATCCGAGCCATTGGCACAGCGCGCGGCCCATGACCTTCTCGAGGTCCTGGCCCTTGAGCCACGGCAACTCCTCGGTGAAGAAAGTGACGCACTGGCGGTAGCTGCACGGCATGCGGGTGATGTCGGTGCCCCAGAAACAGCGGTCCGGTCCGTAGGCATCGAAGATGCGGTGCAGGCCGTCCTGGATGTTCTTGAAGGGATAGGGCTCGGTCGAATAATGCGGCGCGCCGGTCATCTTGACCGCGACGTTGGGCAGCTTGGCGAGCGCGGTCATCTCGTCGAGATGGATGAACGCCTCGGCGTCCTGACCCAGCCGATTCAGCCCGCAATGATCGAGGATCAGCTTCAGGCGCGGGTAGCGCTCGGCGATGGCGCGGAACTGCTTGAGGAAGATGCCACCCATCATGGCGATCGGGATGCCGGCCTTCTCGGCCTCCGGCCAGATCCAGTCGAGCGCGCCCTCGTGCAGCAGCTTCTGGTCCTCGGGGTGCAGCAGCGCCCAGCGCAGGCCCATCATGCCCGGCTGCCGGCGCCAGGTCGGGATCAGCCCGCGGTTGGCCGGATTCCTGGGATCGAACTGGCCCATCACGGCGAAGCGGTCGGGATATTTCTTGGCCGCCGCCAGGGCCATCGCACCCGACGTCGGATCCCAGGTGTAGGGCGGATGGATCAGCGCGGCGTCGACGCCCGCCTCGTCCATCTCCTTCAGCATCTCCTCGGCCGTGACCTTGGAGACCTTGCGGTGCTTGCCGCTCGGCGGCGTGACGGTCTGCTGCCAGATATGGACCTGGGCGTCGACGATCTTCATCGCTCTGTCCTCAATTGGGCGTCGGCGACGCCGGGTCGATCAGCCTCTCGCGCTTGAGCTCGCTCCACAGCTCCACCGGGATTTTGGCCTGGATGCGTGCCGCATTCTGCTTCACCTCGGTGACGCTGAGCGCTCCCGGGATCACGGCGCAGAAGGCGGGATGGAACAGCGGGAACTGCATGGCGGCCGCGCCCAGCTCGACGCCGTGGCGCTGGCACACGGCCTCGATCCTGCGCGCCTTGTCGATCAGCTCTTTCGGCGCCTGCACGTAATCGTGCGTGGCGTTGTCCTTCACGCCGCCGGTCAGGATGCCCGAATTGTACGGTCCGCCCAGGATCACTGAGACGTTGCGCTTCACGCATTCCGGCAGGAACGCCTCGAGCGCGCCCTGCTCGAGCAGCGTGTAGCGGCCGGCCAGCAGCATGCAGTCGAAGTCGCCGGCCTGGATGAAGCGGAGCGAGGTGTCGCTCTCGTTGATGCCGACGCCGACGGCCGAGATCACGCCGGCCCGGCGCAACTCGTCGAGCGCCTTGAAGCCCGACTCCATCACCGTCTTGAAGCGCTGATCGAGGATCTTGCGGTCCTTGATCGTCCAAAAATCGACGTCGTGCACCAGCGCGATGTCGATCCGCGACAGGCCGAGCCGCAGGTACGAGTGCTCGAGCGAGCGCATGACGCCGTCATAGGTGTAGTCGAACACCGGCGCGAAGCCCGGCAGGCCGTTGTCGCGGAAGTCCGCCGGCCTCTTCTCGCCCGGCTTCATGGCATGCAGGATGCGGCCGACCTTGGTCGAGATCACGAACTCCTCGCGCGGCTTCTCGCGCAGCGCGGCTCCCATGCGCAGTTCGCTGCGGCCATAGCCGTAGAACGGCGAGGTGTCGTAGTAGCGCACACCCAGGTCCCAGGCGGCGTTGGAGAGCGCCACCGCCTCTGCATCGGGGATGGTGGCGCGGAAGCCGCCCATCGGCGCGCCGCCCAGGCCCAGCACCGTCACCTCGAGCTTGGTCTTGCCGACCCGGCGCTTGGGGAGGGTTGATTGGAGAGTCATTACGCTGCCTCCTGCTCCGCCGTCGGGCCTTCGGCTCTTGTGGTGGTGCGGCGCACGTCGCGCACGACGGTGAGATCGTCGAAGCGGCGCACGCGATGCATGGTCGTGCGGTTGTCCCAGATCACCAGGTCGTGTGGCGCCCATTTGTGGACGTAGACGAACTCGGGCTGCGTGGCATGCTCGATCAAGTCGCGGATGAAGGCCATCGCCTCGGGCCGCGGCCAGCCGACGATGGTGCCGATGTGGCTCGCCAGGAACAGCGACTTGCGCCCCGTCACCGGATGGGTGCGCACGAGGCGCTGCCGCACCGGCTTCATGGCGACCCGCTCATTGGGCAGGAACTCCGTGAAGCCCAGCTGCCCACGCGAATAGATCAGCGAGTGCTCGCACACCAGGTCCTCGATCTCGGCCTTGGTGCGGGCGTCGAGCGCGTCATAGGCCGCCCGCATGTCGGCGAACTCGGTGTCGGGTCCGTCCTTGGGCACGATCCGACCGCTCAGGATCGAATAGCGCGCCGGGATCACGCGAAAGGAGGCGTCGGTGTGCCAGAGGCGATTGCCCAGCGCCGCCATGCGCTTCTTGTTCTCGCGCGCGGCAATCCTGCCGTCCTTGTCGAGATTGGAGACGTCGGCGAATACCGTCGGCAGGCGCAGGTCCTGATCGCGCGCGCCCGAGTTGGCGCCGTCGACCAGCGGCCCGAAATTGCGGCTGAAGGCGAGCTGCTGGGCGTCATCGATGTCCTGGTTTGGCAGCACGATGACGGCATGTTCGTCCATCGCCGCTTCGATGCGCGCGACTTCCTCGCGCGAGAGCGACTTGCGTGCATCGATGCCGGTGAGGCGAAAGCCGAGCGTATTCATCGAAGGGCCGCGGCTATATTACCCCCGTCCACGGTGATGACAGCGCCCGTCGTCTTGCTCGCCTTGGCCAGCGAAACGAAAGCCTGCGCCACGTCCTCGGCGGTCACTTCGAGGCCAAGCAGGTTGCCGCCCATATAGTCGGCCTCGGAAAGCCCGCGCGCCTTGGAACGCTGGGCGATCATCTCGTCGGTCAGCAGACCCGAGCGGATGCGGTCGGCATTGACGGCATTGGAGCGGATGCCGTCGGCGCCATGGTCGAGCGCGTACTGGCGGCTGAGGAACAGCGTTGCCGCCTTCGGCAGGCCGTAGGGGCCGAAATCGGGCCCAGGATTGACCGCCTGCTTGCTGGCGTTGAACAGCAGGCAGCCGCCCAGCCCCTGCGCCTTCATGATGCGCACGGCGTTCTGCGCCACGCTCTGGTGCGCCCAGAAATTCAGTTCGAAGCTGTCGCGCAGGACTTTCTCGTCGACGGTACCGATCTTGCCCTGCCAGGCCGCGCCGGCATTGGAGACGACGATGTCGACGCCGCCGAACATGGCCGCGATCTTGTCGAACGCGGCGCGTACTTCCGATGGCTTGGTGAGATCGCATTGGATGGCGAAGCCCTTCGCCTTGGAAACGTCGCGATCGAGGATCACCACCTCGGCGCCTTCTCTGGCAAGCGCGGCGGCGGTCGCGGCGCCGATGCCCGAAGCACCGCCGGTGACGACGGCAATGCGGCGGGCGAGGGGCTTCTCGGCCGCGGCGCCGAGCTTGGCCTGCTCGAGCGACCAGTATTCGATGTCGAAGATGTCGGGCTCGGGAATGCACTGATAGGTGCCGAGCCGCTCGGCATCGGCGATCACGGCGACCGTGGTCTCCGCCAGGTCGGCCGCGATCTTGGCATCCTTCGAGGAGTTGCCGACGCCGAACAGGCCCATGCCCGGCAGCAGCACGACCCGAGGCACGGGATCGAGCTCCTTCCTGGCCACGATCTGCTTGCCGTTGTAGCGCGTGAAATAGGCGTGATAGTCGGCGGCGAATTTCGCCAGCGCCTTCTTTGTCTCGGCGGCGAAGATGTCGAGCTTGCCGGCCTCGGGCGCCGGCGCCACCAGCGGCAGGTTCTTGGTGCGGATGGCGTGGTCGGGCGTCACCGGCCCTTGCTGGCTGTAGCGGCCGATCTCCTTGCCGTTCACGAAGGCCAGGATGTCGGGATTGCTGCGGAACTCGAAGACGAAACGCTGTGCCGCCTCGCGGCTGCCGCTCTTTGCCGGGATCGACATCAGCCCGCGCAGGATGGGTGCGATCTCGGCGACGGTCGGCGCCTTCGAAGGCAACGCGGCGCCGGCAAAGATCTTGCGCGTCGCCTTGGCCAGCCGCTGTTCGGCGAGCGTCACCAGATCGATCATGCGGACGTACGCTTCTTCCGCCGTTGCGCCCATCGAGAAGATGCCGTGCTTCAGCAGGATCAATCCCTCGACACCGGGATGCGCCTTGCTCACCTCCGAGCACTTCTTGGCCAGGGCAAAGCCCGGCATGACGTAGGGCACCAGCGCCGCGCGCTTGCCATAGACATCGGTCGCGAGCTCGGCGCCGTCGGGCTGGTCGGTGAGCGCCAGCACGGCGTTGGAATGTGTGTGGTCGATGAATTTGTGCGGCAGGAAGGCGTGCAGCAACGTCTCGACCGACGGATTGGGCGACTTCGCATCGAGAAGGTTGGAACGCTGCACGTTCACCATGTCCTCGTCGGAGAGCGCCTGCAGGCCCTCCAGCTCGCGCAAGGGATCGAGCCGCACCGCCGGCAGACCGGGCGCTTCGATCGTGCCCATGTCCCAGCCGCTGCCCTTCACGCACAAGACGTCGATCGTGCGGCCCGAGATGTCGGCCATCCTGGTCTTCACCGACGTGTTGCCGCCGCCATGTAGCACCAGCCTGGGCTCGCCGCCCAGCAGCCGCGTGGTGTAGACGCGTAGCGCCAGGTCTTGCCCGATTCCCTTTTTGGCGTGCTGCTCGATGGCAGCCTTGGCGTCCTGCTCGGACCAGAGATTTTTCATGCCGGCGTTTTACCCCTCCGGCTGCACGCCCGCATCCTTGGCGATCTTCTCCCAGGTCGCCACCTCGTGCTCCCAGTAGGGGCGGAACGCGGCGGGATCGCGCGGCTCGACGGTGAAACCGAGCTGATCGATCTTGGCCGCGATCGCGGGCTTCTTGAGGCTGGCCAGGATCTCGCCCGATAGCCGGTCGAGGATCGGCTTGGGAGTCGCGGCCGGCGCGAAGAAAGCCGCCCACGAAGAGGCGTTGGCGCCGCTGACGCCCTGCTCCTCGAGCGTCGGCACGTCGGGCAGGTGCGGGTTGCGCCTGGGGCTGCAGATCGCCAGCGCACGGATCTGTCCGGCGTTGATCTGCGGCAGCACGCTGGGCAGCGTCGAGATCGAAAGATCGATGCGCCGCCCGACGATGTCCTGCACCAGCGGCGCGGCCCCTCGATAGGGCACGTGGGTCATCTTGGTGCCGGTGCGCACCATGAACAGCTCGGTCGTGAGGTGCGAGCCCGAGCCGATGCCGGTCGAGCCGTAGTTCAGCGCACCGGGCTTTTCCTTGGCGAGCTTGATCACCTCCTGCAGGGTCTTCGCCGGCAGGTCCTGGCGCACCACGAACACGTGCTCGAAGGCGCCGGCGCCGGCCAAAGGCGCGAAGTCCTTGATCACGTCGTAGCCCGGGTCCTTCAGCATGAACATGTTGTTGCCATGCGTCTGGTTGTTGCCGAACGTGATCGTCAGCCCGTCGGGCCTGGCCTTGGCGACGTTGCGCGTGCCGATCGCGCCTGCGGCGCCCGAGATATTCTCGACCACGACCTGCTGGCCGAGCGGCCCGGTGATATCGGCCGCCACGATGCGGGCGATCACGTCGGTCGGGCCGCCCGCCGGATAGGCCACCACCATCTTGATCGGGCCAGACGGCGCCCAGCCCTCGGCATGAGCGCTCTTCACGAACGGCGCCGCGAGGATGCCCGCGGCGAAAGCACGACGTCTCATTTTCACTGTCCGCCCTTCATCTCGATGATCGTTTTGGCCATGACCGCCTCCTGGTCCCACGGAAACAGGATCCACGTGTCCTGGCTCACTTCGGTGATATAGGTGTCGACCATTGGCCGTCCGGCGGGTTTGGCATAGACCGTCGCGAAATGCGACTCGGGCAGGCGTGCGCGCACGGCACGTGCGGTGACCCCGGTGTCGACCAGGTCGTCGACGATCAGCCAGCCCTTGCCCTTTTCCTTTTCGGCCTCCGTGCCCTTCAGTATCTCGAGCTTGGCGCCGCGCTCCATGCGGTCGTAGGTCGACGAGCAGATCGTGTCGATCAATCGCAGATTGAGTTCGCGCGCGACGATGGCGGCCGGCACGAGGCCGCCGCGCGTGATCGCGACCAGCCCGCGGAACGGCCCGAGATCGGCCAGCCGCCATGCCAGCGCCCGCGCATCGCGGTGCAATTCCGTCCACGAGACGGGAAACATCTTGTTGTAGCCGCTGCTCGCCGTCATGTGGTCCGGTTCCTGTTTACAGTCGGGGTGATTCCGATATGGTGCCCGGCAATGAAGAGGGATGGAAGTCCGGTGGAGGGGGAATGGAGTTTTCAGTTCCGGATCTGAGCTCGGGCCTGTTCTGGAGCTCGCTGTGGAAGATCATCGTCGCCAACGTGATCTTGTCCGGCGACAACGCCGTGGTGATCGCACTCGCCGCGCACGGGTTGGAGGAGCGGCTGCGCCGGCCGGCCATCCTGTTCGGCAGTTTGGGCGCGATCGTCATGCTGATCATCTTTTGCGGCATCGTGAACTTCCTGCTGACCATCCCGTACCTGAAGCTGGTGGGCGGGGCGCTGCTGTTGTGGATCGGGGTCAAGTTGATGACCGAGGAGGAGGAAGAGGCCGAAGGCAAGATCAAGCAGCACGGCACACTGCTGGCCGCCATCGGAACCATCACGCTCGCCAACACCGTGATGAGCCTCGACAACGCCATCGCCATGGCGGCGGCCGCACACGGCGACATGACCATGATCGTGATCGGCCTCGTGATCAGTGTGCCGGTGATCATGCTGGGCGCCACGCTGATCGCCAGCGTGCTCGACCGCTATCCCTGGGTCGGCATCGTCGGCGCCGGCCTGATCGGCTGGATCGCGGGCGGAGTTCTGGCGGGCGACGGGCGGTTCGATCAGGCGGACGGCAAGGGCCATATCGTCGAGATGGTGCGCGAGGGCTCGACCGCGGCGTGGCTCGACGCCACCATTCCGGATGCCGAGCTCGTATGTTCGGCGCTCGGCGCGGGCTTCGTGCTGCTCGTTGGCTTGTGGCTCGTCAGGCGCAACAATGCGCAGTCGACAAAGGCAGAGTGAGGGAACGATGGACGCGCTCATCGAAGACGGTTTGTTCGGACTGATGCCGCTGATCGAGATGGCGGTGGCGGATTTCGCCGTCATCGAGATCTGGTCGGGCGCCTTCTGGCTCGCCGTCGGCAAGATCATGTTCTCCAACATCGTCCTGTCGGGCGACAACGCCGTCGTCATCGCGATGGCCTCGCACAATCTGCCCGGCCGCCTGCGCCGCCGCGCCATCTTCCTGGGCAGCCTGGGCGCCATCCTGCTGCGCGTGCTGTTCTGCGCCGTCGTCGGCGTGCTGCTCGGCGCGCCCTATCTCAAGCTGGTGGGCGGCGCGCTGCTGTTGTGGATCGGCATCAAGCTGATCACCGAAGAGGAGGGCACCGCGGAGGTCAAGGCGCACGTCACGATGT
>DASRFX010000062.1:0-3038 GCA_035651335.1 Reyranella sp. | reverse complement strand
GCGGCATCCCCATCAGCGTCTCACGGCGCTGCCGCACCGGAGCGGGCGGCGGCGCGCTCGAGATGGGCGCGGGGGTGGCGTCGGCCATGGACTTCCAGACGTCCTCGATGGTGGCTGCTCGTGCCATGGCTCACGGGAAGAGCAAGCCATGGGCCACGCTCCACCCTATGGGCGACGCGCAGTTACACCTCTTGATCTGGAGCGTCTGGACGGTCGTCCGGGGCGGACACACCCGGCGCGGATGTCTTCGGTTGTCCTACCCGCCGATGTTGACGGTCGGCGAGCCCGCGGTCATCTGACCGACCCCGCCGCAGTGCTTGGTCATGTCGTTCTGCCGCATGGCCGGCTTGCCGTTGATGTTGACGGTCGAGGAGCCCTTCTGCGCGGTCCAGGTGTTCGGTCCGCAGCAGACCGCGTGCATGCCGGCATCGCCCTGACGGAACGCCGGCAGGTTGTTGATGTTGACGTTCGCCGATCCGGCGATCGCCGGACCCACCGGCGGATGCGGGCAGCCCGGGCACCCGTGCGTGTCGACCTGCGCGCCCGCCAGATCGCCGACTCTCGCTGCGGCCGGCATTAGTTGATGTTCACCGTCGAGCCCTTGACGGTGAGCGTCCCCGACGCGTTCAGCTCGCCCTGGCCCGACGCCTTCAACGTCATGTTGCTCGACGCCTTCGCTTCGAAGTTGGCGCCCGCTTCCATCTTGGTGTCGTTGTCGCTCTTGGTCTCGATCGACTGCGCCTGCAGCTGGATCTTCTGCTTGGCCTTGATCAGGATGTCGCCGTTCTTCGACTCCATCGTGATCTTCTTGTTCTGCGCGTCGATGAGCACGTAGTTGTTCGACTGGTCGTCGTAGATTTCGATCTTCTTGCCGTTGTCGCTGTCGTCGAGCACCACGCGCGCGCCGGCGGCCGTCTTGATGGTGATCTTTTCCTTCTTGTTGTCCTTGTCGTCGCAGAACTCGAAGACGTGGCCCGAGCGCGACTTGAAGCCGCGCATGTTGTTCTTCCCGTTCTGCGACTTGTTGTCGTAGATCTCCTTGTCCTTGCCGTTCCACAGCATGCCGACGACGAACGGACGGCCGATGTCGCCGTGCTCGAACGCGATCAGTACCTCGTCGCCGACTTCGGGCAGGAGGAACAGGCCGCGCTGATCGCCGGCCATCGGCGTGGCGATGCGGCACCAGTCCGACTCCTCGGCGTTCTGATCGCCGCCGTTGGGCAGCCAGGGGAACCGCACCTTCACGCGGTAGTGCCCCTTGTCGTCTTTGTTGTTGGTGACCACGCCGACGACCACGCCGTAGATCTTGTGGCGCATCTCGCGCTCGGCGATTTCGCCCAACCTGCGGAAGCTCATTTTGTTCTCCTCATACGAGTCCCCCCGGCGCCATCGTGCCGACGCCGCCGACCACCGGCCCGACGGGCACGTAGGGCGGCGCGAAGGTCGGGATCGGCCCGGTGCCGAGCACGTTGGTCACCATCGTCGACGGCTGCCAGATATTGAAGCACTTCCCGAACGCGTCGGCGACCGCGTCGTACAGCTCCTTCGCATACGGCGCCATCGGATCGCCGTGCATGCCGAACATCTGGTTGGCGAGCACGTTGGGCATGATCGACGCGGTCACCTGCGTCAGCGCGGCAAGCGAGATCGGCGTGTTCGGCATCGGCGGCGCCACCGGCCCGGGGAACGCGGCGAACGCCGGATACCAGGGCAGCCCGGGCACCTTGATGGTCGCGGTGTACGAGAGCCAGGCGGTGCCGAGGCAGTTGGCGATGGTGGTGGTGTACTTCAGCATCATCGGCGTCGACTTCGGACCCTGCGCCAGGATCAGCGGGGTCCACGGCGGTCCGACGAGCTGTCCGCCGGTCGCTGACACCGCGTTGATGATGATGCCGACCATGCTGGTGGCCGACTGCCAGGTCGACCAGGCCGAGCAGATCGCGGTGCAGATGCCGTTGAAGAACTGATCGAACTGCTCGTCGAGCTTCTTGGCGGTGTCGACGTGGTACTTGTTGGTCGACGCCGGCTGGAACAGCGCGGGGACCTTCGGCACCGCCATCTTCTCCGAATCCTTGAACGCCTGGCCGTACTGCTTGCCCGCCGGATCGCCGGACGGCTGCTGCCAATCCTTGGGCACTTTCAGGTTGTTGCCCATGAATTTCAGCTTGGCCAGCTGATACATCTGTGAGCCTTGGGGCGCGGGCATGTGCGGGCGTAATGATATCCCATCTTCATTATCGGCGAATGAGGGCTTAAAGTTGCTTGGCCATGGGAATGGTCGAGCTGCGGCCGCAAGAGAGTGTCTTCTTTCCGGCCCCTTACGATGAAAACGAGTACACGCCGCTGATCATCACCAGCCAGCGGGTCCTGCAGATGGAAGGGGACAAGCGGCGGGAGATGGACGGCGGCAAGATTGGCTTCGTCGGGCGGTCGTCGACGCGGCCGCTGATCTTCTTCGGGCTGTTCTTCCTGCTCTGCGGGCTGCCGGTGTTGGGGTACGGGGCGTACCTGTGGATCTCGGTCCTGGGGATGCCGACGTTCGAGGAGAAGCCGCCGTCGGTGGAGGATCCGGGGTTCGAGGATCCGGGCAAGGTGCGGATCTGGGCGATCGTGCTCGCGGCGATCGGGATCGTGCTTTTGGCGATCGGCCTTCTTCTGGCGAAGCGGAAGCGCCATCTCGTGATCGTGCGCGGCGAGAAGAAGGTGATGAAGCTGAAGGTCAAGGACAAGACCGCGCAGCAGCAGGTGATGATGACGATTCAGGCGATGATGAACGCGGCGAAGGCCTCGGCACAGGCGGCTGCGGCGGCGCCGAAGCCGGAAGAGAAGCCGAAAGAGAAACAGAAGACGCTGGCGATGCCGGCGCCGCCGCCGGGGCCGCCGGGCAAACGCTAGGCTTCGGCGGGGACGACCGCGCCGCGGGCGAGCTGGCGACGGTGGCCGGCGGTCGCGATCAGCGTGGCGGCGATCGCGAGCACCAGCGCGAGGTCGACGCAATTCATCGCCTCGGCGAAGCCGGCGTAGATCAGGTGGCGCAG
>DASRFX010000061.1:0-37818 GCA_035651335.1 Reyranella sp. | reverse complement strand
CCGCTCCATTTCCCATTTGAGGTTCTCCGTGAAGTCCATGAGCACGACCACCGCCGCGGCTTCGGCCATGTATGCGGTCACCAGCTGATGCCAGTCCTGGTCGCCCGCCATCTTGCGGGCGGCGCCGAAGGGCGGGATCCTGACCTTGGGATCGGCAATGGCGACGACAGGTCCGATCGCATCCAGCCGGCGCACGATCAGCTCCTCCAATCTCAGCCGTTCCTTGGCCGGATCGAAGAGCGACAGGATGCCCGCCTCGCGCGCGCCCCTGACCGGCAGGCGGTCGTTCCGGAAGGAGCGCAGATAGAGGATCGGAGCGCGCGTATCCACCTCGCGCACGCGGTCCGCCGATCGCACGAGGGCGCGGTTGGAGAGCGCGAGGAACACCCGAGCCACCACGAACAGCAGCCAGGCCAGGCCGAGATTGAGGACAACGCCGAGGAATCCATACAGCCAGAACGCCCACAGGCTCTCGAGATGGAAGGCGTTCACGGCGCCGTTCAGCAACTTGTAGTCGGCGTTCGCACCCCCTTGGTAGAGCGGTGTCATCGTCGCCCAAGTGACGGCCGCGAGATAAAGAAGATAGGCGATCACGGAAAGCGTCGAGTGGATCAGCACGCCGAACTTGGCCGGATGGCGAAGCCAGTTGCGGAAGTTTCGGGCAATCAGCGCAAAGCGGGGCGGATTGGAGAAGACGTAGGCGAGCTCCTGGCGGGACAGCGCCTTGCGGCGCGGAAAGTGGACCTGGGCCAGGCGGGCGACCAGCGCGAACACCAGGACCGACAGCAGGAAGTTCGCCACCCGGTAGCCGATCAGGCGAATGTCGTTGGAGATCGCCGAATCGACCCGCGCCGCCTGCATGCCGCTGAGGTCGGCCGGAATGTCGTAGAGCTCGAAGCCGGCGCGCGCATCGAGGCAGAAGTCGACGATCTCCCAGAGGACGACACCGCCGAACATCGCGATCGCCAGCACCGCCGCCCACCGGCGGCCGCGCGTCGCCAGAAAAAGAACGGAGGAAGACGCGATAATCGCGACTATGCCCGCCCACATGCCGATGACGATGATGCCGTCGCGGTCGAGGACGAACCCATCGTCGTCGCCTGGCCGACGCAGGAAGAAATAGGCGAAGAGCAGAAAGGCCGAAACGACGATCAGCAAGCCGAAGACGATGCTCGACAGCCCAAAGAAGGCACGGGCGACGCGCGTCGTGAACTCGAGCCTGCGCTTCAACGACGACAGGCGGGAAATGTCCCAGATCTCGATCGCCGCCAAGGCGCCCCTACGTCCCCTTTCCCAGCACATTGCGCATGATGTCGGCCCGGTTGCGCCGGAGCAAGCCGCGCCCGCTCGATTCCGGCCCCACCCGAACATGCGCTAACATGCTGGGCGACTAGGCGGGTGTTGCCTCCGCCTATGGCGCGCGGCTAGCCGCCTGCGCCGAAAGTCCGCCGGCGTGGCCGGCGGAAGCGCGCGGCCCGATTGCTATGGCTTCTGAAGGAGGTCAAGATCGCGGCGCCGGCGCCGCGGAGCGCTCGAACAGATTTCGCGCTGACCGCCCGACTGACCGGATCGACAACCAAACGAGAGATGTGACATGCGACAGAACAAGATCAAGCAGATGTGGCGTGACGGCAAATGCGCCACTCTCGGCTGGCTCTCGGTATCGCACGGCTTCACCGCCGAGATCATGGCGCGGCAGGGCTTCGACGCGCTCTGTGTCGACCTGCAGCACGGCACCGCCGAAATGAAGGACGTGGCGCCGATGCTGCAGGCGATCTCGCAGACCGACACGGTGCCGGTCGTGCGCGTGGCGTGGAACGAGCCGGCGGCGATCATGAAGGCGCTCGACCTCGGCGCCTACGGCGTGATCGTGCCGCTCGTGAACAACGCCAAGGAAGCCGCGATGGCCGTGGCCGCCTGCCGCTATCCGCCGGTCGGCATGCGCTCCTCGGGTCCGGTGCGCGCCGTGCATTACGGCGGCCCCGACTACGTGGCCCACGCCAACGACGAGATCGTCGTCATGGCGATGATCGAGACCAAGGAGGGCATCGCCAACCTGGAGGCGATCTGCGCCACACCCGGCCTGGACGCCGTCTATATCGGGCCGGCCGATCTGTCGTTCGCGCTGGGGCTGGCGCCGCGCGGCGACAACCCCGACCCGCTTCATCTCGCGACCTGCGACAAGATCCTGGCGGCCGCGCACAAGGCCGGCATCAAGTGCGTCATGCACTGCGCCAGCGCGGCGTTCGCCGCCGGCGCGGTCAAGCGCGGCTTCGACATGGTGATGCTGACCTCGGACCTGTCGTGCATGATCGCGGGCGCGCGCCAGCAACTCGACGAACTGAAGGCCAAGACGAGCCGATGACAGAGCCGACAAGTCGGTCCTGGCCGGTCACGGCACCGTGACCGGCCGGCCGTCTGGCGCCCAAAAGAGCGCCATGCCAAGCTGATTGCATCAGCTCCATGGGAGGAGATCAGCATGAGAACGATATTGCTGGGCGCGCTCTGTGCCTTCGCCATGGCCGCCACGGCGAAGGCCGAGATCAAGGAACAACCCGTCACCTATATGGACGGCGGCACGACCCTGAAGGGCTTCGTCGTCTATGACGACGCGGTCAAGACCAAGCGGCCCGGGATCATCATGATCCACGAATGGTGGGGCATCACCCAACACATCCACAACGAGGCCCACAAGTTCGCGCAACAGGGCTACACGGCGTTCATCGCCGACATGTATGGCGATGCCAAGACCGCCGACAACCCCAAGGACGCGGGCGCGCTATCGAGCTCGGTGATGAAGAACCCGGCGGTGATGGAATCGCGCTTCAAGGCGGCGCGGGCCGAACTCGCCAAGCAGGCGTCGGTCGATCCGCAGCGCATCGGCGCGGTCGGCTACTGCTTCGGCGGCGCGGTCGTGCTGAACATGGCGCGCTCGGGCGCCGACCTCGCGGCCGTCGCGGGCTTCCATGCCTCGCTCGGCCTCAACACCCCGGCGCCGACGCCAGGCGAGGTGAAGGCGAAGGTGCTCGTGCTGAACGGCGCCGACGATCCGTTCGTCAAGCGCGAGCAGTACACCGCGCTCAAGCACGATTTCGATGCCGCCAAGGCCAACTACCGGATCGTCGAGTATCCGGGCGCCGTGCATGCCTTCACCAACCCCGAAGCGACCGAGCTCGGCAAGAAGTTCAACCTGCCGCTCCGCTACGACGCCAAGGTGGATCAGGAGGCGAAGGCCGAAGCGGCCAAGTTCTTCGCCGAGAACCTAAAGAAGTAGGGACTGCCGGGAACCGCGACTCGAAATCCGGCGCGGCTTTCCCTCATTGTTCCTTTGTCCCCGCGGTCGGGAGGTGACACGCTTGGCGCGTCCACCCGACCCGCGATGGGGAACGAGCCGATGGCAAAACCGCTGCGCCTGGGCGTTGCCTACGATTTCCGCAACCCCGTCGCCTCGGGCCTCAGCCACCGCGACCTCTACGCCGCGATCATGGACCAAGTCGCCTGGCTGGACGGGCTCGGGCTCGATCTCGTGTGGTTCACCGAGCATCACTTCGTCGAGGACGGCTACCTGCCGTCGTGGATTCCGGTCGCCGCGGCGATGGCGGCGCGCACCAGCCACGTGCGCTTCTCCTGCGACGTCTGCCTGCTGCCGTTCAATCATCCGATCCGGCTCGCCGAGGATCTGGCGGTGCTCGACAATCTGAGCGGCGGACGGGTCGAGATCGGCGTCGGCATGGGCTACGCGCCGCACGAGTTCAAGGGCTTCGGCCTGCCGGTGGCGCGCCGCGTCTCTCTGACCGACGAGGGGCTGGCGGTTCTGCGCCGTGCCTTCACCGGCGAGACATTCAGCTTCCAGGGCAAGCGCTACGATTTCCAGGACGTCAGGATCACGCCGGGCTACGTGCAGGAGGGCGGCCCGCCGCTCTGGGTGGCCGCGATGGGCGAGCCAGGCGCGCTCCGCGCCGCGCATCATCGCACCAACCTGCTGCCGCAGGGCCTGCGCGCCCGGACGCTCGACGTCTGGGCGAACAAGCTGCGCGAGGACGGCGGCGATCCGTCGGCCTTCCGTGTCGGCATCATCCGCTCCTGTCTGGTGACCGACGACGCCGAGCGCGACTGGGGCCTGGTCCGCGTGGCCGAGCGGCGGCGCATGGAGGTCTACAACCGCTTCCGCGAAGAGTCCGGCGGCCATGGCGGCGTCGCCGGCATCACCAAGGAGCAGAGCATCCCGCAGACCTGGGTGGTGGGCGACGTCGAGCATTGCCTGGCCGAGCTCTCTTCCTTCATCGAGGAATACGGGCTGACCGACATCGTGAGCTGGGCAGTGCCGCCCGGGATGCGGCCCGAGCAGATGAATGCCAGCCTCGAGCTCTATGCGCGCGAGGTGGCGCCGCGCCTGCGCAAGCGCTTTAACGGAGATGAGAGCACGGGAGACAGACGATGACCATGCCGGCCGAGACCGATACTTCCAGTCCCAGGCATCTGCGCGACAAGTACGCCATCGTGGGCGTGGGCGAGACGACCTACACGCGCGGCTCGGGCATGACGACGCGCGCGCTCGGCACCTAGGCGGTGCGCAATGCCATCGAGGATGCCGGGCTCAAGGCATCCGACGTCGACGGCATGCTCTCCTACCAGTCGGGCGATTCGACCTTCTCGACGTTCATCGCCGGCGACCTGGGGCTCCGACTCAACTTCTACATGGACGTGTTCGGCGGCGGCTCGTCGACCGAGGCGCTGGTCGGCATGGCGGTGGGCCTGATCGAGGCCGGCATGTGCAGGACCGTGGTGATCTTCCGCGCCATGAACGGCTTCTCCCAGGTGCGCATCGGCGGCACCGGCGCGCGCGCCGCCGCACCGCTGATGGGTGACGCCCTGCACGGCCGCGCCTACGGCTGGCAGAGCGCGGGCCAGATGTTCGCGCCGACTTTCATGCGCCACATGCACGACTACGGCACGACGCCCAAGCAGGTGGCGCACGTGAAGCACTTCCATTCCTGCCACGCCTCGAACAACCCCAAGGCGTTCTACAAGAAGCGCTACTCGGTCGAGGAAGTGGTTTCGAGCCGCTTCATCTGCAAGCCGCTGCACCTGCTCGACTGCTGCGTCGAGACCGACAACGGCACGGCGATCGTCGTCACCTCGGCCGAGCGGGCGCGCAACTGCCGCCATCATCCGGTGCTGATCCGCGGCGTGGTCGGCCGCTGCAGCAAGCCACGCACCGACATGCACTACCAGGCCGGACCGATCTCCACCGTCGCCGGCCACTATGCGCGCGAGATCCTGTGGCCCAACTCGGGCGTCGGGCCGGAGGACATCGACCTCACCGGCTCGTACGACGCTTTCACCTTCACCACGATGCTGCAGCTCGAGGATTACGGCTTCTGCAAGAAGGGCGAAGGCGGCGACTATGTGAGCAACGGCACGATCAAACTGGGCGGCAAGCGGCCCAACAACACCAGCGGCGGCCATCTCTGCGAGGGGTACACGCACGGCCTCAATATGGTGATCGAGAACGTACGCCAGCTGCGACACGACGCCGACGATTCCTGCCCGATCGGACCCGACGGCAAGCGCCGGCATACCTACGATTATCGCGAGGGCGGCTGCCGGCAGGTCAAGGACTGCGAGCTATCGGCCAATCTCGGCTGGGCCAATCCCGGCACCGGGTCGGCCATGGTCATGCGGCGCGGTTAGGGAGAACCAATATGGGAATCCAGGCCACCTATCTCGGCATGCCGCTCGCCATCGACGATCTCGACGTCGAGAACCTGGCTTACTTCAAGCACTGCGCCGCGCATAATTTCCATCTCCAGCGCTGCACCAGGTGCAATCTTCTGCGCTATCCGCCGACCACGGCCTGCCCATGGTGCATGAACCCGAAATCGGACTGGGTGCCGGTCGAGGCCAAGGGCGCGGTGCACTCCTACACTGAGGTGCATCACGCCATTCAGCCCGCCTTCAAGGCGCACACACCCTATCTCGTGCTGCTGGTCGATCTCGACACGCAGAAGGGCAAGCCAAGCAAGGACGAGGCGCTGAGGGTGATGGGCAACCTCACCACGCCGGACGGCAAGCTCGCGCCGCCCGACATGGTGAAGAAGGTCGGCATCGGCACGAGGGTACGCATGGTGTTCGCCGATGCGGGCCCGGGGCTTGCCATCCCGCACTGGACGATCGACGAGGCAGCCTCGCAGCCGGCCAGGCCATGGCGCTATCCGCAGGAATGACCCGCTCTAGGTTGCACGCCTGATTCCCGCTACACTTGGTTGAGGCACCCGATGGAAAGGAGCACGTCAATGACCGCTCAGACCAGAGGCCGCATCCGTCACATCGCGCTCAGCGTCAAGGATCCGTGGGAGACCGCCGAGTTCTACAAGCAGGCCGTCGGCCTGCAGGAAGTCATGGAGGTCGACGGCGCGCTCGCCGAAGGCGTGTTTCTGACCGACGGCGTGGTCAACCTCGCCATTCTCCATTTCAAGAGCGACGAGGCCTCGCAGGGCACCGGCGTGGACTTTGTCGGCATCCACCATATCGGCTTCTGGGTCGACGACGTCGTCGAACAGGGCAAGATCGCGCGCAATGTCGGCGCGACCTGGATCATGGGCGATCCGAATAATCCACACGGCTACGAGGTCAAGCACACCGACCTGAACGGCATCATCTTCGACATTGCCGCGCATGGCTGGGCCGGCTCGCGCAAGGACCCGGGGGCGGACGGCGACGTCGCGCCTGCCAACCCGCAGCGCCGGCTCGCCAAGTTCGACGAGCGGCGGGCGCGCGCCCACGCCAAGTTCGCAGCGATGCGCGGCAAGAGGGTCCCCCAGGCCGCCGAGTGATCAGCGAGGCATATGGAGATTTCGCATGGCCATCATCGACAGCCAGGTGCACGCCTACGAGGCGAACACGCCCAAGCGGCCGTGGGCGACCGTGCCCAACTGGCCGCCGCACGTCACCGGCGACGAGATGGTCGCGGCCATGGACAAGGTCGGCGTCGACGGCGCGATCTTCATCTCTGCCTTCTCGATGTACAAATACGACGCGAGTTACGCGGTCGAGGTGCAGCGCGCCCATCCCGGCCGTCTCGCGATCGTCAAGCCGGTCGATCCGGACGATCCGGCTGTCGCCGATGTCGTGGCGGAGTGGAAGAAGCAGCCGGGCGCCGTCGGCATCCGTATCTTCCTGCGCGAGGAGAATCCCCGCCCGCCGGACGATCCCGGCTTCGACCGCATCCTCAAGGCCGCGGTCAAGCACGACTTCCCGGTGAACTTCCTATGCTGGGGACGGCTGGACGAAGGCACGCGGCTGATCGACCGCCATCCCAACGTGCGCTTCATCCTCGATCACCTGGGGCTGCTGCAGCCGCGCCAGCCGCCGGCGCCGGACAAGCCGTGGGCCGACCTGCCGAAGGTGCTGGCGCTCGCCAAGCGCCCCAACGTGGTGATCAAGGTGAGCGGCGCCTGCACGCTCTCCAAGCAGCCCTATCCGTTCCCCGACATCTGGGATCCGTTGCAGCGCATCTTCGATGCCTGGGGCTTCGAGCGCTGCCTGTGGGGCACCGACTGGACGCGCGCCTTCGCCGTCGTGAACTACGAGCAGGCGGTGAAGCCTTTCCTCGAGACCAAGCGGCTGAGCGACAGCGAGCGCGCCATGCTGATGGGCGGAGCATGCGCCAAAGCCTACGGCTGGTCGCCCAAACGTGCGTGACTATCTGGCGTGGCGGCTCGCCTTCGGGGTGACGACGCCGTCGACCAACACCGTCGTCCAGCCGGAATACGACGACATGCGGCCACCCGGCGTGACCAACCACCTCGCGCGCATGGCGATCGCCGACAACCCGGTGACCTCCGACGCCGATTTCGAGCGCCAGCTCGAGGCCATCGACAAGTCGCTCGAGGACGCCGTCGATCGCGTGATGGACGCCAAGCCCAACGCCTTCATCCTCGGCATCTCCGCGCTTTCGGTGTGGGGCGGCACCGTCGAATGGGGCGAGGAGCTGAAGCGCCGCGTGCGCAAGGTCGCGGGCTGGGACATCCCCGTCGCCATCGCCTCCGATGCGGTGGTCGCCGGCCTCAAGGCGCACGGCATCAAGAAGAAGATCGCGATCATGGAGCCCTACTATCCCTGCATCGAACCGCGCCTGAACGGGGTGCTGGGCGCGCACGGCTACGAGATCGTCCGCTTCTGCCACATGCGCGGCAAGAGCCCGGCCTCCTACTCGGTGCTGACGGCGCAGGACATGATCAAGGCGGCGCGCTCGATCGACAGTCCCGACGTCGAGGCGATCGTGGCGTTCGGCGCCAACCTGCCGTTCGCCAAATTGGCCGACGAGGCCGAGCGCTGGCTCGACAAGCCGGTGCTGCAGATCAACGCCACGACCTACTGGTACGCGCTGCGCAGCAACGGCATCGACGACAAGGTCTGGGGTTACGGCTCGCTGCTGGCGCGCTTCTAGACGCTAGCTAACTCTGCCGGCGCGCTTCCAGCCATTGGCGGCCCTCGGCGACGGCGCGGAACACGCGGGCGCGCGTATTGTCGATCTCGACGACCAGGAGGAACAGCCGGGCCAGGCCGTCGATCGGCCCGCTCGCCGGCACGATGACCGCGATCGGGCCGGGATTGCGATAGGCCGCGATACGCGCGCCGACGAAAGCCATCACCGGCTCGTCGATCCGGGGCGCGGCCAGGGTGCAATCGAGCAGCTTGCGGTAGGGGATCGCCTGTTCCGCCTCGATCGCATCGAGGAAGCCTGCGGCGTCGTCCCGGCTGGTCTCGCCCTCCACCGCCACTTCCACGAGCTTTTCTGCGTGATCGATCGTCCAGCGCACCGGCATAGAATACTCTTCGAGCAAACGGCGGGAGTGATAGCCCGGTCCCGATCCGGCCGCTACCTTGCCGGACGATTTCGGGAGCTTGGAGGCAGGGCATGGGTGCGCGCACGGGGTCGCAGTTCCTCGAGGGGCTTCGCCAGACAAAACGCGAGATCTGGGTCGACGGCGAGCGGATCGCCGACGTCACCAGCCATCCCAAGCTGCGCGGCGGCGCCGAAACCCTCGCTTCGCTGTTCGACCGCCAACACGCCCATGCGGCGGAATGCCTCTTCCCTCATCCCGAGACCGGCGAGCCGACCAGCGTCAGCCACATGATCCCGCGATCGCGCGACGAACTGCGGCGGCGCCACGTCGGACTGACGCGGTTGGCGGAAGCCTCGATGGGGATCATGGGCCGTACGCCCGACTACATGAACATGAAGTTCGCGGCCTTCGCCTCGGCGCCGCAGGTCTGGGCCGGCGCCGACGGGCGCAACGAGCGCGGCGCGCGCAACATCGTCGACTTCCAGCGCCGCCTCAGCCGCGACGACCTCTCGCTCACCCATACGATCATCCAGCCGACCATCGACAAGCGCACCGACGGCCGCGTGACCGGCAACAAGGTGACGATCCGCAAGGTCGGGCAGACCGCCGAGGGAATCATCGTGCGCGGCGCGCGTGTGCTCGCCAGCCTCGCGCCTTACGCCGACGAGCAGGCTGTCTATCCCGGCCAGCCCATCCCGGCCGACGCCAAGGACTACGCGCTCGCCTTCGTTATCCCGCTCGACACGCCGGGCCTCAAGTTCCTGTGCCGCGACTCGGCGTCGGCGCCCGACGCCGATCCGTTCGACAAGCCGCTGTCGGCGCGCTTCGACGAGCAGGACGCCGTCTGCCTGTTCGACGACGTGCTGGTGCCGTGGAACCGCGTGTTCATCGACGGCGACGTGCAGATCTACAATTCCATGCGCGACACCGGCTACCACATCAACATGACCACGCAGTCGACGATCCGCGCTTTGACCAAGCTCGAATTCGCCTATGGCCTCGCCAGCCGCATGGCCGAGCTGATCGGCGACTATTCGCCGGCGACCACCGAGATGCTGGGCGAGCTCGCCTGCTACGTGCGCCTGACCGCCAACGCCATCGAGCTGTCGCTCGAGCAGGCCTGGGAGCGCGCCGACGGCGTGTGGTTCCCCAACGGCGCGGCGCTCGAGCCGATGCGCTCTATCCTGCCGATGTGGATGCCGCGGGTCGCCGAGATCATCACCCTGATCGGCAGCCACAACCTGCTGACCACGCCGACGCGGGCGCAGCTCCGGGACCCCGCCTTGCGGCCGCTGATCGACGAGATGCTGCATGGCGCCGACGGCGCCACCGCCGACGAGCGCGCGGCCGTGTTCCGCCTCGCCTGGGACTTCGTCGGCTCCGCCCTCGCCGGGCGCGGCTTCCTCTACGAGCGCTTCTACCTGACCTCGGCGTCGCGCAACAAACAGCTGCTCCATCAGCGCTTCTTCGACCGCACCCGCTCGAAGGCGCTGCTCGCCGACATGCTGTCTCGCAGTGGCGCCGGGCCGGGACCCGGAGTCTCACCCGCCTGAGACAGCTCCGATGCCGATGGCATATGGCTTTTCCGCCTGAGTCTCACGGAACACCCCCACCCCCCTGGTGAGACGCCCTGAGACACGTGAGACGGCTGAGACGCCCAAACTGCAAATAGTTGTGCCCTAGCCGAAATCGTCGGGCCGCAATTCGATCGGCTTGCCGTGCGGGGTGCGGTCGGCGGCGCGATCCCAGGCTTGGGCATAGCGGGCGAGGTTTTCCCGGCTGGTCACGCCCTTCTCGGCGACCAGCCGTTCGAGCGTGTTGAGCCAATGTCGATAGTAGGTCTCGCCGGTGTCGGGATCGCCCGCCGCCTGGGCGCGCTTGATTTCCTCGCCCAGCGCGGCCGCCCATTCCGGCCAAGTGAAGACGCCGCGATCGTGCAGCGCCAGCGCCATGGCGAAGGCCTGCGCCTCCCACGGCTCGCGGAACACCGGCCCCTCCTCGTCGCGCGGCAGGCCGGGCACGGCGGTCGGGACGTCGCAAACCTTCCCGCTCATGCCGCCTCGAGATAGGGCTCGAAGGCGTCGATCGAGATCCTGAGCGTCGGATCGGCGTCGTCGCCCCATAATTCGCGGCCGGCGAACACCACCGTATAGAGCCACTGCGGGTTCTCGCCGTGGCCGTGCGCGGCCGAGTCGGGGAAAACGTGGCTGCCGTTGATGCGCTCGACGATTCCGGTCTTGCCGCGGGCGTAGCGCGGCAGGCGCGTATGGGTCGTCGGGTTGATGTTCCGGGTGCGCACCTTGTCGCCGACCTTGAACAGGGGCTGGCTTGCCACGTCGCGCTGGAAGCTGCCGCGGGTGCGGATGCGCGCGACGTCGCTCATCGAGAACTTGCCGCGCGGCAGCGGCGGTCCGGCGCGCAGCGACCGGCCGGCCGCGAACTCGTCGGCGCCCACCAGGTTGCGCTCGATGAGGGTGCGTTTCAGGCCGAGGAACCACTTCTGATAATAGGAGGCTGCGAGATAGATCGCGGGCGGGATCGATTCGCGCGAGAAGCGCTGCATGTCGATGTTGAGGCCGGCATTGGCGCCCATCGCGCGCACCATCGCCATGACGCGGCCCTCCCAGGGCTCGTGAAAAGTCGGCTCGTTCGGCTCGACCTCGACCTTGCCGAAGCCGTCCATGCCGCCCATGTCGTGCACACCGTTCATGCCGGCACCTTCGGCAGGCCGGTGCCGATCATGCTGTCGCGCGTCACGATCTCGGCCAGCCTCTCCTCGCTCCAGCCCTCGGTTCCGGCCGGCCGCATCGGCAGCACCAGGAAGCGCGTCTCGGCGGTCGAGTCCCAGACGCGGATCTCGGTGTCGCTGGGCAAGGTCAGGCCGAAATCGGCCAGCACGCCGCGCGGGTCCTTGACCGCGCGCGAACGATAGGGCGCCGCCTTGTACCAGACCGGCGGCAGGCCGAGCATTTCCCACGGATAGCAGGAGCAGAGCGTGCAGACGATGACGTTGTGGCGCCGCGGCGTGTTCTCGACCGCGATCAGGTGATCGCCGACGCGGTTCTCGTGCCCCATCGTGCGGATCGCCGCCGACGCGTCCTTGAGCAGGGCCGCCTTGAAGGCCGGATCGACCCAGGCCCGGGCCACGACGCGGGCGCCGTTGCGCGGGCCGATCTTGGTTTCGTAGGTCTCGACGATGGCGTCGAGGGCCTTGGGATCGACATAGCCCTTCTCGGTCAGGATGGTCTCGAGTGCGCGCACGCGGAGCTGCATCTCGCCCAGTTCCGAGCCGTGGTCGTGGTCATGCCCATGGTGGAGCTTGTGGTCGGACATGGGGCATTTATGCGCCTGCCGCAGGGCTGCGATCAATTCCCCGATGGCGCCAAGTTTGGCATTGTGCGGGTCCACGCCCCGACCAGGGAGAGTTCGCCAGACATGCCGGCCGCCACAGCGCTTTATGAGTACATCGTCGTCGGCGCCGGATCGTCCGGCGCCGTCGTCGCCAGCCGCCTCAGCGAGGGCGGCGTCCATCGCGTGCTGCTGCTCGAGGCCGGCACCGAAGGCTCGAATTTCTTCTGGTCGCGCGTGCCGGTCGGCGTCGCCAAGATGATCGACGATCCGGCGGTGAACTGGTGCTACCGCGCCGAGCCCGACGAAGGCTCGGGCGGCCGGCGGATCGAGGTGCCGCGCGGGAAAATGCTGGGCGGCTCGAGCTCGATCAACGGCATGGTCTACATCCGCGGCCAGGCGCAGGACTACGATCACTGGGCGCAGCTCGGCAATCGCGGCTGGAGCTGGCAGGACGTGCTGCCGGTCTACAAGCGCATGGAGAGCTTCGACGGCGGGTCCGACGAGTTTCGCGGCCGCAACGGCATCCTCAAGGTCACGCACACCCCGCGCCACAAGGTGCCGCTGCTGGAGCTGATGATCCAGGCGGCGGAAAAGATCGGCCTGCCCTACAACCCCGACCAGAACGGCGCCACGCAGGAAGGCATCGGCATGTCGCAGGTGACGATCGCCCGGGGCCGACGGCAGAGCACGGCGTTCTGCTACCTCGACCCGGCGCGCACGCGGCCCAACCTCACCGTCGAACAGGGCGCGATGGCCGAGCAGCTCATCCTCGAAGGCAAGGCCTGCGTCGGCGTGCGCTATTCGGTGCGCGGCGAGAAGCGCGAGGCGCGCGCGGCCCGCGAGGTGATCGTCTCGGCCGGCTCGATCAATTCGCCCAAGCTGCTCGAGCTCTCGGGCATCGGCCAGGCAGACCTGCTGCGCTCGCGCGGTGTGGCGCCGGTGCACGAGCTGAAAGGCGTCGGCGAGAATCTGCGCGACCACTATTCGCCGCGGGTGAAGTTCGCGATCAAGGAGAAGAACCTCACCTTCAACGACAATGCGCGCGGCTGGCGGTTGGCGCGCGAGGCGTTGAAGTACGCCGTCTTGCGCGAGGGTTTCCTCGCCTCGACCTCGGTGCCGATCCGCATGTATTTCCGCACGCGGGTTGGACTTGAGACGCCGGACGCCACGATCTCGATCGCGCCGTTCCTCTATGAAATGATCGGCCGCCAGCGCCGTGTCGCCAGGCGCGCCGGTATCACCATGAACGTGAACGTGCTGCGTTCGGAGAGCACGGGCTCGATCCACATCAAGTCGGCCGATCCTGCCGAGCCGCCCGCGATCCGCTTCAATTTCCTGTCGGCCGAGCACGATCGCCGCGGCGTGCTGGCCGCGATCCGCAAGGGCCGCGAGCTGATGGCGACTTCGCCCCTGAAGGAAGTCACCGGCGAGGAGATCGCGCCTGGGGCCCATCTGCAGGGCGACGCGGAAATCCTCGAGTGGGTGCGCAACAATGCCGAGACGACCTATCACCCGGTCGGGACCTGCAAGATGGGCCAGGACGCGATGGCCGTGGTCGATCCGGAGCTCAAGGTCCATGGCATCGCCGGCCTGCGCGTCGCCGACGCGTCCATCATGCCGACGCTGACCAGCGGCAACACCAATGCGCCCTGCATCATGATCGGCGAGAAATGCGCGGAGATGATCCTGAAGGCGGCGGCGACGCGGGCGGATAAAGCGGCGGCCTAGCGCGGAATGGGATGAGATGGAACCGAACACGGTTCCATCTCATCCCATTCGCGCGCACAGGTGATCGCGGTTCCACAGGGCATGACGGGTTCGGCCGATTCCAACCGAACCCGTCATGCTCTAAGCCTGCCTCTGGATCGGCGGATGGACGGCCAGCGAGTCGATCCACTGCCGCGCTTCGGCGGCGTTGCGAAAGACGCGCGCGCGGTCGGTGGCGTCGGCGATCAGGATGAACAGGCGCGCGAGACCGTCGGTCGGGCCGCTGGCCGCCACGACGACCGCGAACGGCCCGGGATTGCGATAGCGCGCGACGCGCTCGGCAAAGGGCTGCATGTCACGGCCGTGCGGGCGTCCCGTCACGCCGCTGACATCGATGATCTTCCTGTAGGGCACGGCATTCGCGGCCTCGATGGCATCGAGCAGCCCCGCCAAGTCACTCACTTGGGTTTCGCCCTCGGCGACGACATCAACCAGTCGCGCGCCATGGTCGATGGTCCAGCGCACCGTCATCTGCAATTCCCACAGGCCCAGAGGGCCACCCTGTTCTTCCTTTGCCCCAAGGCCACCAGCGGTGCAACAGCCCGAACGGCGCGGTTGCTTTTGTTGCGTCCGCTTCATCAGCGCTGAATACTGCACGGCGCGAACACACCCTTGTGGAGGAAACAGATGTCATTCTACCGAGGCATGACCTGCGAGAACGTGACCATAAAAGGCGACAAGGGAACGCCGATCACCGCGTACGTGGCCAAGCCGGAGGGCTCGGGCAAGTTCCCGGGCGTGGTGCTGATCCATCATCTGCCGGGCTGGAGCGAACTCTATATCGAGACCACGCGCCGTTTCGCCCACCACGGCTATATCGCGATCTGCGCCAACCTCTACCAGCGCGAACAGGGCGGCGGCAGCGACGCCAACCCCGACGACGTCGCGGCCAAGGTGCGTGCCGACGGCGGCATCGCCGACGCGCAGATGGTTGGCGACACTGCAGCTGCTGTGCAATGGATGCGGTCGCAGCCCAACCTCAACGGCAAGGTCGGCCTGTTCGGCTCGTGCTCCGGTGGGCGGCACGCCTTCATCTATGCCTGCCAGAAGAAGGACGTCGACGCCTGTGTCGAGCTGTGGGGCGGCCGCGTCGTAATGGCCAAGGAAGAGCTGAACGCCAAGACGCCTAAGGCACCGATCGACATGACCGCGGGCCTCTCCTGCCCGCTGCTCGGTCTGTTCGGCAACGACGACCGGGCGCCCAGCCCCGAGCAGGTCAATCAGCACGAGGCCGAGCTCAAGAAGCAGGGCAAGAACTACGAGTTCCACCGCTATGACGGCGCGGGCCACGGCTTCTTCTACTGGCACCGGCCACTCTATCGGCCGGAGCAGGCGATGGACGGCTGGAGCAAGGTGTTCGCCTTCTTCGGCAAGCATCTCAAATAAGAGGCGCTCCCATGTGCACATCCATTGTCGAGATCGCGCCAGCCGAGGGCATGGCCAAGCGCGGTGAGGAGTGGTTCCCGCTCACGCAAGCCGTCGTCGCCTACGACCACGCGCGCCATGCGGCTCTGGGCGACGTGATCACGCTCGACTTCTTCAACACGCGCCTCGACCCCGGAGCGCGTGCCGCGGTCGAGATCACGCTCGAATCCGCCAAGGAACTGCGCGCCGCGCTCGACCGTGCGATCGCCGCGGCCGAATACGAGGAAGCCGAAGTGCGCGGCAAGGGCGCGCCGCTCAGCCTGATCAAGGCGGCCTGATCGCGGAGCGCGCCGTTTCTTCACGACACTGATGCGGCACGCGCTGCATCAAATTGTCATCAATCCTCGCTTGCGTCCGCGCCGTCCGAAGCTCACTGTTTGGACGGCCGGCGCGCGGGAGCATCGGCCAAAAATCTGAATACGGTCCCTGGATTAGGGGGAATGCGCCGGCCATTGCGAGATGGAGAAGACCATGGGCGATTCACCGACTATCGACTGGACGAAGACGATCGTTTGGCAGGCCAGCGCCTCGGCGGCGCAACTCGCGGAATGCCAGAAACTGGCGCTTCAGCAGCAGCAGGAATTGCTGCAGGACAGCCAACAGCGCATGGCGTCCTGGACGAAGCGTCGCCAGCAGGCGCTCGAGACCGGCCTCGAGGCGCTGTCGCGCATGGCGGCCTGCAAGACGCCGGTCGAGATGGCGACGATCTACGGCGAGTGGATGTCGGGCAGCATCACGCGCGTGCTCGACGATCTCGATGAGGCGCAGGCCCAGGCCGTCAAGCTGACCGAGCGGCTGCAGCAGGCATCGAAGACGTTGTTCGATGCGCAACAGGCCGCGGCGAGCAAGGTCGAACCGACCCTCCCGGTCGTCACGGCGCCGGAATCCTGGCGTCAGGCGGCGGACTAGGATGCCCCTTCAGGCGCCATAATCGGAAGGCGACCGCTTCGGACGGGCCGCCTTCACGATGAAATGGTCGAGCGACACCGGCCCGGGTCCGGCGATGCCGAGCCATGCGAACATGACGAAGTAGGAGACTTCCTCGAAGCCGAGGAACGTCTCGAGCGAATCGACGTCGGACCATTTGGCGGCGGCGATCGCCACGATCATCACGATCATCAGCGGCACCGCGGCAAAGCGCGTCAGCAGACCGAACAACATCATCAGGCCGCCGAAGAACTCCACGCCGGAGACGAACGGCGTCAGGATCTCCGGTGCCGGGATGCCGAGCCCGCGAAAATTCTGGATGATCTGCGGCAGGTGAGTGAGCTTGGTCCAGCCGGTGCCGGCAAAGACGACGCCGACGGTGATGCGGACGGCAAGCGGGGCGGCCCACGGGAACCAGCCGGCAACGATGCGCGACCAGTCGTAAAAAACAGTAACGAACGCGTTCATGTCGTGATCCTGCGATGCCGGCGGGCGTTCGGATCTTCTCCGAGCGCCCGCCGCTTCATCGAAAAAGCCCTTAGAGGACCTTGCCGCCCTTGGCGCCGCACTCGAGCGACGTGCTCGACTCGGTCCAGCCCTGGCCCTTGCAGGCATTCTGGCCCTTGCACGAGTTGGTTGCCGACTTGCAGGCGCTCTGGCCCTTGCAGGCGTTGGTGCCGCCACACTTCACGCCGTCGGCGAAGGCCGCGGTGGCGAAGGTGCTGGCAGCGAACACCGAAGCGGCCGCGATGATGAGATTGCGCTTGTCCATGGAGATTCTCCCGATTGTGCTACGTCTGAATGTGCGGACATCGTGCCCGCTTCAGGTCGTTCGCAGGCCTAACGGCGAACGTTACGGACGGCGCGATAAATTTTCCCGAAACCGCCGGGTGGCCGCCCTGCCGGCAGGCCTGTAATGTTTTGCCTCTCTGCGCCGAACACCATAGGAAGGCCGCCTTTTGTCCAGCCCCAAGGATCTTTCCGCGTTGATGCGGGCGGCCCGGGCGGGCGACGGCGAGGCGTACCGGCAGCTGCTGGGCGAGGTCGCGATCTGGCTGCGCGGCGTGGTGCGGCGGGGCCTGGTGCGGGCGGCGATGGGCGTGGAGGACAGCGAGGATATCGTGCAGGAGACACTGCTTGCCATGCATCTGAAGCGCGACAGCTGGGACGACAGCCAGCCGCTCGAGCCGTGGCTGCGCGCCATCGCCCATCACAAGCTGGTCGACCAGCTGCGCCGCCGCGGCTTTCGCGAGCACCTCGATATCGACGACCATGCCGAAACGCTGGCCGCGCCCGACAAGGGCGATGAAGGCTCGTCGGTCGATGCCCGGCAGATGCTGTCGACCCTGCCCGAGCGCCAGCGCTTGATCGTCGGGGCGATCTCGATCGAGGGCCACAGTGCGCGCGACGTCGGCCAGCAGCTCGGCATGAGCGAAGGCGCGGTCCGTGTGGCGCTTCACCGCGCGCTCAAGCTGCTCGCGGTGGCCTATCGTCGGGAGCCGTCATGAGAACCGACCAGCTCATTGCCGCGCTCGTCGCCGACCGCACCGCATCGGCTCCCTTCGTGCGCCGCCTCATGCTCTCGCTGCTGGCAGGCGGGCTGGTCTCGCTCGGCCTGTTCTGGCTGACCCTGCGGCCGCGTCCCGACCTTGAGCCTGCGCTCGAGACCTGGCGCTTCGACTTCAAGATCGCGCTGATGATGCTGACCGTGCTGCTGGCTTTCGGTTTCTGCCGGGACGTGGCGAGCCCGATCGTGAGGCCGCACCCGGCGCGGCGGCTGCTGTTGTCGGCCGCCGCCATCGCGGCCGCCATTGCGGCCGAGCTGATCCTCGTGCCGCAGGCTTCGTGGGGAACGCGGCTTGTCGGCAGCAATTCGCTGATCTGCATGTCGGCCATTCCCTTCTTCTCGCTGGCGCCGCTGGCGGCGGTGCTGCTGATCCTCCGCTCGGGTGCGCCCGCCTCGCCCATGCTGGCGGGCGCGGCCGCCGGCGTGCTGGCGGCGGCCTGCGGCGCCACGCTCTACGCTTTCCACTGCTTCGACGATTCGCCCCTGTTCGTGGCCACCTGGTACACGCTGGCGGCGCTGCCCGTCGTCGCCATCGGCGCCTGGGCCGGCCACCGCCTGCTGCGCTGGTGAGGCCGGATTTCGGGTGGTCCTGAGCGGCGCGCGCCGCTAAAACCGTGCCCTTATTGTCAGCAAGGGCTCGCGCAATGGCTTCCAAGTCCGTCCTCATCGACCGCCACCCCGGCCGCTCGACGCAGTCGATCGGGATTGCGCGCGTGCTGGGCACCGATCCCGACCTGATCCACGAGCCGTCGGTCGGCGTGGTCGGCACCAAGGGCGACAGCCAGTGCTACATGGGCGTGATGGCCAAGGTCGAGGCGATCCACGACCGGCTCAAGGCCCGGATCGGCACCGGCCAGGGCCAGCTCAAGATGCGCCTGGTGCAGCCCGAGTACACGATCGCCACGTCGGACGGCATCCGCAACGGCACGCGCGAGATGCGCTATTCGCTGATCGGCCGCGAGGTCACCAACGATGCGCTGTGCGAGCATCTGAGCGCCACCGGTCTTGCCGGCACGATCGCCGTGGTGGCGTGCGACAAGCCGCCGGTCGGCACGCTCGCGGCCCTGCTCGAGCACAACAAGCCCGCCATCATCATGTCGGACGGCTCGATCCATCCCGGTCACGATCCCAAAACAGGCGAGACGATCGACCTCGTCACCGCCTACCAGGTCGCCGGCCATCCCGACGCCGAGTACCGCCATCACATCGCCTGCCATGCCTGCCCCGGCTACGGCAGCTGCGGCGGCATGTTCACCTACAACACCATGCAGACCTTCATCGGCGTGGTCGGCATGCAGCCGCTGCACATGGTGGCGCCGCCGTCCGACGATCCGCGCCGCACCACCGAGTTCGCCGACCAGCTGGTCGGCTATCTCGCCGATCTGATCGCCAGGGATCTCAAGCCGCGCGATATCGTGGTGCGCGATTCGCTGCGCAATGCGGTGATCGTGGCGATGGCGGTCGGCGGCTCGACCAACGTCGTGCTGCATGCGCCCGAGATCGCCCGCGCCGCGGGCTACGGTGATTTCTGGAAGGACATCATCACGCCGGAGGAGTTCAACTATCTCTCCCAGCATCTCGTCCCGGTGCTCACCGATGCGCGACCCTATGGCAAGTACTCGATGGTCGACATCGCCCAGGTGGGCGGCGTGCAGGTGATCGTGAAGGAGCTGCTCGATGCCGGTCTGCTGAACGGCGAGGTCATGACCTGCACCGGCGAGACCCTGGCGGCCCAGGTGCAGCGCCTTGGCGGCAAGCGCGCCGACGGCAAGGTCATCCATGCCGTCGACAAGCCCTACAAGCCGACCGGGGGCCTGCGTGTGCTGGGCGGCAACCTGTCGCCCGACTTCTCGGCGATCCTCAAGCTCGCAGGCGTCGAGGGCGGGCTGGAGAACAACATTTTCCGCGGCAAGGCGCGCGTGTTCGAGGGCGAGCAGGCGCTGCTCGACGCGCTAGACAAGACGCCGGAGCGTTTCCAGAACCACGACATGGTGATCGTGCGCTACGAGGGCCCGAGCGGCGCGCCCGGCATGCCCGAGATGCTCGATCCGACGTCGCGCATCACCACGCTCTGCCGCGAGAAGGGCATCGTCGTCGGCCTGATGACCGACGCGCGCTTCTCCGGCGGCTCGGTCGGCCTGGTGATCGGCCATGTCGGCCCTGAGGCCGCGATCGGCGGTCCGATCGCGCTGATCGAGGACGGCGATGAGATCGTGGTCGACCTCAACAAGAACGAGCTCAACTGCACGCCGCTGCTCGACAAGGCGACGCGCGACCGGCGCAAGGCCGCCTGGGACCAGGCCGTCGCCGGTAATGGCGGCATCCATCCCAATTGCGGCCAGGCCGACACCCGCCTGCTGCGTCGCGCCCGGCTCTCCGCCGTGCCGGCGACGCGCGGCGGTGGCCTCCATCCCAATCGCGAGATCTGGGTGCGCGAGCCGCGTCAGGCCGGGCGCTCGGGCTTCGTGCTCAAGAACAAGCACCGCCCGCAAGCGAACAAGACGTTCTAGAGCGTCAGGCCATGCCGACCTGCGGCAGGGGCTCGACCTTGTCGTCGGGGCGGCTCGCGATCATGTCCATCAGCTCGCGCTGGACCTTGGCGACCCCGGGATCGCCGAAGCGGTTGTCCATCTCCTGCGGATCGTTGGCGAGGTCGTAGAGCTCGCCCGCGCCAGAGTTGCTCTCGACGGTGAGCTTGTGCGTCGCGGTGCGCACGGTGCGTAGCCACAGGTCGACGCCGCACCGCGAGGCGCGCAGGTCCCATTCGCAGAAGGCGAAGTCGCGTGTCGCCCCGCGATCGATCATCGGCTTGAGGCTGCGGCTGTGCCGGGCGTCGCCGAGCGACACGCCGGCGTAGTCGGCGAAGGTCGCCGGCAGGTCGATCGTCGAGACCGGCGCGGTCACGATCTTGCCTTTGGGCACGCCGGGACCGCGCATCAGCAGGCCGACCCGCAGCAGACCTTCGTAGGCCATCGGGCCTTTCAGGATCAGGCCGTGATCGCCCAGCCAGTCGCCGTGGTCGGTCGAATAGACGACCAGCGTGTCGTCGGCGAGGCCGAGCGAGTCGAGCGCCGCCAGGATGCGGCCGACATTGTGGTCGATCAGCGAGATCATGCCGTAATAGTTGGCGATCAGATGGCGCAGCTGGCGATCGGACTGGACCGGCGTGCGCGAGTGCTTCTCGCGGAAATTGCGCAGCTCCGGATCGTCCATCTTGGGCGTGCCGTAGAGGCTTGCCTTGTGCCACCACGGCCGGCGCTCGAGGTCCATGGTGCGATGCTCGGGCAGATCGATCTCGTCGGGATGATGCAGCCTGCTCCAGGGCTCGGGACAGTCGAACGGATGGTGCGGGTCGGGGAACGAGGCCCAGGCGCAGAACTTGCGGTCTTTGTTGGCGCGCAGGAACTCGATGGTCCTATCGCCGATCCAGGTCGAGTTGTGCCATGCGACCGGCAGGGCCGAGTGATAGGTCTGCGCCGCGTCGGTCACCGGCTCGAGCTGCTGCAGCAGCAGGCGGTTCTTCTCCTCGCCCCGGCCGTCGGCGTAATACCAGCGCTCGTAGTGCTGGGCATAGGGCGGCGCCAGCGGCGGCTTGGTGTTATGGCCCTCGACCATCAGCTCGACGTGCTGGAAGCCCATGTAGGGGCCGTACCAGTCCTGCGGCTGCGGGCTGAGCCGGCACTCCGGCGTGTAGGTCGGCTTGTAGGTATTGGCCGTCTTGAAATGAGCCTTGCCGATATAGCCGGTCGCATAGCCCGCCTTGGTGAAGCAGCCGCCATATCCCGCCTCGCCGGTCGCATCGGGCAGATCGATGCCGTTGTCCGACACGCCGTGCGTGCCGGGCAGCAGGCCGGTCAGGATCGAGGCACGGGTCGGCTGGCACACCAGGTTGGGCGTGATGCAGGCCGAGAAGCGCGTGCCCTCGCGCGCCAGCATGTCGAGATGCGGCGTCTTCACCCGGCGGCCCTCGAAGCCGTAGCAATCGGCGCGCTGCTGGTCGGACGTGATGAACAGGATATTCACGGAACTCTCCTCATGGTCGTCATTCGGGCTGGATGCCGGCGGCCTGCACGACCGCCGGCCAGCGCGCGAACTCGCTCTCCATCAAGTGGCGAAAGTCGTCCGGCGTCGGGCTGGTCGAGTTGTCCATGCCGATCGCCTTCAGGCGCTCGACCACGGCCGGCAGGCTCATAATGCGCACCAGCTCGTCGTGCAGGCGGGCGACGATCTGCGGCGGCGTCGCGGCGGGCGCGGCGATGCCCTGCCACTGCGCGGTCTCGAAGCCCGGCAGCGCCGCCTCGGCCACGGTCGGGACCTCGGGCAGGAGCTCGGACCGCCGGCCACCGGTCACCGCAAGCGCGATCAACTTGCCGCTCTGGATGTGCGGCAGCGCCGGCGCCATGCCCAGCACGCCGAGCTTCACCTGCCCGCTCGCCACGTCGGCAATCGCCTGGCCGCCGCCCTTGTAGGGAATGTGCACCATGTTGATGCCGGTCGCCTTCTTGATCATCTCGATCGACAGGCTCTGCGGGCTGCCGAGGCCGGGCGAGGCATAGGACAGCTCGCCGGGATGGGCCTTGGCATAGGCGATCACTTCGCCGAGCGAGCGCGCCGGCAGTGTGGGATGCGCCACGATGACATGGCTCCCGCGGCCGAGGACCGTGATCGGCGCGAAGCTCTTCAACGGGTCGTACGGCACGTGCTTCATGATCGACGGCAGGATGGTGTAGGCGTCGACGTACATCAGCAGGGTGTATCCGTCGGGCGCCGAACCGGCGACGACCTCCGCCCCGATCGCACCGGCGGCGCCGGGCTTGTTCTCGACCACGATCGACTGGCCAAGCGCCTCGGAAAGAGGTTGCGCGATGAGGCGCGCCACGACATCGGTGACGCCACCCGGGGCGTAAGACACGATCAGCCGGATCGGCCTTGCCGGCCAGGTTTGAGCAATGGCATCCGCCGCGCCGATGACGGCGAACACCATGGCCGCCACCAGGCCAAGCAGTCCTTTCGACATCGAGCCCCCCAATTCCGCCGTCCCCTATCGGCCGCTCCCCGGACGAACACTCTGCCACCACTCTTCGATCCGATCAGCCTCGGCCGGCAGGGTCACGCACAGGCCGCCGGCAAGCGCTCGCCAAGCGTCCGCCTGCGGACGGCCGACGGTCGTGAGCACAGGAACGCCCGTCTCGATCGCCGCGCAAAAGGCATCGCGCAGGCCGCCGCCGGCCGCTTCTAGCTTGCCGAACTTGCTCAGGATCACGAGATCGCAGCCGGCGGCGATGTCCTTGCGGACGGCCGAGGCGGCGAGCGCCGCGCCGTCGCCGGTCAGGTGACAGGCGTCCGTACCGGGTCCGAGGTCCTGGAAAATCGGCCAGCGCTCGTCGTCCGTCAGGCTGCGCAGGTAGCCAGCGCTGCAGAAGCGATCAGGCAGGCCGTGATCCTCGGCAAGGACTCCGGCCAGACGCACGGACGGTTGCCAGCCCGTCGCCAGCGACCGGAACAGCTCCTGGACGACGGCGCCCGGCGCGCCCCGCACCACGGCGATCTTTCTGGTCGTGTCCATCCGGCTCATGCCTTGCCGTAGACCGGAATGAGCGCGCCCGAATTGATCGTCTCACCCAGACCGAGATGGGCGACGATCAATTCGGCAATGGCGGCGGGCTTCACCCATGAAGCGTGGTCCGCCTTGGGCATGTCGGCGCGATTGGTCGGCGTGTCGATCGTGGAGGGCGCAAGCGCGATCGCCGAGATGTTCTCGCCCTTCAGTTCCTCGGCGAGCGCCACCGTGAAGGCGGCAACTGCCGCCTTCGAGGCGGTATAGGCCGTCATGCCCGCACCCTGGCGCGGATTGAGCGCCGGCCGGGCGGAGATGTTGACGATGTGCCCGCCCTTTCCCGCCTTGCGGAAATTCGCCACGGCCGCCCGGCAGCTCATCGCGCACGACACGAAGTTCATCGCCAGCTGCTGCTGCACGACCTTCGCCGGGCTGTCGGCAATCGGCGCCCAGGCGAAGCCGCCCGCGATGTTCACCACGCCGTGCAGCGCCGGCAGCTTGTCGTAGAACGCCGCCACCGAGGCCTCGTCGGAGAGATCGACCTTGGGCACGACCGAGACACGCTGCCTGGGCAGACGCTCGGTCGGCGGCGCCGCCTCGATCGCCGGTATGTGGCAATGCGCGCCGGCCTCGACGAGGGCTGCGACGACGGCGGCGCCGAGCGCGCCGGTGCCGCCCGTCACGACGACATGCCGGTCCTTCAGGTTATCCATTCTGTGCCTCGCTGATGATTTCGCGAATCCGCGGCAGATGCTCGCGACCCCAGTAGAGATCGCCGCCGGGAAAAAGAAAACTGGGCACGCCGAACACGCCCTGAGCCTCGGCAGCCTCCTGCACCGCCTTAAGCTCCGCCTGGCCCTCGCCCGAGGCGAAGGCTTCCCAGGACGTGACGTCGGCACCAGCCCGCTTCAACACATCCGCCAGCGCCCCCGTGCTCTCGATGTCGAGATCGCGCTTCCAGAAACGCTCGTAGACCTCGTCGTTGTAGGCCCGGAACACGCCGTGCCGCTTGGCATAGAGCAGGCCGATGCCGGCAAGCGAGGAATCCCAGATCTTCTGCGTTCCCAGGATCGTGAGGCCGACGCGGTTGGCCTCGCGGCGCACATCCATGTAGCTGTACTTCACCCGCCGCCATTGATGAGCGTTGCGGTTCTGCTCCACCACGCGGCCCTCGCCATCGACCTTGGCGCTGCCCAGGTAAGCCGGGATATCGAGCACGTAGGGCAGCCAGTCGATCGCGGCGCCGGTTTCCGTCTCCAGCCGATAGGCCGGATCCTTGGCCAGATAGGCGTAAGGGCTCTTGTAGTCGATGTAGAGCTTCAGCGTGGGCGCCGCCATCTTAGGGAGCCTAACAACCGAGTGGCCCGTTCTCCAGCGCCGCAGCCGCCAAATCGCAGACGCGAAAGGAAGATTTGTCGTACTATGCGGCCGGTCGTCCATGGTCTGGGGCGATCGCGGGGAGGAACGGCTTTGCCCGAAGTAAAGGAACGCGATTCGCCGCGGGCGCTCTGGATCGCACTCGGTATCGATCGGCTCAAGTCGGCGACAACGATCGTCGTGCGACGACGGAGCGTGGCCGCCATCTGGCGGGATCTGGATTCCTCGACACAAAGGGCCGTGCTGAAGGTCGTCCTGATGGGCGGGCTTGCCGTCTTCGGGTTCGGCCATTTCGTCTATCTCGCCTGGCACGGATTGCACGAATCGTGTGGTGCCTTCCTGCTCAAATGCGCCGTGGAGACCGCGCAGCTCTTCACGCTGCAATATTCGCCGCGTGGCACCGGCGAAACATCGATCGTGACCCAGCTTGCCCGGCTGGTCTTCCCGGCCGCGGCGATCTTTGTCGGCGCGATCTCGCTCTCGAGGCAGTTCAGCCGCCGATTCTTCGCCTGGCGCACCGCGCACCGCCGCAAGCACGTCGTGCTGGTCGGCTCGTCCGACATCAGCGTGGCGTTGGCGAGAAACTACCGCGAAGAGCTCGGTCGACCGGTGATCGCCATCGTGCCGACCGAGCCCGGCCCGGCCATCCTGCCGATCGAGAAGGCCGGCGCCGACATCGTCATCGGCGACGCATCTTCTCCGGCCACGTTGCGAAAAGCCGGCGTGCCGCGCGCAACCGCCTTGATCGCGGCGGAGGATATCGGTGGCGCGGTCGTGGCCGTGGGCAGCGCCGTCTCCCAGGTGGGCCGCGAGCGTGCCGACCAGCTTCCACCCCTGCCCTTCGTGATGCGGCTCAGCCACCAGGAACTTCGCGACATCGCCACCGCCCATCTCTCCCAATCCCTGCGGGAGAGCCGGATCGCTCTTCGACTCTACGTCCGCGAGCGTACCATCGCGCGCGGCTTGCTGGCCCGTTATCCCGCCGACTGGGGCCTGCCGCCTGGCTCGCACGATATCCACGCCGTGATCGTCGGGCTGGGCGAGATGGGAAGCGAGCTGCTGCTTCAGCTCGCCCGCATTGCCACGCCGAGCACCGGCCGCCGGATGATCGTCACCGCCATCGATCGCGACGCCGATGCGCAACGGCATCGCCTGCTCTCCGAGTACCCGAATCTCGGCCTCTGCGCCGAACTCCGTTTCAAGCAGGCCGAAGTGCATTCCGGCGCCATCAGCAAGCAGGACGTCGAAGACTGGCTGCAAAGCCCGCTGGCCGCCACGTCGATATACGTCTGTTGCGGCGACGATCGCGTCAACCTTTCGGTGGCGCTGGGGCTGCGCCGCGCCTGCTCGCATGTCGGCGCCGACACCGCGCCGATCTTCGTCGATCAACGCGCGGGCGCGGTGCAGGTGAAGGCATTGCCGCACATCCACGGCCGCGGCCTCGATACGCTGCGCATCATCGCCTTCGGCGCCATCGAAGAGGAGGCTGATCCGTTCTTCCTGCTGGAAGAGGAGATCGACGACCTGGCGCGGCGCCTGCACGAGCACTACCTCGCCACCGTATCGACGCCGGGACCGGCGCTGGTGCCGTGGCCGCAGCTCGACGAGACCTATCGCGCCGCCAACCGCTCGCTGGCCGATCATCTTCAGATGAAGCTCCGGGCGCTCGGCCTTCACGCGGCAAGCACCGTGACGGACGCCGACTGGACCTGGCGGACGGACGACCAGCCGGAACTGGAGGCGCTCGCCCGGCAAGAGCACGAACGCTGGTGCCGCGACCGCTGGCTGCGCGGCTGGACCTTCGCCGAAAGGCGCGACGACAGCCGCCTGCTTCACCCCGACCTGGTGCCCTACGAGAAGCTGGACGAGGCCGGCAAGAACAAGGATCGCAGCATCGTCCTCGACCTGCCCAAGCAGCTCGCCTCGCTCGGCATCGGCCTGAAGCGCGATCGCCGCATCGGCATCTGGTTCGAGAACGCCGCGAGCGCGCCGGCAGACGCCCTGATCGACCGTTTGCTGGCGATGCTGGAAGAGGACAGGACGGGAGAGCCCGCCGTACACTGCCAGCTTGTGCTGCCGCTCCGCGTCTCGGCCGAATGGCGGGTCGCCGCGGCACTGGCCGCGCGCGCCAGCGCGGGGGTCGATATCGCCATCATGCGCTATCCCGGCCGGGATGACGCCGCTTCGAACATCGACCGCGCCACGGTCGAGAAGGCGATCGCCGCGGCCGATCGGGCGTTCGTCCTCACGCCGGCCGGCGCCGACGACAGCGCGAGCCTCGCCGCCCTTCGCAGCGTGTGCGATGCCGTCGCTCTGGTTTCGCACGACGTCAAGCTGGTGAAGAGCTCGTCCTAGCCGAGAATCCGGCGCCGCGACGCCGCGATCATTGCCGCTGCCTTGTTCGCCTCGAAGCCTCTCAGCACGCCGGCGGTCATGCGCAGCTCACCGTCGACGATGACAGTGTCGATGTCGCGCGGACTGGTCTGCAGCAGCACATGGGCGCAAGCGTCCCGCTCGACGGAATCGCCGAACGGCCCCTTGCGGATCAGCACGATGTCGGCCCGTTTGCCCGGCGCCAGCGAGCCGATCTGGTCATCCATGCCCAGCACGCGCGCCGCGCCGATCGTCGCCCGCTCGATCAGCTTGCGCGGCCTGAGCAGCGGCATGCCGGGCCGCACCGCCGGCCGGCGGCCGATCACGCTCGAGAAACTGCGCTCCATCGCGCCGTCGAGATAGCCCTGCACGTTGTACATGACGCGCAGTTGGCCGAGCGTATCCGAGGCGATCGAGCACGGGATGTCGCAGCCGAACACCACTTCGACGCCGCGGTCCATGGCGCGGCGCACGACATCGGCCGGCGTGCCCTGCGTATCGGCGGTCGGCGTGAAGCAGAGCGGCATGCGTGCCCGGGCCATCAGCTCGAGCTCGCCGTTGGTGATCAAATTGCCATGGATCACCAGCAGGTCGGGCCCGAGCAGCCCCATCGCGTGCAGCCTGTCGATCGTGCCGGTCTCGTTGACGTGAATGCAGGACGGCGCCTTGCGCTCGCGCGCGAAGGCGAGCTGCCTGGCGAGCTCCGGCCCGCCAATCGAATCGATGCCGAAGCCGATCGTCGTCAGACTCCTGGGATCGTGGAAGCGCTCGTAGATGCGCTGGCCGTCCTCATAACGGCTGCCCGGCTTGGGAAAATCGTCCGGATGCGCGGCCATGAAGGAATATTGGAACAGGTGCCGGATGCCGCTTGCCTGCAGCGCCTCGATCGAGGCCTCGGCGTAACCTGGCGCGCGGATGTTGTGGCAGTAGTCGACGACCGTCGTCGTGCCATACGACAGCATCTCGAAAGCGCCGACATAGGCGGCGTTGTAATTGTCCTCGGGCGCATAATTGTGCCGCAGCGGCAGCAACGCCGAGTAATAGCGGCCGGTCCACAGGTCCGGCACGTGGCCGCGCAGAACGGTCTGCCACAGGCAGGTGTGGGCATCGATGATGCCGGGCAAGGCGATCATGCCCGCGGCATCGATCACCTCGGCGCCTGCCGCGTCGAGCGACGGTCCGACGGCGGCGATTGCGCCATCGTCGCCGATCAGGATGTCGCCGTTCGCCAGATCGCCCAGCGCCTCGTCCATGGTGACGATATCGGCGCCGCGGATCAGCTTCTTGCCCCGCGCCATGGCTAATCCGCGAGCTTGAGCTCGGGCACGTCGATCCAGCGCTTCTCGGCGACGCTGCGATAGGCAAGGTCGGCGAGCTGCACCGCCTTGGCGCCTTCCACGAGGGTCGGAAGATACGGACCCTCGCCGCCGACGTGGCGCAGGAAGTTCTCCCAGCATTGGCGGAACGGCCCATGCGCCCGCGTGGGCTTCACTTCCTTCCAGTCCGCCATCAGGTCGACGCCGCCCGGCACGGCCGCCTTGATGAAGGCCTCGGGCGTGTCGGCGGCGGACTGCGTGTAGCAGCGGAAGCGGCCGGCGACGGCCGAGCCGTTGGTGCCGTCGATCTGCACCACCATGGTGTCGTCGCGGCGCGGCCGCGTCGCCCATGTGTTCATGATCACGCCGACCGCCCCGTTCTGCATGCGCACCAGGGCAAAATTGGTGTCCTCGACATCGACCTTGTAGCGCTTGCCCTGCTCGTCGACGCGCTCGGGCGCCGCCGTGCTCATCAGCGCGCACACGCCGGTCACCGGCGCGACCAGGCGATCGAGCATGTAGCGCCAGTGCGCCATCATATCGAGCGCCAGGCCGCCACCGTCCGCCTTGCGGTAGTTCCACGAGGGCCGCTGGCAGGCGCGCCCCGCTTCGGTGCCGTCGAAGATCCACGAGCCGGCGTCGATCTTCACCGAGAGGATGCGGCCGAAGAAGCCCGCGTTCTTGAGCGACATCATGGTGGCGAAGCCGGGCAGGAACAGCTTGTCCTGGATGACGCCGTGCTTCAGCCCCGCCTTCTCGGCAAGCTGTGCCAGCTCCATCGCCTCGTCGACCGTCGGCGCCGTCGGCTTCTCGATGAAGATGTGCTTGCCGGCGGCGATCGCCTGCTTGACGCGGCGCGGCCGGTCGCCGGTCGCCGAGCAATCCATGAAAATCTTGTCGGTGCCGGCCAGCGCCTCCTCGAGCCTGGTCGTCCAGCGCGGATTGCCATGCGCGGCGGCGAGCTTCTTGAGCCGATCCGCATCGCGGCCCACCAACGTGAGCTCGGGAACGATGCGGTCGCCGTTCTTCAGCGGAAGCCCGCCTTCCCTGGCGATCGCCAGCAGGTTCGCCATGTGCTGGGTCGTGCCCATGCGTCCGGTGGCGCCGTTGATGATCACGCCCATTCGAATGTCAGCCATGCAGCCGGACTCCCATTGCAAGCACTGCGCCAGCGCCTTCTAATCGACGAAAGGGATGAAAGGCCGGGACCATGGACACGTCAACCGAGCTCGCTGACGGGCTGGATCGCGATATCGCGGCGCTCAAGGCCAAGGCCGCCGATTACGGCGCCCGCCACAAGGTGATCCCCGACATCGCCTGGCCCAATGGCGCGCGCGTCGCCGTCAACTTCACCGCCGACTTCGACACCATGCTGCTGCGCCGGCTTTTGAACGAGCCGCCACAGCAGCTCGCCAAGGGCGAGTTCGGCGGCCGGGTCGGCATCTGGCGCCTGATCGAACTGTTCGACAGCCACAGGATCAAGGCGACGATCTTCACGCCGGGCCGCATCTGCGAGCTCTATCCCGACTCGCTGCGCGCCGCCGCCAAGAGCGGCCACGAAATAGCCGACCACATGTGGGAGCACCGAGTCCCGAAGGAGCCCGAGCTCGAGCGCGACCATCTGCGCAAGACCATCGCGGCGATCGAGAAGACGGTCGGCAAGAAGCCGGTCGGCACGCGCAGCAACCACAGCCGCGAGCTGCTGCTCGAGCACGGCTACATCTATGTCTCGGAAGATTCGATGGACCATCGGCCGAACTGGCTGAGCGCGCCCGACGGTTCGAGGCCGATCCTCAACCTGCCGTTCCACTACGCCATCGACGACGCGATGTTCTTCTCCTTCGCCTGGCTCGGCAGCGACAACAGCGCCCAGCGCATGATGGACCCCGACCATGTCGAGGAGCTGTGGTGGCGCATGTTCGAGCAGTGCTACCGCGACGGCGGCTACATGAACATCTGCATGCATCCGTTCGTGTCGGGGCGCGCGCTGCGCATCGCCATGCTCGACCGGCTGATCAACCGCATGAAGGCGCTGCCCGGCGTGTGGTTCGCAAGCTGCGAGGACGTCGCGCGCCATATCCTGAAGGGAGCGAAGTAGATGCCCTGGAAGGAGCGCTACACGACGAGCGACGAGAAGACCGTCCTCGACGGCGACATCAGGTGGCCCGGCGGCAAGCGCTGCTGCTTTCGCGTCGTGGTCGATCTCAGCCCGGCCTGCGGTCCCGAGGGCATCGGCCCGGCGGACCTCGCCACGCCCGACGCCTATTACGGCATGAATGGCGGCCTCGACGCGCTGGCGGGCACACTCGACCGCTTCTCGATCAAGGCGACGTTCGCCGTGCCGGCGGTGATCGCCGAAATCCAGGCCGACAGGCTCAGCAAGCTCGCTGCCGCCGGCCACGAGATCGCCGCGCACGGCTTCAAGCACGAAGACGTCAGCGCCCTGTCGAGGGACGAGGAGCAGGCGCGCATCCGGCGCACGACCGGCATCCTCGAGAAGATCGCGGGCCGGCGGCCGGCCGGCTGGTTCTCGCTCGCGCGGCCGGGCGACAAGTTCGCCGGCGGCGCCATCAGCCCGCACACGATCGATCTGCTGGTCGACAACGGCTACAGCTATTTCGGCAACGGCCTTGCCGACGACGCGCCATACTATTGGGTCAGCGACTTCGCCAGCCGGCGCGCCATTCTGGCGCTGCCCTACTACTATCACTTCGATGACCAGTTCTTCCTGCTGTTCCCCAAGAAGGGCACCGGCCTGGAAAATCCCGACTCGCTCTATCGCAACTGGAAGGCCGAGCTCGACGCGCAGTACAAGCGCGGCCGGCACTTCTCGATCGTGCTGCATCCGCACGCGATCGCCTGGCCCAACCGGCTGCACATGCTCGAGCAGTTCCTCGACTACGCCAGGAGCCTGCCCGAGCTCTGGTACGCCACCAGTGCACAATGCGCCGCGCACTGGACGGCGACGTTCCCTGCTGCTTCGCATCTCAAGCTCGCGCCGTCGATCTGGCAGGATTACCCGGGCAGCCTGAGCTAAGCGCCAAGAATTGGAGCAAGGACAGGCGCGGCGGCGGCCGACATGCGCTCGCCGTCGTGCCCGACATCCGGCACGTCGATGATCTTCCAGGCGCATTCGACGCCGAGCCGTGCGGCCGCCGCGCGGGCATTGGCGATGTAGCGATGGGCGCGCTCGTAGCGCGTGCCGCCCTGCCGCATCGCCTCTTCCTCCTTGGGGAAATGCTCGCTTGTGTTGTCGATGTCGGCGGTGCCGGCCATGACGATCAGCGGGAAACGCAGGAACGCCTTCAGCGCCGCTTCATCGAGGCCGATGCCGCCCAGCCCGTAGGGGAAATCGATGTCGAGATCGGGCATGGCGTAGGTGCCGGCATTGGCCGTCACCGCGGTCACGACCTTGTCGCGAAAGCCGAGCGACATCATGCGGTGCACGAACTGCCCGCCGGCGGAATGGCCGAACAGGCCATAGCCCGTGCGCCGTGTGATGCCCTCGCGGCGGAGCGACTCGAACAGGCGGCCGACGATGCCATAGGTCCATTGCTCGCGTGGCCGGAGCCCGCCCTGCTCGTCGCGCAGATTGCCGAAATTGTACCACGGCGTTTTCGGATAGTGCTCGGCGGAGAATTCCGGCGCGATCACCAGCACGCCCGCACGATCGACCAGCGGCAGCCAGAAATCGCGGTAGTCGTAGCCGTTGCGGTTGACGCCGTGATGCACGAACAGCACCGGCGTGTCCGCATCGCACGCCTTGGGCCGCGCGATGCGCAGGATGAGCGGCCGATCGGGAAAATTCGGATCGACATAGGGCACGTCGCTGGAGCCCGCGCGCGCCATGACGGCGCGAAGGTCGTTGGCCATCTTCTCCGCCCTACTTCAGTTGTTCGACCACGCGGCCCAGCCGCTCCAGCGTGCGCACCACCATCTTCTGGCCGAGCCCCGGCCACTGCACGCGCAACAGGATGTGATCGGTGCCGGTGCGCTCGCCGTAGCGGCCGATCTGGTCGACCACCTGCGCCTCCGAGCCGATGATGAAGCGCTGCGCGGCGAACTTGTCGAAGTTCGAGCGGATGCCTTCCTGCGGCACGAAGCCCGAAGCGCCGCTCCAGCTCGCATAGGCCTCGTACTTGAACGACAAGGGCTCGCGCACCTCGTCGAGGGTGCCGACATGCGCCTCGCGGATCACCGGGTACTCCGTCGCGGGCGGCAGTCGGGCCGCGGCGCGCGTGTCGCGAAAGAGCCGGTTCAGCTTGCCGACATTCTCCTCGCTCACCATCGGCGACGGCATCCAGGCGTCGGCAAGCTTTGCCGCCCGCCTGACCGCCGCTTCGACGTCGCCCGCCATCCAGATCGGCGGCCCGCCCTTGCGCTTGGGCTTGATGCTCGACTGCACCTTGCTGATGGTGTGGAAGCGGCCCTTGAACTCGACCGTATCGTCGCGCCACATCCTGCGGATCACCTCGACGCTCTCGACGAAGCGCGGCACCCGCTCCTTGAAGGGCACGCCGATCGAGGCGAACTCCTCGGCGCGATAGCCGAGCCCCAGGCCGATGATCGCATTGCCGCCGGTCAGCCAGTCCAAGGTCGCGGTCTCCTCGGCCACGATCACCGGATTGAGCAGCGGCAGCAGCAGCAGGCCCGGCCCCAGCCGCATGCCCTCGGCCTCGGCGGCCAGCCGCGCGAGCAGCGGCATCGCCTGGAACATCTGCAGCGGACTGGAGACGAAATGCTGACCGACCATCAGCGAAGTGAGGCCGCTCGCCTTGGCCACGCGCGTCTGCTCGATCAGGTTGGCGAGCTCGGGCCCCAGATCGGCGCCCTGCCGCCATTGCGTCGCCATGTAGAGGCCGAGCTTCATCCTGCTAGCCGGCATAGGCCTGGCCCCATTTGTCCTGATAGACGACGTCCTTCAGCGCCGCGCGCTTGACCGGCCCGAACTTGCCCATCGGATAGCCGATCGGAAGGATGGCGAAGGAGTGCACGCCCTCGGGCAGGCCGAGCGCCTTGTCGACTTCCTTCTGGAAATACATGTGCCGGTTGGTGAGCGTCGTGCCGAGGCCGAGGGCGCGACAGGCGAGTACCATGTTCTGCACCGCCGGATAGATCGAGGCGCCGGCACCCGGACCGGGATTGGCGCCGTCGAGGCAGGCGACGATCCACACCGGCGCCTCGGCGAAATGATCGGTGAGATACTCGACCGCCTGGTGCTGACGCTTGAACTTCTCCGGGCTGACGCCGGGCGGCGGCGCGACCGAGCTGTAGCGCGGGCCGATCCATTCGTCGTAGGCCTTCTTGTACCAGACCGCGACGCCGTCCTTGATCTTGCGGTCCTTGATCACCAGGAAGCGCCATTTCTGCGCATTGCCGCCGGACGGCGCGCAGGTCCCCGCATGCAGGACCTTGGCGATCAGCTCGTCAGGCACCGGATCGGGCTTCAGACGGCGCATGGCGCGGCAATTCTCCATGATCTCGAACAGGTCCGGCATGGCGCTTCCCTCCTCGTCGATGAGGCCGTAAGTCTAGCCCAGCATGAGCGAACTGAAACTCTACTGCACCATCGCCGTGCAGCCGGTGGTCGAAACCCTGATACCGCGCTTCGAGGCGAACCACCGCTGCCGCTTCTCCGTCGTCTGGAACACCGCGCCGGCCATGGTGAAGCGCCTGCAGGAAGGCGAACGGGGCGACGTGCTGCTGCTGAACAAGGCGGGCGTCGAGACGATGAAATCCATCGGCCGCTTGGCCGACGCCACGATCAGGCCGATCGCAAGCTCGGCCACGGCGGTCGCGGTGAAAGCCGGCGCCAGGCATCCCGACATCGCCACGCCCGAGCGGTTCAAGCAGGCGCTGCTGCAGGCAAGGTCGCTCTCCTACAGCCATCCCGACGCGGGCGGCGCGAGCGGCATCTACATGGCGAAGCTCTTGCGGCAATGGGGCATCGAGCGCGAGATCAACGCCAAGACGAAGTTCCCGCCGCCGGCCGGCCTCTGCGCGCAGTTCCTGCTGAGCGGCGAGGCCGAGCTCGCGATCCAGCAGAAGCCCGAGCTGCTGCAGGTGAAGGGCGTCGACATCGTCGGCTTCCTGCCGGCCGACCTGCATTTCGTCACCCACTTCGTGGCCGGCGTCGATACCGGGAGCAGCCAGGCCGCACTTGCCGCCGCCTTCATCGATTTCCTGCGCACGGCCGAGGCCCGCCGCCTGTTCGGCGAGGCGGGCCTCGATCCCGCATGAGCCGGTACTAGATATTGTCCGGGCCGAATAAAATAACGGGAATCTAATGGGGTGGTCGACCATACCGCCACAACATCTAGTCCTTCCTGTTGACCCGCCATCGACCATGCGCGGCATTGTAGGCGCGTCGTTAGAAGGACTCCGATTCTGTCCTATAGAACTTCGAGCAAGCGCGAGTGGCTAGACGCGGTCCTCCAGCACCATCGCCGCCGCCTTCTCGCCGATCATGATCGCGGGCGCGTTGGTGTTGCCCGAGGTGAGTGTGGGCATGATCGAGACGTCGGCCACGCGCAGGCCCGCCACGCCATGCACGCGCAAGCGGGCATCGACCACCGCCATCGGATCGTTGCCCATCTTGCACGTGCCGACCGGGTGATAGGTCGTCTCGGCCGCGCCCTTCACCCAGTCGAGGATCTCGTCCGGAGTCTGGCGCTCCCGGCCGGGCGCCTCTTCCGTCACCTGCAGCTTCGCCAGCGCCTTGGCGGTCATGATCGAGCGGGCGATCTGGACGGCCCGCACCGTCAGTTCGCCGTCGACCGCGGCCGACAGGAAGTTGAAGTTGATCGAGGGCGGCCGGCGCGGATCGGCAGAGCTGATGTGGACGTGGCCCTTGCTCTCGGGCCGCATCGGGTGGGCATAGCAGGTCATGCCGGACTTCTTCGCCACGACCGGCCCGCGCGGGCTGGGCTCGGTGTACATCATCACCCAGCCCAGCAGCAGGTCGGGCGCCGCCAGGCCCTCGCGGCTGCGCACGAAGGCGCGCATCGGCGCGCCGACCGAGGCCAGCATGCCGCGCCGCGCGAAAGCCCAGCGCAAGGCCTGGCCGACCAGCGCAATGCCGCGGCCCGTGTCGTTATAGGTGTAGCCCCTGGCGCCGACCGCCCAGCGCGTGCGCGGCGCATAGTGGTCGCGCAGATTCTCGCCCACGCCCGGCAGCGCCTGCCTGACCTCGATGCCGAGGCCTTTCAGCCGCTCCGGCTGGCCGATGCCCGACAGCTCCAGCAGTTGCGGCGAGTTGATCGTGCCGCCGCACACGATCACCTCGCGGCCGGCCTTCGCCTCGTATCGCCGGTCGCCCACCGAATAGCCGACGCCGACGCAGCGCTTGCCGTCGAACAGCAACCGGTCCGCCGCCGCGCCGGTCACGATGTGCAGGTTGGGCCGCTTGCGGACCGGATCGAGATAGGCGCGTGCGGTGCTGACCCGCTTGCCGCGGAAGATGCTCGCCTGGCTCATGGCGATGCCGTCCTGCGCCGCGCCGTTGTAGTCCGGGTTGTGCCTGATGCCGACTTCGGAAGCGGCCTCGATCAGCGCCCGGAAGATCGGCTCGCGCGGCTCGGGATCGGTGACCGTGAGCGGCCCGTCGCGGCCGCGGAACTCGTCGTCGCCACCGCCCTGGTAGCTCTCGATGCGCTTGAAGAAGGGCAGGACTTCACGATAGCTCCAGCCGGTGTTGCCCATCTGCGCCCAGGTGTCGAAGTCCTGGGCCTGGCCGCGCACGAAGGCCATGCCGTTGATCGCGCTCGAGCCGCCCAGCAGCTTGCCGCGCGGCACCGGGATGCGGCGGCCCTTCGTGTTGGCCTCGGGCTCCGACGAATAGAGCCAGTTGGCGGCGGGATTGCTGATCATGCGCGCCGAGCCGACCGGCAGCCACGTCCATGGGTTGTTCGCCGCGCCCGCTTCGAGCAGCAGCACCTTGTTTCGCGGGTCGGCTGACAGCCGATTGGCGACGACGGCGCCCGCCGAGCCCGCGCCGACGACGATGTAGTCGTAGTCCATTGGCGCTATTCTGGGGCCATCGGCCGATACTTGATAGAGGCGAACATTCGGCCGATCCTGTTGGCGAAAGGAGCCGCATCATGAGCGCTGCCGCGTCTGCGATTGCCGCCCCCACGCTGAAGATCGAGAAGGTCAAGGAGCATATCGGCGCCATCGCCACCGGGATCGACCTTGCGCGTCCGATCGACGCCGCGACGCGCAAGAAGCTCTACGACGCCGTCGTCGAGAACGTGGTGCTGGTGATCCGCGGGCAGGAGCATCTGACGCCAAGCCAATTGCAGGCCGCCGGCGAGATGTTCGGCGAGCTGATGGAGGACCAGAACCGGCGCTATCTGGTCGACGGCCACCCGCTGATCAGCGTGCTCGACAACCGTCACCTCGACAGCAAGGGGCAGCCGGCGAAGGTCGGCGCCAACGCCACCTGGCACACCGACCACACCAACCAGGAACTGCCGCCCAAATTCACCATGCTCTATGCGGTGGCGGTGCCGGACAAAGGCGGCGCGACTTCGGTCTGCAATGCGCGCGCGGCCTACGAAGCCCTGCCCGACGACCTGAAGCGCAGGATCGACGGCGCCAAGACCGAGAACACGCTGATCAGCAGCGCGCGCATGAAGACCGGCAATCCGGACATCGTGAAGGCGCAGCTCGAAGCGACGAAGCCGCCGACGGTGCACCCCCTCGTCCGCACGCATCCGGAGACCGGCACCAAGGCGGTTTGGTTTCACAAGGGCAAGACCGAGACGGTCACCGGCCTGTCGCCGGAAGAAACCCAGGATTTCTTGCAGGATTTGACTGACCGGATCACCCAGCCGCAATTTTGCTACGCCCACCAGTACCAGAAGGGTGATCTGGTGATCATCGACGACCGCGCTTCATTGCACAAAGCCGGCTTCGACTACGATCACAGCCAGCATCGCCGTCTGTACCGCATGCTGGTGCGCGGCGACCGTCCGCACTGACCAAGGTCTTCGCTGGGACGCGCCACTCCGTGGCGCGTCAAGTCATACTTTGGACCGCGCGCATCCTGCGCGCTCATGATCATGAGGCGCGATGGGAGCGCGCGGTCCAATGATCATGACACGCTACTGGAGTGGCGCGCCCCGGCAGAAGAGCTACTTCGCGAGCGGGCAGCCGCTTTCCTTGAGGGGGCGGAAGGCCTCGTTGCCGGGGACGGTCGCGATCATCTTCACCAGGTCCCATTCGCCCTTCGACTCCGCGGGCGTCTTGGCCTGCATCAGGTACATGTCGCGGACCACCTGGCCGTCGGGCCGGACGACACCGTTC
>DASRFX010000060.1:0-36837 GCA_035651335.1 Reyranella sp. | reverse complement strand
GATCTGGGCGGCCATCTCAACAGCGAGGTGCTGAAATACGCCGCCGGCGGCTTCCGCGACTTCACGCGCATCGCCTCGTCGGATCCCACGATGTGGCGCGACGTGTTCCTCAACAACCGCGAGGCCGTCCTCGAGGTACTGCAGCGTTTCCAGGAGGATCTCTTTTACCTGCAGCGCGCCATCCGCTGGGGCGAAGGCGACAAGCTGTTCGACCTGTTCACGCGCACCCGCGAGATCCGCCGCGCCCTGATTCATCTCCATCAAGAGTGAGCGCGGGGAAAAAACCGGCCTGGGTCTTCGGCTACGGCTCGCTGATGTGGAACCCGGGCTTCGAGACGCGTGAGACGCAGGCGGCGCGTCTGCATGGCTGGCATCGCGCCTTCTGCATCTACTCCGAGCACTATCGCGGGACGGCCCGCAAGCCCGGCCTGATTCTGGGCCTGTTGCCGGGCGGCGCCTGCCGCGGCTTGGCGCATCGGCTGCCACGCGAGAGGGACAAGTACGACGCCGTGCGGCGCTATCTCATCGTGCGCGAAATCGACAATGACGGCGTCTATGAGGAAGTGGTGCGGCCGATCCATCTGGCGGACGGCCGCGTCGTCGACGCCCTCGTCTATCTCGCCGATCGCAAGCATCGGCAGTTCGCCGGCAAACTGCCGCCGTCCACGGCGCTGAAGCTGATCCGCCAGGGGCACGGCGCGACCGGCAGCAATCTGGATTATGCGAAGAACACCGTCGCCCACCTGCGCGAGCTCGGCTTGCGCGATCAGGCGCTCGAGAGCCTCGCCCGCCGCGCGGCTTCTTGAGCTCGGGTTAGCGGTGGATGTCGTTGCCGAAGATCGAGCGGGCGACGAAGCGCCACTCTTCCTTGGCCTGCTCCGAGGTGAGGCCGAGGCGATCGCGCAGCATGTTCCAGCCCTCGGGCGAGAGCGTGAGCGACAGCGCGTTCAGTGTGTGCTCGCGCTTGTCGTTCGACAGCGCCGACAGTTCCGGCCTGAACGAATCGGCGAGTTGATTGCGATGGCCGGAATAGAGCTGGCGGATCTTCTCCGCCGCCTCCGCCGAGCGCCGCTGCAGCGTCTCGATGAAGGTCCACATCGGCCGCACCTTCTCGCAGCGCATGGCGCGATGGTCGACGACGGCGGTGATGCGCTGGTCGAGCGGCGACTGGTGATTGATCTCGGGCGCCTCGTCGCCCATCGTCGAGAAGACACGGCCGAGCACGGCCATGTAGAGCTCCGCGGTGTCGGCGAAATGCTGGAACACGGTACGGGCCGAAACACCGGCCAGCTTGGCGATGTCGCGCACAATCGGTGCAATCTCGCCTTCGAGGGCAAGCGTCAGTGTCGATGAAACGATGGCTTCGCGCGTGCGCGCGACGCGGTCGCCGCGGCCCGCATTGTTCTGGGTGGTCGCCTGCGACATCGCTTCGAGTGTCATACGCAAATCCCCTTGGAGCGGGCTCTCTTAGCGCAGGAGCGTCGCCCGATTGCATGGTGTGCGAGGAATTGTAGTCGATCCGAACTTGTGCGCTATACGCTTTCGACGTCGTCGGACGTAAGTTAGTCGTAAGTAAGCTGCACGTAAGGTTCGAAGGGGCTCGCATGACAGACAAGAATCTCGCCGCCGCGTCGCTCGCGGCGCAGGCGATGGGCTGGATCGATCCTGTAACAAAAGCGGTCGTGCCGCCGATCCATATGGCGAGCACCTATCTGCGTGACGAAGACAATCAATATCGGTCCGGCCGCATCTATGCGCGCGCCGACAATCCGACGTTCGACCAGGGGGAAGCCACGCTCGCCGCATTGGAAGGCGGGGCGAAGGCGCTGATTTTTTCATCGGGCATGAGTGCCGCGACCGCGTGCTTTCTTGCCCTCTCCCCGGGCGATCACGTCGTTGCGCCCAAGGTCATGTACTGGTCATTGCGCAACTGGCTGGGCAGCTTTGCCAAGCAGTGGGGGCTGAAGGTCGAGTTCGTCGACGCCGACCGCACTGATGCGATCGCGGCGGCGGTCAAACCGGGCGCCACCAAGCTCGTCTGGATCGAGACCCCGGCCAATCCCACCTGGGCGGTGACCGAAATCGCCGCCGCCGCCGAGATCGCGCACAAAGCGGGGGCGTTGCTGGCTGTCGATTCGACGGTGGCGACACCCGTGCTGACGCGCCCGATCGAGCACGGCGCCGACATCGTCATGCATTCGGCGACGAAGTATCTCAACGGCCATTCCGACATCATCGCCGGCGCCCTGGTCGGCGCGCGCGAGGACGAGCATTGGGCGAAGCTGCGCACCATCCGCGCCCAGCTCGGCACGATTCTCGGCCAGACCGAGGCGTGGCTGCTGATGCGCGGCATGCGCACGCTGTTTCCCCGCGTGCAGTGGGCGAGCCGCTCGGCCGAGCATCTGGCGCAGAAGTTGGCGGCCCATCCGATGGTGGCCGAAGTGCTCTATCCCGGCCTGCCCTCCTTCGCCGGTCACGCCGCCGCTCGAAAGCAGATGACGGGCGGCTTTGGCGGCATGCTGTCGGTGCGCGTCAAGGGCGGCGAGCGCGCCGCGATCGCCACGGCGGCCCGCGTCGAGCTGTGGAAGCGCGCCACATCGCTGGGCGGCGTCGAAAGCCTGATCGAGCATCGTGCCAGCATCGAGGGGCCGGGCACGCCCTGCCCGCCCGATCTGCTGCGCCTGTCGACGGGCGTCGAGGATGCAGGCGATCTGTTCGACGATCTCGATCAGGCGCTCAAGCGGGCGCATAACGCCTAGAGGCCGAGGCTAAACCCCTCGCGCAACGGATCGCGCTCATCGAGGAAGAATCGCGCCTCGCCGGTCTGATGGGCGATGCCACCGACCTCGACGATCACCGACTTGCGCGGGCCGACCGGAGAGGCTTCGCGCAGCGCCTTGCCGGTGAAGATCGATCCCGTGCAGCTCTCGAAACGCCGTTCGTCGCCGAGTCTTGCCTGACGCCGCGCCACCTGCAGCGCCATGCGCGCGCTGACACCCGAGCCGGTCGGGCTGCGGTCGATCTGCCGGCCGGCGAAGAGGCAGACGTTGCGGCTCGGCTCCGTCGCACCGTCGGCGCCATCGGTCAGGATCGTGCCGTAGAGGAATGCCAGATCAGGTTCGGCCGGATGCTCGATCGGGATGGCCTTGGCAACGGCCAGGGCAATCTCCTCGCCGGCATCGACGATCGAGCGCATGGGCGAGCGGCTGAGATCGAGGCCGATCTGGTCGGCGGAGAGGAAGGCATAGAACGCACCGCCATAGGCGATGTCGATCGTCACCGGCCCCCAGCTGCTGGTGGGTGCGATGCGGTCCAGCGCATAAGCGAACGAGGGCACACTCTCGAAGCGCACCCAACCGTCCGATGCGACGTTGGCCACCACGAGGCCGCAGGGACATTGCAGGCGCACGGTCGGCCCCTTCACCCGGCCGCTCTCGATTGCCCAACGCGCCAGCGCGATGGTCGCGTGCCCGCACATGGTCGAGTAGCCCTCGTTGTGCATGAAGAGCACGGCGAGATCGGCGTCGGGATGATCGGGCTCGACCAGCAGTGCGCCATACATGCCGCCATGGCCGCGCGGCTCGAGCATCAGGCCGCGCCGCAGGTGATCGTGGCGCTCCAGGCATTCGCGCCGCTTGCCCAGCAAGGTCGGAGACGAAAGCGCCGGCCAGCCGTCGACGATGATGCGCGTCGGCTCGCCGCCGGTATGCATCTCCACCGTGGAGATGATCATCCGAAGACTTTGCCCAGGCCGACACCGATGCGCTCGTTCATCATCTCGATCGAGCCGTCGGTGTAGGCGGCGATCTTGGCGCCGGCGAGATGGCGGGCCAGCGGATACTCGGCGCGCAGACCGTTCGCGCCCATCGCCTGGATGCAGTCGGCGATGCGCACGAGCGCCATCTCGGTGGCGAACTTCTTGGCATAGGCGGCCGGCATCACGGCGTCGCCGCCCTCGTCGATCAGCCGGGCCGCGCGATAGGTCAGCAGGCGCGCCGCCTCGAGATCGGTCGCCGCATCGACCAGCTTCCATCGCACGCCCTGGTGCTCGATCACCTTCTGGCCGAACGTCTTGCGCTGCTCGGTGTAGCGCACGGCCGTCTCGAGCGACGCCTGCAGCATGCCGCAACACATCGCCGCCACATAGGCACGCGCGCCGTTGATGCCGGCAAGTGCCGCCTTGAAGCCCTCGCCGGGCGCCCTCAACAGGGCCTCGTCGGGCGCGATGTAGTCGACCAGCCGGAAGCCGCCGACGCCGATCGCGTGGCCGCCATGCAGCTCGAACGGCTTTTCGCGGTGAAAGCCCGGCCGCTCCGCTTCGATGGCGAAGCAGGCGATGCCGCGATAGCCCTGGCTCTTGTCGGTCTGGGCATAGGCCACCGACAGGCCGGCCACCGCGGCATTGGTGATCCAGGCCTTGGCGCCGTTGAGCTTCCAGCCTCCGTCGACCTTGACGGCCGTCATCTCGAGGCCGCCGAAGTCGCTGCCGATTCCGGGCTCGCTCAAGCCCGCACATCCGATCAGGTCGCCCTTGATCATGCGCGGCAGCAGTCGCGCCACATGCGCCGGCTTGCCGTCGCGGGCGAACCGCGCACAGGCGTTGTGGTGATTGATCAGGGCGAACGAGAACGCGAAGTCGTGCTTGGCGATCTCCTCGAACGCGCGCAGCTTGCAGGAGAAGGAGAGCCCCTGGCCGCCATGCTCCTGGGCGAGCTCGATGGTGTTGAGACCCGCCGCGCACGCCGCCTTGATGGTCTCCAACGGATAGCGGCGCTCCCATTCCCAGCGCGCTGCGTTTGGGGCGACATGCTCCTCGGCGAACGCCCTGGCGCGCGCAACCACCGCCCGTTCCTGCGGCGTCAGAACTTCATCCAGCATTGGCTTCAGATACACGATTGCCTAGAATGACGCCAACGCGGGTGTAGCTCAGGGGTAGAGCGTCGGCTTCCCAAGCCGTAGGTCGCGGGTTCAAATCCCGTCGCCCGCTCCAAAATCTTCTCAGGCAGGACGCCGTCGATGGATTCGCTCGTTCCCATGCCGAAGGCGGCGACCGGCGATTTCGCGTCCGATGCCGTGCTGTTTTCGAACTATTGGCGGCAGGCCGGCGAGCGCCTGCGCCGGCTGCCGGCCAAACCCAAGCGCGATGCCGCGGCCAACGAGATCGCTGAGATCATCAAGCAGGCCGCCCGCGATGCCCGCTTTCTCTTCCTGCGCCGCCATGCCCGCACGCTCTACGACCGGCTGACCGATTCCCGCCGCAAGTTCGTGCGCCTGGAGCGGCTGGTCTATGACGCGGCCGAACTGGTGCCCGGCCTGACGCCGACCAGGAGCGAGGTCGCGGCCGAAGCGGAGTTGCGCCAGGCCGACAAGGAAGGCAGCGAGATCGACCAGGGCATCCTGTGCAACCAGTTGCTGGCCGATCCGGAGGCCGGCATGCACCTCTGCCATGCCATGTTGCTGCCACGCGAGGAATCGCCCGACGCTCTGGCCAAGTTGCTGCGCGACGGAAGGCTCGATCTCGACGGAGCCAGGGTCGAACGGCACGGCAATGCCGTCGTCCTGGTGCATTCCAACCGGCGCTTCCTGAACGCCGAAGACAACCACACCCAGATCGCGACCGAGATCGGCGCCGACGTCTGCATCCTCGATCCGCAAAGCAAGATCGCGGTGCTGCGCGGCGACGTCGTGCCCGAGGGCAAATATGCCGGCCGGCGCGTGTTCAACGCCGGCATCAACCTGACGCACATCTATCACGGCAAGATCCCGTTCCTGTGGTTCCTGATCCGCGACATGGGGTTCGTGAACAAGATGACGCGCGGGCTGGCGCGCGCCGATGTCTCGCCCGACGAGGTGGCCGGCGATTCGATCGAGAAGATATGGATTTCCGCGGTCGAGACCTTCGCGATAGGCGGCGGCTGCCAGATCCTGCTGGCGACCGACTTCAACATCGCTGCGCGCGATGCCTACATGACGCTGCCGGCGCGCAAGGAGGGCATCATCCCGGCGATGGCCAACCTGCGTCTCGCCCGCTTCGTGGGCGACCGGCTGGCGCGGCAGGCGATCATGTACGAGCGCCGCTTCGACTGCGACTCGGTCGAGGGGCGCATGATCTGCGACGAAGTCGTCGCTCCTGAGGAGATGGATGGCGCGATTGAGCGTGTCGTCGAACGGCTCGCCGGCTCGGGCGTGGTGGGCGCTATCGGCAACCGCCGCGCCCTGCGCTTTTCCGTCGAGCCGCTCGACATGTTTCGCCGCTACGCCGCGCTATACGCGCGTGAGCAGGCCTACTGTCATTTCAGCCCGGCGCTGATCAACAATCTCGAAAAATACTGGAACGCCCAGAACAGGCAGGCTTAGCCGCCAACCAGGCTGGCCAGTTCCGGATGGCCCAGCAGCTCAGCGGGCGAGCCGCTCAACACGGCCTGTCCCGCCTTCAGCACGATGCCGCGGCTCGCGACGGCGAGCGCCAGTGCCGCCCGTTGTTCGGCCAGCAGGATCGCCGTTCCGCGAGCCGCCGCCGCGCGCAGCTGTTGCCACAAATCGGAGACGATCGCCGGCGCGAGCCCCAGCGTCGGCTCGTCGAGCAGCAGCAGGCGCGGGCGATTCATCAGCGCGCGGGCGAGCGCAAGCATCTGCTGCTGGCCGCCCGACAGCAGCCAGGCCCGCGCCTGCGGCCGTTCGGCCAGCGCCGGGAACAGCGCCAGCACCTCGTCGAGCCGCCGACGTCGCTCGGCCGCCGGCAGGCCGCACGAGGCTTCGAGATTCTCGGCGACCGTGAGGCCAGCAAAGACCCGGCGGCCTTCCGGCACATAGCCCACGCCCATCGACACCCGCCGCTCGACCGGCAGCGCGGAGACGTCTTGATCGAACAGGCAGACGGCGCCGGCGCGAAAGCCCAGCACGGTCTCGAGCAGCTCGGTCTTGCCCGAACCGTTGGCGCCGAGCACCGCCACGATCTCGCCAACCTCGATGCTGATGCCCTGGGCAGCGAGCATGCTCATGCCGCCACTCCCAGGAAGCTTGCGCGCACGTCCGCATTGGCGCGCACCTCCGCGGGCGCACCTTCGGCCACGACGACGCCGCGGTCGAGACAGATCAGCCGGTCGCAGACGCGGCTCATCAGCTCGATGTCGTGATCGACGATCAGCACGCCGCGGCCCGCATCGCGCAGGCGATGCAGCAGGCGCTCGAGTTCCTGCCGTTCGCGCTCGCCGAGGCCTGCTGCCGGCTCGTCGAGCAGCAGGAACGCCGGCCGTTCGGCCAGCACGCGGGCCAACGGCACGGACTGCGTGCGGCTCTGGAAGGTGCGGCCCACACCGAGGCGCGCGATGCGATGGGTCGGCCAGCGCTCGATCGCCTCGGCATCGAGCCTGATCGCGCCGCTGTCGGCACGTTCGAGGCCGCTGATGAGGTTGAGCAAGGTCGTTTTGCCCGAGCCGTTGGGACCGATCAGGCCGACGATCTCGCCGCGCTTCAACGACAGCGAGACATCCGACACGGCGTCGACGCCGCCGAAGCGCTTGCGCACGCATTGCAGCGCCAGCGTTTCCGCACCCACGGCGGGCGGCAGCCGCTTCGGTATTTCAGGCGATGCCATGGGCGCGCGGCGCGGGCTGAACAGACCGGCCAGGCCTTCGGGCGCGAACAGCACGACCAGCAAAGTGGCAACGGCGTAGAGCAGGAGCCAGGCCGCATGGAAGCCGCGCAGGAGCTCCGGCAGGCAGACGGTGAGTGCCGCACCCAGCACCGCCCCCAACGGATGACGCGAGCCGCCGAGCACGACCAGCATCAGGCACGCCACCATGACGGCAAAGCCCGTGGCCTCGGGCGAGACCACGCCGTTCAGCGCCGCCATCGACGCCCCGGCACCGCCGGCCAATGCGCCGCCAGCGGCAAACGCGATCAATCGCCAGCGCGCGCCGTCGATCCCAAGCGTGGCCGCGGCCAAAGGCGCCTCGCGCAATAAGCGCGCCGCATCGCCCAGCCGGCCGGCGAACAGCCAGGACTGCACGACGACGGCCGCGATCAGGCAAAGCCAGACAAGCGCCATCAGCCACACGCCGTGCGGCAGGCGCGCGCCGAATCCGACCAGGCCGTTGGCACCGCCGGTGACGCTCTCGATATTCACTGCAGCAAGGTTGATCAGCGCCGCCAGCGCGAGCGTGGCCAGCGCGAAGTAATGCGACTGCAGGCGCAGCGTGGGCCAAGCGGCCAGCAGAGCGAGCAGGCCCGTGATCACGACCGCGAGCGGCATGGCGAACAGGCCAAGCGTCGGCGCGAGCAGCGCCGTCGCATAGGCGCCGACCCCGACCAGTGCGCCCTGCGCCAGGTTGAGCGCGCCGAGATGGCCGAACACCAGCTGATAGCCCACGCCCATCAGGGCGTAGATGCCGATCAGCGTCACCAGATGGACGGCGTAGCCGGTCATGCGCGCCGCCCCACCGGCTCGCCGAACAGCCCGCGCGGCCGGACCATCAACAAGGCGAGCACGCCGACGTAAAGCGCGGCCGATGCCCAGCCATCGCCCACGGCGGCCGATACGAAGGTCTCGAACACGCCGATGCCGAGCGCACCCAGCAACGCGCCGGGCACGCTGCCCCAGCCGCCGACCGCGACGGCGATGTAGGCCTTGAGCATGTAGTCCGACCCTTGCGTCGGCGAGACCAGGAACTGGTGCCCGAGCAGCATGCCGGCGGCGCCGGCGAGCCCGCCGGCGAGCCCGAGCGAGAGGGTGACGTAGCGCGCCACGGGAATGCCGACGGCGCGCGCCATGGTGCGGTCCGACGCGACGGCGCGCATGCGCCGGCCGGTCTGCGTGCGCTCGAGCAGGAACCACACGGCGACCACCAGCCCGCCGCCCACGACCAGGATGGCGAGCGGCTGGCGGCCGACGACCACGCCGCCGAGCTCGAAAACGCCGGTGCCGGCAAGCGACGGTGCTGCGTGCGGCGCCGCGCCCAGGCTGAGCTGCAGGCCCTGCTCGACGATGGCGGCGAGCGCGATCGTGGCGACGAACGTCGCCTCGGGTGGCCGCGCGGCCAGCGGCAGGATGGCGAGATGGGCGGTCAGGATACCGGCCGCACCCAGCACCAGCACGACCGCCGGCAGGAGGATCGCCGCCGGCAGGCCCGCCCGACCGCCCAGCGCCACGGCGACGGCGCCGCCCAGCACGACCAGCGCGCCGTGCGCGAAGTTGACGGCGCCCGAGGCATTGAGCGCCAACACGAATCCCAGCGCCACCAGCGCATAGGCCATGCCGAGCGCCGATGCGTTGAGGACGAGCTGAAGCGTAAGCAGGCGGTCGGTCTAGTGTTCTTTGGGCGCGTGCTTGCCCAGGATGCGCTGTAGGGTGCGCCGGTGCATGTTGAGCCGCCGCGCCGTCTCCGAGACGTTGCGGTCGCATTGCTCGAACACGCGCTGGATGTGCTCCCAGCGCACGCGGTCGGCCGACATCGGATTGCTGGGCGGCGGCGGCAGCTTGCGGCCGTGCGCCACCAGCGCCTGCTCGATGGCGTCGGCGTCGGCCGGCTTGGCGAGATAATCGACCGCGCCCTCCTTCACCGCCGCGACCGCGGTCGCGATGTTGCCGTAGCCGGTCAGCACGACGATGCGGATGTCGGGCCGCGCCTGGCGCAGCGGGCCCACGAGTTCGAGGCCGTTGCCGTCGCCCAGCCGCAGGTCGAGCACAGCGAAGGCCGGCGGACGCGCGGTATGGGCCAACGCCTCGGCCACCGAGCCGACGGCGCTGACGACGAAGCCGCGCAGTTCGAGCGCGCGCGCGATGCGGTTGCGGAACGCCGCGTCGTCGTCGGCGATCAGCAGGGTTCGCTCCTTGTTCGTCGCGCCGGCGATGGCGGGCGACACAGGACGGCTGGCTCCGGTGTCCTGGCTCATGGCCTCTCCTTCCGACATTGGCCGCTATGTAGCCTTGAAGACGGGATTTGGCCAGCGTACGCCGACCGACGCACCGCCCTTGCCGCCGCTTCGATTGCCGAACGTCACCGTGGCGCCGGTGCGTTCGAGCAGCGTCTTGGCGATGAATACGCCCAATCCCATGTGGCCCTCCTCGCCCTGGCGCGTGGAGATGAACGGCGTGCCGAGCTCGTCGAGCAGGGCCTCGGAGAAGCCCGGCCCGTCGTCCGATACCTCGACCTCCGACCATTCGGTCGTCCAGCGCGTGGCGATATGGACCTCGTGCCGGGCAAATGAGGCGGCATTCTGAACGATGTTGCCTATGCCCTGCATGATTTCCGGGCTGCGCACCAGGACGGGCGCGGTGTTGGGCGCGCCCTCGCCCAACGGGCCCGCCTCGAACGTGAGCTCGATGCCCTCGCGCTGGTAGCTCTGCGCCGCCGCCTCGATCAGGGCGGGCAGCGGCACCAGGGTATAGGCCTCCGACACGTCCTCGGACGGATCGACGGTCAGGCGGGCAAGGATCGAGCGGCAGCGGTCGGATTCCGAGGACAGCAGCTCGACGTCCTCGCGCAACGGATCGTCGGCCTCGACCTCGCGCAGCATCTCCTTGGCAACCACGGCGATCGTGGAGAGCGGCGTGCCCAGCTCGTGCGCGGCCGCGGCGGCGAGCGCGCCCAGCGCCGACATGCGCTGCTCGCGCGCCAGGGCCGCCTGCGCCGCCCCCAGCGCGTCGCTCATCTGGCGCGCCTCCTCGGCCAGCCGCCAGCCATAGAGCGTGATCAGGAGCACGGTGAGCGTGAGGCCGGCCCATACGCCCGTCTGGTAGATCTCGGGCAGGGCGGGCGGCGGCAGGCCGCTCCACGGCAGCGGCCGGTGCACCAGGGCCAGCACGGCGATGCTGGCGATCGTGAGCAGCGACAGCGCGATGTTGCTGGCGAGCGACAGGATCGTCGAGCCGATGGCGACCGGCGCCAGCAGGAGCAGCGCGAAGGGATTGGTCAGCCCGCCCGTGAGATAGAGCAGGATGGCCAGCTGCACGATGTCGAACACCAGGAAGATCGCGGCCTCGCGGTCGTCGATGCGCACCGATGCCGGCCGGCCGAGGCTGACGGCGAGGTTGAGCAATGCCGAGAGCGCAATCGTGCCGCCGACGGCAAGCAGCGGAATGGTGAAATTGAGGCCGTAATGCACCAGCGCGGCGGTGATGGCCTGGCCTGCCACCGCGGCCCAGCGGATCAGCACCAGGGTGCGCAGGCGCACCCCACCGCGCGCCGGCAGGCGCGGGCTCGCGGCCGCCGTCACCGAGGTCGACGCGGACTGAGCGAGCTCGTCGCGCGCCGCCACGGGCTCACTCCTCGATCATCAGGTGCTTGCGATGCACCGTGATGAAAAGCGGGATCTTGCGCTGCTTCGTCCGGTCGGCCGGCTCTTTGATCAGCCGGCCGATCTCGCCGAGGATGAGTCCGGTGATGGTCGGCAGCGGCAGCTCGCGCGCCTCGTCGAGCCGCACCCAGCGGATGTCGCCCATCTCGCTCGAATGGCGGATCTCGCCGGTCGCGTCCTCGGCGCGCGCCATGAAGAAGCGGGCATTGAAGCGCCGCGGCCGGCCGGGCGGCGTGACGGCGCGCGCGATCAGGTCGAGGCAGTCGAGCGCCGGCGCCATGCCCTTGTCGAGGAAGCCCTTCCAGTGCTCGCCGTAATCCTTCTTCGGCGCGCCGCCCTTGAGCGGCTTGGCGAGCATCAGGCCGGTCTCCTCGAAGGTCTCGCGCACCGCGGCGACGCCCAGCGCCCGCGCGCGCAACGGCGAGGCGGCCTTCAGGAGCCGCGCCCTGACGTGGCGATCGAGCGGCGTCGCCACCGGCACGTGCGCATCGGCGCGATCGACGCGGCCGCCCGGAAACACGTAGCGGTTGGGCATGAAGGCGTGCTTGGCATCGCGGCAACCCATCAGCACCTCCGGCGTCCTTCCTTTCAAACGCACCAGGATCAGGGTCGCGGTATCTCGCGGCCGCATGTAGGGGTACTTTTGCTCGAACTTCTCGACCGGCCGTTCCTGGCCCGGCGTGAGGGGAAGCGGCTTCACGTCGCCATGCACGTAGCCTTTGTCGGTGCCGCGCACGACTGCACCGGCCGGAATTCTGCCTTTGCTCATACGGCCAAAATAGAGCAGCGCCGTCAGAAACTCCAACCGACGGGCGTGTCAGGGCGGAACACGACGATGCTCTTGTTGCCGCCGGGGACGTCGATCTTGTCGGGCGCCTCGAGCGGCCTGGCCTGCAGGGTGATGCGCTCCTCGTTGGCCGGCAGGCCATAGAAGCGCGGACCGTTCAGCGAGGCAAAGGCCTCGAGCTTGTCGAGCGCGTTCTCCTCCATGAAAACCTGGGCGTAGAGCTGCAACGCCACCGGCGCGTTGAAGATGCCGGCGCAGCCGCAGGCGCACTCCTTGGTGTCCGCGGTATGCGGTGCGGTGTCGGTGCCGAGGAAGAATTGCCGGCTGCCCGACGCCGCGGCGCGGCGCAGCGCCTGGCGATGCTCCTCGCGCTTGGCGATCGGCAGGCAATAGAAGTGCGGACGGATGCCGCCCTTGAAGATCGCATTGCGGTTGAACACCAGGTGGTGCGGCGTGATCGTGCCGCCAACGCGCTCGCCCTGCGCCTCGACGAAAGCCACGCCCTCCTTGGTCGTGATGTGTTCGAGCACGACCTTCAGCCCTTGATGGCGCCTCAAGAGCGGCGCCAGCACCTTGTCGAGGAACACCGCCTCGCGGTCGAAGATATCGATTTCGGCATCCGTTACCTCGCCATGCACGAGCAGCGGCATGTCGGCCTTCTCCATCGCCTCGAGCGCCCGGCCGATCTTGTCCATCGAAGTGACGCCATGCGCGGAGTTGGTCGTGGCATGCGCCGGGTAGAGCTTGCCCGCGACCCACACGCCCTTTTCCTTGCCGCGCGTGAGCTCGCCCGGATCGGCTCCATCGGTCAGATAGCAGGTCATCAGCGGCTCGAATTTCAGCTCGGCCGGAACCGCTCTGCGAATTCGCTCGCGATAGGCCGACGCTTCCGCGACCCTGGTCACCGGCGGCACCAGGTTGGGCATGATGATGGCGCGAGCGAACTGGCGCGCCGTATGAACCGCACAGGCCTGCAGCATCGCGCCGTCCCGCAGATGGACGTGCCAGTCGTCGGGGCGACGAAGCGAAAGCGTTGTCGGAGAGACCATATGCGTTTCTACGCTTGCTCCCGCAGCCTCTCCAATGTTGATTGCGTGCATGACTGCATTGGATGACGCCATCGCCTACGCCCAGGCGGCCGAATCGAAGTGGCCGGCCAGCATGAAGATGCCCAACGGCGAATTCGTGATGACCTACGATTCGGGCGAGAAGGCGCCCGACAACGAGGTGCTGGGGCCGGTGACGCAGCGCGGCCCGTGCGCCGGCATCGTCTATCAGGGCGGCACCAAGATCGCCGAATGGGGCGACACCAACCGCGCCGACATGACCTTCAGCGTCGCCAAGAGCTACCTCGCTCTGCTGGCGGGCCTCGCGCTGGGCGACGGCTTGATCAAGAGCCTCGACGACAAGGTCGCGGACTACGCAACCGACGACGGGTTCACGAGCGAGCAGAACCGCGACATCACCTGGCGCCACCTGCTGACGCAGACCAGCGAATGGCAGGGCTTCGTGTTCGGCAAGGAGGACCGCATCGACCACAATCGCGTGGTCGGCCTCGCCGTCGCCGACGCGCCCAAGGGTACGCGTCGCGCGCTCAGGAAACCCGGCACGTTCTACGAATACAACGACGTGCGCGTGAATCGTCTGTCGCTGTCGCTGCTGCAGCTCTTCAAGGAGGAGCTGCCGACGGTGCTGAAGCGCCGCATCATGGATCCGATCGGCGCCAGCTCGGGCTGGCGCTGGGACGGCTACCGCAATTCGCGGGTCGTGGTCGACGGCAAGGACCTGCACTCCGTGCCGGGCGGCGGCCATTGGGGCGGCGGCATCGTGATCTCGGCGCGCGACCTCGCGCTCACCGGGCTCCTGGTGGCGCAAGGCGGCGTCTGGCAGGGCCGGCAGATCCTGCCCAGGGGCTGGACCGAGGAGCTGGTGAAGCCCTGCCCGGTCGCGCCGTTCTACGGCTTGATGTGGTGGCTCAACACCGGCCGCCGGCAGTTCGCGGCGGCCTCCGAGCGCAGCTGCTTCGCGCTCGGCTGGGGCAGCCACATTGTCTGGGTCGATCCCGACAACGATCTCGTCACGGTGCTGCGCTGGATCGACCGCAAGCAGGCGCCGGGCTTCGTCGAACGACTGCTGGGTGCGATCAGGAAATGAGCCTCGACTTCTCCGCCGTCCCGCGCATGCCGGACGGCCGCACCGCCCTCGAACACATCGAAGCCGTCTCCGCCAAGTCCCGCGCCGTGAAGGTTCCCATGGGACCGAGAAGCGCCGGCGGAGCGGGCCACATGATGTGGCACGTCTGGGGCGAGGACGGCGGCGACAAGCCCAGCCTGCTGCTGTTCCACGGCGGCTCGGGCTCGTGGATCCACTGGATCCGCAACGTCCTGCCGCTGTCACGACACTTCACCGTCTACGCCGCCGACCTGCCCGGGCTGGGCGACAGCGATCCGCCCGACGACGTGCGCGACTGCTGGTCGGTGACGCACTGCGTGCACCACGCGGTCAACGCGCTGCTGCCGAGGGACCGGCAATTCTTCCTCACCGGCTTCTCCTTCGGCGGCATGGTGTCGGGCCATCTGTCGACCCTGATGCCCGAGCGCATCAAACGCATCGTGCTGGTCGGCGCGGGCGGCCTGAAAGCCACGCGCAAACCGACCGAGAAGCTGCACAAGCTCCTGCCCACGATGGCGCCGCAGGTACTGGCCGACGAGGCACGGCGCAATCTCGAGCTGCTGATGCTGCACGATCCCAGGAACGTCGATGGCGTGGCGATCTACATGCAGATCCTCAACACCACGCGCGCCAAGACGCGCAGCCGCGACATGGGGATCGCCGGCGCGCTCTCGAAAGTCCTGCCGCAGGTGAAGACGCCGCTCAGCGGCATCTGGGGCGAGTTCGATTCGACCACCTACCCCTACATCCAGGAGCGCATCGACATCTTCAAGGCGCTGCAGCCGGATTTCGTCATGAACGTGATCCAAGGTGCGGGCCATTGGGTTGCCTATGAGGCGGCCGACGCGTTCAACGCAAAGCTGGTCGAGGTGCTGAAGCCATGAAAACCGAGATCGCCGAAATAGCCGACAAGATCTATCGCCTGACCACCTTCGTGCCGCAGATCGGCCCGACCGGCTTCACCTTCAATCAGTTCCTGATCGACGCCGACGAGCCGCTGCTCTTCCACTACGGCCACCGCGCCATGTTTCCGCTGATCTCGGCGGCGGTGATGCGCGTGATGCCGCTCGACAGGCTGCGCTGGACGACCTGCAGCCATGTCGAGGCCGACGAATCGGGTGCGCTCAACGAATGGCTGGCCGCCGCGCCCAACGCCACGCCGGCGCACGGCCAGGTCGGCGTCAACATCTGGGTCACCGACATGGCCAATCGCGCGCCGCGCGTGCTGAAGAACGACGAGGTGGTCGATCTCGGCGGCAAGAAAGTGCGCTGGCTCGACACGCCACACGTGCCGCACAATTGGGATGCCGGCCTGCTCTACGAGGAGACGACCGGCACCTTGTTCAGCAGCGACCTCTTCACCCAGGGCGGGCCGTGCGACGTCACCACGACGTCGGACATCGTGGCGCCGGCCATCGCCACCGAAAAGGCCGTGCCCTTCATGCCGGCGACGCCGCAGGCCGGCCCGACCCTGCGCCGGCTGGCGGCGCTCAAGCCCACGACCATCGCGCTGATGCATGGCCCCACCTTCAAGGGCGACGGCGCGGCGGCGCTCGGCGCTCTCGCCGACTACTACGTCAGCCGTCCGCTCTGAACCAGAACGCGCCAAACGAACTGATGGTAAGTTCAAGTCATTGAAATTACAGGTCTTTCCGAGACTTTCGGACTCGATCAACGGCTCGGCGCGATTCCATCGTCCAGTCGCGAACGCTCTTTCCGCCCAACGGTCAATTCAGCGGCTTGCGCCCGCACCTCGGGTTACCGGGCTCGTGCTGCAGGAAAAGCGTATCGCGCTGCGCGTAGGTCAGCGGCCGCGGCATGACAGAGCAGGCCCGGTCGATCAGGTCTTGCCCACGCCACAAGGGCCAAATCCGAACCGTGCCATCCAGCGACGTCGTCGCAATTCCTTTTCCATCAGGCAGCCAACGCAAATCCGTGATGCTCCGCTCCTCGCCGCGCAACCTGAGCCAATCTCGGCCCGATGCCAGATCCCGCACCACTACGATGTTGTCGTCCAAAACCGACGCAGCCATGGTGCCATCAGGTGATGCAATGGCCCCTGTCGCCGCGGCCCGCTGCGAGAAATCCGGTGCACGCAGCGTACCGATGTCATGGCTCAGCTGGGCATTCCACAGCCGGGCTGTGCCATCTTCGGACGTTGTGAGGATCGTCTTGCCGTCGGGCGAGAAGGCGGCGCTTTGAACCGGAGCTTCGTGCCCGTTGAGTGCAGCCATTACCTGTCCCGTACCGCCGAGCAATTCGCTCCTTCGCCGCGCATCCCGCACTCGGACCGTATTGTCCGTCGATACCGTCACTATCCTGGTGCCGTCCGGGGAGAAACTCGCGCTCGACACCTCATCCTGTTGGCGCTCCATGGCCACGATCAGACTGTCCTGCGCATCCTCGACGTCCTCCGTTCTCCACAGCAGGACCTTGTTGTCTTCGCCTTTGGTCATGACCACGGCGCCGTCGGGAGAAAAGCTCGCGTAAGTCACGCCCGATCTCGGCGCGTGGCCTTTGTAGATCGCCAATTTCCGGCCGGTCCGCCCATCCCACAATCGCGCCGTGCCATCCTTGGAAGACGTGACGATCTTCGTGCCGTCCGCCGAGAAGGCGACGTTGTTGATTGCCTCGGTATGGCCGCGCATGGCGGCGATCTCGCGCTTGCGCGGGATGTCCCAGAGCCGGGCAACGCCCGCCTCCGTTCCGACCACGATCAATTTGCCGTCGCGCGAAAAGCTCACACCGGCAAGGGGCGAGTTGTAGACCTGGACCTTGAACGCGCCGATCGTATTCCACTCGGCCCCTGTTCGTGCATTCCACAAGACGACCTCGAACAGCGCTGTTGTGGCGATCATCTTGCCATCGGGGGAGAAAGTAGCACCGCTGATGGGCTCGCCCTGATGACCCCGAAGCGTGGCCAATAGCTTTGTCGTCCCGATATCCCAAAGGCGCGCCGTGCTGTCGTTCATGAGGGCCACCAGGGTCGAGCCGTCTGGCGCGAACTCGATGCGATCGGTAGTCGTTCCATCGCCTTGCAAAGTGGCGAGTTCCTTGCCGTTGCCCGCATCCCATAGCCGCACCGAGCCGTCCGGCAACACCGTCGCCACCTTCGCGCCGTCGGGAGAGAAACAGCCAGCGTGCCCGTTCAGCGTGGCAATCTCCTGTCCGGTCCTCGCCTCCCACAGGCGTACCCTGTCGTCAGATAGGTCGGCGACCACCTTCGCGCCATCGGGCGAGAAGTCTGCCGTGCGAACGGCCTTGCCGCGGCCGCCAAGGACAGCCCTTTCCCGCAGTTGCAGGGTCGCCTCGAGCAAGGCGCCTTCGGCCAACCGATCGAGCGGCCGATCGGGAGCATCGACCCGCGTTGGCAGCACATCCAGCATGAGGGCCAATGCAGTGCCTTCGTCGCCGGCGGCGCTCAGCCGATGAGCGATCTGTGCAGCATATCGTGACTGGGCAATGAGAGCCTGGTCGCGCTGGCCGACGGCGCGTTGCTCGGCCAGTCGCGCATTTCCCCGTTCGACCATCGCCCAGACGAACGCAGCGGTGAGCGCCGCAATGACAACCATGGCAGAGCTCGCGGCGAGCAGGCGAACCCGCGCGCGCCGTCGCGCTTCTTCGCGCCGTAGGATCGGCAGCAGATGCTGCGGTATCTCGTAGAGGCGCGCCACGACCTTGAGGAACGCGTCGCTCAGACGATCGGCGACTCCCGGCCGCAGCCATTGCCAGAGCGAGACCGTGCGCAGGTCGACCCAATCCCATTGCGTGCCCAGTTCGCCCAGCCGTCCGGGAAAGGACTCGGTTGGCGCGTTCGGCGCGAGGGCAACGATGATCCTTTGCCGACCCTCTTCATCCCCGTAAACCTTGAGGAAGGTGTCGATCTCGCGGGCCACCCAGTTGTCGCTGCCGTCGGTGCGCCGCTGCAAGGCCGACGGCGACGACAGGACGATGAGGTACTCGGTGTCCTTCAGCGCCGGCTCGATGTTGGCCGTCCAGAAATCTTCGTTCGCCGACTGGTAGCTGGTGTCGAGGAAGTATGCGACACGGCGCTCGGCGTCGATGCGGCGCTCCGGCGACAGCTCGTCGAGCATCTCACGAGGCAGGCGGAAGGAGAGGAGCCTGCGACGCAGCCAACGGGCCACGACCGTCGCATCCTGACGGCGGTAGGATATAAACGCCCGATATTTCAGGCGGCCCCGGGCAGCCAACCCGTCAGCCGCCGCCAGCATCCATCATCCGCAGCAGCGCCCCCGTGGACTACTGTCCCTTGAGCAATGGCGCTTGGCAAGACGCCGTCTCACGGCCCTGCTTTCAAGCCCAGCGATTCGAGATAACTCCAGCGCACCGTGGCGTTAGGCAGGCGCATGTTGTCGAGATACTGCGCCATGGCCTCCGCGATCAGCCTGTCGTCCGGCTTCGCATCGGTTTGCCCGTCGGCATAGGCGACGATCTGGTTCCAGCCGTCAGGCCGCTTGATCGAGACCACGGTCGAGGGCGTGTCGAGGTTCTTGTAGGTCCAAAAGGCCCAGCCGATGCCGTGCGCCTCGTGCAGCTTGCGGAAGCGGGCGTTCCATTCGTCGCTGAGTTCGCCGGTCTCGCCCAGGAACAAGGGCACGTTGTAGCGGTTGGAGAAATTGAGGTGGCGCTGGATCGAGTCGCGCTTCGTGCTCGCCCAGAACGAGTGATAGGTGTAGGCGAGGTTGGGCGCGAAGGGCGGGCCGAACATGTCGAAGCTCGAGCTCCATTGCCCGCCGGCCAGGAGGACGATCCTGCCGGGATCGACCGAGCGGATCGCTTTGGTCAGCCGTCGGTAGAAAGGCTCGAGCCTGGGATTGAGCGTCGCCGCGTCGTGATAAGGCGCGATCGGCTCGTTCAGCAGGTCGTAGCCCAGCACGGTCGGATCGCCGGCATGGACCTGGGCGATCGCCCGCCACAGCTTGACCGTGAGGTCGCGATCGCGCGGCACGTAGAACATCAGCGGATAACCCGGCCCGTCGTCGTGATTGATGCCGGTCTGGCCGCCCGGCGCGGCGTGCAGGTCGAGGATGACGTAGAGGCCGGCGGCACGCGCCCAGCGCATCACCCGGTCGAGCAGGGTCCAGCCCTCGCCCGCCATGACGCCGTCGTCGGACATGAACAGTTCGTAGTGCAGCGGGATGCGCACGGTGTTGAAGCCGACCGACCTGATGAACTTGATGTCGTCCTCGGCAATGTAGCGCTCGCGGAAGGCGTGCCAGAATTCGGCGGCGCGGTCGCCGCCCAGCAGGCGCTCGAAGGCGCCGTATATCTGGCGCGGCGCCTTGGCCCTCTCGAACTTGAACATGTAGCCCTCGGGCATCAGCCAGTTGCCGAGGTTGATGCCCTTGATGTGCAGCACCTGGCCGTCGGGCGCCACGAACTGCTTGCCCTCGGTGCGCACCAGGGTGCCGTGCGCGAACGGCACCTGCGCGGCGGCAGGCAGCGTGGCGGCGAACAGCAGAACCAGCCCGATGATCAACAAGCGACGCATGACGCCAGAGTACCAGACGAATAAGGTCGGCCCCGCATGGTTCTTGCCGCCCTCCTGTTGCCGGTCGCGCTCGTGGCGATCGTGCTCGCCGTCCAGCGTTTCCGTCTTCCCGCCTGGCTGGCGCTGATGGTCGTCGTGGTGGGCTACAGCATCGCCGCCGACATGACCTTCCAGTCGATCGGCAAGGCGTTCGGCCTGGGCTTCGTGGCGGCGCTGGAGCAGACCGGCGTGCTGGTCGTCGCCGGCAGTTTGGTCGGCACGCTGCTGCTCGGCCAACCGCTCGCCAAACCGGCTGCGGCAATCGCGGGCGTGGTCGCGGGTCTCGGCGGCTCGGCGACGGCAGGGCTGGCGCTACTGCTGCCGGCGGGACGCACGGAAAGAGCGGTGGCGGCGCTCGCCCTCACCATCCTCATCGTGCACGGGCTGGTCGCGCCCTCGCCGCTCGCCGTCGCCGCCCTGTCGGTGATGAAGGCCGACCTGCACACCATGGTGCGGGTCGCCGCGCCGGTCGCGCTCGTCGTCGCACTCGTGGCCTGGCTGGTCGCGGCACGCGACAAGGCTAAAGGCACCTGGTCGTTAGGTTGGATCGCGATTGCCGTGCCGCTCGGCCTGCTGGTCGTGCAGGCGATCGCGCAGATGCCGACCGAGCCGCTCGGCAAGGGCGGGGCGCGCGAATTCTACACCGGCATCAGCCGCTCGCTGATCCTGGCCGTCGTCGCCATCGCCCTCGCCGTCGTGCTGTCGCGCCGCTGGCAGCCGGCGCTGCTCGCCGACACGAGCTGGGCGCCGCTGCTGCTTGCGGTCGGCGCGGCCGGCGGCTTCGCCCGCGTGCTCGACGAGACCGGCATGGCGGAATTGCTGGCCGAGCGCGTGCTCGATCCGCGGCTCGGTCTCGCCGTGCCGTTCCTCGCTGCCGCCATCGTCAAGACCATGCAGGGCAATTCGCTGTCGGCCGTGCTCACCGCCTCGGGCATGGTCGAGCCGATGCTGCCGGCGCTCGGATTGGACAGCGACACCGGCCGCGCCCTCGCCGCCGCGGCAGCGGGTGTGGGCTCGATCGCGATCTGCCACGTCAACGATCCGTTCTTCTGGATCGCCGCCGACATGGCCAAGCTTTCGCCGCTCAAGGCGCTGCACACCATTTCGTTGGGCAGTTTGCTGATCGCCGTCGGCGCCCTCGTTCTCCTGTTCGCTCTCTCGCTCGTCCTGTAACTTCACGCCGCAATGAATGCGGTGGAGGAAGCGGGGGCGAAACCGGCGTCCGCGATGCGGGAGCTGCTCAGGACGCCGGACTTCCTGCGGCTGTGGCTGGTCGGCGCGACGGCCAATGCCATGCGCTGGCTGGAGCTGCTCGCCTCGGGCCTCTTCGCCTGGGAGGCGACGCACTCGGCGGCGATGGTGACGATCGTCGTCGCCGTGCGCCAGCTGCCGCAGCTCGCCTTCGGCGCCTTCGCCGGCGCCGTCTCCGAGGCGGTCAACCGCAAGACCATCGTCATGCTGGCGCTCACCGTGCCGGCCTTCGTCTCGACCGTGCTGGCGACGCTCGCCACCACCGGCCAGCTCGCGCTGTGGCACGTCGTCGTCGGCAATCTCGTCTCGGGCACGATGTGGGCGACCGAGATGTCGACCCGGCGGCGCATGGTGGGCGAGGTCGCGGGTCCCCAGCGCATCGTGCCGGCGGTCGCGCTCGACTCGGCGACCAACGCGGCCACCCGCATGGTCGGCCCGCTGCTGGGCGGCATCGTGTTCGGCTGGCTCGGCATGAAGGGCGCCTACACCATGACCGCTTTGGTCCAGTTCGCCGGCGCCTTCGTGCTGGCCGGGCTGGTGCATCCGCAGGTGCCGCGCAAGCTCGACCTGGCGCGCATCCCGGCCGACATCGCCGAGGGGCTGCGCTTTGCCTGGACGCGCCCCACCATCCTGCTGGTCTACGGCATCACCATCGTCACCAACGCCTTCGCCTTCGCCTATTCCGGCCTGGTGGCGCCGATCGGCGTTGGCGAGTTCCACGTCTCGCCCGCGCTGGTCGGCCTGCTGGCGGCCGCCGAACCGACCGGCGCGCTGATCGGCGGCGCATTGATCGCCGCCGGCCTGGTGCGCATGGACCGCCGGCTCACCTTCGCCGGCGGGGCCTCGCTGTTCATGGTGGCGCTGATCATCATGGCGATCTCGCCGTCCTACTGGCTGGGCTTCGCCGTGCTGCTGCTCGGCGGCTTCGGCACCGCGGGCTTCGGCAACATGCAGACCACCTTGATGCTGACCGAGGCGCCGCCGGACATGCGCTCGCGCCTGATGGGCATCGTCACGGTCTGCATCGGCACCGGCCCGCTCGGCGTGCTGGCGGCCGGCGTGCTGTCGGACGCGCTGGGCGCGCGCCATGCCGTGCTGGTGATGGCGACGCTCGGCCTCGTCGCCACCGGCCTGCTCACGCTCGGGCTGCGCGGCCGCTCGCGAAGGATTCCGTCCTGAGAAGGAGACAACGATGCTGACGCTTCATCATGCCTGGCGCTCCTCGGCGTCGCGCCGCGTGCGGCTGTGCCTCGCCGAAAAGGGCCTCGCATTCGAGAGCCGGATCGTCGACCTGGTGAAGGGCGAGCACAACACGCCCGAGTATCTGAAGCTCAATCCCAACGGCGTCATCCCGCTGCTCATCCTCGACGACGGCCGCGCGCTCTATGAAAGCGGCACGATCTGCGAATATCTCGACGAGACGCATCCCGAGCCGCCGCTCCGTCCCGACGACGCCTTCGGCCGCGCCGTCATGCGCAACTGGATCCGTCATGTCGACGGGCTGATCGGCAATCTGATCATCTTCAACTGGGTGCACGGCATGCAGCAGATCGCGCAGAAATGGACCGACGCCGAGCTCGCCGAGCGGCTCGCCAAGATCCCGACCAAGGAGCGGCGCGAGGCGTGGCTGCGCACGGCACGCAAGCCTTACACCGAGGAGGAGCGCAACGAGGCGCGCGGTAAGCTCGTCACTGGCCTGCTCGACCGCATAGAAGAGATGATGCGCAACGGCCCGTGGCTGCTGGGCGAGCGCTACACGATTGCCGATATCGCCGCCGTGCCGTTCATCAAGCGCATCGACGAGGAAATCGCGCCCGACGAGATGACCAGGGCGAAGCACCCGAAGGTCGCGGCCTGGTGGGCCGCGATCCAGGCCCGGCCCGCCTTCGCGGCGGCGAAGATCGGGCCGTTCACGGGAGCGGAGGCTACTTGACGATGAACGGCTTGGCCTGACTGTCGTAGTCGCCGTAGCCCAGGATGGCGCGCAGGTCGGGCGGCGGCAGGGCGAGCTTGGATTCGGATTCGCCCGCCTTGATCGCCTCCAGCCCCGCCTTCATGCCGGCGATCGACGGCGACAGCATGCCGGTCGGGAAGGTGCCGATCTTGAAGCCGAGCGCCGCCGCTTCCTTCTGGCTGGGCGTGGCGCGCGGCGCGCCGGGCGACAGCACGACGAACGACGGCTTGCCCTTGGCGGCGGCGATGCCGCGCTTGATCTCGTCGTTGTCGGCGGGCGAATCCATGAACAGGATGTCGGCGCCCTCGGCGGCGAACATCTCGACCCTCGCCACCGCCTCGTCGATGCCCTGGGTTGGCCGGCAGTCGGTGCGCGCCATGATCAGGATGCCCGACTCCCTGGCGGCCTGCACGGCGGCGCGGATCTTCATGCGCGCCTCCTCGCGCGGCAGGCAGGGCTTGCCGGCCGCGGTCAGCGCGCGCGGCGTGATCTTGTCCTCGATCAGCACGGCCGCCGCGCCGGCGCGTCCGTACGACCGCACCGTGCGCTGCACGTTCATCGCATTGCCGTGGCCATGGTCGCCGTCGGCCAGCACCAGCAGGTCGGGCGCCGCGGCATGGACCATGTTGAAGCTGTCGAACATCTCGCCGAACGAGACGAGATCGAGATCGGGGCCGCCCAGGCGGCTTGCGGCCACGCACGAGCCGGACAGGAACGCCGTCTCGAAGCCCGCGCCGGCGGCGAGCTTGGCGCTGATGCCGTCCCACACCGCGGGCATGGCGATGAAGCCCGGCTTGGCCAGCAGGCCGCGCAGACGATCGGGGGCTGACTGAGCCATTTCCATTTCCTCCTGAAAACTATTCGGCTGCGTTGGGTTGGCGTTTGGCGTGGTGCCGGTTGACCGGCATCGGCAATCCGAGATTGCCGCGCAAGGTGGCGGCCTCGTACTCGGTGCGGAACAGGCCGCGCCTCTGCAATTCGGGCACGACCATGTCGACGAAATCCTTCAGCGAGCCCGGCAGCCAGGCCGGCATGACATTGAAGCCGTCGGCCGCACCGTCCCTGAACCAATGCTCCATCTCGTCGGCGACCTGGGCGGGCGTGCCGATGCTCAGCACATGGCCGCGCGGCCCGGCGTTGGCGAGGCACAGTTCCCACAAGGTGAGCTTGTCGCGCCGTGCCTGCTCGAGCAGCAGGCGCTGGCGGCTCAAAGGCCCGTTGGTGTCGGCCATCTCCGGCACCGGGCCGTCGAGCGGCAGCCTGTCGAGGCCCTTGACGCCGATCGTGTGCTCGAGGATGGCGATGCCGACCGGCACCTGGATCAGCGACTGCAGGTAGTCGTACTTCTCCTGCGCCTCCGATTGCGTCGGCGCCACGACCGGATAGAAACCCGGCATCACCAGCACTTCTTCCTGGCGGCGGCCGAACTTCGGCAGACGCGCGCGGACATCATCGTAGAATTCCTTGCCCTGCTCGAACGTCGTCTGGGCAGTGAACACGATCTCGGCGAGGCGCGCCGCCACATCGCGGCCCGTGCCCGAGGCGCCGGCCTGCACCAGCACCGGCCTTCCCTGCGGCGAGCAGGCGACCGAGAGCGGGCCCTTAACCTGGAAGTGCTTGCCCTTGTGGTTCAGCACGTGCTGCTTGGCCGGATCGAAATTGACGCCCGATTCCTTGTCGCGGATGAAGGCGTCCTGATCCCAGCTGTCCCACAGGCCGGTGACGACGTCGGCGAACTCGATGGCGCGATCGTAGCGGTCGGCGTGCGCCATGTGCTGCTCGCGGCTGTAGTTCAGTGCATCGCCCTCGTTGTTCGAGGTCACGAGGTTCCAGCCCGATCGGCCGGCGCTGATCTGGTCGAGCGAAGCGAACTGGCGGGCAAGCGTGTAGGGCTCGTTGAAGGTCGTGGTCGAAGTGGCGACAAGGCCGAGGTTCTTGGTGACGGCGGCGAGCGCCGACAGCACGGTCATCGGCTCGAACTTCACCATCTTGCCCATGCGGCTGCGCGAATCGGCGCTGCCGGCCGTGCTGACCGAGGCGCTGTCGGCCAGGAACAGGAAATCCATCTTGCCGCGCTCGGCGAGGTGAGCGGTCTCGACCATCTCGGCAAAATTCACGCCCGAATGCATGTGCGCGCCGGGATGGCGCCAGGCGGCGACGTGCTGGCCGGTCTCGTGCACGAAGGCGCCGAGGCGCATCTTGCGGCTATGGCGTTCCTGCGACACCTGCTTCCCCGTTTCGACCGCGAATGCCGTGAACTATATCGCAACTTCCGCGGCGTGACAGGCGACGAGGCGCCGGGGTCAGGCGGCGGCGAGCGCGGTCCCGGGACGCAACGGATAGCGCCGGCCATTGAGCACGGCACCGATGAAGGTCGGTCGCACCGCATAGCGATAGACCACGAGCAGGATGGCGATCACCGCCGCCAGCACGATGAAGACCTTGGCGAGCGGCGGCGCGGGCACGTCCTTCAGCAGGAGCTGGAAGACCAGGATCAGCGGATAGTGCGCGATGTAGAGGAAATAGGACGAATCACAGAGATAGCGCTTGAGCGGGCTGTGGTCCGACAGATAGCGCAGGAAGAGTCCGGTGACGCCCAGGATCAGGAGCCACATGTCGAGCGAATGCACCGCGCGCACGAGATAGTCCCGCGTCACGGCATCGACCGGTGCGGCGTAGCTCCAGCGATAGGCGACGCTCGCGATCACGGCGAGACCGCCATAGAGCCAGGCGCGGCGGCTCAGCACGTCGAGAAGATCGAGGCGCAGGAAGAGCAGCCAGCCAAAGGCGAACGGAATGGCGTAGACCGCCGTGATGCGGAACACCGGAACGAAGCCCGGCGGATCCTCGATCCACGGCTCGGGCATCAGGAGCTGCGCAGCAAAGGACGGCACCGCCAGGACGAGCGGCGCCCACGGCGAGCGCACGATGGCCGCGAAGCCTGACAGCGCCGCCTCGCGCGCCCTGGCCGACAGCAGCCACGGCACGAGCGCCATGGCGATCGCCGCCAGCCCATAGAGCACGATCAGGTACTCGAGGAACCATAGATGCATGGGATGGGCGTAGTTGAACACCCGTCCCGAAGCGAAGCCCAGCAAGGTGCGATCGATGCCGAACAGGCCGATGCCGGTCAGGAACATGGCGAGCGGCCAGATGACGATCCAGCCGGCGACGAACGGAATGACGATGCGCTTGAAGCGATTGAGCGCCGCGCCGCGCAAGCCGTAGCGGGCGATCAGCAACGCGGAGAAGAAGCCGGCCATGGCGTAGAAGATCGGCATCCGGAAGACATGGATGATGCTCATCGACCAGACGAGCCGGTCGGTGAGCGGGCCGACGCGGAGCGGCCAGCCGCCGACCGACGAATAGGCGACGGCGCAGTGCAGGTAGATGCCGAGGAACATCATGGCGGCACGCAGGCCATCGAGAGCGTGAAAGCGCGACGGGACGGTCGACGAATTGTTCATGATCACCTCTGGACAGGCCGCGCCGAAGTCGCTATCTGTTAATACAAGGTACCGTGTTATATGCCGTAGCGAGGTCGGTTGCAAGTGACGGAATCGCTTCTCGTACAGCTCCGCAAGGGGGCGCTCGATCTCTGCGTGCTGGCCCTGCTGGCGCGCGGCGACAGCTATGCCTACGAGATCGCGAGCCGACTGGCCGACGGCATCGGCATGGGTGAAGGCACGATCTATCCGCTGATGCGCCGGCTGCAGTCGGAGGGATTGGTCAGCACCTATCTCGAGGAATCGAGCAGCGGGCCGCCGCGCAAGTACTACCGGCTCACCAAGGCCGGCCACGCCGCCTTCCAGGCCCAGCGCGCCGAGTGGAACGCCTTCACGTCTGCCGTCGCCAAGGTGCTTGCCGAGGCCAAGCCGGGCGGGCCATTCGCCAAATCAGCGGGAGCGAACCGATGACCAGAGCACAGTTCCTCGACATCTTGCGGCGGCGCCTGGCCGGCCTGCCGTCCTCGGAGATCGACGAGCTGGTCGGCGACTATGCCGCCCACTTCGACGAAGGTATGGCCGAGGGCCGCAACGAGGAAGAGATCGCCGAGGCCCTGGGCGATCCGCTGCGGCTGGCGCGCGAGCTGCGCGCCGAAGCGGGTTTCCGGCGCTGGGAAGAGGCGCGCACGCCGACCAATTTCTTCGCCGTGTTGTTCGGCCTGCTGGCGCTGGTCACGGTCGATTTCGTCTTCCTGCTGCCGCTGCTCGGCGGCTTCGCCCTCTTCATCCTGATCGCCGGCATCGTCCAGGTCGCGCTGTGCATCGCGGGGCTGGTGATGGTGGCCAAGCTCTTCCAGTTCGATCACGGGCTCGGCCTGCATTATTTCGCGCGCATCCTGGGCGGCCTCGGCTTGATGAGCCTCGGCGTCGGCGGCAGCGCGCTCCTGATCCTGATCGTCGACTGGGTGGTGCGCGCGCTCGGCAAGTTCGCGCGCCTGCACTACACGCTCCTCAACAAAGCCGATCAGGCCGCGTGATCCGGATGTATGCGCACGGGAGATTCACATGACCAGGACTCTCGCATGGACCGCCGCCGCCGGACTGGGCGGCGGCATCGTCCTCCTTCTGATCGCCTTCTCGCTGGGCGGCCGCGAGCTCGTGCGCGAAGCGCGCTGGGGCGGCTGGCACGGAGCCGGTTGGCGCGGCGAGGCCTGCGCGCAGGCGGACGATAAAGACAGCCCATCGGAGAGGCACTGGAGCTGGAACGGCGGCGATGTGATCGACGTCGCAGGACCCGGGCTCGTTCGTCTCCATGCCGGCCAGGGAAACGAGATCATCGCACGCGGCCCCGCCGCTGCGCTGTCGGCCATCGAATTTCACGACGGCCGGATGGTCATCCGATGCGCCTCTCCGGGACTCGACATCGCCCTGCCCGACAATGGACCGCGCCGGTTCAACGTCTCGGGTCCCGCCAAGGTCGTCATGGACGGGCTGGCGCAGCGCGACCTGGAACTACGCGTCAGCGGCAGCGGCGATGTCGACGCTTCCGGCTCGATCGATCACGCCACGGTTTCGGTCGCGGGCTCGGGCAATGCCAGGCTCGGCAACGTCACGATGAAGGTCCTGACCGCGCATATCAGCGGCTCGGGCGGCATCGAGGCGGCACCGACCGAGCTCGCGGACATCAGGATCTCGGGCGCCGGCGTCCTGCGCCTGCGCAGCCATCCGGCGACCCTGCGCAGCCACATCTCGGGCTCGGGCCGCATCACGCAGACAGCGGCGCTCGACCCGAAATAGCGGCGGCAGCCTAACGGCCGCGGTTCATCACGCGCCAGACCTTCTCCGGCGTGACCGGCATGTCGATGTGGGTGACGCCGAACTCCGACAGCGCATCGACCACGGCATTCATCACCGACGGCAGCGCGCCCGCGCAACCCGCCTCGCCGCAGCCTTTCACCCCGAGCAGATTGGTCTTGCACGGCACCGAATGGTGCTCGATTGAGAAGAACGGCGCGTCGGTCGCGCGCGGCAGCGCATAATCCATGTACGAGCCGGTCACCGGCTGGCCCTGCTCGTCGTAGATCGCGCATTCCATCAGCGCCTGGCCGATGCCCTGCACCACCCCGCCATGCGCCTGGCCCGCCGTCAGCATCGGATTGATGACGGTGCCGAAATCGTTGACCATGGAATAGCGCACGACGTCGATCTGGCCGGTGTCGCGGTCGATCTCGACCTCGGCCACGTGGCAGCCGTTGGGAAACGAGAACGGCGGGTTGTCGGAGATGTGGCTGACATCGAGCGACTGCGGCACGTCGGGTGGCAGTTTCAGCCCGCCGCGAATCTTGTCGGCCAGCTCCATTATGCCGATGCCGCGGTCGGTGCCAGCGATGGTGAACCTTCCGCGGCTGAATTCGATGTCGGCCGCCGAGGCCTCGAGCACGTGGGCGGCGATCTGCCTGCCCTGCTCGATCAGCTTGTCGCCGGCCTCGAGGAAGGCCTGCGACCCGACCAGGGCCGACTTCGAGCCGCCGGTGCCGCCGCCGACCTTGAGCTGATCGGAATCGCCCTGCAGCAGGCGCAGGCGCTCGAACGGAATGCCGGTCTTCTCGCTCAGCACCTGGGCGAACGGCGTGGCATGCCCCTGGCCGTAGTCGAGCGTGCCCGAGAGCATGGTGACCGTGCCGTCCTGCTCGAAGCGGATGCCGCCATACTCCTTCGACGGCGGGCCGGTGACCTCGAGATACTGGCCGATGCCGCGGCCGCGCAGCTTGCCGCGCACCGCGCTCTGCTGCCTGCGCTTCTCGAAGCCGTTCCAGTCGGCGGCCTTCAGCGCCTTGTCGAGGACGGTGGTGAACTCGCCCGAATCGTAGTTCATGCCCGATGGCGCCTTGTAGGGCATCTGCTGCGGCGCGATGTGGTTGCGCCGGCGCAGCTCGGCCCCGTCGATGCCCATTTCGCGCGCTGCCGTGTCGATCAGGCGCTCCATGTAGTAGTTGCCCTCGGGGCGGCCCGCGCCGCGATAGGCGGCGAGCGGCGTGGTGTTGGTGAACACCACCTTCGAGCTCACCTCCATCGCCGGCGTCCTGTAGACGTCGATCACGTTCTTCACCGCGTTCGTGGTCGCGGGCATCGGCGGATAGATGTAGGCGCCGGCATTGCCTGTGCCGGAAAGGCGCACCGCGAGGAACTTGCCGTCCTTGTCCAGGGCGAGCTCGGCCACGCGCTGGTGATCGCGGCCGTGATGATCGCTCAGGAAGCTTTCCGAACGCTCGTCCGTCCATTTGACTGGCCGGCCGAGTTGCCTGGCCGCCAGCAAGAGCGGGCCGTACTCGGGATAGACCTGGCTCTTCATGCCGAACGAGCCGCCGACATTGCCGGTCAGCACGCGCACCTTGTCGGGCGTCGTGTTCAGGACGTCGCGCGCCAGGCCGGCGCGGATGCCCATCACGCCCTGGCAGCCCAGCCGCAGCACCCAACGACCGTCTTCATAGGAGCCGATCGCCGAGCGCGGCTCCATCGGGTTGACGACGATGCGATTGGAGACGATGTCGAGCCGCGTGACGTGTGCGGCCGCGGCAAAGGCTTTTTTCACCGCTTCGCCATCGCCATGGTGAAAATCGAGCACGAGATTGCCGGGCGCCTCGTCGTGGATCTGGGGCGCGCCAGGCTTCAGCGCGTCGGCGGGCGTGGTGACCGCCGGCAACTCCTCGATGTCGAGCTCGACCGCCTCGGCGGCATCCTTGGCCTGCGCCACCGTTTCGGCCACCACGCACGCGACCGCCTCGCCGACATAGCGCACCCTGTCCTTGGCGAGGCTGTGGCGCGGCGGCGTCTTCATCGGCTGGCCGTTGCGGTCGGGAATGTTCATGGCGCACTTCATCGGTCCGAAGCCTGCTGCCGCGAGATCGGCGTAGGTCAGGATCGCGAGCACGCCCGGCATGGCTCGGGCGGCCGTGGTGTCGATGCCCTTGAGGACGCCGTGGGCGATCCTGGAACGGACCATGACCGCGTGGGCCTGGCCCGCAAGGTTGATGTCGTCGGTATAGCGGCCCTCGCCGCGCAGGAGGGTGGGGTCCTCCTTGCGCGGCACCGGCTGGCCGACGCCGAACTTCATCAACGCCAGATCGTTGTCACTCAACGCGTCCATTGATTGCTCCACAAAAGTGTCATCCCGAACGAAGTGAGGGATCTTTCCCGCTCCGGAAAGATCCCTCGGCTGCGCCTCGGGATGACAGCTATGCTGTCACTTGAGCGGCGAGTAGTTGGTGGGAATGAGCAGGGTCGAGAACATCGACTGCAGCTTGGCCGGGCCCTTGGCGAGATAGGCCTGCCACGCCGGATCCTTGGTGGCGTCCGCGCGCGCCTTGAAGCGCTCCTCGAGGTTCTTGTAACGCCACATGTGGATCCACTCGTTGGGTTGCGGGAACTCGCCGGTCCAGGCGCCCCAGATCGGCGAGTACTTCTCGCGCGCCGCCTGCACCTCCTTGAAGTCCTTGCCGTACTGCTGCGCGCCGCCGAGATGGCAGGTGTAGATGCGCAACTCATAAACGTTGCCGGTGGTGCCGTCGGACGGCTTGATGTCGACCACCGCGTTCATCAGCCGCAGGTCCTGGCGCACCAGGCAGCTCTTCACGATCGGCACGTACTTCTCGGTCCAGTCCTTGTTCTTCTGCAGCTCGGCGCGCAGCCGCGTGCGCTCCTCGTAGCTGTCGTACTTCCACAGATGCCAGATCTGGTTGAGCGCGCCGAACTCGGCAGTCCAGTAACCGCAATTGATGCCGTAGTTCTGGCCGCGCGCCGGCCGGCCGATCGTCTCGGCGGCCTTCAGGTATTCCGGCATCTTGCCGGGCAGCATCGTGTAGGTGCGGAGCTCGTAGATCATGGTGTTTCCCCTTATGGATGCGGGTTCTTGGGCGGATGCGCCCTCACCGCTTCCTCGTTGATGTCGGCGCCCCAGCCGGGCCGGGTGGGCACGATCAATTCGCCATTCTGGATGACCGGCGGATGGGTGACCAGATCGTCCTTCCACGGCACATCGTCGATATCGATTTCCATGATACGGAAATTCGGCATGGCGGCGCACAGATTGGCGCTCATCAAGGTCGACATGTGACCGTAGAAATTGTGCGGCGCGCAGTTGACCTCGTAGGCCTCGGCCATGGTCGAGATCTTGTGGCCCTCGGCCAGCCCGTTCCACGGCACGTCGATGATCGACACGTCGATCGAGCGGTTCTCGAAGAACGGCCGGAACTGGCGCCGGCCAAACAGCGACTCGCACGAGGCGATCGGCATCGCGGCGCGGTCGCGGATCAGCCGCAGGCCTTCGGGATCGTAGGAGTCGATCTCGAGCCAGAAGAGATTGTACGGCTCGCAGGTTCGCGCGACCTTGATGTAGCCCTCGGTCTTGAAGTTGAAATTGGTGTCGAGAAGGATGCCCATGTCGTGGCCGGCGCCCTGGCGGAATGCCGCCAGCCCGTCGGCGATGGCGGCCAGGGTGGCGCCGTCGGCATTGAGCTCGGGTCCGCCCGGCGTTCGGCCGAAGCCCGGCTGATACATGTTGGGCGGATCGAGATCGAAACGGAAAATGTTGGTCTTGAGCGCCTTGAAGCCCCGCTCCTTGACGTGCTTGCCGAGCTTCACGACGTCGTCGAACGAGCGCACCGGCTCGACTTTCATCACGTCGGCGTTGCGGAAACGGTAGCTGCCGCAATGCGACCAGTAGAGCGGCAGGCGGTCCCTCACCTTGCCGCCGAACAGCTCGTACACCGGCACGCCGAGCGACTTGGCCTTGACGTCGAGCAGGGCGTTCTCGACTGCCGCCATCGCCTGCTGGTTGATGCCGCCGGGCGCCTGGCGGGTGATCGCATACTGCATCGACATGATGCGCTCGACCGCGCGCGGGTTCTCGCCAATCAGGCCGGCGGCCATGCGCCGGATCACGGCGGTGAGGCCCGCGCTGCCATAGCCCTCGTTATATTCCGACCAGCCAACGATGCCGTCATCGGTCGTGATCTTGAGGAAAGAGAAATCGCGCCAGCCCGCGTCGCAGTGCATATCCTCGATCTTGACGATCTTCATGGTGTTTCCTCCGCCCAAGCCAGCATAGACTAAAGCCATGGCGCTGCGCGGCAAAGGAATGCTGGTTGTCTTCACCGAGGCGAAGCCGCAGCACGAGCGCGACCTCAACGAATGGTACAACCGCGAACACATCGACGAGCGCATCAACCTGCCGGGCTTCCATCGCGCACGGCGATACGTCGCCGAGAAGGGCTCGCCGAAATATCTCGCGACCTACGAATGCGACAGCGTGAGCGACCTCGCCACGCCGGCCTACCTCGCCAGGCTCGCCAAGCAGACGCCGTGGAGCGACCGCGTGACCGGCCGCTTCACGCGCTTTCACCGGCTGACGCTCGTGATCAAGGTCGATCTGACGCACGGCATCGGCGGCCTGCTGACAACGGTCCGGTTCGTGCCCGAGGCGGGCGCGCGGCCGGCGCTCGTCCAATGGCTGCGCAAGACGCTCAAGACGGCGGTCGCGCGGCCCGGCATCGTGGGCGCGGCGGCCGGCGAGAACGACATCGAGACCGCCAATGCACCAGCGCAGGACAAGAGCACGGACAAGCGCGGAGCCGACGATGCCGAATGGCTGGTGATGCTCGAAGGCAGCGATCAGCGGGCGCTGGCGGCGGCCGGCCGGGCAATCAGCTTGTCGGCGCTGCGGAAATTCGGCGCAAAGAAGGCGCCGGTCGTCGGCAGCTATCGCTTCCTGTTCGGCAATGATCGCTGACGAAGTTTTGACCTGGCGTTGATCGCACGACTGCCTAAGTTCCCGGCGTGACCACCAAGCAAACCATCTTCGTGCTGCGCCAGGCGACTCTGGTGGGCCTTTGCCTGCCGGCGCTGTGGCTCGCCTGGCGCTGGTGGACCGACGATCTCGGCGCCCGGCCGATCACAGAGGCGACACATTTCACCGGCGACTGGACCGTGGTGCTGCTGCTGCTCTCGCTCGCGCTCACGCCGGCGCGCGCTTTGTTCGAGTGGATGCCGCTGGTGCAGATCCGCCGCCGCATCGGCGTCGCCGCCGCGCTGTATGCCGGCCTCCACCTCTTGATCTACATCGGCGACCAGAAATGGAACCTGGTCGTCGTTGCATCCGAGATCGTCAAGCGCTTCTACCTCACCATCGGCTTCACGGCGCTGCTCGCGCTCGCCGCCCTCGCCGTCACCTCGACCGACGGCTGGCAGAAGCGCCTCAGGCGCAACTGGAAGCGCCTGCATTGGCTCATCTATCCGGCCGCCGTGCTGGCGATCCTGCATTTCTTCATCCAGTCCAAGGCCAATGTCGGCGAAGCCATCGTGGCGGCCGGACTGTTCGCCTGGTTGATGATCTGGCGATTGATGCCGGACAGGCTGCGTGTGCGCTATACGGGCCTGGCGCTGCTGGTGGTCGGCGCAACACTGGCCGCGCTAGTCTTCGAGCTATCGTGGTACGGCCTTGTCAACCACGTGCCGCCGCTGCGCCTCCTCAAGGCCGACATCAATCCCGATCTCGTGCCCCGGCCGGTCCACAAGGTGCTGCTGGCCGGCCTCGCCGCCGTCCTTCTGATCGCCCTGCGGCGTTCGCCCAAATACCTCAAGCGGCTCTTTACGAAGCGATATATCCAGACGACTATACCGACCTCCTAGGAGGTCGGCATGAAGAGACGTGAGTGGTTGGGCCTTGCACTGGCAAGCGCCGTTGCGCCGATGGCGCTCGGAGCGCGCGCGCAAGGCGCGGGTCCCGTCGTGTTTGCCGCCGCGAGCCTCAAGAATGCGCTGGACGAGGTCGCCGCCGACTGGGTCAGGGCGACAGGTAGGCCCGCCCCCAAGATCTCCTATGCCGCGAGCTCGACTCTCGCCAAGCAGATCGAGCAGGGCGCGCCGGCCGACCTTTTCATCTCGGCCGACACGGATTGGATGGACTATCTCGACAAGAAGGACCTGATCGCCAAGGGCACGCGGGTCGATCTGCTCGGCAACAAGATCGTCGTCGTGGCGCCGCGCGATTCCAAGGTCACGCTCGACCTCAAGCAAGGCGTCGACGTCGCCAAGGCATTGAACGGCGGCAAGCTCGCCATGGCCAATGTCGAGTCGGTGCCGGCCGGCAAATACGGCAAGGCGGCGCTGACCAGGCTCGGCGCCTGGAACGGCGTCAAGGACAAGATCGCACAGGCGGAGAACGTGCGCGCGGCCCTTCTGCTGGTCAGCCGCGGTGAGGCACCGCTCGGCATCGTCTATGCGACCGACGCCGCCGCCGAGCCCAACGTCAAGATCATCGCGGCGTTTCCCGACGATTCGCACCCGCCGATCATCTATCCGGCGGCGATCACCAAGGAGTCGAAGTCGGCCGAGGCCAGGAGCTTCTTCGACTTCATGAAGGGCATGAAGGCCCGCCCGTCCTTCGAGAAGCAGGGCTTCACGGTTCTGGTGAAGGTCAACTCCTCGACATGATCTTGTCGGCCGAGGAATGGACGGCGGTCCGGCTCAGCCTCCTGGTTGCCGTCACCGCGACGCTCGCCAGCCTGCCTCTCGGCGTCGCGGTCGCCTATGCGCTGGCGCGCGGCCGCTTCTGGGGCAAGAGCCTGCTCGACACGCTGGTGCACCTGCCGCTGATCCTGCCGCCGGTGGTGACCGGCTATCTGCTGCTGCTGCTGTTCGGCAAGCGCGGCCCGATCGGCGAATTCCTCGACCACTATCTTGGCATCGTCTTTTCCTTTCGCTGGACCGGGGCGGCGCTCGCGTGCGGCGTCATGGGCTTTCCGCTGATGGTGCGGGCCATCCGCCTGTCGATCGAGGCCGTCGATACCAGGCTCGAGGCGGCCGCAGGAACGCTCGGCGCCAATCCGCTCATGGTCTTCGCCACGATCACCTTGCCGCTTTGCCTGCCGGGCGTGATCGCCGGCGCAATCCTCGCATTCGCCAAGTCGATGGGCGAGTTCGGCGCCACGATCACCTTCGTCTCCAACATCCCGGGCGAGACGCAGACCCTGCCGACGGCGATCTACACCTTCATCCAGGTGCCGGGCGGCGATGCCGGTGCGCTGCGTCTCACCCTGATCTCCGTGCTGATCTCCATGGCGGCCCTGCTCGGCTCCGAATTGCTGGCCCGCCGCATCGGCGCGCGCCGAGTGGCGACATGAGCCTCGATCTCGACATCGAGCACCGGCGCGGCGATTTCCATCTCGCCGCGCGCTTTGCCGCGCAGCCCGGCATCACCGCCCTGTTCGGCCGCTCGGGATCGGGGAAAAGCACCTTGGTCGATATCGTCGGCGGCCTGATCCGGCCCGACCGCGGCAAGGTGCTGGTCGACGGCCAGACGCTGGTCGACACCGCGCGCGGCGTGTTCGTGGCCAAACACCGCCGCCGGCTGGGTTACGTCTTCCAGGACAGCCGCCTTTTCCCGCACCTCAGCGTCCGACAGAACCTGGCCTATGGGCGCTGGTTCGCCCGCGCGGCGGAGGATGGCGTCGCCCCCTCCTTCGAGTCCGTGGTCGAACTGCTGGGCATCGGCCCCCTGCTCGATCGCCAGCCCGGCTCGCTGTCGGGCGGCGAGAAGCAGAGGGTCGCGATCGGCCGCGCCCTGCTCGCCCGGCCGCGGCTCCTGCTGATGGACGAGCCGCTCGCGTCGCTCGACGAGGCGCGGCGCGCCGAGATCATGCCGTACATCGAGCGGCTGCGCGACGACGTGGGCCTACCCATCCTCTATGTCAGCCACTCGGTCGCCGAGGTGGCGCGGCTTGCCACCACGGTCGTCATCCTCAGCCAAGGCAGGGTGACGGCGGTCGGGCCGGTGCTCGATATCCTGCCGCTCGCGGACACCGGCGATCGGGGCGCAGTGCTCGATGCCGTGATCGAGCGCCACGACGAAGCCTTCGCGATCACCCATCTGACATGTGCCGCGGGCGAACTGCAGGTGCCGCGGCTTGCGGCGCCGACGGGCACGTCGGTGCGCGCCTACATTCGTGCCCGCGACGTCATGCTGTCGCTGCAGCCGCCGCAGGAGATCAGCGCCCTCAATGTGCTTTCGGGAAAGGTCGCCGAGGTCGCCAATTCGGGTGCCCAGGCGGACATACGGCTCGACTGCAACGGCGCCACCCTGATGGCGCGCCTCACCAACAAATCCGTCCAGCGCCTGGCGCTGGCGCCCGGCAAGCCGGTGTTCGCCGTGATCAAGAGCGTGTCGTTCGAGCGCAGTTAGGAGCTGCCATGCCCCACCTCAGCATCCGTATCGATTTCGACCATGAGGGCCGACTGGGACCGGGCAAGGTTGCCTTGCTCGAGCGCATCGCGCGTGAAGGCTCGATCTCGGCTGCCGGGCGGTCCATGAACATGTCCTACA
>DASRFX010000059.1:0-12179 GCA_035651335.1 Reyranella sp. | reverse complement strand
GCGCAGCATGGCGCCGGCGCTGGTGAAGAGCGAGGACATCCTCGAATACGACCTCGACGGCGATGCAATTGACGCCCGGGGCCGCGCGCTGTTCCTCGAGCGCTTCATCCACGGCGCGATCTACAAGGTGCGGCCCGACGTGATGGCGGTGGTGCACAGCCATTCGCCGGCGGTGATCCCGTTCGGCGTCTCCACGGTGCCGCTGCGCGCGATCTACCACATGAGCTCGTTCCTCGGCATGGGCGTGCCGGTGTTCGAGATCCGCGACGTCGCGGGCAACGGCAGCAATCTCCTGGTCGGCACGCCCGCGATCGGCGACGCGCTGGCACGCGCGCTCGCCGACAATGCCGTGGTGCTGATGCGCGGCCATGGCTCGGTCGCCGTCGGCGGCTCGATCACGGAGGTGGTGTTCCGCGCCTACTACACCGAGATGAACGCCCGCCTGCAGGCCGAGGCGATGAAGCTGGGCGAAGTGAAGTATCTGACGCCGGAAGAGGCGGCAGCGGCGACCAGGACCAACGCTTCGGTCGTCGGTCGTGCGTGGGACCTATGGAAGCGCAAAGCCATGAACGCAAGGTAGAGGGAACGACATGAAGGGCGTGGTCAACATCGAGGATCTCCGCAAGCTCGCCAAGAAGCGGCTGCCCAAGATCGCCTACGATTTCATCGAGGGCGGCACCGACGACGAGGTCGGCCTCGTCACCAACGAGCAAGCGTTCCGCCAGACGCGCATCGTGCCGCGCTACCTGGTCGACGTCTCGGTGCGCGACCAGTCGACCACGCTGTTCGGCCGGACCTATTCCAGCCCGATCGGCATCGCGCCGACCGGACTCGCCGGCCTGTTCCGCCGAGGCGCCGACCTGATGCTGGCCGAGGCGGCGCGCGACGCCAACGTGCCGTTCATCATGTCGGGCACCAGCACGGGGGCCCTCGAGGATCTCGCCAAGCTGGCGCCCGACCACGGCTGGTACCAGCTCTATTCGGCCAAGGACCAGGCGATCTCCGAGGACATGATCAAGCGCGTGAGCGATGCCGGATTGAAGACCCTGGTCTTCACCGTCGACGTGCCGGAAGGCTCCAACCGAGAGCGCAACATCCGCAACGGCTGGGGTCGGCCGCTCAAGCTCTCATGGGCAACGAAGCTTGAGGCGCTGGAACACCCGGCGTGGATGTTGGAATGGCTCCGCTACGGTACGCCCTATTTCAACAACTGGGCGAAGTACGCCAAACCCGGCGCCAGTGCCGAGGAAGTGGCTGACATGGTCGCGTACTCGAACCGCGCGCCGATGACTTGGAAGCACGTCGAGCGCTTCCGCGAGCTGTTCAAGGGCAACTTCGTCATCAAGGGCATCATGCATCCCGATGATGCGATCCGCGCCCATTCGCTGGGCGTCGACGGCATCATGGTCTCCAATCATGGGGCGCGGCAGCTCGACAATGCGCCGTCGCCGCTGCACGTGCTGCCGGCGATCCGCGACGCTGTCGGCGACAAGATGACGGTGATGCTGGACGGCGGTATCCGCCGCGGCCTCGACGCCATCATCGCGCTCTGCATGGGCGCGAAGTTCGTCTTCCAGGGCCGACCGACTCTCTATGGCGTCACGGCCGGCGGCGTGGAAGGTGCCAAGACCGCGCTCGGCATCTTCCGCCGCGAGATCGACATCAGCATGGCCCAGATGGGCGCCACCAAGATCTCCGATCTCGGGCCGCACTATCTGATGTGGAAGGACGAAGAGGATCTGCGCCGCAACCGCCGGTGAAGGGCGGCTACGCCGCCGCCTGCCGCTCGGCGATGAAGCGCTTCCAGTTCTTCAGCGTTACCATCTCGCGGTAACGCGCGGTCTGGGCGGGATCGAGCATCTCGATCATGAAGGCGCCTTCGACCCACACCTCGGTCAGCGAAAATATGCCGCCGCCGCGCTCGCAGTGCCGGGCGGGCCAGCCGGCGCGCTGGGCGATCTCGATCACTTCTGCGGCCGGCCGATGGACGCAGAGTGCGATGTGAACATCCGACAGGCGAGGGGTGGTACCGTCGGAGCGCCATTCCGCTTCATGCTCGCCGCGGCCGACCATGAGGCCCCGGCGCGTGACCTCGATTTCGACCTCGCCGTCGCCCGACCATGCCATCCAGGAGTCCGGGCCGCCTGGCGGGAAAGGCACCGCCTCCCCACCCATGATTTCCGCCAGGACTTCCGCCGTCCGCTTGGGGTCGTCGGCCGGGATCGAGGCATGCGCGATGACAGTCATTTCCATTCCTCCCTTTGTTTCAGGTTCGCCTGGCGACTCCTTCTTCCTCCCGAGCGCGCCTGGCTGTCGGTGCGCTGAATGACAACAGCCGCGCGACATGGCGTCGTAGGGGTTGCCAAGGACTTGCCAGCCGTCGATGGCCCTCTCGCAAAATCCGCGCGACAGTGGCATTACTGGCGCACGGCCTTGGCGAGCCGAGTTGACGGAGAGCAGCGATTAGCGACGTCAGGAAGCCCGTGGTGGGCGTCATCGGCAATTCGACGGTCATCAACGACCGCCACAACGTCCAGGTCGTCGGACGGCGCAACATGCAGGCGGTGGCCGAAGTGGCCGGAGCCCTGCCGCTGATGTTCGCCGGCACGCCCGACATCACCGACATCGATGCGCTGCTGGGGGCGGTCGACGGCATCCTGCTGACCGGGGCGCGGGCCAACGTCCATCCCTCGCGCTTCGGCCTCGAGCCCGATCCCAAGCACGAACCCTACGACCAGGAGCGCGATGCCGTGGCGCTCGGCTTGATCGAGGCCTGCGTCGAGCGCGGCGTTCCCCTGTTCGGTGTCTGCCGCGGCCTGCAGGAGATGAACGTCGCGTTCGGCGGCTCGCTGCATCCGGAGATCCGCGAGCTGCCGGGCCGTATGAACCACCGCATGCCGCGGCTCGCCAATGGCGAGATCCACCCCGACCCGGAGGTCGTGTTCGCCGACCGCCACGAAGTGACCCTGGCGCCCGACGGCGCGTTCGCCAGGATCCTGGGCTGCGAGAAGATCAAGGTGAACTCGCTGCACGGGCAGGGCATCCTCGATCCCGGCAAGCGGGTGGTGATCGAGGGCGTGGCCGAGGACGGCACGATCGAGGCGATCAGCATCGCCGGCGCCACGTCCTTCGCGCTCGGCGTGCAGTGGCACGCCGAATACGATCCGCAGACCAATCCGATCAACAAAGCCCTGTTCAAGGCATTCGGCGCCGCCCTCAGGCAGCATCAAAAAAAGGCGTAGCCGCCGTCGTCGTCCCGCCCGAGGGCGAGTTCTATACGACAGAATCGTCGCCTTCTAACGGTCGGGACTATGCTCCGGCATGCGCGGTTCGGCGTGCAACGCGAGCATCAATAGGTTGAGAGAGCCATGTTATTCCCGTGTTATTTTAAAACGCACGCCTCAACATGTTGTGGTCGGCCTCAGGCCAGCAGGTGGCAGGCGACCATACGATCGGCGACCTTGATCAGCGGTGGCTCCTCGGCCGCGCAGCGCGCGGTCGCATGGGGACAGCGCGGGTGGAAGCGGCAGCCGCCCGGCGGATTGAGCGGGCTCGGCACCTCGCCGGAAAGCGCCACTTCCTCACGTTGCTCGTCGGGGTGGCTGGGCAGGGCCGCCGCGAACAGGGCCTGGGTATATGGATGCATCGGCTTCAGGGCGATCGCGCGCGCTGCGCCGCTTTCGACGACCTTGCCGAGATACATGACCACGACGTCGTGGCTCATGTGGGCGACGGCGGCGAGGTCGTGGGCGATGAAGAGGTAGGAGAGGCCGAGCCGCTGCTGCAGATCGCGCAGCAGGTTGAGGATCTGGGCGCGAATCGAGACGTCGAGCGCCGAGACTGGCTCGTCGAGCACGACCAGCTTGGGCGACAGTACCAGGGCGCGCGCGATCGCGATGCGCTGGCGCTGGCCGCCGGAGAATTCGTGCGGAAAGAGATCGGCCGAGCGCTCGGGCAGACCGACCAGATCGAGCAGCTCGAGCACGCGCTGGCGCACGTTGCCGGGGTTGGTGGCCTCGTTGGTGACCAGCGGCTCGGCGATGATCGTGCTGATGCGCATGCGTGGATTGAGCGAGGCGTAGGGGTCCTGGAACACCGCCTGGACGGAGCGGCGATAGCGGCGGCGGCCGGCGGCATCGAGCGCGGCGAGGTCGTGGCCTTCGAAGCGGATGCTGCCGCCGCTTGGCGCCTCCAGACCGAGCACCAGCTTGGCCGTCGTTGTCTTGCCGCAGCCCGACTCGCCTACCACGCCCAAGGTCTTGCCGGGATCGATGGCGAAGGAGACGCCATCGACGGCGCGCACGACGCCGCGGTCGCCGCCGAACAGCCCGCGTCGCGCCGGGAAATGCTTGGTGAGGCCGGCCGCCTCGATGATGCTGCCGGCCGTCATGCCGTGGCGCTCCCGCTGGCCAGCCAGCAGCGCGCGCTGTGTCCGTCGGCGAGGATGAATTCGATCGGCGCCTCGGCGCGGCAGTGCGCCGTCGCCTTGGGGCACCGTGGGGCGAAGGCGCAGCCCTGCGGGAGGTTGGAAAGGTCCGGCGGCTGGCCCTCGATCGCGGTGAGACGATCGTGGCCGTCCGTCATGCGCGGGATCGAGCCGAGCAGCGCCTTCGTGTACGGGTGGGCCGGGGCGGAGAAGATGCGCTTGACCGGCCCCTGCTCGACGATGCGCCCGGCATACATGACCGCGAGCTGCGTGCACATCTTGGCGACGATGCCGAGATTGTGGGTGATGAAGATCAGCGCCAGGCCGTGTTCGCGCTGCAGGTCGCGCATCAGATTGAGGTATTGCGCCTGGATGGTGAGGTCGAGGCTGGTGGTCGGCTCGTCGGCGATCAGCAGGCGAGGCTCGCAGGAGATGCCGATCGCGCCCACGATGCGCTGGCGCATGCCGCCTGACATCTCGTGCGGGAACTGCGTGGCCCGCGTCTCCGGCGAGGCGATGCGCACCGAGCGCAGGAGCTCGATCGCCTTTGCCCAAGCTTTGGCCACCGGCGCACCTTCGTGCACCCGCAGCGGCTCGCCGACCTGGTTGCCGATCGAGAACAGCGGGTTGAGCGAGGCCATCGGGTCCTGCAGCACCATGGCGATGCGCTTGCCGCGCACCCGGCGCATCTCCGCGTCCGACTTGTCGAGCAGGTTCTCGCCCTCGAACATCATGCGGCCGCTGACGATGCGCGCCGCCGTCGGCAACTGGCGCATGATGGTGAGGGCAAGCGTGCTCTTGCCCGAACCCGACTCGCCCACGATGCCAAGGGTCTCGCCGGCGCCGAGCCGCAGGCTCACGTCGTCGACAGCGCACACCACGCGCGTGCCCTGCTGCGAGACGTAGTGGGCGCTCAGATGCTCGAGCGACAGCAGCGGTGGAGAAACGGTGCTCATTGCGCGGTACTCACGATCGCGGGCTCACAGCTGGCGCATCTGCGGATCGAGCTTCACGCGCAGCCAGTCGCCCAGCAGGTTGGCCGACAGCACCATCAGCATGATGCAGATGCCCGGCAGTACGGTGAGCCACCAGTGCCCGACCATCAGGCCCTGCTTGCCATCGGCCATCATCAGGCCCCAGGCGGGCTTGGGCGGCGGCACGCCGATGCCGAGAAACGACAGAGCCGCCTCGGTCACGATCACCACGCCCAGCATCAGGGTGCCGATCACCACGGCGGAATTGATCACGTTGGGCAGGATGTGACGCCACATGATCACATGCTTGGGGCAGCCGGCGACGATCGCCAGCCGCACGAACTCGCGCTGCTTGAGCGACAGCACCTCGCTGCGGATCACGCGGGCGTAGCGCGTCCAGTAGACGCCGCCCAGGATGAAGATGATGTTGAATTCGCTGGGGCCGACGATGGCGGCGAGGAAGATGGCGAAGGTCAGCGCCGGCAACGCGAGCCATGCATCGGCCACGCGCATGATCACCTGGTCGACCCAGCCGCCGAGATAGCCCGACACGATGCCGAGGAAGGTGCCGATCGAACCCGCGACCACGACGGCGGCGACGCCGACGATCATCGACACGCGCGCGCCGAAGATCAGGCGCGACAGCTCGTCCCGCCCGACATGGTCGGTGCCGAGCAGATGCGCCATGCTGCCGCCGGCCTGCCAGAACGGCGGCTTGTAGCGCATCGACAGGCTGCCGATTTCCGGATTGTAGGGCGCCAGCAGGTTGGCGAAGACGGCGACCAGCGCGATCAGAACCAGGACCGCCACCGGGACGGTCGGAAAGCCCGACAGCCATTTCGGCAGCGCGAACGGCGAGCGGACGGGGACGGCGGCGACAGGAGGCGTTGTGACGGCCATGGGGGTCAGCTCTCCATGCGGATGCGGGGATCGATCAGGGCGTAGAGGATGTCGACCAGCAGGTTGACCAGAATGATCATGCTGCCGCCGATCACCACCACGGCCTGGACGACGGGGAAATCGCGGAAGCTGATGCCCTCGTAGAGCAGCCGGCCGATGCCCGGCCAGGCGAACACGGTCTCGACCACGACGGCGACGTTGATCATGACCACGAGGTTGATGCCGGCCAGCGTGATCACCGGGATCAGTGCGTTCTTGAAGGCGTGCTTGCCGATCACCAGCGCCTCGGGCAGGCCCTTGAGGCGCGCCAGCTTGACGTACTCCGAGCCCAGCACCTCGAGCATCGAGGAACGGGTGAGCCGCATGTGCGCGGCGGCGAAGTACCAGCCGAGGGTGAAGGCCGGCATCACGAGGTGCGCCGGCGTGCCGGCGCCCGAGGAGGGCAGCCAGCCGAGATAGACGGTGAAGAACAGGATCAGCACCAGGCCGATGAAGAACGACGGCAGCGACAGGCCGAGCAGGGTGAAGACCTTGCCGGCGTTGTCCCAGAAGCCGCCGACGCGCACGGCGGCCAGCACGCCGCTCGGGATGCCGATGACCAGCGACAGCACCATCGCCACCGAGGCGAGCAGCAGCGAGTTGGGCAGCCGCTCGAAGTAGAGATTGAGGACCGGCGCGCGGTAGTAGAACGACTGGCCGAGATCGCCGGTGAGGAAGCTCTCGACGAACTTCCAGTATTGCACCCACAAGGGCTGGTCGAGGCCGAGCTGCTGGCGCAGGTTGGCGATGTCCTCGGGGCTGGCGCCCGGCTCGAGCAGCAGGCTCGCCGGATCGCCTGTCACGCGCACGAACAGGAAGATCGTGAGCGACAGCAGGAACAGCGAGAGCAGTGAGTAGCCGATCCGGCGAACGATGTACTGCTTCATGGCGCGCGGTCCTCTTCGCCCGTCGTCCCGTCACTTCCTGATCGTCACGTCCTCGTAGGGCGCGGAATAGGCGTTGCCTTTGACCAGGCCGAAGCCCGACTCCCCGACACGCTTGCCGACGCCGTTCAGGAAAGCGAGCTGCCAGATCGGCGCGTACATGCTCTTCTCGTGCACCAACTGCTGGATGCGATGCAGGATCTCGGTGCGCTTGGCCACGTCGAGCTCGGATTCCTGCTTGGCGAACAGCTCGTCGATGTCGGGATAGTTGCCGTAGCAGTAGGCGCCGCCCTTGGCGACGAAGGCTGCGATACGGGTCGCGGCGTTGCCGAATGCGCCGGACGCGCCCTGGATCAGGTTCTTCATCTTCTTCTGCGAGTAGCCGCTGTAGAAGGCGGCGCGCTCGAGCGGCCGCAGCTGGATCTTGATCCCGACTTCCTGGAGGTAATTGAGGACGGCCTCGGCGACGTTCGAGTAGGAGGCGTCGCAATAGTAGTCGCCGCCGTTGAAGCCGCGGCCAAGGCCGGCGGCCGCCAAGAGCTCCTTCGCTTTCTTGGCGTCGTACACCGCTTCCGGCGGCTTCCAGTAGAACTCGAACCCGTTGGGGATCATGCTGTTGGTGATCGGCGAGTAGCCGAGGGTCAGCGCATCGGAGATCGCCTTGTAGTCGATGGCGTACCGCACCGCCTCGCGCACGCGCTGGTCGTGCCATGGCGACTTGGCATCCCACTGGTCGGCGAAATAGATCCAGAACGGCGCCTGCAGCACGACCGACTTCAGCGTCAGGCCGGGCGTGTGGCGCAGCTCCTCGGCGAGCTCGCCGCGGATCGAGTAGGCGATGTCGACCTCGCCGCGCTTCAGCGCCGCAAGCCGCGTCGCCTCTTCCGGGATGACCTTGAGGACCAGCCGCTTCACCGTGGGCGGCTTGCGCCAGTAGCCCTCGAACGCCTCGAACACCAGCTCGACGCCCGGCGTGAACGAGATAAACTTGTAGGGGCCGGCGCCGACCGGCGCTTTCTTGAAGCCTTCGTCGCCGACCTTCTCGACGTATTTCTTGGGCACGATCCAGCCCGCGCCGGTCGCCGAGCTGTAGAAGGTGAGGAAGTCGGGCCACGGCTCCTTGAGCACGAAGCGGACGGTCTCGGCGTCCGGCGCCTCGACGGTTTTCACCCGTTCCTTCAGCATCGCCGCCGACGTGCCGCGATAGCGCTCGAACGAGAACTTGACGTCCTCGGCGGTCACCGGCTCGCCGTTGTGGAACTTCGCGCCCTTGCGCAGGGTGAACTGGTAGCTGAGGCCGTCCGGCGCCGCCTTCCAGGCCTCGGCCAGGCAAGGCTGGGCGTTGCTGCCCGGCATCGGCTTCACCACGGCATCGTGCAGGGCGTACAGCAGCATGAACGGCGTGATGATGCCCGGCGTCTCGGCCGGATCGAACCAGGTCGGCGCCAGCGACACGTGGACCGCCCAGGTGAGCTGGCCTTCGGCGCCATCGGCGAATGCCGTCCGGTCAGCTAGCGAGGCGATGCCGAAGGCCGACAGCGCCAGCAGGCCACGGCGCGTCAAGTCCGACGGTGGGCCGCCATCTGTCGGATCGTCCTCACGCCCAGCGTACGCAACGCCCTCGATCCTTTTCGCCATCGTCGCCTCCCATTGGCATGGACACACGGGACGCTCTCGGCGGCTGCGCGACGATCGTGGTGTCGGCAGCCGCATGGCTGCGACAAGCGCTAAGGCGATCGATTGTTCGAAGAGATCATGGCTGCCTTCCCTGTTGTCTGACGTCCGCGTCAGGGCGGACGGTGATCCACGTTGGGATCTTGCCGACCACGTTATGCGGATGGCCGGCGACGAGCAACGGAATTCCGCCCAGGGAAGATCACGAGGCGGCCGGCGCCTCGCCCCTCCTCGACCGGCGGAGGAGAGGCGAGAGGCGAACCTTAGTCCGTCAGTGCACGACCTCGAACAGGCCGGCGGCGCCCATGCCGCCGCCGATGCACATCGTGACGACGACGTTCTTGGCCTTGCGGCGACGGCCCTCGATCAGGGCGTGGCCGGTGCAGCGTGCGCCGGTCATGCCGAACGGATGGCCGATCGAGATCGAGCCACCGTTGACGTTCAGCTTGTCGTTGGGGATGCCGAGCTTGTCGCGGCAGTACAGCACCTGCACTGCGAACGCCTCGTTCAGCTCCCAAAGATCGATGTCGTCCATCTTGAGCCCGAAGCGCTTCAGCAGCTTCGGGACCGCATAGACCGGGCCGATGCCCATCTCGTCGGGCTCGCAGCCGGCCACGACCAGGCCCTTGTAGATGCCGAGCGGCTTCAGGCCGCGCTTGGCGGCCTCGGCGTCGCTCATCACCACGCAGGCCGAGGCGCCGTCGGACAGCTGGCTCGCATTGCCGGCGGTGATCCACTTGTCCGGGCCCATCACCGGCTGCAGCTTGGCGAGGCCCTCCAGGTTGGTGTCGGGCCGGTTGCCTTCGTCCTTGGTGAGCCTGGTCTGTTTCCTGGTGACTTCCTGGGTGTTCTTGTCGGTGACCAGCATCGTGGTTTCCATCGGCACGATCTCGTCGTCGAACTTGCCGGCCTGCTGGCCGGCCGCCGTGCGCATCTGGCTCTGCAGCGAATACTCGTCCTGGTACTCGCGGCTGATCTTGTAGCGCGCCGCCACCGTGTCGGCGGTCTGGATCATGCTGTGGTAGATGCCCGGCACGTGCTCCTTGACCCACGGGTTGACCAGCCGGTTCTTGTTGCCGCCCGGCGGGCCCTGCACCAGCGACACCGATTCGAGGCCGCCGGCCAGCATGACCGGCACCTTGTCGACGAGCACGCGCTGGGCCGCCATCGAGATGGTCTGCAGGCCCGACGAGCAGAAGCGGTTGACCGTGACGCCCGACACCGAGACCGGCGCGCCGGCGCGAATCGCCGAGACGCGGGCCACGTTCGAGCCCGAGGTGCCTTCCGGCGCCGCGCAGCCCATGATCACGTCCTCGATCTCGCCCAGCTCGACCTTGGCGCGCTCGGCGGCGTGCTTGATCACGTGCGCGCCCATGTCGGCGGCGTGCGTGTCGTTGAAGATGCCGCGGAACGCCTTGCCGATCGGCGTGCGGGCGGTGGAGACGATTACTGCGTCGGCCATGGTGCCTTCCTTCCCAAATCTTGTTCAGACGCTAGAGAATTTCTTGCCGTCCTGCACCAGCTTCTTGAGCAGCGGCGCCGGCTCCCAGAATGGGTCGCCCGAGGCGTCGCGGTACTTCAGCAGGGCGTCGTGGATGGTCTTCAACCCGACCACGTTGTCGGCCCACCACATCGGGCCGCCGCGATAGACCGGCCAGCCGTAGCCGTTGACCCAGATCACGTCGATGTCGAGCGAGCGCTGGGCCATGCCTTCGGCCAGGATCTTGGCGCCCTCGTTGACCATCGGATAGAGGCAGCGCTCGAGGATCTCCTGGTCGGAGATGGCGCGGCGGGTGATGCCGAGCTTCTGCGAGGTCTCCTCGATGATCTTCTCGACCTCGGGATCGGGGATCGGCGTGCGGTCGGGCAGGTTGTACCTGTAGTAGCCCAAGCCGGTCTTCTGGCCGAAGCGGCCCAGCTCGCAGATCGCGTCGGCGATGTAGCCGGTGTAGCGCACGTTGCGCTTTTCCTTCTCCTTCTTGCCCTGGCGGATGCGCCAGCCGACGTCGTTGCCGGCGAGATCGCTCATGGCGAAGGGGCCCATCGGGAAGCCGAAATCGTACAGGACCTTGTCGACCTGCTGCGGCAGGGCGCCCTCCTCGAGCATGTACGAAGACTGCACGCCGCGCTGGCGCAGCATGCGGTTGCCGACGAAGCCCTCGCAGACGCCGACCAGCACCGGGATCTTGCCGATCTTCTTGCTGAGGGTCATGACCGTGGCGATCACGTCCTTCTCGGTCGCCTTGCCGCGCACGTTCTCGAGGAGCTTCATGACGTTGGCCGGCGAGAAGAAGTGCATGCCGATCACGTCGCCCGGCCGCTTCGTGTATTGGGCGATCTGGTTGACGTCGAGCCCCGAGGTGTTGGTCGCCAGGATGGCGCCCGGTTTCGCAATCGCATCGAGCTGCTTGAAGACGCCTTCCTTCACTTCCATGGTCTCGAACACCGCCTCGATGATGACGTCGGCGTCCTTGAGGTCGTCGTAGGAAAGCGTCGGCTTGATCAGCGCCATGCGCTTGTCGACGTCCTCGGCCTTCATGCCGCCGCGCTTGGCGGTGTTCTCGTAGTTGGTGCGGATGGTCTTGAGGCCGCGGTCGAGCGCCTCCTGCTTGACCTCGAGCAGGGTCACCGGGATGCCGGCGTTGGCGAAGTTCATGGCGATGCCGCCGCCCATCGTGCCGGCGCCGACGATGCCGGCGGTCTTCACGGCGCGCTGCGGCGTGTCGGCCGGCACGTCGAGCACCTTGGCTGCCTCGCGCTCGGCGAAGAAGTAGTAGCGCTGCGCCGCCGATTCCTGCGAGGTGAGCAGCTCGACGAACAGCTCGCGCTCGCGCTTCATGCCCTGCTCGAAGGGCAGCGTGGCAGCCGCCTCGACCGCGTCGACGCAGGCCTGCGGCGCCTCGAGGCCGCGCTTGCGCTTGGCGAGCGCGCCGCGCTGATCCTTGAACAGATTGGCATCGGTCACCGTGAGCTTGTCGCTCAGGTCGCGGACGCGGCGCAGCGGCAGGCGCTCGCTGAGCGCGCGCTCGGCGAAGGCGATGGCGCCGGCGCGGAGGTCGCCCGAGACGATATCGTCGATGAGGCCCGTCTCGCGCGCCTCTTTCGCGCCGATCGGCTCGCCGCTGGTGATCATGTCGAGGGCCAGCGCCACGCCGACCAGGCGCGGCAGGCGCTGCGTGCCGCCGGCGCCCGGCAGGATGCCGAGCTTCACCTCGGGCAGGCCAAACTTCGCCTCGGCGACGCCGACGCGGAAATGGCAGGAGAGGGCGAGCTCGAGGCCGC
>DASRFX010000058.1:0-13438 GCA_035651335.1 Reyranella sp. | reverse complement strand
ATGGTGTGCGAGCACAGCCAGATGTATTCGCGCCAGCAGATCGGCTTCTTCGACTTCACCGAGGAAGAGCGCGAGCGCTTCAAGCCGGTGCGGCAGTGCATGGTGCGCACCCATCCCGTGACCGGCCGCAAGTCGCTCTATCTCGCGAGCCATGCCGGTGCCATCGTCGGCTGGCCGATCCCCGAGGCGCGCGGCTTCCTGCGCGACCTGATCGAGCACGCCACGCAGCGCGAGTTCGTCTACACGCACAAATGGCGCGTCGGCGACCTCGTGATGTGGGACAACCGCCAGACGATGCACCGCGCCCGGCCGTTCCCGGCCAACGAGCCGCGCGACATGCGCCGTACGACCTTGGCCGGCGACGGCCCGACGGCGACGCAGGCGGAGGCCCAGGCGGCTTAGCGAAACCGATTCTGTCCTATAGAACTTTCTGGCCGCCCTCAGCTCCCGGGGGTGTGGCGCATAAAGTGGGACATTCGGCCTAAAAACCTTATTTCATCGATATCAAACATGTCCCACGACGTTGGTACATCGTGGGACATCGACGTGCTCAGGCGGCCGCCTTTTTGCGGTTGGCCTCGAGCCGGGCGTCGACCAAGGCGACGCCGGCGTCGATCACCGGGTGGCTGAGGCCCTTCTGGCGGGCGATCAGCTGCACCAGCTTGTCGGCGCGCTCGATGTTGGGCATGCCGTTGTTGAGCGCCCGTGCCGCGGACGCGGGCCGCACCAGGCTCTGCGCCGCTGCGGCATACTTCTCGAATGGCACCAGGTCGTTGGGATTGGCGCCGAGCTTCACGCATAGGTCGTTGACGAAATTGTAGACCGAGCGCGAGGTCTCGATGTCGGAGTGCACCGCTTCCTGTGCGGTGCGCATGCCGTCCTTGGTGATGCAGCGATAGTTGCCGGCGAGCAGCATCGCCCACTTGGCAAGCGGCACGAAGATCGAATCGTAGACCTTGAGCTTGACCGGCAGCTCGATCTTGCCCTCGGGCGTCTCGAAGCGCGCGGCTTCGACGTCCTTCTCGAGCTGGCGCAGGATCGCCGTCGCCTTGGCGTCCGTGAACCTGGCGACCTTGAAGTTGGTGGGCAGGGTGACCTGCAGGAAGTTGACCTTCTCCTCGGGCGGGCGGATCGCCTGCGGGTCGGGGCTGTTCAAGGTCATGCACTCGGGGTCGAAATTGTCCCACACCGAGGCATCGGTGTAGGCGGGCTTCAGCGAATCGCCATTCAGGCCCGGGATGCGGCGCATGTAGGGCAGCGGCGGCATGTTCATGATCGACATGCAGGGCTTGCGCGATCTCGCGACCCGGTCCAGCAGTTCGCGCACGCCGGGCGAGCGGTACTGCGGCTCCTGCATGGCGAGACCGATCAGGTCGAAGTCGGCGGGATTGGCGCTGTCGACGCCACCCGCCGTCACCTTGCCCGGCAGCCTGCGCGACTCGAGCAGCACCGGATCCTTGCGGCCGCGCACCGGCAGCCGCACCTTGAAGCCCTCGCTGTTGATCAGGTCCGCTTCCGCCGGCAGGCAGATGAGGTGAACCGAATGGCCGCCGAAAAGGATCTTGGACGCGAGCAACGATCCATAGGACGCGCCCATGATCATGATCTTGTAGGCCATCGGTTCCCTCCTGCGTTACGCGTTGTCTTCTTCTTTGTTACTCGGCCGCCATTCGCGGTGCCGCGGCGTCAAGCGCCTCGGAGATCTTGGGCGGCGACATTGGCAGGTCGACCAGGCGCACGCCGGTGTTGCGGGCGATGGCGTTGCCGATGGCGGCGGTGGGCGGAACGATCGGCACTTCGCCGACGCCGCGCACGCCGTAGGGATGCGTCGGGTTCGGTACCTCGACGAGGATCGTCTCGATCATCGGCAGGTCGGACGCGACCGGCATGCGGTAGTCGAGGAAGCCCGGGTTATCGAGCCGCCCGCGCTTGTTGTAGATGTACTCCTCGTTCAGTGCCCAGCCGATGCCTTGGACGGCGCCGCCCTGCAGCTGGCCTTCCACGTAACTCGGGTGGATCGCGGTGCCGACGTCCTGCGCCGCCGTGTAGCGGCCGATCGAGACGCAGCCCGTGTCGCGGTCGACCTTGAGGTCGACGATGTGCACGCCGAAGCCCGGCCCCGCGCCGGTGACGTTGAGCTGGGCGTGGCCGTTGATCGGCCCGCCGGTACGCCCCGCCTGGGCGGCCAGCTCGGCGATCGACAGCGGCTTGAAGTCGCCGACGTTGGAGCCGGCGGGCTTGGCCATGCCGTTCTCCCAGATCACCGCCTCCGGGTCGACCTTCCAGATCTTGGCGGCACGCACCTTCAGCTCGCGGATCAGGTCGCGCACCGAGTTCACGACGGCGAGGCCGGTGGCGAAGGTGACGCGGCTGCCGCCGGTCACGAAGTTGAAGCCGATCGAGGCCGTGTCGGCGATCACCGGCCGCACCTTGTCGTAGTCGACGCCCAATTCCTCGGCCGCCATCAGGGCGAGCGAAGCGCGGCTGCCGCCGATGTCGGGATTGCCCGAGATCACAGTGACGGAGCCGTCCTCGCCGACATGGGCGGCGGCGCTCGAGTCGGCGCCGACGTTGAACCAGAAGCCGGCCGCGACGCCGCGCGCATAGCCCGGCTTGACCGGCGTCTTGTAGTGCGGCGAGTTCTTGGCCGCCTCCAGCGTCTCGACCATGCCGATGGTGTTGAAAGTGACGCCGTAGGCGGTCTTGGTGCCCTTCCTGGCGGCATTCTTCAGGCGCAGATCGATCGGATCCATGTTGAGGCGCTGCGCCAGCATGTCGATGGCGGATTCGACGGCCCACGCCGAGATCGGCGCGCCGGGGGCACGATAGGCCGCGACCTTGGGCCGGTTGCTCACGACGTCGAAGCCCTCGATGTAGAGGTTGTCGATGTCGTAGCAGGCGAAGCTGCACATGCAGGCGGGGCCGACCGGCGAGCCTGGGAAGGCGCCGGCCTGCATCTTGACGATGCATTCGCCGGCGACGATGCGGCCGTCCTTGGTGGCGCCGATCTTGACATAGACGTTGCCGCCGGGCGCCGGGCCGGAGGCGCGGAACACCTCCTCGCGCGTCATCGTCATCTTCACCGGCTTGCCCGCCTTCTGAGACAGCCGGATGGCGAGCGGCTCGAGATAGACCACGGTCTTGCCGCCGAAGCCGCCGCCGATCTCGGTCGGCGTGACGCGGATCTGCGAGGTCTCGATGTTCAGCAGCCGCGCACAGAAGCCGCGCACCTGGAAGTGGCCCTGTGTCGTCGACCAGACCTGGACCTGGCCGTCTTCGCTGGCGCTGGCGAGCGCGGCATGCGGCTCGATGTAGCCCTGGTGGACCGCCTGGGTGCTGAAGTCGCGCTCGATCACGACGTCCGCCTGGGCGAAGCCCGCGGCCGCATCGCCCTTCTTGAACTCGATGCGCTTGGCGATGTTGGAGGCCTTGGTGGCCGGCGGATTGGCGCCCTCGGTCATCATGCCGTCATGCAGCACCGGCGCGTTGGGCTTCATGGCGTCGAGCACGTCGATGACGTGCGGCAGCACCTTGTAGTCGACCTTGATCAGCGCCAGCGCCTGGCGGGCGACCGCCTCCGAGACGGCGGCGACCGCGGCGACGGGGTGACCTTCATAGAGCGCCTTCTCGCGCGCCATGATGTTGCGCGTCACGTCGCGCAGGTTCACCTGCATCTCGCCGGTCGGCACGATCAGGTTGGCCTGCTCGGGAAAATCCTTGGCCGTGACGACCGCCTTCACGCCGGGCAGCGCCTCTGCCTTCGAGGTGTCGATCGAGCGAATCTCGGCATGGGCGTGCGGGCTGCGCAGCACCTTGCCGACGAGCTGACCGGGCAGGTTGAAGTCGGCCCCGAAACGGGCGCGCCCGGTCACCTTGTCGGCGCCGTCCGGACGATCGGGGCGGGTGCCGATCCACTTGTATTTGGCGTTGCTCATTTGGCGCCCTCCCTCATTTCGGCGGCGACGTCGAGAACGGCGGAGATGATCTTGTCGTAGCCGGTGCAGCGGCAGAGGTTGCCCGCCAGCCAATAGCGGACTTCGGTCTCGGTCGGGTTGGGGTTCTTGGCGAGCAGCGCCCGCGAGGCGACGAGGAAGCCCGGTGTACAGATGCCGCACTGGAGCGCCGCCATCTCGACGAACTTCTTCTGCAGCGGATGGAGCTTGTCGCCGTCCGCCATGCCCTCGATGGTTTCGATTTTCTGGCCCTCGGCTTCGGGCGCCAGGATGAGGCAGGAGCAGCAGAGCCGGCCGTTGACCGTGACGCTGCAGGCGCCGCAATCGCCCGAACCGCAGCCTTCCTTGCTGCCGGTGAGCCCCAGCGTATCGCGCAGGACGTCGAGCAGGGTCTGATTGGCGTCGCACAGGAACTCGGTCGGCGAGCCGTTGATGGTGGTGTTGACGTGGATCTTTGCCATTGGTGGATGCCCCTGCCTCTTTATGCCCAGCTGTCGTGCATATGGTGTTCGATGCCCTTGACGCGATCGCGAGCGATCAGCGCCACGCGCTTGAGCAGCACGCCGGCAATCTTGGTGCGGTACTTGATGGTGCCGCGCTTGTCGTCGATCGGCTTGCACGCCGCCGAGCAGGCGGCGGCGGCGGCCTCGAGCGCCTTGTCGTCGAGCTTGGAGCCGATCAGGGCCTTCTCGGCCCTGGCGACGCGCAGCACCGTCGGCGCCACGGCGCCGAGGCCGACCCGCGCGTCGGCGACTGTATCGCCTTTCATGGTGAGGCTGACGCCCATGCCGACGACCGCGATATCCATTTCCGTGCGCGGGATCAGGCGGCGATAGGCGTCGCTCGAGCTCTTGGGCCGCGCCGGCAGCGTCAGCGAGACCACGATCTCGCCGTTCTTGAGCGTCGTCTTGCCGGGGCCGGAGTTGAATTTCTCGATCGGCACCGAGCGCTTGCCCTTGGGGCCCTGCACATTGACGATGCAGCCGGCAGCCACGAGCGCCGGAACCGAGTCGGCAGCTGGCGAGGCGTTGCAGAGATTGCCGCCCATCGAGGCGCGGCCCTGCACCTGGGTCGAGCCGATCAGGTTCGCGGCCTCGATAACCCCAGGCCAGGCCTTCTTGAGCTTCTTGTTCTCGCCCAGCACCGCCGCCGGTGTGGCTGCGCCGATGGTGAAGCTCCCCTTCTTTTCGACCACCGTCGTCATCTCGGGAATGTGTTTGACGTCGATGATGACCCCGGGCGACCTCAGGCCGCTCTTCATCTGAACCAGAAGGTCGGTGCCGCCGGCTAGGATCCAGCCCTTGCCCTTGGCGGCCTGCATCATTTTCACCGCCTCTTTGACGGTCTTGGCGGCCATATACTGAACTTCGCTCATGCCTTGGGGCTCCCCCTCGCGTATTCTGATTGGCGGATAACGTATCCAAGCGGACTGCAGGCTCAAGAGCAAGCAGAGCGTAGATTTTTCGGCATTTTCCGGGCCTCGGCCCGCGTGTCGGAAGGCGATTTCTACTGCTTTGCCCCGCGCCCGCCTATGCTGCGGCATGTCCGCGCCGAACGAACCGGTGGTCGATCTCATTTCGCGACTTGTCCCCGCCATCCTGAAGGCGCTTTACGCGCTGGAGTTTGCCGGGCGGCATTTGTCGCCGACGACGCTAGCCGATCTGATCGATGCGGTCGGCAGCCGCCGCGGCGACCTCGACCGGGCGCTGGCGGCCTCACGCGGGCTGGACTGGCCGGAGAGGCTGCTGCCGGCGCGGGAGTGCCTGGAAAAGTCGGCGGCGGCGACCAGCGAGGGGGTGGCCGGTCTGCTTGCGGCGCCGCAGGCCGAGCAACCGATCGTCGCGGCCTACCGGGCACTTCGCGCCTACGCGCGCGCCGCCGAAGCACTCTATCCGATGGCGCCGCACTTGCGCCCCGTCAGTCAGTTCTTCCTCGAGCCGGCCGCCCGAAACGATGCGGGCCTGCTCGAGCGCCTGGCCACGGTCGATCCGGCCCGCGATGGCGTGGGCGTCATGCATGTCGGCGGGCCGGCCGGCACGCGCGGCGGCTTCTCGATGTACGTGCCCGAGAGCTACGATCCGGCGCATCCTTGCCCGCTCGTGGTCGCCATGCATGGCGGCAGCGGCAACGGCGGCGCCTTCCTGTGGAGCTGGCTGCGCGAGGCCCGCACCCGCAATTTCATCCTTGTCGCTCCGACAGCACGCGGCTCGACCTGGTCGTTGATGGAACCCGACATCGACGGTTCGAACATCGAACAGATCACGGGCGACATCGCCGCCAAGTGGAACATCGATCCTGCACGGCAGTTGCTCACCGGCATGAGCGACGGCGGCACATTCACCTACGTGTTGGGCCTGCAAGGCGGCTGCCGCTTCACGCATCTCGCGCCGGTTGCCGCCTCATTTCATCCCCTGATCCTCGCCATGGCGAATGCAGACCGCCTGCACGAACTGCCAATTTGCATCGTGCATGGCGCACAGGATTGGATGTTCCCGGCCGAAATGGCGCGCGGCGCGGAACGGGCACTGCGGCAAGCTGGCGCCAATGTCATCTATCGCCGCATCGAGGATCTCGCGCATACTTATCCGCGTGACGAGAACGGACCGATCCTCGACTGGTTCACGGGCCAAAGCACATTGCAGCAGGTGTGACGCACGAGTGACGACTTCTTGCATCTCGACGCGTCTCGGCAGAACAAAGGTTTTGTTCTAAAATATCTGCTGATGATTGCGCCTCTCAGCCTTGCAAACGTCTTCACGGTCCTCATCGCCGTGACCTGCCTGACAACGATGTCAGGACAGTCGCGCGGCAGCGTCATCAAGCTGTGGCGGCTCGCTGTTCCGGCGGCACTTGCGGTCGTCACGTCTCTTGTGCTGCTCGCCGGCGTTTTCGACGCAACCTTCCCGCACGACGCCGAGTGGTTGATCGCTGCGGCGGTGGGCAGTGTTGTCGGCCGTGCGCGCGGCTGGACGATGCAGCTTGCCGTCGACCACACGCGTGACTTGGTGCGCCTGCAGCGCAGCTTCGACGGCACCATGGCGGCAGCCGGCATGGTCGCGCTCTCTTTTATCGATTTCACCGGTGCGACGCTCGAAGACGCCATCGTGCCTTGCGATATCACTGCCGCGGTCTCGGCGCTTTTCGCGGGCTACATCGCCTGTCGATCGCTGGCAATCGCGGTGCGTGCGGGGCGCGCGCCGCATGTCGAGTTGATGGACGCTCAGCGGGTGAACACCACGTCGCCGATATAGTGACGGTGCTCCCAGTGATGACGCTCGAGTTCGGGATCGAGATGCTGCTCGGCCGGCCGGCCAAGGCATAGATAGGCAATCAAGCTCCAACCCTCCGGCACGTCGAGCACTCGGCTGACTTCCTGCGGATCGAGGATCGAGACCCAGCCCATGCCGATGCCTTCGGCGCGCGCTGCGAGCCATAGCGTCTGCACCGCCGCGACCACCGAATAACGCCGTGTTTCCGGCATTGTCTGCGCCCCCAGGCCGCTCCCCGTCGCCGTCGTGTCGTCACAGAACACGGCTAGATGCACCGGCGCCTCTTTCAGGCCCGCAAGCTTGAGGCTTGCGTAGTTGGCCTTCTGCTCGCCCTGGTAGCCCTGCAGCGCCTTGTCGTTCGCCTTGGCGAAGCTTTCCCATACGGCAAGCCGGCGCGCCGGATCGTCGACCTTCACGAACCGCCAGGGCTGGCTGAAGCCGACCGATGGCGCATGGGTGGCGATCTCGATCAGCCGGTCGAGTTGCGCAGGATCGAGGGGGTCGGGACGGAAGCGCCGCACGTCGCGCCGCCACAGCACGAGATCGCGGAACTTGTCGCGGAACGCCGCGTCGAAAACAGGAACCGTCATGTCGATCTCCGCGCCTATTGGCGCACAATGGCGTGAAAGAAAGTGCCGCCGACTGGCCCGCGCCGCGCACCGGCTTCGACGACCGCAGCGCCCGACGCGTCGCGACATTCGACCAGCGGCTCGTCACCGGTCGAGACGACGCGCGCGTAGTGAAATTCATGGCCGAGGATTTCGGTTCCCGATTTGCCGAGCGCGCCGTCCCTCAGCAGGCGCGCACGGCGATAGCCAAGATGCAGACTGCGTCTGGCGAACGACGTCTCCAGCTTCAGGAGTCCGGCCATGGCATGGCGCTGCCCTTGCGCGTCTTCCAGCCCCTCGCCCAGCACCATGTAGCCGCCACATTCGCCATGAACCGTCGCGCTGCGTCTCGCTGCCTGCTTGAGACCGTGGAGAAAATTCGCTGCCGCCGCGAGCGGCCCGGCATGCAGCTCGGGGTAGCCGCCCGGCAGCCAGATCGCGTCGGCATCCGACGCAGGTGCTTCATTGGCGAGCGGCGAGAACGGCAGGATCTGCGCGCCGCTGCTGCGCCAATGCTCCAGCAGGTGCGGATACGTGAAGGAGAAGGCGCGGTCCTGTGCCAGCGCAATACGTTGGCCCGGCGGCTCGATCATCTGTGCCGTGCCCTCGGCGGCGAGCTTCAGTGGTCGCGCGCTTGCGATAATGGCATCGATGCTCACAGACGCCTCGATTGCGTCGGCGAACTGGTCGATCCGGCCTGCAAGGTCAGTCGTCTCGCTAGCCTGCACCAGGCCGAGATGGCGTTCCGGCAGCCGCAGCCGCGGATCGGCGCGCACCGCGCCGAACAGCTTGACGCCCGCTCGATCGAACGCCGGCGCGATCATCGCGAGATGCCGCGCACTGGCGACCCGATTCAAGATCACGCCCGCCATGCCGAGATCGTCGCGATAGTTGGCGCAGCCGGCGGCGAGCGCGGCGGCGGTCTCGGTCTGCCCCGAGGCGTCGAGGATCAACACAACAGGCCAGCCGAGCCGCGCCGCCACATCGGCCGTCGCGCCGCGCCCCTGCACGCCATCGAAAAGGCCCATCACCCCCTCGGCGATCGCGATGTCGGCGGGATGCCGCGCCACGAGATCGGCCATCGTTTCCGGCCGCATCGCCCAGTCGTCGAGCGAGAAGCTCGGCCGGCCGGTCGCGACGGAATGGAACGCCGGATCGATATAGTCGGGGCCGCACTTGAAGGGCTGCACGGTCATGCCGCGACGGGCGAGCGCCCGCATCAGGCCGAGCGTGATCGTCGTCTTGCCCGCGCCCGAGCGCGTCGCGGCGATCACCAGGCCGCGCGTCATTTCCAGCCGACCAGAGACAACAGCAGTTGCTTGCGCAAGGCCGCGATCGCGCCGATCACCAGGATCGCCGGCGAACCGATGCCGCTCTTCGTGGCGTCTGCGACCAGTGAACCGAGCGTTGTTTCGACGACCTTCTCGCCCGGCAGCGTGGCCGACTGGATCAGCGCAGCCGGCGTGGCCCCCGAAAGCCCGCCTTTCTGCAGGGAGGACGCGACCTCGGCGAGCTGCGACATCGGCATATAGAGCACGATCGGTTGGCCGAGCCGCGCCAACGCCTCCCAGTCGGCCGTTGAGCCGCCCTCCTCGGCACGATGGCCGGCGGCGAGCACGATGGCGTGGTTGGTGTCGCGCGTCGTGGCGGGAATGCCGGCGAGCGCCGCTGCGGCAAGGCCCGAGGTGATGCCCGGAATGACGCGAAAGCGGATGCCCGCCGCCGTCAGCGCCGCCGCCTCGTCCCAGCCGCGACCGAACACGAACGGATCGCCACCCTTCAGTCGCAGCACACGCCGGCCGAGCCTGGCGCGCTCGATCAGCACCTCGTTGATGTCGCGCTGATGCGGGGACGGACGGCCGCCGCGCTTGCCGGCAGGAATCAACGTCGTGCCGGCGCGCGCCATCGCCAGCACGCGCTTGTCGACCAAGGCATCGTGCACGATGTCGTCGGCGGCACTGAGCGCGTGCAGCGCGAGCACCGTCAGCAGGCGCGGATCGCCGGGTCCTGCTCCGGCGAGCCACACTTCCCCGGCGGGGAAATCGGGCAACGGAGGAAAGGTGTCAGGCAGCTTGAGAGCCGTCATGCCCGACCCCGAAAGCGGCGCTGGTAGCCGGCGTCGTACAACGCGCTGTTGCGGAAATCGCGCGTCGTCAGAACCTTGCCGACAAAAATGATCGCTGTCCGCTCCATCGGCTGCGCCGCCGCCTCGGCCGCGATCGTGCCGAGCGTGGCGCGCACGATGCGCTGGTCCGGCCAAGAAGCACGGTAAACGACCGCCACCGGGCAATCGGCGCCATAATAAGGTGTGAGCTCGGTCACGACCTTCTCGAGCACATGGATCGAGAGATGGATGGCCAGAGTGGCACCTGTCCCGGCATAAACCTCGAGCCGCTCGCCCTCAGGCATCGAAGAAGCGCGACCGGGCGTCCGGGTCAGCACGACCGTCTGCGCGACCTCGGGCAAGGTGAGCTCCTGCCCGAGCGCGGCGGCGGCGGCAGCGAACGACGGCACGCCAGGAGTCACTGTCCAGTCGATGCCCGCTTCCGCGAGCGCGCGCAGCTGCTCACCAAGCGCACTCCAGATCGAGAGGTCGCCCGAATGCAGCCGCGCCACATCATGTCCAGCAACGGTCGCGCGCTTGCATTCGGTCACGATCTCCTCGAGCGACATCGGTGCCGTATCGACAATGCGTGCACCGGCCGGGCAGTGGGCAAGAAGCTCCCTTGGCACCAGCGAACCGGCGTAAAGGCACACCGGACAACGCGCGATCAGCTCGCGACCGCGCACAGTGATGAGGTCCGGCGCGCCCGGCCCGGCGCCGATGAAATGCACCGTCACTTGCCGTCTCCCACGGCGATGGCGCAAGTCGCGCGTTCCGTCGCCACACGCGTTCCCAGCAGCCGGGCATTACGGCCGGCGCCGACCAGCGCCGAGGCCTCGGCAATCGAGGGCACCCCCTTGGTCTCGAGCACCAGCTTCGACGGCGTCAACACCTGGCCGGCAACGCGGTTAAGCTCGTCCGTCGTGCAGCCGATCAGCTTGACCGACAGGCGTTGCGCGGTGTCGAGGAAAGCGGGCTCGCGGGCCTTCGCCGATTCAGTCGCCAGGGCTTCCAGCCGCTCGGCGGGCAGGCGGAAGAGGCCAAGCGCCATGCGCACGACCCGCTCCAGCTCGTCGGCCGTGATTTCGCGTCGGCTGCCCACGCCCGCCACGATCACGGCTTCCTCACGCGCCATTGGACGATCGGCGCAGCCGCCCGCCACACGAACACGTTGCCGGCGCCGGCCTTGCCCGCACGAGACACGTCGAGGCGCACCAGCTCGCCGCCATGCTTGCCGAAGTATTCGATCAGCTTGCCTTCGGTGGCGAGCGACACGGCATTAGCGACCAGCCGCCCGTGAGGCTGCAATGCCGACCATACGGCCTCGAACAGCGCATCGTCCGACAGGCCCCCGCCAATGAAGACGGCGTCGGGTCGGGGTAAATCCTTCAGCGCGGCGGGCGCGCGGCCTTCGACGATCCTGAGATCGGGCGTTCCCAGCCTGGCGGCGTTGCGCGCGGCGCGTACCGCCCGTTCGCGATCGGCCTCGATGCCGATCGCGCGCATCGTGGGATGGTGCAGCAGCCATTCGATCGCAATCGAGCCCGCGCCCAGCCCGACATCCCACAGCAACTCACCCGCGCGCGGCGCCAGTGCGGAAAGCGTGACCGCCCGCACCTCGCGCTTGGTGAGCTGGCCGTCATGCTCGAACAAGCTGTCGTCGAGCCCGCCGGCAAGCGGAACCACCGCGGCGTTCGCCCCGGCGACGACCTCGAGGGCAATGATGTTGAGGGCCGCCGCTTTGCCGACATCGCGATGGATGCGTTCGTTCGGCCCGCCGAGTGCCTCCAGCACAGTCAGGGACGACTGGGCCATGCCGCGATCGGCCAGGAGCCTGGCGAGCTTGGCCGGCGTCGAGCCGTCCCACGACAGAGCGAGCACGCGCGCGCCGGGTTGCAGGTACCGCACGACGGTTTCCAGCGCACGGCCATGCAGGCTGACCAGCGCCACATCCTGAAGTGACCAGCCGAGCCGCGCTGCCGCGAGGCTGAACGAGGAGGGCTGCGGCAGGCAGAGCATCTCGTCCGCGCCGAACGAGCGCATCAGGAGGTCGCCGACGCCGTAGTGGAACGGATCGCCGCTTGCCAGCACGACGACCGGCCGGCCGCGATACTTCTCGATCTCGGGCAGGGCATCGGTGATCGGACTCGGCCACGAAAACGCCCGGCCCTTGATCAGATCCTTGGCCAGCGCGAGATGCCGCTTGCCGCCGACGACCAGCTCGGCCGAGGCGACGAGCTTCTGCGCCACCGGCGAAAGCCCTGTGAGACCATCCTCGCCGATGCCGACAATGGACAGCCAGCGTCCGGCCGTGCTGACTTGCCGCTCAGCCATGCGCATCCTCATTCTGGGCGGCACGACTGAAGCCTCGGCGTTGGCGCGCCTGCTCGCGGTCGACAAGCGCTTCGATCCGGTCTTGTCGCTGGCCGGGCGCACGGCGTCGCCGCGACTGCAACCGATCAGGACGCGCATCGGCGGCTTCGGCGGCGCTGACGGTCTCGCACAATGGCTCGCGGCCGAGAAGACGGAAGCCATGATCGACGCCACCCACCCCTACGCCGCCCGGATTTCGACGAATGCGCTTGCCGCGTGCAAGCAGGCGGGCGTGCCGCTGGTCTCGATCGTGCGGCCCGAGTGGAAGCCGATGGCCGGCGACAACTGGCAGGCCGCACGCGACAGCGCCGATGCCGCCCGCTTGCTGGGACCGACGCCGCGTCGCGTATTCCTCAGTCTGGGGCGACAGGACTTGCACTTTTTTGCCGCCGCGCCCCATCACCACTATATCGCGCGCCTGATCGAAGCGCCGAGGCAGAAGGAGCTGCCGCCCGACCTCAGCCTGATCCAATCGCGCGGACCGTTCGATGTCGCAGCAGAACGCGGGCTGCTCACCGGCCGGAAGATCGACATCCTGGTCTCGAAGAATTCCGGCGGAGACGCCACCTACCCGAAGCTTGCGGCGGCGCGCGCGCTCGGCCTGCCGGTGATCATGATCGCGCGGCCGGACAAGCCTGTCGGCTACGTCGTCGACAGCCCCGAGGCGGCGCTCGCTCATCTCTCGCTCCGCGGCGTATAGACCCAGCGGCCGACGGAACGGGTCGTGCTGGCACCGACGATGACCAAGGTGCGCATGTCAGCCTGCAATGCATCGGCCGTGCCAAGCATCGATCGGACGACGCGCGCCTGCGCGGTGCCGGCGGCGCGGACGAACAGCACAGGCGTGTCGGCCGACTTCTTCGTGCGCAACAGCGCGAATGCCTCGCCCAATTGATGCGGCCGCGCCTTCGAAGCGGGATTGTAGAGCGCGATCACGAAATCGGCGTCGGCCGCAGCTGTCAGGCGCTTTTCGATGGTCGTCCAGGATTTGAGATTGTCCGACAGCGAGATGGCGCAGAAATCGCCGCCGAGCGGCGCGCCCACTTCGGCGGCCGCAGCCAGCATCGCCGTCACGCCGGGCTCCACTCTTATATCCAGCGAGGCCCAGGCCGGATCGCCGGTCTCGACCGC
>DASRFX010000057.1:0-33527 GCA_035651335.1 Reyranella sp. | reverse complement strand
GGCGTTGGTGACGGTCTCTGCCAAGGTGGAGCTCTTGGCCGCCAAGGCTTGGAAGTTTTCGTCGGCCAGGCGCCGCTGCGCACGATGGCCGGCGAGCGAGACCGCGATCAGCAGTGGCCCCGCGAGCACGGTGATCGCGCCGAGTGTGGTGCTGACGGCGAAGGTCGCGGCGAGGAACAGCGCGACGAAGCAGAGATCGATCGCCAGCGCCGGCATCTGGCCGGTGAGGAAGCCGCGCAGCACGTCGAGCTGGCGCAGGCGCTCGGCGATCACGCCCGACGGCGTGCGCTCGAAATGCCGATAGGGAAGCTGCATGAGATGATGCACGACCTCGGCACTCAAGAGCACATCGAGACGCGCGCCGGTGCGCGCCGACAGCCAGCCGCGCAGCACCCTCAGGCCGAAGTCGAGCGCGTAGGCCAGCAGCATGCCGAGCGCGAGCACCGCCATCAGCGACGCCACGCCCTCGGCCGTGCCATGGCCGATAACGCGGTTCAGCACCAGCATCATGAAGAGCGGCGTGGCGAGCCCGAGAACGTTGATCAGGAACGACGCCGCGGCGAGTTTGGCGATCACCGGCCGAACGCGCCTCCAGAACGGCACGAACCATTGCTGCGGCGCGTCCTGTCCAACGAGCTCGCGCAGCGCCAGAGCGCGAACACCGAGCGCCGCCAACTGCTCGGCCGTCACCTGCCGCACGCGGGCTTCGGCCACGTCGAGCACCGACCACAACCCGCCGCGCTGCCTCAGCACGACCTCGGCGCGCCCATCGGCACTGCACACCGCGAAGGGAAGCGGCAGCTCTTCGGGGCGGGCCTGGCGAAGGTCGTAGCCGATGGCCCGCAGGCCAAGACGAGTGGCCGCGGCCACGAACGCAGGCTCATCGAGATCGCCGTCAGGCAGCGCGCAGAGCCGGCGCACGTCGGCCTCGCTCACCGGCCGCCCCGCCTGCTGGGCAAGGTAGAGCAGCGCCCGCATCAGCGTGTCGACGGCCGACGTGGGGCGTGAGTCGCCGAGGCGCTCGCCGCCATAACCACCGAGTTCGAGAGGGGCCGGGGCCATCCGTCGTCTGCTTGGGCGGCAATCGCACCGCCATCAAGCAGACTACCCGAAATCCTCAGAGAATCAATAGCTTAGGACAGATCCCTTACATCAACGAGCGTGGAAGGCGCGCTTGAGCTCGGGAACGAGATCGAGCCGCTCCCAGGAGAAGCCGCCATCGCGGTCGGGCTTGCGGCCGAAATGGCCGTAGGCTGCGGTGCGCTTGTAGATCGGCTTGTTGAGCTGCAGGCCGCGGCGGATGTTGGTCGGCCGCAGCGGGAAGATGTCGGAGAGCACGCGCTCGAGCTTGCGCTCGTCGACCTTACCGGTGCCTTCGGTGTTCACATAAAGCGACATCGGATCGGCGACGCCGATCGCATAGGCGACCTGGATCAGGCAGCGGTCGGCGAGACCGGCCGCGACCACGTTCTTGGCGAGGTAGCGCGCGGCGTAGGCCGCCGAGCGGTCGACCTTGGTCGGATCCTTGCCGGAGAAGGCGCCGCCGCCATGCGGGGCGTAGCCGCCATAGGTGTCGACGATGATCTTGCGGCCGGTGAGGCCGCAATCGCCGTCGGGCCCGCCGACGACGAAATTGCCCGTCGGGTTGACGAAGAAATCGGACGCGCGCTTGGGCATCCAGCCCTCCGGCATCGCCTTGGCGACGTGGCCCGCGATCATCTCCTTGATCATGCCGGAGTTGTACTTCTTGCCCTTGGACGTCGCCTCCCGGTGCTGCGTGGAGACCACGACCTTGACCGCGCCGACGGCCTTGCCGTTAGCGTAGCGCACCGTCACCTGGCTCTTGGCGTCCGGCAGCAGGTCGGGCAGCTCGCCGGAGCGCCGTGCCTGGCTCAGCACCTCGAGGATCTTGTGCGAGAAATAGATCGGCGCCGGCATGTACGAGCCCTTCTCGTACTCCTCGCTGTCGCGGCAGGCGAAGCCGAACATCAGGCCCTGGTCGCCCGCGCCCTCCTGTTCGCCGAGATTGCCCTTCATCTTCTTGGCATTGACGCCCATCGCGATGTCGGGCGACTGGCCGTGCAGCAGCACCTCGACGTCGGCGCCATGGAACGAGAAACCATCCTGGTCGTAGCCGATGTCGCGCACGACGTTGCGCGCGATCTCGGTGATCGCCTCGCGGTTGACGATGGTGTGCTTGCCGTACTTGCGCATGTACGGATCGGTGGCGCGGCCCTCGCCCGCCACCACGATCTTGTTGGTCGTGGCCAGCGTCTCGCAGCCCAGCCGGGTGTTGACGTGGCTTTCGTCGGCGATGCCGAGCTTGATGTCGTTGGCGATGAACGCGTCGAGGATGGCGTCCGAAATCTGGTCGCAGACCTTGTCCGGATGACCTTCGGAAACCGACTCTGACGTGAAAATGTAGTCCTTGAGCGCCACTTCAGCCCTCCACAGATGTCACTGGACCTCCGGGCAGGGCGGCAGGGCCGCCAACGTCCGGCTTAGCCTTTGTTCACGCGGTGGCAAGTCGTCCAAATCCGTCCGCGGCGGCGCGGGTCCCCGAACGGGGCCACACCGCGCCGCTAAAAACGCCAATTGAGCTTGGAAATCAAGGCCCCCGCCTGGGGCCATTTGGCGACCCCTCCTAGCGGCTCTTGCGGCCGCCCAGGACCTCGGCATGGCTGGCGGCGCCGACCGCCTTCACCATCTCGAAGATGCGCTTGCGCACGCGGCTCTCGCGAATCTTGTAGTAGGCACGCACCAGCTCGAGCGTCTCGCGCTTGATCAGCGGATCCTTCTCCTGCTCGAAGGGAGTGGCGGCCTCGCCGAAGCCGCCCTTGCGGCCGCGGCCTGACATCGGCCGGCCGGCCAGCGCGTTCGACGGCATCTCGTCGAAGAAATAGGACACCGGCACGTCGAGCACCTTGGCGAACTCGTAAAGGCGGCTCGAGCCGATGCGGTTGGAGCCGCGCTCGTATTTCTGGATCTGCTGGAAGGTCAGGCCGACCGCGGTCCCGAGCTTTTCCTGGCTCATCCCCAACAAGGTGCGCCGTTGACGCATGCGCGCGCCGACATGGACGTCTACGGGATGCGATCTCGCCATGGATTATGTTCCTTCTCGTTCATTGCTTTGCACACTCTAGCGTCGACGCGTCGATCGGCCGGAAAACTCTTCTCGCGGAGATTGTGATCCGACCACCGCTTCCCTCGGTGCAAAAATGCATATCTACACGTCAAAGCTGCATATCAGCTTAAGCCCTCTCAAGCAGAATGCAAGCTCGACGTTAACGCAACCTTGGGGAGCAACCAGCTACGCCATCGAGCGCCTGCTTTGCGGCTGATTTACGACCACGATACCTGCAAACAACAGCACAACTCCTAAGAGCGTCCAGTCACCCCAGCGACTGTACGGTGTGGCACTGCGCGGCGGTGGCAGCGGATGGTCGATGATGCCTTCCTGCTCCATGTCGAGCGACGCCAATATGCGTCCGTAGGCATCGACCACCGCCGACACACCGGTGTTGGCCGAGCGGATGAGCGGCAAGCCCTCCTCCACGGCACGCAGTCGCGCGCTCGTGAGATGCTGATAGGGTCCCGTCGACAAGCCGAACCACGCATCGTTGGTGACGTTGAGCAGCCAGCTCGGGCGATGACCTGGTTGTGTAATCGCTCCCGGGAAAATCGCCTCGTAACAAATAAAGGGCGAGAACGGCGGCACGCCGGGAAGGCTCACGGTCTTGGGCCCGTCGCCGACCTCGAACGAGCCGCGGCCGACCAGGCCCGACACCGGCGGCAGTTCCTTGTGGAAAGGAATGTATTCGCCCATCGGCACGAGATGGACCTTGTCGTAATGCGCCACGATATGGCCATCGCCGTCGATCGCCACCAGTGAGTTCCACACGCCGTCAGCTTCGTTTTCAGTGCCGCGCTGGGCGCCGGTGAAAAGATAGCCGTGCGGCGGCACGGCGGCCGCCAGCACGCCCAGCAGGTCAGAGTGGGGCTCGACGAGGTAGGGCACAGCGGTCTCGGGCCAAACCACCACGGTCACGCGATCGAAGCCCGGGCGCTGGCTGAGGCTGATCAGCTTGCCGAGCTGGCCCGGCCGCGAGCCCGGCTGCGCCTTGATCGCCTGCGCGATGTTGGGCTGCACGATCCGCACCAGCGGTGCATCGGCGGCAACCGGCTGGCCGCGCATGACGAACTCGCCGGCGGCCAAGGCAGCCCCCGTCACCACGAGCGCCGCCGCAAACGCGCGCCAGCCGGCGATCGGCGAGGCGAGCACGACGAAGGTGAAGAGGCCGAGGCCGTAGACGCCGAACAAGGAGGCGCTCTGCAGCAGCGGCACATAGAAGGCCCAGACATGGCCCAATGGATTCCACGGATAGCCGGTGAAGACGTGGCCGCGCAACCATTCGGTGATCGTCCAGCAGACGGCGAGCAGCAGCAGCCGGCGATAGCGCCCGCCCATGTGCGGCCAGCGCCGCGCCAGCCAGTGGGCCGCCATCGCCGCGATGCCGGGGAAGAAGCCCAGCACCACGGCAAGGCCGGCCACGATCGGCACGCCGAGCGGACCGTATTCCGCCGGCGGCACATAGAAGGCCTCGACGATCCAATAGGAGCCGACGGCAAAATGGCCGAGGCCCCACGCCCAGCCGCGCAGCAGCGCGCCGCGCAGATTGGGCGCGGTGTCCCACTGCCAGACGAAGACCACCACGCCCAGCACCGCCAGCGGAAACCAGAACAGCGGCGGCATGGCGAGCGCCGCCAGCGCGCCGGCGAGGAAGCTCGCGCCCAGCGCGCGCCAACCCTTGAGCACCATGGCCAACGATACCGCTCAGCCGGCGGATCGCGATGAGGCCGGCGGACGCACGCGCAGGCGGCGGATGCGCCTGGGATCGACGTCGAGGATCTCGAACTCCACGCCCGAGGGATGGCGCACCACCTCGCCGCGCTCGGGAATGCGGCCGAGCAGCGAGAAGATCAGGCCGCCCACCGTGTCGAACTCGCGCCGCTCGTCCTCCGACAGCACCTCGCCGATCTCCTTCTCGAGCAGCTCGATCGGCGTGCGGCCGTTGACGTCGAGCGTGCCGTCGTTGCGGCGGGCGAGCGTCGGCGGCTGGGCGACGTCGTGCTCGTCCTCGATCTCGCCGACGATCTCCTCGACCAGGTCCTCGATGGTGAGCAGCCCGTCGGTGCCGCCGAACTCGTCGACGACCAGCGCCATGTGGGTGCGCTGGCGGCGCATGTCGAGCAGCATGTCGAGCACGGGCAGCGTCGGGGCGACGAACACGACGCGACGCAATATATCGCGCAGGTTGAACTTTTTTGACGTGCCCCAATAGGCGAGCACGTCCTTGATGTGGATCATGCCGATCACGTCGTCGAGCGACTCGCGATAGACCGGATAGCGCGAATGCGCCTCGGCCTGGATCAGCCGCACGACCTGGTCGAGCGGCGTGTCGGCGGCGATGCCGACGATGTCGACCCGCGGCACCATCACGTCGCGCACCGTCTTGTCGCGCAACTTCAGGATATTAGCGAGCAGGACGCGCTGATCCTCGCTGATCGGCGTGTCGCTCTCGGGCGTGCCCTCGATCAGCTCCTCGATCGCCTCGCGCACCGCCTCGTTCTTCTCGCGGCGGCGCAGCCAGCGCAGGATCGCGCGCAGCAGGCCGCTTGCGGGAACGTCGGGAGCGAGCGCGTGGGCCGGGGGTTGGGGCGGTTCGCCCGCCAAAGCCGGCGCAGTTGGGCCTGGCTGCGGTCCGCGCGCTGTGGAGTCCGGCATGAGCTTTAAGATAGGCTAACCCCTCTGCGTTGCAATGACGGAAGTTCCCGATGCGTTCCTGCAAACTCCCTTCGGGCGCGGCCATGCCGGTGTTCGGCATCGGCACCTGGCGCATGGGCGAAAGCCGCACCAGGCGCGCCCAGGAACTCGACGCGATCAAATATGCGCTCGAGCTCGGCTATCCGATGGTCGACACCGCCGAGATGTATGGCGACGGCGTGGCCGAGGAAATCGTCGGCGAGGCGATCAAGCACGCCAAGCAACGGCCGTTCATCGTCAGCAAGGTCTATCCGCACAACGCAAGCCGCAGCGGTACCGTCGCCGCCTGCGAGCGCTCGCTGAAGCGGCTCGGCGTCGAGCGCATCGACCTCTATCTGCTGCATTGGCGCGGCGGCGTGCCCTTGTCGGAAACCTACGAAGCGTTCTTCCGCCTGCGCGACGCCGGCAAGATCGCCGATTTCGGCGTCAGCAACTTCGATACCGACGACATGAAAGAGGCGGCGAGCCTCGACCAGGGCCAGACCGCCTCCAACCAGGTGCTCTACAGCCTGTCGCGCCGCGAGCCCGAGTTCGACCTGCTGCCCTGGATGCAAAAGCGGCACATGCCGCTGATGGCCTACTCGCCGATCGACCAAGGCCGCCTTCTCGCCAACACCGCCGTCAAGAAACTCGCATCGGGCCTCGGCTGCACGCCGGCGCAACTGGCCATCGCCTGGCTGCTCGACCGGAAGGACGTGATCACCATCCCCAAGTCGGCGACGCGCGAGCGGGTGAAGGAAAATCTCGGCGCGCTCGACGTCAAGCTCACGGCCGAGGTGCGGGCCGGGCTCGACAGGGCGTTCCCGCCGCCCAAACGCAAACAGGCGCTGGGGATGCTCTGACGGTTGAGCAATTTCGTAATACACTACTAATAGATGCGGCCATATTAAACAAATACGATTTAATATGGACTCTTGTGGCTCGCCGCGCTTCCGTCGCTTCGCCGCGAACGAAACTTGCGGAGCACGGGGCCAAAACGCGCCAAACGAACTGATGATATATCCAAGGCTTTGAACCAACGGCGCTTTTGACGATTCTTGAATCGCTCGAGACCTGCCTGCATGCATCTTAATCCAGGCCGACGCACGCAAGTTCGAGGGGTAGCGCACTAGCGGAAAGTGCGGAAAGCCCCCGGCTGTAAGCACGACGGCGAGATGCGGGCATGCGATGGCGATCATGGCGTCGCCACCATACCCCCGCTGTTAGAAGGAACCCGATTCTGTCGTATAGAACTTCGGCTAGGTGTTGCTGCCCTCGCGCAGCACGGCGGCGATGGTTGCGGGGTCTTCCTTGATGGTGACGCCCGAGCGCTCCTTCTGAAGAATCATCGAGGAGCGCGAATCGCGGCCTTCCCAGCCGCGCGCCAAAGCCTCGGTCATCTCCTCCAGCGTCAGGTTGGCAAGCCGCATCGGCACGCCCACTTCCTTGCCGACTTGGGTGGCCAGCGCCACGTCCTTGTGCGCCAGTTTGAGCGCGAACTTGGGCGGATCGTAGATGTCGGGCAGGAAGTGATCGGCCAGGCCGTCGAACGTGCGCCGCCGGCCGGTGACGCCGTTCCTCACCGCGCGCCACAGCGTGATCGGATCGACGCCCGCCTTGACGCCCATGGTGAAGGCCTCGGCCAGCGCCGTCTGGATCATGTAGCCGGAAAGATTGTGCACCAGCTTGGCGACCGAGGCCGAGCCGATCGGGCCGATATAGGCCACCTGGTCGCCGGCCGCGTCGAGCACGTGGCGATATTTTTCGAACACCGCTTTGTCGCCGCCGACCCAGATCGCCATCTTGCCCGAGGCCGCGCCGGCGGGACCGCCGCTCACCGGGCTGTCGAGCAGCACCGCTCCGCGCTCCTTGAATAGCGGCTCGGTGGCGCGAATCAGCGTCGGCGAGTTGGTCGAGAGGTCGAACAGCGGCTGGCCCTTCTGCATGCCCGCCAGCAAACCCTTGTCGCCCTTCACCACGGCCTCGAACTGCGGCGGACCGGGTAGCGAGGTGAAGACGATCTCGCTTTCGGCCGCGACCTGCTTGGGCGAATCGGCCCACTTGGCCCCGGCAGCGCAGATCTTCTCGGCGGCCTGGCGGCGGGCGTCGTGCACGACCATCTCGTGTCCCGCCTTCTTGATGTTGGCGGAGATGCCCACGCCCATCGTGCCGATGCCGATGAATCCAACGCGCATGTCTTCCTCCCTTCAGTATGGGTCGGCGATGCCGAGTTTCTTCAGGATGCGCCGCTCGAGCGCTTCCATGCGCTCGGCATCGGCCTCTCCGGTCTCGTGATCATAGCCCAACAGATGGAGCGTGCCGTGCACCACGAGATGGCTGACATGCGCCGCCGGTGTCTTCTTCTGTTGACGCGCCTCGCGCCACACGGTCTGGCGCGCCAGCACGACGTCGCCCAGGAACGGTTGCCCACCCGAGGGATACGACAGCACGTTGGTCGGCTTGTCCTTTCGGCGGTCGCGCGCGTTCAGCTTGCGCACCTCGCGGTCGTTCGAGAGGGCCACCACCAGCGAGCGCTTGCGGCTGCCCAGCACGGCGCGCGCCGCCTTGCGGACCAGCCGCTCGATCCCCGGCAGCGCCGTGCGCCAACCGCCATCGAGCAGGACGACGTCGACCTTAGCGCTTGGCCGACTTGTCGCGCGCGTCATAGGCCTCGACGATGCGGGTCACCAGTTCGTGCCGCACGACATCGCGCGGGGTGAGCCGCACGAAGCGGACGCCCTCGACGTCCTCCAGGGTCTCGACGGCATCGATCAGGCCCGAGCGCTGGCCGCCCGGCAGATCGGTCTGGCTGGGATCCCCGGTCACCACCATGCGCGAGCCCTCGCCGAGCCGGGTCAGGAACATGCGCATCTGCATCGGCGTGGTGTTCTGCGCCTCGTCGAGGATGACGTAGCAGTGGGCGAGCGTGCGGCCGCGCATGAAGGCAAGCGGCGCAATTTCGATCTCGCCCGACTCCATGCGATGGGCAATCTGCTCGGCCGGCAGCATGTCGTGCAGCGCGTCGTAGAGCGGCCTGAGATAGGGGTCGATCTTCTCCTTCATGTCGCCCGGCAGGAAGCCCAGCCGCTCGCCCGCCTCGACGGCGGGCCGCGACAGGACGATGCGCTCGACCTTGCCGGCGAGCAGCAGCGACACGCCCATGGCGACGGCGAGATAGGTCTTGCCCGATCCGGCCGGCCCCAGCGCGAACACCATGTCGCGCTCGCGCAGCGCCTGCAGGTAGCCGCGCTGCCCGGGCGAGCGGGCGGCCACGGTGCGGCGGCGGGTGCGGATGCCATCGCCCTCGCCGTCGTCCGTTCCGGTCTTGGCGAAGCGCACGGCGGCATCGACGTCGGCCGCCTCGATTGACAGGCCGCGCTTCAGCCGCTCGTAGAGTCCGGACAGCGCCTTGTGCGCCACGGCCGTGTCGTCGGCGCTGCCTGAGATCGACAGCTGGTTGCCGCGGGCGGCGAGCTGCACGTTGGCGAGCTGCTCGATGCGCACCAGGTTACGGTCGTGATTGCCGAACAGCACCGCCAGCAGGGCATTGTCGTCGAACGTCATGCGGCGCACATCGGCCGAACGGCCGGCGGCGCCAGTGGTGACGTCGCTCACGCGGCGGCCTCGTAGGCGCGGGCGGTCACGATCTCGCCGGCCAGGCTGTTGGCGTGGCCCTCGACGATGCGCGCTTCGACGATATGGCCGATCAGGCGCGACGGGCCGTCGGCATAGACCGATTGCAGCCATGGCGTCTTGCCGACGATCTGGCCCGGCTTGCGCCCGGCTTCGGCAAAAAGCACCGGCACGGTCATGCCCACCTTCGAGCGGTTGAATTCATGCGCCTGTCGGCCGAGCAGCGCCTGCAGCGCCGCCAGCCGCGCAGACTTAACGCTTTCGGGCACCTGGCCGGGCATGGCCGAGCCCGGCGTGCCGGGTCGGCGGCTGTATTTGAAGGAAAAGGCCGCGGCAAAGCCCACCTGCTCGATCAGCCGCATGGTCTCATCGAAATCGGCGTCGCTCTCGCCGGGGAAGCCGACGATGAAGTCGCTCGACAAAGCGAGGTCGGGCCGGCGCTCGCGCAGGCGATCGACGAGCCTCAGGAACAGATCGCGGCCATGGCGGCGGTTCATCGCCTCGAGAATGCGGTCCGAGCCCGACTGCACCGGCAGGTGCAGGTACGGCATCAGCTGCGGCACCGCGCCATGGGCTTCAATCAGCGCGTCGTCCATGTCGCGCGGATGGGAGGTCGTGTAGCGGATGCGCGCCATGCCCGGGATCTCGGCAACGGCGCGGATCAGGCGCGCCAGGCCCCAGGTCGAACCGTCGGCCGCCTCGCCGTGATAGGCGTTGACGTTCTGGCCGAGCAAGGTGAGCTCGATCGCGCCGGCCGCCACAAGCTGCCGCGCCTCGGCAAGCACGGCCTCGGCAGGGCGTGAATATTCGGCGCCGCGCGTATAGGGCACGACGCAGAACGTGCAGAACTTGTCGCAGCCCTCCTGGATCGACAGGAAGGCCGAGCCGGCACGCACGCCCATCGGCTGCGGCAGGTGATCGAACTTGCTCTCGGGCGGGAAATCGGTGTCGAGCACGCCCGCGCCCGGCAGGCGCTTGCCCGACCTGGCGAGCGCGACCTTGCGCTCGGCCTCGGCCAGCAATTGCGGCAGGCGATGGTAGGCCTGCGGGCCGACGACGACGTCGACCGCGGGCTGGCGCCTCACGATCTCCTCGCCCTCGGCCTGGGCGACACAGCCCGCCACGGCGATCGTGAGGTCGCGACCCTCGGCGCGGCGCAGCAGCTTCTCGTCGCGCAGCCGGCCGAGCTCGGAATAGACCTTCTCCGAAGCGTGCTCGCGGATGTGGCAGGTGTTCAGCACTACCAGATCCGCCTGCTCGGGCCTCTCCGACAAGGCATAGCCCAACGGCCGCAGGACATCGGCCATGCGGTCCGAGTCGTAGACATTCATCTGGCACCCGTAGGTGCGGATGAACACGCGCTTGCGCTTGCCGTCTGTCGGGACGGTAGTCATCGGTCTCCGTTGCTGGAACGGCGCGGTTCTATCATCACGCGGCCACAGGGTCGAGGGCCCGGCCAAAGGGATGAATCGGCCCATTGGCCCGTATCCAACGCCAAGAAGAAACTTTCCATCTTGGTTTGCCTCACCCGACCGACCCTCCTGCTCGAGGTCAGCTCATGTTCGCCGGAATCGATCTGCGGGACCTGATCGTCATCGCCAGTTGCGTTGTCGTCTTCATCGCCGCCATCGCCCTGGCCGCCGACAAGGAGCATCGACACTTCCAGGCCGGCCGGCCACCCTTCGCCGGCCCGCCCTTGGCCGAGATGGCCCAGGCGCTCGACATCCCGGCTTATCGCCTGCGCAACGCCTTCGAGGAAGTCGGCCCGCCCTCGCGCACACCGTCGCAGCCGCCGACCGAGCAGCAGCTCGCCGAACATGCGCGGCGATTGGCTGTCGCGCTCGACGTGCCCGTCGACCGGCTGCGCTTGGTGCTCGCCGCTCACAAGCCGCCGGCGCTGTAACGCCGTTCGACGGCGAAGCGCACCAAAGCCGGCACCGACAATGCCGCTCAATCGGCCGCCGCGGCAGCGGGTTGCGGCAGCAGCTCGAGCCGGCCGGTGTTGGCGGCCTGCACCCCTGACGAGACCTGGCGGAAGCAATGTTCGGCCAGTTTTTTGCGATCGCCTAGCTGGTCGATGTCGATCGGCGGGAAGAACGTCACCACCGCCTCGGTCTCGCCGAGGCAGACCATCTGCCAGAGGTGCGGCACGAGATCGAGATCGCCGAACCAGGCGAACAGCGGCCGCCAGTAGCGGCCGAGCGGGATGCCGTCGAGCCTGGTGTAGGAGATCGCCACCGGCTGCACGACGATCGGCTTGTCGTTGCGCCTGAGCTGGGCCACGCCGAACAACGCGCTGCGGAAGGGCAGTACCCTCGTGCCGTCGCTGCTGGTGCCCTCGGGAAACAGCATGAGATTGTCGCCGGTGTTCAGCCGCCGCATCATCTCGTCGCGGCTCTTGCTGGTCTTGCCCGACGTGCGCTCGATGAAGATGGTGCGCTGCGCCTTGGCGAGGGTCGAAAACCACGGCCAGGTCGCGACCTCCGCCTTGGCGACGAAGCTGCCCGGAACCAGGCCGCCCATCACCTCGATGTCGAGGTAAGAGACGTGGTTGCACACGAACAGGGTCGGCGTCACCTCGGACTGCCGGCCGAAGACGCGCACCTTGATGCCGAGGATGAAGCAGACCAATCGGTGGTAGAACACCGGCATCCAGCGGATGACCGGCCGGACCTTGAGCGCCAGCGCCACCAGATAGATCGGCAGCAGGACGAGCGTCAGCGTCAGGTATGCCGCCAGCCTGAACGCACCTCGCAGAGGAGAGCCGATCCACATCGAAGCGATGGGGGCGTCAGTCCTTGTCGAGTACGCCGCGTTCGTAGTGACGCATGTACTTCTCGGTCACCAGCTCGGTCTTGACGATGATGAAGACGTCGGTCGAGTCGAACTCGCGGTCGATCACCGCGCCGTCGCCGACGAAGCCGCCCAACCGCAGGTAGCCCTTGATCAGCGGCGACACTCGGGCCAGCGCCTTGCGCGGCTCGTAGCTGCCGGGCGGCAGCGTGTTCATCTCGACGTAGCGGTGCGGCAGGGCGCGCGCGCGGATCTCGGGCGGCGCGAGATGGTTCTGGTAGAGATACGACAGCGCCTGCGCATGCTGCGTGGGATCTGTGCCTGGCATGCTGGCGCAGCCGAACATCAACTGGATGTTGTAGTGGTAGGCATAGAGCGCGATGCCGCGCCACAGCATCTGCATGGTCGCGGTGTTGCGCGCATCCTTCGCGATGCACGAGCGGCCGAGCTCGAGCACTTCGCCCGGATAGTCGATGATCTTCTGGATGTCGTACTCGGCCGACGAATAGAAGCGACCGGCCCTCGCCGCCGCCGAGCGGCGGGTCAGACGATAGGTGCCGACGATGCCCTCCGGTCCCTCGCCGCGGCGGCGATCGAGCACCAGCAGATGATCGCACACGTCGTCGAACTGATCGAAGTCGCGCTTGCTCGCCGCCACCTCGGGCGAGGCGTGCGCCGACATCTCTTCGTAGAAGATGCGGTAACGCAGCCGCTGCGCCGCGTCGATCTCGGCGTCGGTCTGCGCCAGTCGAACTTCGAAGTCGCCGGCGACTACCTTGACGATTTCCCGATTCGAGATCGGCGGGCCAAGGAGTTCGGCTTCGCCCTCAGCTCGGTCGATGCGCATGTGCTGTCCCCAGGGGACCCCCCATCATGGGCCCATTATCGGACCGGGGCGGGTGTCGTCTACTCATTTTTGACGGTCGCTTTTGCCTTCCAAAGGCACGCCATAGAGCTCGAGCCGGTGGCCGACCAGGCGATAGCCGGCCTTTTCCGCGATTCGCCGCTGCAGGTCCTCGATCTCGTCGTTGTGAAATTCCACGACCTTGCCGCTCTGTATGTCGATCAGGTGGTCGTGGTGTTCCGACGGCGTCTCCTCATAGCGTGCGCGGCCGTCGCCGAAATCGTGCTTGGCGAGGATACCGGCCTCCTCGAACAACCGCACCGTGCGATACACAGTGGCGATCGAGATGTTGGGATCGACGGCGGTGGCGCGCTTGTGCAGCGCCTCGACATCCGGATGATCCGACGATTCGGACAGCACGCGCGCGATGACGCGCCGCTGGTCGGTCATCTTGAGACCCTTCTCGGCGCACACCATTTCAAGCTTCGACTTCTGGTCCGGCATGTCAGGGCACCCTACACCGGCCGCCTGCTGGGGTATAGTTGGAGCCATGTCGACCCGAGATATGCCGTCCCTCGCCGACCAGACCATCGACATCACGGGTGAAGTGTGCCCGATGACGTTCGTCCGCACCAAGCTGCGGCTCGAACGCATGCAGCCGGGAGAAGTGCTGAGCGTGCGCCTGCGCGGCGAGGAGCCGCTGCGCAACGTGCCCAAGGCGGCGCGCGATGAGGGCCACAGCATTTTGGGGATAGTACCCGACGGGAGTGACCATATCGTGACTATTCGCCGAGCCTGAGGCGCATGACGAGGGCATCCACGCTCGGGCCGGCACCGCGCCGGTAATAGCCCGTGCGGCTTCCCACTGTCTCGAAGCCGGCCTGCCGGTAGAGCGCGCGCGCCGCGGGATTGTCCGCCCCGACCTCGAGGAACAAGGATCTCGCGCCAGATATGCGCGCTTGTGCGATGACTGAATCGAGCAAGGCCCGGCCGGCACCCTGCCGGCGGCGGTCGGGATCGACGGCAATCGTCAGCACCTCTGCCTCGTCGGCGACATGTCGATGGAGGGCAAAGCCGATGGCCTTTCCGTCGAGCTCGAGCAGCCGGCCGCCGACGCCGGGCGAGGCCAGCAACTCGGCGATCTCCTGCCGCGTCCAGGCGCGTTCGCCGAGCGGCGCGAACGCCGCGCGATGCAAGTCCGACACCACGTCGAGCGAGAGCGTATCCAATGCCCGCAAGGTAAAGCGACGCATTCAGTCGACGGTGCGGCGCGAGCCGTCCGGCGCCGTGACGTTGACACCGCGCAGGTAGAGCGGCCGCGGCAGGCCCTCTTGCTTGTTGCGCGCCCGCCAAGCATCGACGCCGTCGGCCAGCGCAAGGCGCGCCAACGTCACGGGATCGATCGCCGCGGGCCGCGCCGTCGCATTGGGAATTCTTGCGGCCAACGCCTCGACATCGGGACCCACGATCGTACAGGCGCGGCCGGCAAGTCGCGCGGCTAACGATTCGGCGCTGGCGACGAACGGAGCTTCGCTTGCGAAGGCGCAGTACCAGTCGCCGAGCTTGGTATCGATGGCAGCCACGGCGAGGGCCTGCGTGGGGGCGGTCTGCGCGAGCAAGACGGACGTGGTCGTGAACCCCGCGAGCGGCACGGCGAGCGCCACCGCAAGGCCGCGCGCGGCCGCCAGTCCGACGCGCACGCCGGTGAAGCTGCCGGGTCCCACGGTGACGGCGATCATCCGGATCTCGTTCTTTTTTGCGTCGGCCTTGTCGAGCAATCCGGCGATCGCGGGCAACAGACGCGCCGCCTGCTCGCGGCCGTCCTCGCGATGGGTCGCGACCGGCGCGCCGTCGTCGCGCACCAGAGCAAGGCCCAAGCCGCTGACGGCGCAATCGTAGGCAAGAACAAGGCTCATCGGTATGGTGCGATCATGAAGCTCGATCTGGTTGCAATCGCCCCGCCCGACTTCGATGTCGACGTGACGTTGGCCTATGCGACCCCGGCCAATCTAACGGGCCGGCCGGTCTACCGGAACGCCGAATGCTGGCTGCATCGCGAGGCGGCGGAAAAGCTGCAGGCGGCGATCGCGCTGGCCCGGCCGCTGGGCTATCGCCTGCGCATCTTCGACGCGCTGCGGCCCGTCGAAGCGCAATGGATGCTGTGGAACGAGCGGCCTGATCCGGAATTCCTCGCCGATCCCCGGCGCGGCTCGCCGCATTCACGCGGCGCCGCCGTCGATCTCACGCTGCTCGACGGCGAGGGCCGCGAGCTCGACATGGGCACCGCCTTCGATGCCTTCACGCCGCTCTCTCACCATGCCCGCACCGACCTCTCCCTCGAGGCGCAGCGCAACCGCCTGCTGCTCATGGGCCTGATGACATCCGCCGGCTGGGACTTCTATCGCAACGAGTGGTGGCACTATCAGCTGTTCGACGCGCGCCGCTATCCGCTGGTCAGCGACGCCGATCTGCCGCGACCGATGCTGTGAGCTTTCAGGAGCCCGAGAGCTTGGCCTTGTCGAAATCGGCCAGGCCGTTCTCGCGCATGATCAGGCGCACGAAGCGGATGTATTCCTGGCCGAGCTCGGAGTAGCGCAGCAGCGTGCCGACGAGGTCGTAGCCGTCGGGCGTCTCGCCGCGCTGGCGCATGGCCGCCCGCGACGCGCGGAAGCCCGAATAGGCCGGGTTGGTGTTGAGGTTGGCGACGTAGGCTTCCGCCGCCTCGCCGACGCTGGAGAACGGTTGCGGCATGCCGCTGCCCGGCTGCCACGGCACCGCCACGGCATGCTGGCCGACCGCCTGGATCTGGCCGAACAGGGCGTTGCCGGTGCGTGCGGCGAACGACGTGCCCCAGCCCGATTCGACGCCGCTCTGCGCGATCGCCATCGACGGCGGCACGATGTCGACGCGCTTCACCAGCTCGTCGATTTTGTCCGAGGTTGTCTCGTAGCGTTGGGCGAGCGCCTCGAGCCACAGCTGACTCGCCGGCGTCAGCGGCTCGCCCGCCGCCAGCCGGTCGCGGATCGCCAGCAGCTGCTCGCGCTCGGCCATCACCCGCTGATTGATCTCGAGCATCACCGGCAAGAGCGCCGCGATGAACAGGCGCTTGCGCTCGTTGCCGTCCTTGGTGCCGAGATCCTCGGGCACGCGCTCGACCTTGATCGGCGGCACGGCGAGGCCCTGCCGCACGTCGCTCAACGAGAACGAGACGTCGCGCAGGAATCCGGCGAGCTCGTCGGCGGTGCGGGGATTGATGGTGCGCAGCTGGGCCTGGCGATGGACGGCATTGCCGGGCGCGGCGAAGCGGCCGTGGCCGCCGCCAATGTCGCGTGAGTTGTATTGGCCCTGCTCGCCCTGATCGAGCAGGTCGTGGCGAACGAAGATCAGCGCCGCCGTGTCGGCGTGCATGGGCGGAATGTAGCTCGTGCGATCGTCGAGCGAATGGCCGTAGGTGTTGAAGGAAAGAAAGGTCGTGATGTCGACCGCCGGCACCGGCTGCCTCAGGCCGACGCCCGCGGCGAGCACCGCCAGCCAGATCGAGGGAAAAGCGTAAAGGCGCCCGCAGTCGAGCACGGGCAAGAGGAGTGATCGCATCCCATTACTTTCTTGGTTTCGGACAAACAGCCCGCCGTGCGCGGCCTGTGCCTCACCGAGGCCCAAGCCGTGGAACGCCGAACCGACGCTGTACGCTGAGGCGGCCCTGGGACTACTGGACCGCCTGCACTTCCACTACTTCGGGGACGTAGTGCTTGAGGAGATTCTCGATGCCCATCTTCAGCGTGGCGGTCGAGCTGGGGCAGCCCGAGCATGAACCCTGCATGTGCAGGTAGACCACGCCGTCGCGGAAATCCTGGAAAATGATGTCGCCGCCGTCCTGGGCAACCGCCGGACGCACGCGAGTCTCGAGCAGATCCTTGATCTGGGCGACGATCTCGTCGTCGTCCGCCGCCGCGCCGCCCTCGGCGCTCTGGCCGCCTTCGGCCACGACCGGCTCACCGGAGGTGTAATGCTCCATGATGCCGCCCAGGATGGAGGGCTTCAGGATCTGCCAATCCTTGTCGGCGGCCTTGGTCACGGTCACGAAGTCGGCGCCAAAGAACACCCGCTCGACCCCCTCGACCGCAAACAGCCGCTTGGCGAGCGGCGAGGCGCCGGCCGTGTCGGGCCCGGCAAAATCCAGCGTGCCCTTGTCCATGACGACCCGTCCCGGCAGGAACTTGAGCGTCGATGGGTTGGGCGTCTGCTCGGTCTGAATGAACAAACCTGATCTCCTTCGTCGAACGTCTCGGGGACCAAGCCGCCGGTACCGTTCAGGATTGGGCATGGACCATCGTCCCTGCCCGCAAATGTTGGGTTCGAGTTAGGAACCGTAGCTACCCCGATCAAGTCGTTTCTTGGGTGCGTCTGTATTAATTTTATGTAAAATATAATTATAATCGATTAATTCCAATAACCTGCGGAGTGCACTTGGAAGCTGCGCAAATCCGCTCTGCGCGAAGCAAAGGCAGGTTGCAGGGAACTTCTTGGAAAATTGTCGCGGTTCAGGCCCCTTGCAGCTCACGAAATCGCGTCGATTTCGGCTTCGGTCAGCCCACCGGGCACGATGGTGAGCGGGATCCGCAACTGACTGCCGAGCTTGCCGGTCAGCGCGGTCACCAAGGGCCCCGGACCCTCGCCGCTTTCGGAACTGCCCAGGACCAGGACCGAGATCGAACGGTCTTCGGTGATCAGTTTCAGCAACTCATCGCGGCTTTTGCCCTCGCGGATATGGATCGCCGGCGGCTGGCCGGTGAGCGAGGCGGCGATTTCGGCGTAGCGGGCAATGATTTCCTCGGCCTGCTGCCGCGCCTCCTGGCGCATCAGCTCGGCCACCCCGCCCCATTGCTGGCTTTCGGGCGGCTCCATCACATAAAGCATGGCCACCCGGCCGCCGGTGCGCTTGGCGCGGCGGCTGGCATAGCGCAGCGCCTTGGCCAATTCCGGGCTTTCGTCGACCACGACCAGAAAGACACGCTCGCCGGCCTTGAGTTCTTCGGCCATCGACCTCTCCCTTAAAGCCGTCGGACCACGGCGCCGCCCAGCCAGCCGGCCAGGAGCGCCAACGCGATGGCGCCAATGCCATAGAACGGGCCCTCGCGGCTGGCCCAGCCGGCCAGGCGGGCACTGAACCCCACTTTGCCGACCGGCAGCGGCCGCGACACGGCGGCAACGATCTTGCCGTCGCGCAACAGGTAGGCCCGGACATCATAAGTGCCTTCCGGCAGCCGCGACGGAAACGGCAGTTCGACTCGAAACAGCCGGCCGGCCTGGACGCTGACCTGGCCGATCGCGGCGGGATAGAGCCCCTCGCGGCGCTTGACCTCGACCAGGCCCTGGCGGAAGCGGATGAGGTCCATGTCCTCGCGGGTGCCGACCGAGCGGACCTGGGCCATCCGGTCGGCCAGCGACAGGATTTCGCCGCCGATGCCGCGGGCCAGCAGACGCTGCAACGGCTGACTGGCGGCAATGTAGTAATAGGCGGGCACATCGTCGAAGCCCTGCCGGCCGGTATTGAGCCACAGACCGAGGAAGCGCTCCTTGCGCATCACGATCTCGCGCTCCGGCGGGCCCTGCACCACGACAACCACCTCGCCCGGCGGGTCGAACATGCCGAACAGCAGGATGTTCTCGCCCTGGAAGGCCGAGGTGATGGACACGCGCGCCTGGCTGAGATCCATGACCAGGTCGGGCGTCTGGGTCATCGCCGGCACGGAGGGAGGCAGGCCGTTCGTCCCGGGCTCGAGCCTTTGCGCCGCGGCCGGCATGGACAGGCAGACGGCGACCAGCAAGGCCGACACCAGGCGCTTCATGGCAGCGCCTCGCGCAGGCCGATCGAATAGGGCGAGGCCGGCGTGCGCACCAGCTCGACGAGAAGCTGGCCGGCGACCGCCAGGATCAGCACCGCCATCAGGCCGCGCAGCACGACGCCCGGCAGCCTGGCCGCCAACCGCGCGCCGATGGGCGCACCGATCACGCCGCCCAGGATCAGCAACAGGGCCAGCACGATGTCGACCGTGCCGTTGGTCGCGGCTTGCAGGAACGTGACGTTGGCCGCCACGAACAGGATCTGGAAGTTGGAGGTGCCGATCACCACCGTGGTCGGCATGCCCAGCAGGTAGATCATCGCCGGCACCAGCACGAAGCCGCCGCCCACGCCCAGGATCGCCGACAGGATGCCGATCGCCACGCCCAGCCCCAGCGGCAGCAGCGCCGAGATGTAGAGCTTGGACTTGTAGAACCGCATCTTGAGCGGCAGGCGGTGCACCAGATAGTGCGTGTGCAGCTTGCCGCGCGGCGCGCTGGGATTGCGCCGGACCTTGAGCCAGGTGCGGAGGCTCTCGTAGAGCATCAGCGCACCGATCGCCGACAGCATGACGACATAGAGCACGGCGATCACGAAATCGATCTGGCCGATGCGCTGCAGGTAGGTGAACAGCGACACGCCGGCCGACGAGCCGAGGATGCCGCCCAGCAGCAGCACCAGCCCCATGCGCAGGTCGACATTGCCGCGCCGCCACTGCACCTGCAGCGACGACACCGAGTTGGCCACCACCTGATTGGCCTGGCTCGCCACCGCCACCGCGGGCGGGATGCCGACGAAGATCAGCAGCGGCGTCGCGAGAAATCCACCGCCCACGCCGAACATGCCGGCCAGCAGGCCGGCGACCCCGCCCAGCGCCAGCAGCACGAAGACGTTCATCGACTGCTCGGCAATGGGCAGGTAGATCTCCACGGGCGCCGCCTACTTCAGCAGGATGCTGCTGATTTCCCGCAGCTGGGTGCGTGCGCGCAGCAGGTAGAAGCCCTGGGCCGCCAGGTGGTTGGGAACCAGCAGCGCATCGGGATAGCCATTCCACACCACCCAGGGATGGAGCTCGGCGGCGATGCGGAAGGTCTCGACCATGCCGTTCCAGGCGTTGCCCAGCCCCTTCTCCTTGATCACCGAGTCGAAATCGACGCCGAGCTCGCGCAGCAACAGATAGTTGGCGTAGAGCCGGCCTTTGTTGAAATAGAAGATGTCGTCGCAGTGCATGTCGAACAGGTTGCCCGCCTGCTCGATGATGTGCTGGTCGATGACCGCCGAGTCGGAGCCCTCGTCGTTGGCGATGCGGTCGACCAGCGCCTGCAGATTGTCGGCGCGGCGCTCGAACACCGCCTGCCCCGCCGCCAGGCGCTTGTTGTAGGAAATGAGCTTGTCGCGGCCCGCGCGGTACTTCTGCGCCGAGGTCGCCGTCGGCAGCAGCGAGACGCTGGGCTGCCACGCCCACTGGTCGGGCTGCTCGTTCAAGAAGCCGCGCGCCCGCTCGAGGTCGCCGTCGGTCTGGCTCGAGCCGCGCGTGCGGCCGAGTTGGTCCATCATCTCGGTCGAGAAGCGGCCGAGCGCCGCCGCGATGCCGCGCTGAAAGTTCGGCATGTTGTCGAGCAGGCGGGCCGGCATGAAGAAGGGCTGCATCGGCGTCCACTGGTGTACGTCGACCTCGCGAGTGACGAGACCAGCCGCCACGGCCACCGCCCGGCTTTCGCCCGGCGCCACGCTGCGCGGCGCGAACTGCGGATCGTCATCGATGTTTTCGACGATCAAGGCGCCCACCGGATAGTAGAGCACCAGCACCACGATGACGATCCGCCAGCCCCAGTGCCAGACCGCGGCCAGCCTGCTGCGCGGCGCGGCCGGAGCGATCCGCCTGAAATTCGGCATGCGGCTCCAAGCCCGGCGCCACCACGAAGCACGGGGCGGCGCGGACGTGCCCTCGTCCGGATCGAACGTCATGGCGCACAGTACACTGAACACCTCATCCTGAGGAGCGCCGAAGGCGCGTCTCGAAGGATGGGCGACAGTGCGACTGCTTCCACCCTTCGAGACGCCGCGTTACACGCGGCTCCTCAGGGTGAGGTAAATTGATTTAAAGTCGGCATATGCTACTCGATCCCGAATCGCAAAACCTTCTCGACCTGATGGCGGCCGCGAACCGTCCGGCCTGGATAACGCTCACGCCGGCAGCGGCGCGCGAGCAGTACCTGTCGACGCGCGCGGGCGCGCAAGGACCGCGGCCTGACGGCGTCGTCGTGAGCGACCGCAAGATCCCGGGCCCGGGCGGCGACATCCCGGTGCGGCTCTATCGTCCGAAGTCGGCGGCGGCCGACGCCAAGCTGCCGGCGTTGGTGTTTGCCCATGGCGGCGGCTGGGTGTTCGGCAATCTCGACAGCCATGATGTGCTGGCCTCGCAGATCGCCATCGAGGCGAAAATTGCAGTCTTCGCCATCGACTATCGCCTTGCCCCCGAAGCCCGCTTCCCCGGCGCCTTCGACGACGTGGTCGCCGGGCTGAAATGGGCGGCCGCCAACGGCGCCTCGGTCGGCATCGATTCGAGCAAGCTCGCCATCGGCGGTGACAGCGCCGGCGGCAATCTCGCGGCCGCCGTGTCGATCTGGGCACGCGACAACAACGGCCCGAAGCTCCGGCTGCAGGTGCTCGCCTATCCGGTCACGGATTTCGTCGGCCGCACCGAGTCGCACAAGCTCTTCTACGACGGCTACGGGCTGAACACGCCGACCATGGAATGGTTCTTCGACCACTACCTGCCCGACAAGGCCGGCCGCGGCGACTGGCGTGCTTCGCCGTTGCGTGCCCAGTCCCTCGCCAACCTGCCGCCGGCTTTGGTCATCACAGCCGGCTACGACGTGCTGCGCGACGAGGGCCGGGCCTATGCAATGCGGCTGCAGCAGGAAGGCACGCTCACCGACCTCGTCGAGTTCGGCGGCATGCTGCACGGCTTCCTTTCGTCACCCATGCTGCTGCACGGCGCCAAGCGCGGCACCAGCCTGATCGCCTCGGCCCTGCATGAGGCGCTGGTGCTGAGGGCGAAGTGACCACGGGCACGACGGCAGTTCCCCGCGAGTTGCCCGTCAGCATGGCCCTGCCCGGGCTGGTGATCGCCGTCGCCATGATGGGCGACGCGCTGATCTATGCCGTGCTGCCGCTCTATCATGAGGAGTTCGGCTTGAGCCTCGCCATGGTCGGCGTGCTGCTCAGCCTCAATCGATGGATTCGGCTGCTCGCCAATTCGGCGGTCGCTCACCTGGGCGAGAGGGTGGGACCGCACGCGCTCATGGTCGGCGCAGCCGTGGGATCCATCGTCTCGACCAGCCTCTACGGCCTGGCGGACAGTGCGTCACTGCAAGTGATCGCCCGCATGCTGTGGGGCGTCTCCTTTGCCTCGCTCAACCTTTCGACGCTCGCCTATGCCGTCAGCGACCGCGCCAACGCAGGCAAAAGGGTCGGCATCAGCCGCGCCATGATCGGCATGGTGCAGGCCTGCTCCCTGGTCGGCGGCGCCTGGCTCTGCCTGCATGTCGGCTCGCGCCAGGTCTTCGTCATCTTCGGCGCCATCACATCGATCGCCCTCGTCGCGGCGCTTCTGCTGCCGCGGCTGCCGGCCGAGCGGAGCGAGACCCGCGGATTGAAGTTGCCGATCCCGCATCGACTGGAAGTCTGGGGCTTCGCGCTGGGCTTTGCCGGCGACGGCGTTTTCCTGCTCACGCTGGCCTTCCTGATGAAGGACTCCATCACCTCGGTGGCGCCGGTGATGGCGACCGCCTCGCTGATCGCCCTGCGCTGGCTGGTCGAGATCACCACCGGTCCGGTCGGCGGCTGGATCGGCGACCGCTTCGGCGCGCGCCGCATGTCGATCGCCAACTGCCTCGCGCTGGTGGCGGGATTTGCGCTCATCGCGGCAGGCCACGAAGTGCTGGGCGCTCTGCTCACGGTCATGACGCGCGGCATGTTCAACACCCTTATTCCTGTTCTGGTCATTGAGCGCGGCAAAGGCGGCGTGCTGTCGAGCCAGGCGAGTTACTCGACCTGGCGCGACTTCGGCGCCGCCGTCGGCCCGCTTTCGGCGCCCTGGCTGTTCCTCAACGTACCGCAGATGCCGCTTTACGCGGCGCTGGCGCTCGCCCTGGGCATCGTCGGCTGGTGGTGCCTGGTCAAGAAGTAAGAGGCTGGGCAAATAATCGCCGAAACCAGCGCGCGGTTTGAAACTCCGGGACGCTCTTGTCGTTAGCCCTGTGTTCTCTTCGAGGGAGGATCGAGGGTGAGCAAGGTGTGCCGCATTGTGAGCCTGTCCTACGACCAGGTCGCGATGCTGCATGGCAAGCCCTTTCTGGCGGCCGACGTGGCGCGGGTCGCCCAGCATGAAGAGATGGCGGCGGCGATCCAGCACGCCATGGCGCGCATGCCGATCTCGGATCGCATGGCCTTCACCGCCCGCCGTCAGCCCGAAGAGGCGAAGATCGCCATCTCCCGCCGGCGGCTCGCCTCCTTCGGCCTGCTCGAGCGCCCTCTCAATCTCGGCACGAGCTGGCACATCCTTCACTTCGTCTTGAGCGGCCGCGCCCGCCCGGCCTCGCGCAAGCCCTGGCATCACTTCATCAGCCGGCGCTCGCTACCGGTCTACGATCCCGCCGACAGCCTGATGAACGGCGAAAAGGTGGGCGAGGATCTCGGTCACGGCCCGGCGCGGCTGCAGGACTCGGCCCGGACCGAGGCGTTCGCCCGCTTCCTCGCCGAACAGAATGTCGATGACCTGCTGGAACGCGTCCATTTCCGCAAAATGACCTGGCTCGGCATCCATGGCCTTCCCTTCGGCCCGCGCGAGAGTTCCGACTTCGCGGGCGAGGTGCGCGCGGAGGTCGCAGCCTACTTTCCTTTACTGCGCGACCGGGTCGCTTGGGCGCGCGCGCAACGCGGCGGTCTGCTGATCTGGCTGTCGTGAGACACTTTTGCCCCGAATCTCACCCTCGTGAGACGCCTCCGATGCCGCTGGCATAAGGCTTTCTGCCGCGAGTCTCACGAAACACCCCCACCCCCATCGTGAGACAGTGTGAGACGCGTGAGACGGCTGAGACGGCAAAACTGCAAATTGTTTTGGCTAGAGTTTTCCGGCCGAAACAGAATGACCTCACCCTGAGGAGGGACCCGCAGGGTCCCGTCTCGAAGGGTGGAAACGAGCGCCTTGCCTGTTGCCATCCTTCGAGACGCGCCCGTCGGGCGCTCCTCCAGGATGAGGTCATAGCTTGTAACCGGCGGTTCGATATTCGTCGGAAAGAGTCTAGCCCGGCGCGGGATGCAGCATGGCGTTCTGGGCGAACCGGATGCGCAGCCGCGCCGCCCGCAAGATGCCGGTATCAGTCTCGATCGACACCTCGAGATCGCCTTCCTGGCTGAGCGGCAGGCTGATCCGTTCCACCGAGAGCTGGATGAACAACTTGGTCGAATCGGGGCGTCGTTGCGCTATCCCCGGCCTGACTTGGTTGTCGCTCAGCAGCCGCCGACCGGGCGGCCCGTACACCCGCAGGCTGATGAGCGGCGGCACGTCGTCGGGATCGCAGATCAGCCAGGCGACGACGGCAAAATGGAATTGCAGCCCGCGCCGCTCGACGCCGACCGTGACGTCGCCGGAGCGTATCCCGACAAAGCTCTGCCGCCCGCTCGGCTCGGTGCGGATCTCGTCACAGAACAGGGCGTGGGCGACGCGCGGCTCGGCCATGGTCAGCGAAACACGTCCTTGCGGTGGCGCACCTCGGCGAACACCAGCGCCGGGTCCTTGCCCTCCATGCCGACGGCCTTCTGCACCCCCGGCAGATCGACCCGCAGGAACGGGTTGGTCTGCTTCTCCTCGCCCAGCAGCGAGGGCACCGTGGCCTCGCCGCGGGCGCGGGCCGCGTTGATCGACGCCGAGCGCGCCTGGAGCTGGCGGTTTTCGGTCTCCACGGTGATCGCGAAACGGGCGTTGGATTGCGTGTACTCATGCGCGCAGTAGACACGCATGTCGTCGGGCAACGCGCGCAGGCGCGAGAGCGACGTCCAGAATTGCTGCGGCGTGCCCTCGAACATCTTGCCGCAGCCCAGCGCGAAGATGGTGTCGCCGCAGAACAAGGCGCGCTGCTCGCGAAAGGCATAGGCGATGTGACCCGAGGTGTGGCCCGGGATGAAGAACACTTCGGCTTCGGCCTCGCCGAAGCGGAAGCGGTCCCCATCTTCGACGGCAATATCGATGTCGGGAATGCGCGCCCGATCCCGGCCATGCGCCACGATCTTGCAGCCGGTGGCCTGCTTGATCTCGCGATTGCCGCCGATGTGATCGCCGTGGTGGTGCGTGTTCAGGATATGGGTGATCTTCCAGCGCCGCTTCTCGGCCTCGGCCAGGACCGGCGGGGCGACGGCCGGATCGACCACGCCCACCGCCCCGCTCTGGGGCTCGCGCATCAGCCAGACGTAGTTGTCGCTAAGGACCGGGATTCGCACGATTTCCAGGCTAGTGCTCATGAATTGTTCCCTTCTTGCAACCAACCTAACAAAGCTGGTTTGCGCCCGCCAATGGCCTGCGGCCGGCACCGATTCTGCTAGAATAGCGATATGTGGACGGACGTCCTCGATCTCAACGAGTTCTACCGCACCACGCTCGGTCAAATGACCGTGCGGCTGCTGCGCGCGCGGCTGCGCGAAGTGTGGCCCAACGTGCGCGGCGAGACCGTGCTCGGCCTGGGCTATGCGACCCCGTTCCTGCGGCCGTTCATGGACGAAGCGCAGCGCGTCATGGCCTTCATGCCGGCGCAGCAGGGGGTGACGCGCTGGCCGCGCGAGGGCGGCAACCTGACGGCCTTGGTCGACGAGAATGACCTGCCGCTGCCGGACCGCTCGGTCGACCGCGTGCTGCTGATCCATGCGCTGGAATGCAGCGAGCAGCTCCGCCCCTTCCTGCGCGAGATCTGGCGGGTCATGGCCGATGGCGGGCGCCTGATCACGGTGGCGCCGACGCGCGCCGGCCTGTGGGCGCAGCTCGACCGCTCGCCCTTCTACCAGGGCCATCCCTATTCGCCGGGCCAGGTGGCGGCGCTGCTGCGCGCCAACATGTTCGCGCCCATGCAGCATGCCCGGGCGCTGTTCATGCCGCCCACCAAGTCTCGCCTCATGCTGCGCATGGCGCCGACGGTCGAGCGCTTCGGCCAGCGCTGGCTCGGCCGATTCGCGGGCGTGAGCGTGATCGAGTCGGGCAAGCAGCTCTATGCCGGCATCGCCGAGCGCACGCCGTCGCACGCGCTGGCCGCCGTGCGGCCCAAGCTCCGCATCGCGAGCTCGCGCGACACGCAGGCCACCCGCAACACGAAGGACGGCGAAGCCCCCGCTTTGTGATAGAGGGTGATGGAACCGTGTCCGGTTCCATCTCATCCCATTCCGCTCTAGTCTCGCCCCGATGTCCCTCTCCCCCAAGGTCATTGCCCTGCTGGGCTTCGGCGAGGCGGGCTCCGCCATCGCGCGCGGGCTCGCCGCCGAAGGCGGCTGGCGCGCCCAATCCAAACCGGGCGACAATGCCCCGCGGCGGCTGATCGCCATCGATCCCGCGCTCGACAAGGACGCGCGCGGCACCGCGCTGGGCAAGGAAGCGCGCCGGCTCGATATAGCGATCTCCGACCATTATGACGCGGCGCTTTCGGAGGCCGACCTCGTGATCTCGGCGGTGCAGGGCGAACACGCGCTCGAGGCCGCGACCTCGGCCGCGCAGTACATGAAAACGGGCGCGCACTTCCTCGATCTCTGCACGGTCACGGGCCGGATGGCCGACGAGGATCGTGCGGCCATCGAGGCAAGGGGCGGCATCTATGTCGACGTCGCCGTCATGGGCGGCTTCTTCAAGAGCGGCATCAAGGCCAAGATGCTGGTCGCCGGATCGGCCGGCGAGGCGGCCGTCGCCTGGATGAACGCCAGCGGCTTCGATGCAAAGTATCTCGGGCCCCGGCCGGGCAGCGCCTCGTCGGTGAAGATGGTGCGCTCGGTGGTGATGAAGGGCCTGGAGGCGCTCGGTGTCGAGGCGCTGGTGACCGCCGAGCGGCAGGGCATCCGCGAGGAAGTGCTGGCCTGCTTCTCCGACGTCGACCTGGTCGATTTCCGCGACCACCTGGCCTCGCTGGTGCAGACCCATGTCGTGCATGCCCGACGGCGCTGGGAGGAGATGGGCCTGGTCGCCCAGACCCTGCGCGAGACCGGCGTCGAGCCGCTCATGACCGTGACCACCGAGAAGGCCCTGCGGCGATCGGTCGAGGCCGGCATCGCGCCGGAGGATGGCAAAGTGCCGTCGCTCGACGAGGCGCTGAAGCTGTTGTCCGAAAAGGTCGTCCGTGGCCGCTGACGTATTCGACAAGCTCGTGACTTTGTTGACGGAAGCCAAGGCGAGGTTCCGGGTGATCGAGCACGAGGCCGAGGGCCGCTCGGAGAAGATCAGCGTCATCCGCGGCAACAGGCCCGAGCAGGCGGCCAAGGCGATGGTGCTCGACGTGCGCGGCGGCGGCGGCGGCCGGCGCAACGTGCTCGCCATCCTGCCGGGCAATGCCAGGCTCGACTTCAACGCCGTGGCGCAAGCCTTCGAGGCGCGCAAGGCGGGCTTCGCCAGTCCGGAATCGGCGCAACAGATCACCGGCTGTGTGATGGGCTCGGTGCCTCCGTTTTCCCTCAATCCCGAGCTAAGCGTGGTGGCCGACGAGGAGCTGCTGAAGAACCAGACCCTGTTCTTCAATGCCGGCCGGCTCGACCGCTCGATGGAGCTCGATACGAAGGACTGGATCGCCGTCGCCAAGCCGAAGGTGGCGCGGATCGCGGCGAGAGGCTGAGGAGGCAATGTGGCGGTGAAATCCTGGACGCGCGAGCTGAAGCCCATTCTGCTGTCGTTGGGCTTCGTGCTGATCGTGCGCACCGTGGTGGCCGAGCCTTACACGGTGCCGTCGGGATCGATGATCCCGACGTTGCTGGTGGGCGACGAGCTGATCGGCTCGAAATTCGCCTACGGCTTCGGCAAGTATTCGCTGCCGATCGGCCGGCTGCCCGATTTCCAGGGCAGGCTGTTCGAGCGCGCGCCCGAGCGCGGCGACGTCGTGATCTTCCGCCTGCCGCGCGATCCCTCCACCACCTACGTGAAGCGCCTGATCGGCCTGCCCGGCGACCGCATCCAGATGCGTGAAGGCCGCCTCTACATCAACGACCAGATGGTTGCCCGCCGCAAGATCGGCATGATGGGCGGCGACACGCTCTATCTCGAGACCCTGCCGACGGCCGACGGCAAGGGCCACGAGCACGAGATCATCGAGATGACCGACAGCGATCGCTACGACAACACCGCGGTCTATGTCGTGCCGGCCAGGCACTATTTCATGATGGGCGACAACCGCGACAACTCGCTCGACAGCCGCATCCCGCCCGACCAGGGCGGCGTGGGCTTCGTGCCCGAGGAGAACCTGGTGGCCCGCGCTGACGTGCTGCTGGTCTCGCGCGATCCCGACGTGGGCTGGCTCGACGTCGCTAGCTGGTCCCATCTCTTCCGGCTCGACCGCAGCTTCGGCCGCATCAACTGACGACGGCGATGCACGACTGGCGCTTCGCCGAGCCGGGCGAAGCCGACTTCGAGCCGCTGCTGGCGCTGCGCATCGACGTGATGCGCGAGCATCTCGAGCGCGTCGGCCGCTTCAAGCTTTCGCGGGCGCGACGCATCTTCCGCGGCCATTTCGACGAGCCCGGCATGCGCCTGATCCTGGTCGACGGCGAACGCGCGGGCTGCGTCGGCTTCCGCAACGAAGCGGACTGCCTGAAGATCGATTCGTTCTATCTCGAGCGGCGCTTCCACAATAGCGGCCTCGGCGCCGCGATCCTCAAGGTGCTGCTGGCCGAGGCCGATGCCGCCGGCAAGCCGGTGCGGCTCGAAGTGCTGACCGGCAGCAAGGCCGACCGCTTCTATCTCCGGCACGGCTTCGTCAAATTGCGCGAGGACGCGATCGAAGGCGAATACGAGCGGCCGGTTCCGCTCTAACGGCGCAGCAGGAACACCGCCTGCTCGCCGAACAGGTTGGAGAGCAGCGGCGGCATGTGAATCGGCCGGCTGTTGCGGTTGAGCACGACCGCACGCTCGACATGCACGCCCATGTCGCGGCACAGCGCACGGAAATCGTCGATGCTGCAGAGATGGATATTGGGCGTGTCGTACCATTTGTGCGGCAGCGACGGCGTCTCGGGCATGCGCCCGCCGAACACCAGGCGCAGCCGCACCTGCCAGTGCGCAAAGTTGGGAAACGACACGATGGCGTGCTTGCCGACACGCAGCATCTGGCGCAGCACCTCCCTGGGGTCGCGCGTCGCCTGCAGCGTCTGGCTCAGGATCACGTAGTCGAAGGCGTCGTCGGGATAGTCGCGCAGGTCGGTGTCGGCGTCGCCCTGGATGACCGAGAGCCCGTTGGCGACGCAGGCGTTCACGCCGGCCTGGCTAAGCTCCATGCCGCGCGCATCGACGCTCTTGGCGACCAGCGAGGCAAGCAGCGCACCGTCGCCGCAACCGACATCGAGGGCGCGGCCGCCCGGCTGCACCATGTCGGCGATCAGCTGGAGGTCGACGCGGATCGTCTGGGCAGTGCTCACTTGAGCCCCCGTACCGTCGCCGCGCCCTTCAGGAATCCCGAGAGCGTGCGGAACATCTCGGGCTCGTCGAGCAGGAAGGCGTCGTGGCCCTTGTCGGTCTCGATCTCGACGAACGACACGTTGGCCGCCGCGGCGTTCAGCGCATGGACGATGGCGCGGTTCTCGCGCGTCGGGAACAGCCAGTCGGACGTGAACGAGATCGAGCAGAAGCGTGTCGCAGTGCCCTTGAAGGCGTTGGCCAGCACGCCGCCATGCGCGCCCGCGAGATCGAAGTAATCCATGGCGCGCGTGATGTAGAGATAGGAGTTGGCGTCGAAGCGATCGACGAAGGTCGAGCCTTGATGGCGCAGGTAGCTCTCGACCTGGAAGTCGGCGTCGAAGCCGAAGCCCAGCGCATTGCGATCCTGCAGGTTGCGGCCGAACTTGCGCTGCAGCGCCTGCTCCGAAAGATAGGTGATGTGCGCGGTCATGCGCGCCACCGCGAGGCCGCGCTCGGGCGCAGTGTCGTGCAGGCGATAGTCGCCCCCCTTCCACTCGGGGTCGGCCATGATCGCCTGGCGCCCGACTTCGTGGAAGGCGATGTTCTGCGCCGAATGGCGCGCGGCGCAGGCGATCGGCACGGCAGCGAACACGCGCTTGGGGAAGCTGGCGGCCCATTGCAGCACCTGCATGCCGCCCATCGAGCCGCCGATCACGCAGAACAGCCCGGGAATGCCGAGATGGTCGAGCAGCGCCGCCTGGGCGCGCACCATGTCGGCGATGGTCACCACCGGGAAGCGCAGGTTCCATGGCTTGTTGGTCGCCGGATCCGAGGCGAGCGGCCCGGTGGTGCCCATGCAGCCGCCCAGCACGTTGGAGCAGATGATGAAGTAGCGCGCGGGGTCGATCACCTTGCCCGGCCCGACCAGGCTCTCCCACCAGCCGGGCTTGCCGGTGACGGGGTGATCGTCGGCGACGAACTGGTCGCCCGTCAGCGCATGGCAGATCAGGACGGCGTTCGATTTGTCGGCGTTCAGCGTGCCGTAGGTCTGGTAGGCAACGCGGTAGGGACCGAGCTCGACGCCGCAATCGAGCCGTAACGGCCGGTCCGCGCCCAGCACCGCGCTGCGGCATTGGGCGAGCGCCTTGCGCTCGGCATCGGTCAGGTCGTCCAGCACTTGAGGCCACTCCAACGAAAAGCCCCCGACCGTCGGCCGGGGGCTTTTTCGAGCGCTCCGACCTTTTAGCGAGGTTTAACGTGGCCGCAAGCCGGTCGGCTCAAATTCCACGGGAGCGCTTCTATATGCACGTCTGCGACTTTGTGCAAGCGCCCTTGAGGTTTCTTGGCTTTACGCCTGCCGGCCCGGCGTAGTATCGCCTCGCCCGCGTTGGGGGGCGTTGCGGGGTTATGGATTCACCCGGGTTGAACAAGCTGCGGCAGGAGATCGACGCCATCGACGGGGAGTTGCATGGCCTGATCCGCAAGCGCGCCGCGCTGGTCGGCGAGATTTCCGCCGCCAAGCCCGACGGCGGGCTCGCCATGCGCCCGGGCCGCGAAGCCGTCATCATGCGCCGCCGGCTGGCCGCGCACGACGGCAAGTTCCCGGCCGCCGCGGTCTATCGCATGTGGCGCGAGATGATGAGCGCCTTCACCCTGATGCAGACGCCGGGCCTCAGGATCGCCGTGTGCCGGCCGGCCGACCAGCCGGGCTACTGGGATCTGGCGCGCGATCATTTCGGCTGCCAGGTGCCGATGCACGCCCACGAATCGCCGGCCCAGGTGCTGGCCGAGGTGCGCTCGAATTCGACCACCATCGGCGTCGTGCCGGCGCCGATCGAGGCCGACACCGCGCCGTGGTGGCCGCTGCTTGCAAGTGGTGAGGCCACCCTGCCCAACGTCGTCGCCAAGCTGCCCTTCCTCGCCATGCCGAACGCGCGCGCACGCGGCATCTCGGCCGTGGTGCTGGCCCGCACCGAGCCCGAGGAGAGCGGCGAGGACCATTCGCTGATCTCCGTCGAATCGCCGAGCGCGCTCAGCCGCAACCGCATCGCCAGCGCCGTCGCCAAGGCCGGGCTGCCGGCCTTCACATCGGCGCTGGACCAGGCAGAAGGCGGGGTGCATCACTACCTGCTCGAGCTGCCGGGCGTGATCGCCGACCGCGACCAGCGCCTGCGCAGCCTCGAGGAGGCTTTGGAGTTGGCCCGCGGCCGGGTGGCCGCGATCGGCGCCTATGCCGTGCCGGTCTCGCCGCGCGGCTGAGCGGTGGCCGGAGTTTTCAGGAGACGGAGATGACTGCGCTCACGCCGCGTCCCGGCATCATGAAGATCGCGCCCTACGTGCCGGGCAAGGACTCGGTCGACGGCAAGGAGCCGATCGCCAAGCTCTCGTCCAACGAGAGCGCTCTCGGCCCCTCACCCAAGGCGATGGCGGCCTACGCCAAGGTTGCGGCCGAGCTGCACCGCTATCCCGACGGCGGTGCGGAGAAGCTGCGCGCGGCGATCGGCCGGCGCTACGGTCTCGATCCGGCACGCATCATCTGCGGCTGCGGGTCGGACGAGCTGCTCAATCTGCTGATCCGCGCCTATTGCGGGCCGGGCGACGAGTTGATCTACAGCCAGTTCGGCTTCCTGATGTATCCGATCAACGCGCTTGGCGTGGGCGCGACGCCGATCGCGGCACCGGAGAAGGACTATCGCTGCGACGTCGATGCCATGCTCGCCAAGGTGACCGACAAGACGCGCATCGTGGCGATCGTCAATCCGAACAATCCGACCGGCAGCTATCTCACCAAGGACGAGGTGCGAAAGCTGCATGCCGGCCTGCCCAGGAACGTGCTGCTGATCATCGATGCCGCCTATGCCGAGTATGTCAGCCGGAACGACTACGAATCGGGCATCGACCTGATCGACAAGGCCGACAACATCGTGATGACCCGCACCTTCTCCAAGGTCTACGCGCTGGGCGCGCTGCGGGTCGGCTGGATGTACGGCCCGGCGGCGGTGGTCGACGTGATCGGCCGGCTGCGCCAGCCGTTCAACGTCAACGGCGCGGCCCAGGCCGCCGCAATCGCCGCGCTTGACGACATCGCCCACACCGACGCCAGCCGGACTAACAACGACATCTGGCTGCCATGGTTTGCGGCCGAGTGCGCCAAGCTCGGGCTGAAGCCGCTGCCCAGCGTCGCCAACTTCGTCTCGGTCGGCTTCGGCTCGAAGGAGCGGGCCGCCGCCGCCAACGACTGGCTGATGAAGGACGGGCTGATCCCGCGCATGATCGCCGGCTACGGCATGCCCGAGTACCTGCGCATCACCATCGGCACCGAGAAGGAAATGAAGCTGGTGCAGCAAAGCCTCGCCCGCTTCGTCGCCCAATACAAATAAAGGGCGACAAATGAGCAAGGTCCTGTTCGACAAGGTGGCGCTGATCGGAATCGGTCTGATCGGCGGTTCGATCGCGCTCGAGGCGCGAAAGCGCGGCCTCGCCAACAAGATCGTGGCGGCGACGCGCAGCTCGGCGACGGCGGCCAAGGCCAACGAGCTGAAGCTCGCCGACCATTGCGGCACCGACCTCGCCGCCGCCGTCGAGGATGCCGACCTGGTGATCGTCTGCACCCCGGTCGGCGCGTGCGGCGCCGCCGCCAAGACCATCGCGCCCAGGCTCAAGCCCGGCTGCATCGTCTCCGACGTGGGCTCGGTCAAGCAGACGGTGATCGCCGACATGGCACCGCACATCCCGAAGGGCGTGCATTTCGTACCGGCCCATCCGGTGGCGGGCACCGAACATTCCGGTCCCGAGGCCGCCATCCTCGACCTGTTCCAGGGCCGCTGGTGCATCCTGACGCCGCTGCCCGACAGCGACGCCAGGGCCGTCGACCGGCTCGAAGCGTTCTGGAAGGGCCTGGGCAGCGAGGTCGACCGGCTTGATCCCGCCCACCACGACCGCATCCTCGCCATCACCTCGCACCTGCCGCACCTCA
>DASRFX010000056.1:0-27807 GCA_035651335.1 Reyranella sp. | reverse complement strand
GCCCGCAAGATGGGCTGGAACGACGTCACCTTCCTAGGCTCCGCCGCGGTCTATGACCTCGTGGTCGGCGCGGCGCCCGGCATGGAGGGCTTCTACGGCATGGGCCTCACCGAGATGCCCTATGCCGACAGCAAGCTCGAGTCGGTGCGCCAGTTCGTGTCGACCTACAAGGAGAAGTTCAAGATCGATCCCAACATCGGCGCGGTCTACGGCTACGTCGCCGCCGACCTCACCGTGCAGGGCCTGGTCCATGCCGGCAAGAAGCTGACGACCGACAGCTTCATCGCCGGACTGGAAGCCATTAAGGACTACCACGACATCTTCGGCGGTCCGCCGCAGAACTTCGGGCCGAAGACCCACCAGGGCGCGAACTCCTCGTTCCTTGCCGAGTCCAAGGGCGGCAAGTGGGTGCGCGTTTCCGAGCCGCTCGGCTTCTAGATCCAGCTTGCACAACCAGGCCCCTCCGGTCCAAATGACCGGAGGGGTTTTTCTTTGAGTACGGCATGAGCGGGGAACTTTCTGGACAGGTCGCCATCGTCACCGGCGGCGCCTCGGGCATCGGCGAAGCCGCCGTGGCGCTGCTCGCCGAGCAGGGCGCGACGGTCATCTCGGCCGACATTCAAGAAGGCAAACCCGCTCCCGCGCGGTTCGTGAAACACGATGTGGCGTCGGAGAGCGCTTGGAAGACGCTGCTTGCCGATGTGCTCGGCAGGGAAGGCCGGCTCGACATTGTGGTGAACAATGCCGGCATCGGCGGCGGGCCGGGCAACATCGAGACCACTTCGGTCGAGACGTGGCAGAAGGTGAACGCCATCAATTCCGAGGGCGTGTTCCTTGGCTGCAAATATGCCATCGAGGGCATGAAGAAGACCGGGCCGAACAAGGCCGCGAGCAAGGGCTCGATCGTCAACGTCTCGTCGATCGCCGGCATGATCGGCTCGGCCGGCCCCACCGCCTATACCGCGAGCAAGGGTGCGGTGCGGCTGCTCACCAAGAGCGTGGCGTTGTACTGCGCCGAGAAGAAATACGGCATCCGCTGCAACTCCGTGCATCCGGGCGGTGTCGATACCGCGATCTTCAACCCGCTCTGGCAGATGGTGGGGCACGAGGCCGGCAAGGCGCTCGTCGGCGGCCGCCACCCGATCGGCCGCATGGCCGAGGCAGCCGAGCTCGGCCAAGTCATCCTGTTCCTGGCGTCGGACCGCTCGTCGTTCCTCACCGGTGCCGAGATCACCGCCGACGGCGGCGTGACGACCGGCCTGATGAAGCGAGGGCTGCTGGGATGAGCCGGTTGAAGGACAAGGTCGTGCTGATCAGCGGCGGCGCCTCGGGCATCGGCGCAGAGACGGCGCGGCGCGTGGTGCGCGAGGGCGGCAGAGCGGCGATCGCCGACCGCGACGAGGCCAAGGGCCGCACGCTTGCCGCCGAGCTCGGCGACGACGCGCTCTTCCTCTCGCTCGACGTCACGCAGGAGGAGCAGTGGAGGAAGGCAGTCGCCGACACGACCGGCAGATTCGGCGGCCTGCACGGGCTGCTGAATGCCGCCGGCGTGGGGGTGCGCAACGACATCGAGAGCTGCACGCTCGAGGAATTCCGCCGCGTCAACGACATCAACTCGATGGGCACCTTCCTCGGCTGCAAGCACGTGGTGCCCGCCATGAAGGAGACGACGGCGAAGGGCGGCGCCGGCTCGATCGTCAACATCTCCTCGGTGCTTGGCCTGCGCGGCGCGGCCTATGCGCTCGCCTACTGCGCCAGCAAGGGCGCGGTGCGCACCCTGACCAAGAACGTGGCACTCTATTGCGCCTTCATGAAATACAACATCCGCTGCAACTCGGTGCATCCGGGCTATATCGACACGCCGATGATCGCCCCGCGCCTCGAGGCGCCGGTCGGCAACATGAGCGGCAAGCAATGGCTCGAGGAGCTGCATCCGCTCGGCCGGCTCGGCGAGCCGCGCGAGGTCGCCGACATGATTCTGTTCCTGCTGTCGGACGAATCGAGCTTCTCGACCGGCTCGGAATTCCTCTGCGACGGCGGCCTGACCGCTTAGGAAGCTACGCCTTCATCCCGGTGATCGAGCTGCTGATCGCCCGCGGATCGCGCTTGGGCCAGCGGCCGGCCTCCACTTGCACGATGAAGTCGCCGACGATGCGGTTGAACTGGTCGGGATCCTCGAGATTGATGGTGTGACCGCAGTTCGGCATCACCGATAAAGCCGCCGTCGGGATCTCGCGCTTCATCAGGATTCCCGGCGCCAGGCATGGCCAGTCCTCGTCGCCGGTCAGGATCAGGGTCGGCGTGATCATGGCGCGCATCTTGTCGACCAGATCGTAGAGCGAGGGCCGCTCGCCTTGCACGCCGATCTGGGTGTTGGCCGAGCCCAGCGCCGAATGCTCGCCCAGCTCCTTCTTGAACTGGGCGAAGCCGCGCGGGTCCTTGTTCTCGAACTGAACCCGAGTCGGCCCATAGGCATACTTTTCGGCGAACTTCTGCATGCCTTCCGAGAGCAGCGCCTTGGCGACGACCGCCGCCTCGCCCTTGAACTTGGCTGCCTCCTCCTTCTCGGCACCATAGCCGCAGCCCGCGACGACCAGCGAGCGGGCGCGCCTGGCGTGGCGGAAGCCGAAATGCAGCGTGGCGAAGCCACCCATCGAGAGGCCGACGATGTGCGCGGTGTCGAGTTTCAGATGGTCGAGGATCGCCAGGATGTCGTCGGCCGCCCGGTTCTGGCTGTAACTGATCGCCTTCTCCGGCACGTCCGACGGCGGATAGCCGCGCGCGCTCCAGGTCACGCAGCGGTAGCGCTGGCCGAAATGGCGCATCTGCATTTCCCACGAACGGTGGTCGGCCGCGAACTCGTGCACGAACACGATCGGCGCGCCCGAGCCCACCTCCTCGTAGTACAGCTTCACGCCGTCATCGGTTGTCGCGTAAGGCATCGTTTTTCTCCGGTTCGCACGAAGATTAGCTCATATGGCCCGGCCCGGCGTTACAATGATAGGGTTGTTTCCATGAGCGAAATCGGCACCGGCCTGCAGAACGCCAGCGGCATCCGCGCCTCGATCGCACGGGCGGGCTACTCCTTCGTCGAGGCGTCCGACATGCGCACCGCGTTCGGCCGTTTCGGCGCGCTGGCCGACTGGCCGGCCTTCGCCGACAGCTGGAACGATTTGCAGGTCGACACCTACATGGCCGATGGCGGCCGCTACCGGCGCCGCCGCTTCGGCGTGTGGAGCGCCGGCCGTCAGGGGCCGATCGAGCGCGGCAAGCACCAGCCGCACTATCAGAGCCTGGACTACAACAGGCTGAACGGCGGCATCGAGCGCTGGTTCGAGCCGATCAAGCCCGAGATCGCCGGGGGCGAGAGCTTCCGCACCATCCTGGAATATTGCCGCGCGCTCTTCTCGCGGCTCGCGCCCGACACCGAGCGCTGGCACATCGAGGCGCATCAGTTCCGGATCGAGGCCAAGCCCGGCGAACAGGGCAAGCCGACGCCCGAGGGCATGCACCGCGACGGCGTCGACTACGTGCTGGTGCTGCTGGTCAACCGCCGCAACATCAAGAGCGGCACGACCACGGTGCATGATCTGGACAAGCGCACCTTGGGCAGCTTCACGCTCACCGATCCGCTCGACGCCGCCCTGGTCGACGATGCGCGCTGCTACCACGGCGTCACGCCGGTCGAGCCGGAGAATCCGGCGCAGCCCGCCTACCGCGACGTGCTGGTGGTGACGTTCAGGAAGAAATAACGGCCATCCGCGCCACCGTGGCGCTGACGGCAAAGGCCGGCACGGGCTCGCTGAACTCGATCGTGCCCTTGGCCCCCTTGCCCGCCGCCGCTGCGGCGACGAACGTCCGGATCTCGAAGCCGCCCTGCCCGCCGTCGCGATAGATCTCCGCGTCGGTGTAGGAGAGCAGCGCGTCCTTGTCATTGCGCGCCCAGCGGTCGAGGAATTCGCGATCCCATTCGGCGTTGATCTTTCCCGAGTCGGGCGTCGCCGGCCAATGCGAGATGCCGCCGGTGGCGAGCAGCGCAATGCGCTCCGCCTGCGCGTCCGCCGCCGTGCGCAGCGCCTCGCCGAACGCCCAGGCTCGCTTGAGCGGCGTGAGCGGCGGACCCTGGCAGTTGATGTTGGCCGGCACGATCGGCAGATCGTAGTCGGGCGTGATGAAGTGCAGCGGCACGGCGATGCCGTGGTCGAACTTCCATTCCTCGGCATAGGCCACGTCGACGGTCTGCATCACGCCTTCAATCAGCTTGCGCGACAAGGCCTTGTTGCCCGGCACCTTCGTGCGCTTGATCTTGAGGAACGCTTCCTCCTCGATCGGTCCCTCGTAGGAATCGGCCATGCCGATGGCGAAAGCCGGCATGTTGTTCATGAAGAAATTGGCGAAATGCTCGGCGGCGACCACGATCAGCGCTTCGGCACCGGTGGCGCGAATGTCGTCACCCATCTTGCACAACGCCTTGTAGAGCGCCTGACGCGTCTGCGTGTCGGCGCGTTCCGGCCGAGCGGTGATGCCCGGAGCGTGGCTGCAGGCGCCGCAATAGACCAAAGGCATCAGCGTTTCTCCCGTTCGGCCTTCAGGCGTGCATCGTGCGCCTCGACGCCCTCGTAACCGGTGGCGGCATAGACGCCTTCGCGCACCTGGCCGTGCTTGGCGAGGCCGTGGCGCATCCTCTCGAGGTAATCATTCCATTCGATCTTGTGCAGGGCGGCGAAATGCATCAGCAGCTGGCCGTTCACCCCCAGCACGTAGAGCAGGCCGATGTCGGGCTGCACCAGCGCCGCCCTCTCCTCGTCCGTGAGGTCGTACTCCGCCAGCACCGCATCGCGCTCCCTGGCGTAGCGCTCGCGCGTCCGAGGATCGCGGTTGAGCTGATAGATAAGCTTCTGGACCTGGTAGAGGCTCATTGCTCGGACCACGCGCCTCCGATCGCGCCTCTTTCCCTCATCAGCCGCCGCTCGTCGTGCCGCCGTCGGCGACCAGCGTCTGGCCGGTGATGAACGCACCGGCCTTCCCGGCCAGGAGTACGGCAAGGCCCGCGATGTCGTCGGGCGCACCGAGCCGGCGCAGCGGGGTCGCCGCTTCCCGCGCGGCACGCCGCTTGGGATCCTCGTATAGGGCCCGCGCGAAGTCGGTGGTGATCAGGCCGGGCGCAATCGTGTTCACGCGGATATTGTCGGGCCCATACTCGGCAGCGAGGTTGCGGGCCAGCTGCATGTCGGCCGCCTTGGAGATGCAGTAGGCGCCGATCACCGTGCTGGCGCGCAGCCCGCCGATCGACGACACGATCATGATCGAGCCGTCCTTCTTGGCGCGCATGTCGGGCAGGCACTGGTTGATCAGCCACATGTTCGAGAGAATGTTGTTCTGCATCACCTTCATGAACACTTCGTCGGGCAGCTTCTCGTTCGGTCCGTAATACGGGTTCGAGGCGGCATTGCAGACCAGCACGTCGACCGGCCCGAGCTGCTTCTTGGTCTGCGCAATCAGATTCTCGACCTGTGCCTTGTCGGAAATGTTGCAGGGAATGACGGTCGCGTGGCCACCCGCTTTCCTGATCTCCGCCGCGGCTTCCTCGCAGACCGGCGCCTTGCGCGAGGAGACGACGACCTTGGCGCCCGACAGCGCCAGATGCATGGCGATCGCCTTGCCGATGCCCTTGCTCGAGCCGGTGACGACGGCGACCTTGCCGGTGAGGTCGAATAGCGGCGATGGCATGAACGTCTCCTCCGTTATCGCTCAGTTCTTCGCACAATCGTGCGCACGCAGGAAGGCGGGATCGGGATCGAAGCCCAGGCCCGGCCCGGTCGGCACATCGACGCTCGCCCGCCAGCTGGCGAGTGCCAGGCCGCCATACATGTCCCGCCCCTCGCCCGGCTCGATGGCGGCGAAGTAGCCGTCGTCCTTCGCGGCCGCCAGCAGATGCAGCGAGGCGAGCGCGGCCGGGCCGACGAACGGCGTATGCGGTGCCGGGACCTTGCCGGCCGCCTCGACCATCGCCACGGCACGGCTGGCCTCGGTGAGGCCGCCCAGCATGCAGACGTCGGGCTGCAGGACGGCGATCGCCGGCGCCTTGGCATAGAGCGCCATCTGCTCGGTCGAGCCGAAATCGGCACCCATGCCGATCGGCACGCCAGGCATCTTCTTCATCGTCAGCAGGTCTTCCGGCGGCCAGAACGGATCCTCAAAGAACATCAGCTCGAGCGCGCGCCAGCGGGCTTCGTCGCGGCGGATGTCGGCCAGGCTGTGCGCATTGTTGCTGTCGGCAATGAACGGCATGCTCTTCGGTACGGCGCGGCGCGCCTCCTCGATGATGTCGAGCGGAGCCTCGTGCACCTTCGCCGCCTTCACGCCGCCTGCCAGCGCCTGTTCGAGCCGCGCGCGCACCTTCGTTCGGTCGTCGTACTTGTCGAGGCTCGCCATCACCGGCAGGCGCGCGCGCTTGGCGCCGCCCAGCAGCACCGAGACGGACTTGTTGTCGGCCTTGCCGGCGATGTCCCAAAGCGCGATGTCGATGGCGGCCAGTGCGTTGGTGACGGTGCCGGCGCGGCCGAAGCTCGCAAGCCGGCGGCGCGCGGCGAGATTGAGGCCGGCCCGGTCGGCGGCCGACTTGCCCAAATAGAGCGGCGCGATGGCATCGCGGATTGTGGCGACCAGCGCCTGCTGCATGGGAGGCCTGTTGCACAGGCATTCGCCGTAACCGACCAGGCCCGATTTGGTGGTAACGCGGCACAGCACGAGCGACAGGGTGCCGGTAGCGAGCGCAATCGGCTCGATCTTCTCGATGATCATGCCATATAGTAGCGCCATGCCTCAGGACATGTCCGTTTCGACGACCATGGTCGGCGGCGCGATTCCGCTGATCGATGTCGCTGACTATCTGGCCGGCAAGCCGGGCGCGGCCGAGAAGGCCGCGGCGCAACTGCGCTTCGCCTTCGAGAATGTCGGCTTCTATTACCTGGCGGGCCACGGCATCCCGCAAGCCTTGATCGACGCACAGTACGAGGCCGCGGCCCGCTTCCACGCGCTGCCGACCGAGGCCAAGCTCGCCGTCCGGGTCGACGAGCACAACATCGGCTACATGCCGATCCCTGAGAAGGCGCCGCCCAACGCCGCCGCGCAGGGCAAGAAGCCCAGCCAGAACGAAGCCTACTTCGTGCGTCGCGAGCGCACCGCCGACGATCCCGACGTGATCGCCAATCGCCGCTTCCACACCATGAACAAATGGCCGAAAGATCTGCCGGGCTTCCGCGAGCAGACGCTCAAGTACATGGCGACGATGGAAGCGCTCTGCACCAGGCTCGTGCCGCTCTATGCGCTGGCGCTCGACCTGCCGGCGAATTTCTTCGACCGCTTCTTCGAGAAGCCGCACTTCATCCTGCGTCAGTCGCGCTATCCGGTGATCGACGCCGACGACGACAAGATCGCCAGCCTGGTGCCGCACACCGATTCAGGCTTCATGACGCTGCTGCCGCCCAACAAGGTGCAGGGCCTGTCGATCCTGCTGCCGAGCGGGCAATGGCTGGACGCGCCCCATGTCGAGGGCGCGTTCGTGGTCAATGGCGGCGACATCCTGCACCGCTGGACAAACGAGCGCTTCCTGTCGACCCCGCACCGCGTGCGCAACATCTCCGGCGTCGTGCGCTACGCCATCCCGTTCTTCTTCGATCCCGACCACGACACGGTGATCGAGTGCCTGCCGAGCTGCCAGTCGGCCGACCATCCGGCAAAGTATCCGCCGATCAAGTTCGCCGACTATGCGCTGTGGTTCTCCGCCCAGCGCTACCAGCACATGCAATCGGTCAAGGCGCCGACGGAGGCCGACGTCGCACCCGGTGCCCGCGCCACCGCAGCGTGGAAGAGCTAGGGCGCGGCGAGCCGCGCCAGAAGATCGTCGACTTGCCCGATCCAGCGGGTGAACGTCTCGGAGCGCGCCCACAGCTCGGCGATCTCGGAATCCTCCCTGACCCGCTCGACCGCGGCTGTCGCCAGCGATCGCAGCTCACCGAGCGACGACTCGCGCCTGTGACCGGCGGTCCAGGCAGCCAAAGCATCGGGCATGGCCTTCGCCGGCCGGCCGGCCAGCGCCGCCACGGTCTCGGCCGCGATCAGGGCGCAGACCGAGGGCTCATAGAGCAGATGGCCGCTTGCCTGCAGGGCGCGGGACAGCGCACCGCGCAGCGTGACCGCACCGCCATCGACGATCTGGTTGGCGAAGTCGGTTGCCAGATCGTCCTCGATCAGGCCGGCGCCCCAGCTTGCCATTGCCTGCCGTGGAGCTACCGACCGCGAAAGCGCGGCTTGCGCCGTTCGCGCCAGGCCTCATGCGCCTCGGCCTTGTCCTCGCTCATCTCCAGCACCATGAAGCGGTAGGAATCGACCAGCGAGGCGTCGGCGATGTTGGGAATGTCCTGGCCGCGGTTCATCGACTCCTTCACCATCCGCACCGCAAGCGGCGGCAGGCCGGCGATATGGTCGGCGACAGCGAGCGCCTGCTCCATCAGCCTGTCGTGCGGCACCAGCCACTGGGCGAGCCCGATGCGATAGGCCTCGTCCGCCTTGAGCGGGAAACCCATCGCCACCCGCATGGCGAGGCCCTTGCCGACGTGCCGGGCAAGCCGGGTCGCGCCGCCGTAGTTCGGCAGGATGCCGAGCGCCACCTGCGGCAAACGCCATTCGGCCTTCTCCGACGCCACGATCAGGTCGCAGCAGAAGGTGATGATGCAGCCGATGCCGATGGCGTAGCCGTTGACCGCGGCGATCACCGGCTTGGGGAAGTCGCTCACCAGGCTGGAGGGGAAGTTGCGCGCCCGGCCGACGCGCTTGATGAAGGCTTCGGCCGAGCGTGTGTTGTGGGTATTGGGGTCGCGCAGGTTGGCGCCGGCCGAGAAGGCACCGCCCGCCTCATCGCCGGTCAGGATGACCGAACGCACCTCGTCGTCGTCGGCCGCCTCGTCGAGATGGCGCAGCAGCCCGTCGGCATAATCTTGGCCCCAGCAGTTGCGCGCTTGCGGACGGCTGAGCGTCAGGACGGCGGTGTGGCCCTGCTTTTTGTAGAACAGCGGCATGAACGCCTCCTTCCGGCTAGGTCGCGCCGCCGTCGACGCTGCGGCCCTCGCCGCGCCAGCGCAGCATGCCGCCGGGCAGGTTGGCGACGTCGGTAAAACCCGCCTTGTTGAGGATCGCCGTCGCATGCGCCGAGCGGCTGCCGGCGCGGCACACCGCCACGATCGGCTTGTCCCGGGGCAGGTCCTTGGCCTTGGCGGCGAGCTCGCCCAGCGGCACCAGCAGCGCGCCGCGGATATGGCCGAGCGGCCCGGTGAATTCATTGGGCTCACGCACGTCGAGCACGCGCACCGAGCCGAGGTTCTCTTCCAGCCAATGCGGCTCGACTTCCCAGACGCCCGAGAAGGTGAAGCGCAGCGGCGCCCATTCCGGATCGCTGAGCGCCGCGGCGCCGTTGCCCGGCTGGCCGCAGCGCAGGTTGGCGGGCACCGCCTCGTCGATCTTCTTGGGATGCGGCAGGTCGAGGTTCTGCATATAGCCCACGTAGTCGGCCTCGGCGATCTCGCCGCCGAGCCGCGGGCTGAACTTCTTCTCCTCGGCGACGCTGGTCACCGTGAGTCCGCGATAGTCGTGCGCCGGATAGAGCAGACAGGTCTCGGGCAGCGAGAAAATGCGCGAGCGCACCGAACGATAGAGCGCGCGCGCGTCGCCCTGCTGGAAATCGGTGCGGCCGGAGCCGCGGATCAGCACGCAATCGCCGGTGAAGGCCATGCTCTCGTCGTCGAGCACGAAGGTCAGGCAGCCGTTGGTATGGCCCGGCGTGGCGCGCACCTCGACCGTGCGCTTGCCGAAGGCCACCCGGTCGCCATCCTTTAGCGCGCGATCGGCGCCGGTTGCGCCAGCTGCTTCGGCGAGCGCGATCCGGCTGCCGAGCCGCTGCTTCAGCAGCCACGCGCCGGTGATGTGATCGGCATGGACGTGCGTCTCCAGCGTCCACAGCAGCCTCAGCCCCAGCTCCGAGACCAGCGCCGCGTCGCGCCGCACCTGCTCGAACACCGGATCGATCAGCACGGCTTCGCCGGTCGTGCTGTCGCCCAGCAGATAGGTGTAGGTCGACGATGTCGGGTCGAAGAGCTGGCGGAAGACGAGCATCAGGGCGCGGCCTTACGGAGCACTGGCCTTGTCGATGGCGGCGACGTCGGCGGCATCGAGCTTGACCGTCGGCGCGGCAATCAGGTCCTTGAGCTGCTGCAGGCTGGTCGCGCTCACGATCGGCGCGGTGATCGACTTGCGCTGCATCAGCCAGGCCAATGCGATCTGCGTCGGGTTGGAATTGTGCTTCTTGGCCGCTGTGTCGAGCGCCTTCAACACGCTCATGCCCTTGGGATTGATGTACTTCTTCACGCCGGCACCGCGTTTGGCATCGCCGACGTCGCCTTCCGAGCGGTACTTGCCCGACAGGAAGCCACTCGCCAGCGAGTAGTACGGGATCACGCCGATGCCTTCCTTCAGGCATTCGTTCTCGAGCGCGCCCTCGAACAGGCCGCGCTCCATCAGATTGTAGTGCGGCTGCAGGCTCTCGTAGCGCGGCAGGCCCTTTTCCTTCGCGATCTTGGCCGCTTCGGCGAGCCGCGGCGCGTCGTAGTTCGAGGCGCCGATCGCCTTGAGCTTGCCCGCCTTCATCAGCTCGCCATAGGTCGACAGCGTCTCCTCGAGCGGCGTCGCCTTGTCGTCCTTGTGCGACTGGAAGAGATCGATGTGGTCAGTGTTGAGCCGCTTCAGCGATTCGTCGACCGACCACTTGATGTGGTTGCGCTTCAATGCGCCTTCGGCCGGCACCATGCCGCACTTGGTGGCGATCTGGACCTTGGCGCGCTTGGCCGGATTCTTCTTGAGCCAGCTGCCGATGATTGTCTCGGACTCGCCGCCTTTATGGCCCGGCACCCAGCGTGAGTAGACATCGGCCGTGTCGATGAAGGAGAAGCCGGCGTCGACGAAGGCGTCGAGCAGGCGATGCGAGGTCGCCTCGTCGGCCGTCCAGCCGAAGACGTTGCCGCCGAAGGCGATCGGGGCGAATTCGAGGCCCGACTTGCCGAGCTTGCGCTTTTCCATGGTTGCTCCTTGAGTTTACTGTGCAGCGGCGCGGGCGGCGGGCGCGAGCCCGCCCAGTCCCATCATCGCGTAAGGCGGCTTGGCGAACTCGATGCCCAATCCGGGCAGGATATCGTACATGCGCCTGATCATCGTGCGCTGGATCAGGCTCGGGTTCTTGGGCCGCGCGGTGAACTTGAAGCGCACGATCAGCGACCCGTCCTTGATGTCGACGATGCCCTGCATCTTGGGCGGCTGGATCAGCTCCTTCTGGAACTGCGGCTCGTTCATCATCTCGAGGCCGATCTTCTTTGCCGTCTTGCGCAGCAATTCGGCGTCGGTGTTGAGCGCGAAGGCGACGTTGAACTTCACCGTCGTCCAGTCGCGGCTGAAATTGGTAATGTGGGTGAGCTGGCCGAACGGCACGATGTGGAGCTGGCCGTTCTGGTGACGCAGCCTGATCGAGCGCACCGAGAAGCCCTCGACCGTTCCCTTCACCTTCGTGCCGTCGATGTACTCGCCGACGCGGAACGAATCCTCGGCGAGGAAGAACACGCCCGACACGATATCGCGCACCAGCGACTGGCTGCCGAACGAGACGGCAAGACCCAGCACAGAGAAGCCGGCGATCAGGGGCGTGGTGTTGATGCCGAGCTCGGACAGCACCAGCAAGCCGCCCAGGATGAGGAAGGCGATGCCGATGGTCGCGCGCAACACCGGCATGATGGTGCGCAGCCGCGAGGCCGCCGCCGGAGCGTCCTCATCGGCCGTCGGGTCGAAGCCCGCAGTGGGCAGCGGGTTGTCGGCGATGTAGCGATCCATGCGGTATTTCAGGATGCGCCAGGCGACGAAGAAGGCGAGCGCCGATATTGCCGCGAGCTTGGCGGCGCGGTCGTGCGGCGCCCATTCGGCAGCCGACATCATGCCAAGAACGCCCACGATCAGGGCGTGGGCAATCGCCACCGCCACCCACAGACGGACGCCAAGGCGGATGCAGCTTGCCACGAGTTCGCCGACGGTCGGCGCTTCCATCGGCAGGTGCTGCGTCGACTTGTGCACCAGCGTCTCGAACAGCAGCAGCATGATCAAAAGCGATTCGATGCCGCCCAGGCCGCTGTTGGCCAGGCCCTGCTGGGTCAGGGCGGCATAGACCGCAAGCACGCCGCTCGCGACATAGAAGATCAGCCCGCCGACCCACCAATTGTGCGCCAGCGCGAGCTTGCCCGGCCGGAACAAATCCTTTTCCGGCACCATGCCCGCGAACCATGCCGCCATATCGTGCCGCCAATGCCAGACGGCGTAGACGAGACCGATGCCCACGAGGGGCACAAGGCAGATCACGGCGGCCGAGATAACGGCAGGTGGTGCAAGCGTCAGGCCCATGACCTGCACGATGGTGCGCGCCACCAGCGGCAGCACGATGACGGTGTTGAGCGCGCGCAACAGCCGGCGCGCCGTCGCGTCGTCGACCGGAGCCAGGCGGCCGCTCGGCGAATTCGGTCGCAACCAGGCGCGGAACACGAAATTGAAGCCACGCCAGAGCAGCACCGCGAGCAAAAGCTGGTGACCGATCTTAGAGGCCATCGATGCAGGATCGCCGAGCTGCCCCAGGACGATGCGGCCGGCAGCCCAGAGCGCCACGAGAGCAAGGCCATCGAGCAACATGACCTGCAACAAGGCACGCAGCGGCGTCTTCTTGCCGCCAACGGCGTGGATGCGATGCCGCACACGAACGACGAGCTGGCGCGCTACCCACTCTGCCGCGAGACCGGCGACCATGATGCCCACCAGGAGGAGGATCGTGCGGCTATCGAACTTGCCCGCAAGACCGAGCAGATAGTCGCGCCCCGCCGGCAACTGCGACCAGGTCGCGTCGCCCCGGTCCGTCAGCAGACGCAGGAACGCGGTCACGCCGTCCGTTCCCGCACCCTGCGCCCAGGTCGGGCCCGTGCTCGCCAGTAGTGCCACTCCAGCCAGAGTTCCGCGTAGAAACATCCGCATTCAGCCTCCGCCCGCAAGGACGGTAGGACAGAACCGCAGGGCTCGCCAGTGGAAGCCCCGGGGCCGATGACGTATCGTCGAGGCCGTTCAAGGGAGTACGCGTCATGGCTGCCACCGAAACGATCCCCGTCATCGATCTCGGTCCGTATCTCGCGGGCGAGCCCGGGGCGCTCGACCGCACGGCCAAGGAGCTGCGTTTCGCCCTGACTGAAATCGGCTTCTATTTCATCGTCAATCACGGCGTGCCGCGCCAGCAGATCCGCGACGTCTTCGCCGAGGTCAAGCGCTTCCATCAGCAGCCGCTCGAGAGGAAGCTGGCCCTCAAGCTCGACAAGCACAGCACGGGCTACATGCCGATGCGCGGCAATACGCTCCGCACCTCAACGGTACAGACCGGCACAAAGCCCAACCTCAACGAAGCCTTCTTCGTCAAGCGCGAGCTGCCGGCCGACCATCCCGACGTGCTGGCCGACCGCAAATATCGCGGCCGCAACCGTTGGCCCGCCGACTTGCCCGGCTTCAAGGAGGTCGTCATCGACTACTGCGAGACCATGGAGCGGCTGGTGCAGAAGATGGTGCGGGTCTATGCCCGCGCGCTCGACCTGCCGGCCGAGTATTTCGACGCCGCATTCCAGGACCCGCAATACTCGCTGCGCATGACCCACTACCCGCACCAGGACGGGCCGGTGACCGACGAGTTCGGCCTGGCGCCGCACACCGACACGAGCTTCCTCACCCTGCTTGCCCCGAACGACGTGCCAGGCCTCTCGATCCGCACGCAGAGCGGCAAGTGGATCGAGGCGCCGGCCGTGCCCGACGCCTACGTGGTGAACGGCGGCCAGATGCTGCAGCGCTGGACCAACGACGTCTTCCTGGCGACGCCGCACCGGGCGGTCAACAAGAGCGGCGGCGAGCGCTACGCCATCCCGTTCTTCTGCGACAGCAACATCGACTGGCCGGTCGCCGCCGTGCCGACGACGGTCGGCCCGGACAAGCCGCCGAAATATCCGACGACGTACTACACCGACTACATGACGTGGTACCAGAAGCGGAACTACGACGTGCTCAACGCCGACCAACAGGCAGCAGACTGAGCGACACCGAAACCATTCCCGTCATCGATCTCGACCTGCCCGTCGAGCAGGCCGTCCGCCAACTGCGCTTCGCGCTCACCGAGATCGGCTTCTACTACATCGCCAACCACGGCGTGCCGAAAAAGCTGATCCGCGACACGTTCGACGCCGCCGCGCGATTCCATGCGCAGCCGCTCGACCGCAAGATGCGGACGCGCATCGACCGGCATAATGTCGGCTACCTGCCGATGAAGGGCGACACCTTGCGCACCTCCGTCGTGCAGACCGTCACCAAGCCCAACCTCAACGAAGCCTTCTTCGTCGCCCGCGACCTGCCGGCCGATCATCCCGACGTGATCGCCGATCGCCGCTTCCGCAGCGCCAACCGTTGGCCGGCCGACCTGCCGGGTTTTCGCGAGACCGTGGTCGAGTATTGCGAGACCATGGAACGGCTGGTGCAGCGCCTGGTGCCGCTCTACGCGCTCACTTTGGACCTGCCGGCGGCCTACTTCGACGCGGCGTTCCGCGAGAGCCAGTACAAGCTCCGCATGACGCACTATCCCAACCAGCCGGCGGCCCTCGACGACGAGTTCGGCATCGCTCCGCACACCGATACCAGCTTTCTCACCCTGCTCGCGCCCAACGACGTGCCGGGCCTCTCGATCCGCGCGCAGAGCGGCAAGTGGATCGACGCGCCGCCCATCGCCGGCGCCTACATCGTGAACGGCGGCCAGCTGCTGCGGCGCTGGACCAACGACACGCTGCTCGCCACGCCGCACCGCGCGATCAACCGCAGCGGCGGCGAGCGCTATGCGCTGGCCTTCTTCTGCGACGCCAGCATCGATTGGCCGATCGCCGCCGTGCCGACGACGGTCGGCCCCGACAAGCCGCCGAAATATCCGACGACCTACTACACCGACTACATGGTCGAATATCAGAAGCGGACCTACGACCTGCTCGCCGACCAGCAGGCGGCCGAATGAGCGCAACGCTCGCAAGGCTCGAAGCGCACGTCTTCAGAACGCCCATCAAGGACCCGGTCCGCACCTCGTTCGGAATCATGACCGAGCGCGCCGCCGTGTTCGTGAGGGTCGAGGATTCCGACGGTGCGCGCGGCTGGGGCGAGATCTGGTGCAACTTCCCCAACGCCGCCGCCGAACATCGCGCTCTGCTGTTCGCCGACGTGCTGGGCCCGCGGGTGTTGGGCAAGCCGCTCGACGATCCCGTGGGACTATGGGCGGAACTCGACCGCGCGCTCCACGTGTTGCGCATCCAGAGCGGCGACGCCGGTGCCTTCTCGTCGGCCGCCGCCGGGCTCGACCTCGCCGTGCACGATCTGCGCGCGCGCAGGCGCGGCCTGCCGTTGTGGCGCGCGCTCGGCGGCAATGACGACAGTCCGGTGCCGGTCTATGCCTCCGGCCTCAATCCTGGCCGCGCGGCCTACGACACGGTCGGCCGCATGCGGGCGGCGGGCTATCGCGCCTTCAAGATCAAGGTGGGCTTCGGCGAGGACACCGATCTCGGCTCGCTCGCACCGGTCGCCAAGGAACTGCAAAAGGGCGAGCGCCTGATGGTCGATGCCAACCAGGCATGGGATGTGCGCGCCGCCTGCCACATGGTCCCGAAGCTCGCCGAGTTCGACCTGGGCTGGATCGAGGAACCCCTCATGGCCGACCGGCCTCTGGCAGAGTGGACGCAGGTCGCCGCCGCCGCTCCGACTGTGCTGGCGGCCGGCGAGAACATGCGCGGTCCCGCCCAGTTCCAGCAGGCCATCGAGTGCGGGCTGTTCGGCATTCTCCAGCCCGATGCGGCGAAATGGGGCGGCCATTCGGGCTGCCTGCCGGTTGCCAAGGCGGCGCTCGCCGCCGGCCGGTCTTATTGCCCACACTACCTGGGCGGTGCCATCGGATTGATGCATTCGCTGCATCTTCTGGCCGCGGTTCGCGGCCCCGGTCTGCTCGAGGTCGACGCCAACCCCAATCCCTTGCGCGAGGGCGTGCTGGGCGACGTCTTTGCCGTCGCACATGGCGCGGTGGCGCTTCCCGGCGGACAGGGTCTCGGGCTAGAACCGGACCTGAAGCCGCTCCTCAACCTAAGAAGTCTTCATCTGGAGCGGCGCGCGTAACAGAGGAAACGCCATGCTCGGCCTGATGCAAGACCGCCCGCTGCTGATTTCGCAGATGATCGACTTCGCGGCGAACTACTACCCCGACGTCGAGATCGTGACCCGCACCGTCGAGGGCCCGATCCACCGCTACGGCTACAAGGATGCGCACAAGCGCGCCAAGCAGGTCGCCGAAGCGCTGCAGGGCCTGGGCATCAAGCTCGGCGACCGGGTCGGCACGCTGGCGTGGAATACGTTCCGCCACTTCGAGCTCTATTTCGGCATCTCCGGCCTCGGCGCCGTGCTGCACACGATCAACCCGCGGCTCGCGCCTGACCACGTCGCCTACATCGCCAACCACGCCGAGGACCAGGCGATCTTCGTCGACATCAACCTCCTGCCGATCGTCGAAGGCGTGTGGGAGCATCTGAAGACGGTGAAGCATGTCGTGGTCATGACCGACCGCGCCCACATGCCGACCTCCAAGAAGATCCCCAATCTGCTCTGCTACGAGGAGCTGATCGCCGACAAGCCCGGCACCCTCGCCTGGCCGCTGTTCGACGAGAAGACAGCGTCGTCGCTCTGCTACACCTCGGGCACGACAGGCAACCCGAAGGGCGTGCTCTACTCGCACCGCTCCACCATCATCCACGCCATGATGTCGTCGAACGGCGCGGTGATCCCGATGGATCCCGACACCACGGTCCTGCCGGTCGTGCCGATGTTCCACGCCAATGCCTGGGGCCTCGTCTATGCCGCACCGATCTGCGGCGCCAAGCTCGTCTTCCCCGGCCCCAAGCTCGACGGCCCGTCGGTCTACGAGCTGCTCGACAAGGAGCAGGTGACGCTGTCGGCCGGCGTGCCGACCGTCTGGCTCGCCCTGCTCGACTATTGCGCGCAGAACAAGCTCAAGATGTCATCGGTCAAGCGCACCCTGATCGGCGGCTCGGCCGTGCCGCTCAGCATGATCGAACGCTTCTGGAAGGAGCACGGCGTCGAGGTCGTGCAGGGCTGGGGCATGACCGAGATGAGCCCGCTCGGCACGACGACGCGGTTCAATCGCGGCGAGCGCGCCCTGCCCGACGCCGAGCGCTTCGCCATCGCCGCCAAGGCGGGCCGGCCCGTGTTCGGCTGCGAGATGAAGATCATCGACGATGCCGGCAACGACCTGCCGCAGGACGGCAGCGTCTCGGGCAACCTGGTGGTGCGCGGGCCGTGGATCGTGAAGGGCTACATGAAGGGCGACGGCAAGGGCCAGTTCCTCAAGGACGACTGGTTCATGACCGGCGACGTCTGCAAGATCGAGAAGGACGGCTCGGTCGTCATCACCGACCGCTCCAAGGACGTGATCAAGTCGGGCGGCGAGTGGATCAGCTCGATCGACCTCGAGAATGCGGCCATGGGCTGCCCCGGCGTCGCCGAGGCAGCGGTGATCGGCGTCAAGCACCCCAAGTGGGACGAGCGGCCGCTGCTCATCGTGGTCAAGCGGCCGGAAGCCAACGTCACCAAGCAGGATCTGCTGAACTTCCTGAACGGCAAGGTCGCCAAATGGTGGATGCCGGACGACGTGCAGTTCATCGATGCCATTCCGCACGGCGCCACCGGCAAGATCCTGAAGACGGCGCTGCGCAAGCAGTTCGAAGGCTACAAGCTGCCGACGGCCTAGGAGTCTCAGGGTGCTGAGACGCCTGAAATGCCGGCGGGCTTGGCTTTCTTGGCAAGAGTCTCAGAATCTCACCCACCCCGGGGGTGAGACACGCTGAGACGCCTGAGACAGGTGAGACGCCTGAGACGCCCCTAATGCAAATAGTCGAAACTAAAGCATGAAGGGTTCGGCCGGAATCAGCCGAACCCTTCATGCCCCTGTGGAACCGCGATCACCCGTGCGCGCGAATGGGATGAGATGCAACCACGTGCGGTTCCATCTCATCCCATTCCGCTCTAGTGCCGATGAACCGGCCGCAGCTCGCCGCGTGCCTGCAGCATGACCTGGCCGGCGCCCCACAGCGCCAGTCCCGACATGACCCCGGCGACGACATAGTCGGGCCAGCCGGTGCCCGAGCCGAACACGCCGGCCGCCGCCGCCATCACCGCGAGGTTGCCGATGGCATCGTTACGCGTGCAGATCCACACCGAGCGCATGTTGCTGTCGCCATTGCGGAAGCGATAGAGCAACGCGGCCACGCCGAAATTGACGGCGAAGGCCACGGCACCGATGACACCCATCACCGGCGCCTGGGGCACCGTGCCGGCCAGCGCATGGTGGATCGTCGTGACCGCGACCCACAAGCCAAACGCACCCATCGAGGCGGCCTTCAGGAGCGACGCGCGAGCGCGCCATTGCAGCGCCATGCCGAGCACGAACAGGCTGAGACCGTAGTTGGCGGCATCGCCCAGGAAGTCGAGCGAGTCGGCCAGCAGCGACACTGACTGCGCGGCGAAGCCGGCGCCGATCTCGACGGCGAACATCGCGACGTTCAGCGCCAGCGCCACCCAAAGGGTGCGACGGTAGGCAGGCGATGAAGCGGCGGATCCCGAATCGTGTGCGCAGCAATGAGCGGCCATATCAATGCTCTCCGACGTGGGTGACCATATCGCCGATCATGCGCCGCACGTGCTCGTCGTCGGCGCCGTAGAAAACCTGCTTGCCCTGCCGCTCGGCGCGCACCAGCCGGGCGCCCTTGAGAAGCCGCAGATGATGGCTGACCAGCGATACCGAAAGCCCCAACCTGTCGGCGATGTCCGAGACCGCGACCGGCTTCCTGAGGCAGGCCACGACGATGCGCAGCCGGCTGGGGTCGCCCAGCAGGCGGAACAGGTCGGCCAGCGCCACGGCATGGTCGTCCGACAGGGTCACTTTGCGCGGCACGGTGGCTTTGAGAGACTTTGACATTTGAATATCTGTTCAAATGTCGGACTGACAGTGGCCGCCGTCAAGCGCTCATATCGTTACGTTATTTCCTGACAGCACGTTGTCAGCAGGGGGAACCTATATCTCCCTGAGAACCGCAAGGAGCATGCCATGGCCTCGACCCGCGTCGACTACGACAGCATGGACTGGACGTCCGGCGAACCTTTTTACGGCCCGGCCGTGCGCTATGACGGCAAGGACGTCGTGCATCTCAAGGTGCTGAGCGACCGGCGTCGCGAGGGCGGCGGCATCGCCTGGCTGGTGCGTTTCACGCCGCCGCCCGGCAAGCTGATCAAGATCGTTGCCACCGCGCTTTCCGACGAACACATCTTTTCGCTGAAGGGCGGCCGCAGCACCAAGAGCGGCCAGCCGGCGCAGGGCAGCGGCGGCTACGGCCTTAATCCCGAGGGACAGCCGCACAGCGCCATGATCGCCGAGGAGACCATGGCGCTGGTGATCTATGCCGGCGAGCCGGACCGCATCGATTCGATGGAAGTGGTCGACATCAGTCCGCGTGGCTGACGATCCGCCGCCCGCGCGGCATGACGATGTCGCCGACCACGGCCGCCAGCACGATAATGCCACCCGCCAGCGTGGCCGCCGCCGGCTGCTCGCCGAACACCAGCCAGACCCACAGCGTGCCGAGCGGAGTCTGAAGCGTGCCGATCAGCGCGCCGCGCGTCGCCGACACCAGCGGCGTGCCGAGCGACAGCAGCAGCAGGCCCATGCCGAACTGCGTCGTGCCGAACAGTGCGAGCCGAACGGCGTCGGCGCCGCTCACCGCCAGCGGATGTGCCCACGGCGCCACCAACAGCGCGCACAGGAAGGCCGAGAGAGCGACTGCCGGCAGCATGCTGATACCGGGATTGCGCCGGATGAAGACCAGCACCGTCGACATGAAAAGCGCCATGGCGAAGGCGAGCAGATCGCCCGGCAGCCGGCCGCCGGCGATCGCGGGGCCGGCCATCACCGCCACGCCGGCCACGGCGGCGATGGTCGCTGCGAAGGTGATGCGGTCCTCGCGCTCGCCCAGGATCAGCCAGGCAAGACCCGCCGTCAGGAACGGGATGGTGGCGTCGATCACCATGACGTCGGCGATGGTCGAGAGGCGCATGCCGCTGAGGAAGCAGACGGTAGCGAGCGCGGAGAATATGGCGATCAGCAGTCCGTCCCGGCCGATCGCGCGCACCGACCGCAACACGTGCCCGCGCTCGCGCCAGCCGACCATGATCGACAGGAAGATGCCGGCCACGATCCCGCGCCAGAACAGCATGGTCCACGAATCGGCCTCGGCCAGGCGGGTGAAGAAGCCCGCAGTCGAATAGCAGACGGCCGACGCCGCGAGGATGAAAGTGCCGAGCCAGGCGGTCTTAGTTTGCGAGAGCAACGCAGTCGATCTCCATGTCGAAGGGGCCGAACCAGCCGGCGGTGCAGATGAACGTACGTGCCGGCTTATGCACGCCGAAATATTCGGCGTAGACCGAATTGATGGCAGCGAAATAGGCCGGGTTCGAGCAATAGACCGTGCACTTCACCACGCGCTCGATCGCCGATCCCGCAGCCTCGAGGCAATTCTTGAGATGGCTGAGGACGCGGCGTGCCTGCTGGTCGATCGGCAGGATGTCGTAGGCACCGGTCTCGGGATTCACCGGCGGCAGGCCCGAAACGTAGACCCACTCGCCGGCGCGCACGACGGCAGAAGCCGGCACGTTGGCCCGCTCCGCGAACTTCGCGAGCGCAGGCACCGTTGGTTTCACGATATCGATCATCGGCGGAATCTCCTTCACCCCTAACCTAGGAAACCCCTCCTGACAACGTTGTGTCAGTAGTGAAAAAGGCCTATGAACATTGGCCAAATGCCCCGTTCGGACCGCCTGTTCGACATCATCCAGCAGCTGCGCACGGCGCGCCGGCCGACCACGGCGGCAGCGCTTGCCGAGGCGCTTGAGGTGACGCCGCGCACGGTCTATCGCGACATCGCCGCGCTCCAGGCCCGCCGGGTGCCGATCGAGGGCGCGCCGGGCATCGGCTACGTGCTGCGCAAGGGCTTCGACCTGCCGCCGCTGATGTTCACGATCGACGAAGTCGAGGCGATCGCCGTCGGCGCGCGGCTGACGCAGCGGTTGCAGGATCCGAGGTTGCAGGAGGCCGCGAACTCCGTGCTCGCCAAGGTGCAGGTCGTGGTGCCCGAGCGCCTGCGGCCGCACATCGCCGACACGCATGTCTACGTCTCGCCCGGCATGCAGGCCCAGGCGCAGGGCGCCGATCTCGCCGAGATCCGCGCGGCCATCCGCGACAGCCGAAAGCTCTACATCGCCTATGCCGATGCCACCGGCCGGCGAACCAACCGCACGATCTGGCCGATCGCCATGGCCTATTACGTCGACGTCACCCTGGTGGGCGCGTGGTGCGAGCTCAGGTCCGACTACCGGAATTTCCGCGTCGTGCGCATCCAGTCCTCCAAGGTGCTGGACGAACATTTCGACCAGGACAATGGGCGGCTGTTTCGCGAATGGTCGGCGCTCCCCAAGGAGCGGCCGTCGGGCTAAACTTGCGCCATGGATATCAAGCCCATCGACCCGGTCGACCGGCCGTTCTTCGCAGGCGTTGTTTCCGGCATCGACCTCACCAAACCGCTGAGCGACGCCGAAATCGCCGCGGTCCATGCCGGCATGGACGAGTTCGGCGTGCTGGTGTTCCACGGCCAACCGATCAACGACGACCAGCAGCTCGCGTTCAGCCGCGCGCTCGGCCCGCTGGAGACGGCGACCGGCGACATTGCCAAGCCGGAAGACCGGCGCATGAGCATGGACCTGAACGACATCTCCAATCTCGACAAAAACAGCAAGATCCTGGCGCGCGACGACCGCCGCCGGCTGTTCGGCCTCGGCAACATGCTTTGGCACTCCGACAGCTCGTTCAAGCCGGTGCCCGCCAAGTATTCGCTGCTGTCGGCGCGCACCATTCCCGATGCCGACGGCAATACCGAGTTCGCCGACATGCGCGCGGCCTACGATGCGCTCGACGAAAAGACCAAGCGCGAAGTGCACGATCTGATCTGCAGCCACAGCCAGATCTTCTCGCGCGGCATCCTGGGCTTCACCGATTTCACCGACGAGGAACGCGTGAAGTGGGCACCGGTGCGCCAGCGCCTGGTGCGCAAGCATCCGCGCACCGGAAGGCTCTCTCTTTATCTTTCCAGCCACGCCGGCGGCATCGAGGGCTGGCCGGTACCGGAGGCGCGGGCCTTCCTGCGCGACCTCACAGAGCATGCGACGCAGCGCAAGTTCGTCTACGCCCACCGCTGGAAGGTCGGCGACTTGGTGATGTGGGACAACCGGGTCACCATGCATCGCGCGCGCCGCTACGACCACACCCAGGTGCGCGACATGCGCCGTACCACGCTTACCAACGAAGTGTCTTCGTTGGAGCAGGCGCCCTAGTTGAAGCTGCAGTTCCTCGGCTCGGGTGATGCGTTCGGCTCGGGCGGCCGCTTCAACACCTGCTTCCATCTCGAGCGCAAGCAGAGCGGCAATGTGCTAATCGATTGCGGCGCCTCCTCGATGGTGGCGATCCGCAAATGGGGCGTCGATCCCAATGGGATCTCGACCGTGCTGGTGAGCCACCTGCATGGCGATCATTTCGGCGGCCTGCCGTTCTTTCTGCTCGATGCCCAGCTGATCAGCCGCCGCACCGCGCCGCTCACCCTGGCCGGCCCGCCGGGCTTCACGGAGCGCCTACAAACCATCCGCGAGGCGCTGTTTGCCGGCTCGACCGTGATCGCGCCCAAGTACCCGTTCGAAATCCGCGAGCTCGCCCTGCACGAGCGCGCCGAAATCGACGGCCTGGCCGTCACGCCCTACCTGATGAAGCACTACAGCGGCGCGCCATCCTATGCGCTGCGCATCGAGACCGAGGGCAAGGTGCTGACCTATTCCGGCGACACCGAATGGGTCCAGGAATTGATCCCGGCCGGCAAGGACGCCGATCTGTTCATCTGCGAGGCGTACTTCTTCGACAAGGTCATGAAGTACCACATCGACTACATGACCCTGACCAGACACCTGGCCGAGATCGCGCCCAAGCGCACCATCGTCACCCACATGAGCGCCGAGTTGCTGGGCCGGCAGAAGGAAATCGCGCTGGAGGCCGCGCATGACGGCCTCGTCGTCGAGTTCTAGGGCTTGGGGCCCCACTCCTCGACGAACGTGTTGGTCGCAGCGTCGAGCATCCTCGTGCCTTTCAGCACCAGATCGAACTTGGACATCACGGCGCCTGCCGTCACGCCATCCCGGCCGACGCCCGGAAAGACCGGCCGGCCCTTCGGCACGCTGCCTTCGGTCCGGGTGAGATAGAAGGCGTCGTAGCCGATGCCGAGGAACAGGGCGAACACGTCGGTGCCGCCCACCACGGCAAGCGTGTCGGCAGCGCCGATGCCGAGCCGCCGCCATGCCTCGTCGAACGGCGCCATGGCCGGGTTCCACAGAAGCGCGTTGGGGTTCTTGGGATCGGGTATGAGCTGGGTGGCGCGCCGCGTCAGCCGCAGGCGCCGGCGCTCCTTCTCCTTCGGCCCGCCTTCGGCCGAGTGCGCGCCGTTCACCACCGCCGAGGCCCGGTCGACCGCGGCCTGGTAGAATTCGTGGTCGGCCGGGATCTTGATCGCGTCGGGGAACGAGCCGTCCGACGCCGCGATCATGCCCTCGCGGGAGATGACGGCATAGCCTTCGATGCGCGGACGCTCGGCCATCTAGACTCCGAAGGCGCCGATCACGGCGCCCTGGATAACGAGGACGCCCAGCCAATGGATGCTGTCGATCACCGACAGGCTGAACTTGCGGCCGGGATAGGCATTGTTGACGAACACCGTGGTCGCCACGAAGCCGGCCCAGACGATGGCGCCGGAGATGATGCCGTTCTTCACCGTGACGTTGTCCGGCCCGAGATGGCCGATCGAGCCCGCCAGCACGAAGCCCATGACCAGGAGCGCGATGAACGAGATGATGAAGGGCGTCGCCGACTTGTTCGGCTCGACCCGGCCCACCGCGGCCAGCCACTGCCTGGAAAGCGCCATGTAATAGGCGGCGCCCCAGGCGAAGCCCGCAATCGCTGCAACCACGATCGCGAGATAGTTCATACCGGCGAATGCCATGTCGGTCCTCCCCTGTGGTAGCGTACCAGACATGACCGCTTATGCCGACTTCAAGCCGCTGACATTCCACGACGCCGCCCGGAGCTTCTCCGACGGCAACGACAGCCCGCGCGCCTATCTCGAGCGCTGCCTCGAGACGATCAGCCAGCGCGAGCCGGTGGTGAAAGCCTTCACCGCCATCAACGAGACCGGCGCGCGCGCCGCCGCCGACGCAAGCTCGGCCCGCTGGAAGGCCGGCAAGCCGCTGTCGTCGATCGACGGCCTGCCGATCGCCATCAAGGACCTGCTGGAAACCAAGGACATGCCCACCGAGATGGGCTGCGCGGCGATGAAGGGCAATTTTCCCAAGCGCGACAACGCCGCCGTCTGGGCGCTGCGCCAGGCGGGCGCTGTGATCCTCGCCAAGACCGTGACCGCGGAGCTGGGCGGCGCGCAACCCGGCGCCACGACCAACCCGTTCGATCCGCGGCGCACGCCGGGCGGCTCCTCGTCGGGCTCGGCGGCCGCGGTCGGCGCCAACATGGTGCCGGCGGCGATCGGCACCCAGGTCGGCGGCTCGATCATCCGGCCCGCCGCCTATTGCGGCAACTTCGCGCTCAAGCCGACGCAGGGCGGCATCAATCGCGGCGAGCGCCTGGCCACCAGCCAGAGCACGCACGGCCCGCACGCCAACAGCCTCGACGACATGTGGCAGGTCGCCATCGAGATCGTGAAGCGCTGCGGCGGCGATCGCGGCGCGATCGGCCTGATGGGGCCGGACAAGCTGCCCGCCGCCATCCGGCCCGACCGCCTGATCGTGCTCGAGACCGAAGGCTGGCCCGAGGCCGATGAAGGTGCGAAGACCGCCTTCGCGCAGCTGCTGCGCCAGCTCGAAGCGGCGGGCGTCACGCTGATCCGCCGCAAGGACCATCCCTATGTCGAGGCGCTGGAGAAGGCGCTCGGAAACGCCCGAGCCACCTGCAACACGGTGACGAGCTGGGAGAACCGCTGGTACCAGCGCGGCATCCTGGACAACGCGCCCGACGGCATCAGCGCGCGCGGCCAGGCGACCTTGAAGCGCGCGGAGGCGATGACGCCGGACGACTATCGGGCGGGGTTGCTGGCCCGCCAGCAGGCCCAGCTGGCGCATGCCGCCGTCGCCTCGCTCGCCGACGCCGCGATCACGCTGTCCTGCCCCGGCCCCGCGCCGGTCTGGGAAGGCGACGTGCCGGGACAGCCGCTGGCGCCGCGCCCGACCGGCGATTTCGTGTTCAACGCGCCCTCCTCGATGCTGTTCGCACCGGTCGTCACCGTGCCGCTGCTCAGCGTCGGCGGCATGCCGGTCGGCGTGCAGCTGATGGGCCAGCAGCACGAGGATGCGCGCATGACCGGCCTGGCGCGCTGGTTCGCCGAGAACCTCAAGCGCGTCGTTGCCTGAGCCATGCGCGCCCTGATGCTCGGTCTGCTGATGGCGGCGTGCGCGGCACCGGCCGTCGCGCAGACCTCGCAAGAGGCCAATGGCGTGACCATCCTGCGCGGTGCCAGCGCGCCGCCGCCGCCACCAGCGCCGCCGATCATCCAGCAACCGCCGCCGACAGTGATCGTGCAGCCGGCGCCCACCGTTCAGTATCCTTATGCAATGACCTTCTCGCCGTTCTATTTCTTCCCGGTCTCGCCGCTGCTGCATCACCATCGCCATAGATAGTCTCCGCAGCGCGGAACATCTGTTTGCTGGGCGGCGCGCCCCGGGATTGCTAAGACGGCAGCAACACCAAGGCCTTCAGCAAGGGAAGAACGCCTCCATGACCAACCCGTCCGACAGCGCAGTGCTCCGCTCCACCCAGGGCCGCATCGGCATCCTCACCGTCAACAATCCGCCGGTGAACGCGCTCGCCGCCGCCGTGCGCAACGGCATCAAGGACGGCGTCGAGGCCTTCGCCAAGGACGGCGGCATCGATGCCATCATCCTGATCGGCTCGGGCCGCACCTTCATCGCCGGCGCCGACATCCGCGAGTTCGGCAAGCCGCCCTCCGGCGCCAACCTGAACGACGTCATCGCCACCATGGAGAACTCGCCCAAGCTGATCGTGGCGGCGCTGCACGGCACGCCGCTGGGCGGTGGGCTCGAGACGGCGCTCGGCACGCACTATCGCGTGGCGCTGCCTTCGACGCGCGTCGGCCTGCCGGAAGTGCATCTCGGCATCCTGCCGGGCGCCGGCGGCACGCAGCGCCTGCCGCGATTGACAGGTGCCAAGTACGCATTAGACGCCATCATCTCGGGCCGCCACATCCCCGCGCCGGAAGCCAAGTCCAAAGGCATCATCGACGCCATCGTCGAGGGTGACGATCTGCTGAAGGGCGCGATCGCCCACACCGAGATGCTGCTGGCGCAAAAGGCGCCGCTGCGCCGCGTGCGCGACCTGAAGGCCACTCTCGAATCGCCCGACCTGTTCAAGGAGACCGAGAAGGCGATCGCCCGCCGCGCGCGCGGCTTCAAGGCGCCGTGGAGCATCATCAAGTGCGTGCAGGCGGCCTGCGAGCTGCCGTTCGACGAGGGCCTGAAGCGCGAGCGCGAGCTGTTCCTTGAGCTGCTCACTTCGCAGGAATCGGCGGCACAGCGTTACTACTTCTTCGCCGAGCGCGAGGCGGCCAAGGTCCTCGACGTGCCGGCCGACACGCCGCAACGCACGATCAAGACCGCGGGCATCGTGGGCGCGGGCACGATGGGCGGCGGCATCGCGATGAACTTCGCCAATGCCGGCATTCCGGTGACGCTTCTTGAAGTGAAGCAGGAGGCATTGGATCGCGGCCTCAAGACGATCCGCACCAACTACGAGAACACGGCCAAGCGCGGCGGCATGAAGGCCGAAGACGTCGACAAGCGCATGGCGCTGATCAAGCCGACGCTCTCCTACGACGACCTCAAGGACGCCGACGTGATCATCGAGGCCGTCTTCGAGACCATGGAAGTTAAGGAAGGCGTCTTCAAGCAGCTCGACAAGACGGCCAAGCCGGGCGCCATCCTCGCCACCAACACCTCGGGCCTCGACGTCAACCAGATCGCCTCCTACACCGGCCGTCCCGGCGACGTGATCGGCATGCACTTCTTCTCGCCGGCCAACGTCATGAAGCTGCTCGAGAACGTGCGCGGCAAGGCGACGAGCAAGGACGTCATCGCCACCGTCATGTCGCTCTCCAAGAAGATCGGCAAGATCCCGGTGCTGGTCGGCGTCTGCGAGGGCTTCGTCGGCAATCGCATGCTGCGCCAGCGCGGCGTGCAGTCGGCCTACATGCTCGAGGAAGGCGCGCTGCCGCAGCAGGTCGACAAGGTGATCTACGATTTCGGCTTCCCGATGGGCCCGTTCGCGATGAGCGATCTCGCCGGCAACGACGTCGGCTGGCGCATCCGCCAGGGCAAGAAGGAGAAGGAAAAGCGCAACGTGCGCTACACCGGCTACATCGCCGACGCGATCTGCGAGCT
>DASRFX010000055.1:0-63787 GCA_035651335.1 Reyranella sp. | reverse complement strand
GCGCGGCCGCGTCGGCATGCACACGAGCCCGGCCTACGCAGAGGACGTCTATGTCGGCGCCATCTGCGGCGCGGAGTACCAGAAGCAGCGTGCCACCTTCATCGTACCCGTCAGTGCGCCCGGCGTGACCGTGATCTGCCGGCGGCCCTCGACGCGCGATCCCAACCCCTTCGTGGCGCCGCTCAGCCGCCGCTATGACGAGCTCGACGGGCAAATGTGGCTCGATGACGTGCACATCCCGTTCGAACGCGTTTTCCTGGTCGATCCGTCGCCCGAGTCGATCGCCCGCTGGCTGTTCTGGCATCAGCTCTACTGCTGGCTGTCCAAGGCGGAATTCACGCTCGGACTTGGGCTCGCCTGCAGCCACGCGATGGGCCTGACCGGGCACGACGTCACGCTCGAATTGCTGCTCGATCTGATCGAGGCCGTGCAGATGGCGCGCAGTTGCCAGATTGCCGCCGAGCGCGACCCCGGCTTCACCAAAGATGGCTACTGCCATCCCAATCACCTTCATCTTGCGGCGGGCAGTCTGGCCTTGCTCAGGGCGCGGCCGCGCATGAGCGAGATCCTGCGCATCATTCCCGGTTCGTCGCTGGTCGTTGCGCCGACCGATCGCGACCTTGGCGCGCCGGAAGTCGGCAAGGGACTGGAAGAGTCCTTCGCCGGCGGCGGCTATACCGCGCGCCAGCGCTCGGCGCTGCTGCAGATGGCCTGGGATCATGTTTCTTCCGCCCTGGATGCGCGCGAATCGGCCTTCGAGCTGCACGCCAATGGCGGTGTGCAGTCCTGGCGCGGCCGCTTGCGCCGCGGCTTCGGCGACTACAATGCGCTGGCCAACGGCGTGCTGCAGCAGCTCGACCTGCCGATGCCCAAAATCGATCTGGCGGCCATTCCCGCCGCACCGCTGGCGCAGCGCCGGCCGGTCGAGGCGCCGCGCAAGCTTTGACGCCGCCTAGCGCCGCCGGGTCAGGCGTCCCGAGATCAGCAGCGCTGAGGCCGCGATCACGACGATGATGGTGGCCAAGACGTTGATCTGCGGGCTCACCCCGAGCCGCACGCTCGAATAGACCAGCATCGGCAGGGTCTGCGAATCGCCGCCCGCGACGAACTCGGTCATGATCAGGTCGTCGAGCGAGAGCGTGAAGGCGAGCAGCCAGCCCGACGCCAGCGCCGGCGCGATCAGCGGCAGGGTGATCGTGCGGAACGTAACCCACGGCGTGGCGCCGAGATCCATCGCCGCCTCCTCGAGCGAGCGGTCGAAGTCGGCCAGCCGCGCCTGCACCACGATGGCGACGAAGGCGAGCGAGAACGTCGTGTGGGCGATGGCGATCGTGAGAAAGCCGCGGCCCGGCCCGCCGAACAGCCGGTCGGCGCCGACGAACAGCAACAGCATGGAGATGCCCATCACCACTTCCGGCATGACCATGGGCGCGACCACCAGGCTGCCGAACAAGGTGCGGCCGGGAAACGAGGGTGCGCGCGCGAGCACGTAGCCCGCCGCGAGGCCGATCGCTGTGGCCGCGCTCGCGCTCGCAAGGGCGATGCGCAGCGAGAACCAGGCGGCCGACAACATGGCATCATTGTGCAGCAGCGCCTGCCACCATTTGAGCGAAAAGCCCGCCCACACCGTGACCAGCCGCGACTCGTTGAACGAATAGGCCATCACCAGCAGGATCGGCACGTAGAGGAAGGCGTAGCCGAAGGCGAGTGCTGTGAAGGCGAAGCGGGCCCTGCCTGGCATCAGCGGCGCTCCAGGCTCCGGACCTGCTGGCGCTGGAACAGCGCAATGGGCCCGACCAGCAGCACCAGCAGGCAGATCGCGACGGAGGAGGCGAGTGGCCAGTCGCCGTTGGTGAAGAATTCGTCCCACAGCACCTTGCCGATCATCAAGGTGCGGGTGCCGCCCAGCAGGTCAGGGATCACGAACTCGCCGACGGCCGGAATGAACACCATCAGGCAGCCCGCCATCACGCCGGGCATCGAAAGCGGCAGCGTCACGGTCCAGAACGCGGTCAAGGGCTTGGCGCCGAGGTCGGCCGCCGCCTCGAGCAGGCCCATGTCGAGCTTCTCGAGGGTGGCGTAGAGCGGCAGCACCATGAAGGGCAGGTAGGCGTAGACGATGCCCAGATGCACCGCCCATTCGGTGCCAAGGATGGTGCCGGGATGGGAAACGAGCCCGGTCCAGCGCAGGAACTGGTTGAGCGAGCCGTTCTCGGACAGAAGCCCGATCCAGGCGTAGACGCGGATCAGGAACGAGGTCCAGAACGGCAGCACGACCAGCATCAGAAGGAGCGGCCGCCGCGCCGGCGCCGCGCGGGCGATGGCATAGGCCATCGGGTAGCCCAGCAGCAGCGTGACGAGCGTCGAGGTGGCGGCGATGCGCAATGACGACACCCATGCCGCGAGATAGAGATCGTCGCTGAACAGCAGCTTGAAGTTGGCAAGGTTGAAGCCGAGCTCGACCGGCGGCGCCATGTCGGGATTGTTGGTGCCGAAGGCGATGCCCAGCACCAGGAAGAACGGCAGCAGGAAGAAGATCGCCAGCCAGCCGTAGGGAAAGGCGATGACCCAACGCATCGCCGTCAGTCCTCGAGCGGCCATGGCGCGTCGGCCGGCCAGTCGAGCCACACGGTTTCGCCCCGGCCGAGCGACTCGTTGGGCGGCGCCGACACCAGCATGATCGTGGCGCCAACAGCGACGCGATAGAGCGAACGGTCGCCTTCGTAGGCGATGTCGACGATCTTGCCCTGATGGCCGTGGCCGCCGGTGATTGACAAGGTGATCTTCTCCGGCCGCAACGCATAGCGCCGGCGATCCTTTTCCAGGATGTTGGCGATGCCGATGAAATCGGCAACGAAGCGCGAGGCGGGCCGCTCATAAATCTCGCGCGGCGGTCCCGCCTGGACGATGCGGCCGGCATCCATCACGGCGAGCCGCGTCGCCATCGACATCGCCTCTTCCTGGTCGTGCGTCACCACCACGAAGGTGAGGCCGAGCTCGGCCTGCAGACGCACCAGCTCGAAGCGCGTGCCCTCGCGCAGCTTGCGGTCGAGCGCGGCCAGCGGCTCGTCGAGCAGCAGGAGCTTGGGGCGCTTGATCAGCGCTCTTGCAAGCGCGACGCGCTGCCTCTGTCCGCCGGAGAGCTGTGTCGGCCTGCGGCGGCCCAGGCCGTCGAGCCGCACCAGCAGCAGCATCTCGGCGACGCGCCTTTCGATCTCGGCCTTCGCCACGCCCTCGCGACGCAGGCCGTAGCCCACGTTCGCCGCCACGTCCATGTGCGGGAAGAGGGCGTAGGACTGGAACATCATGTTGACCGGCCGCAAATGCGCCGGCACGCCCGTCATGTCCTGGCCGTCGATCAGGATGCGGCCCGCGTCCGGCTGCTCCAGCCCGGCGAGCAGGCGCAGCAACGTCGTCTTGCCGCAGCCCGAGCCCCCGAGCAGGGCGAACAGCTCGCCGCGCGCTATGTCGAGATCGACGCCGGCGACCGCCGCGACGGCGCCGAAGCGCTTCACCGCGCCTTCGATCCTAACGATGGGGTCTTTCAACGAACTACCTCACCCTGAGGAGCGGCCCGCAGGGTCGCGTCTCGAAGGGTGGCCCCGTTCTTGCTGTTGCCCATCCTTCGAGACGCCGCGCTTTACGCGGCTCCTCAGGATGAGGCAGTGCTGACCCATCATCTTCCGGTCTTCACCGCGGTCCATAGCCGCGTGCGTTCGCGCGTCTGCTCGGCGTTGGCGGCGGTGACGGTGTAGAACTTGGCGCGATCGCTGGCCTTGGGATAGATCCATGGATTGCCGGTGATCGACTTGTCGAGCAGCTCGGTGGCGGGAACGTTGGCGTTGGCATAGCCGGTGATCTTGCTCGACGCCGCGGCGACCTTGGGATCCATCATGAAGTCGAGGAACCTGAGCGCATTGTCGGGATTGGGCGCGTCCTTGGGAATCGCTGCCACGTCGATCCACACCATCGCGCCCTGGTTGGGAATGGCGTACGCGATCTCGCGCTTCTCGCTGGCCTTCGCGGCGCGATCACGCGCCTGCAGGATGTCACCGGAATAGCCGAGCGTCAGGCAGACGTTCCCGGTCGCGAGCCCGTTGATGTACTCCGACGAATGGAACTTGCGGATATAGGGCCGGATCGCCTTCAGGAGCTCGGCCGCCTTGTTGAGGTCCTCCGGGTTCTTGGAATCGGGATCGAGCAGCAGGTACTTGAGCGCGGCCGGAAAGACGTCGGTCGGGCTGTCGAGCACCATGACGCCGCAATCGGCGAAGCGCGATACGATCGACGGCTCGAAGATCATCGACAGCGAATCGACCGGCGCCTTGACCATGCGTTTCTTGATCGCCTCGACGTTGTAGCCGATGCCGATCGTGCCCCACATCCACGGGATGGCGTGGGCATTGTCGGCATCGTACTTGGCGAGCTGCTTCATGATCGCCGGATCGAGATTGCCGTAGTTCTTGAGCCGGCCCTTGTCGAGCGGCCGGTAGAGCTTGGCGGCGAGCTGGCGCACGAAGAACGGGGAGGCGGTCGGCACCACGACGTCATAGCCGGCGCGGCCGGTGCGCAGCTTGGCGTCGAGGATCTCGTTCGAATCGTAGGTCGTGTAGTTGACCTTGATGCCGCTGTCCTTCTCGAACAGCTTGAGCTGGTCCTCGGCGATATAGTCCGACCAGTTGTAGACGTTGACCTTGCCTTGCGCGCAGGCGGGCGCGGCGACGAGCGCGAGCAGAAAGGCCAGGGAAAGCCGTTTTTGCCGTTTTTTAGACGGTGTTCGCGGCTCAGACAGAAAATCTCGGCGTATCAAGGGTTTGGCTCTGCAGAAAACGGCAAAAACGGCATGGAAAACGGGACGAAAACGGCGGCTTCTCCATCCTGATTTCCAATGGACCCGATCATAGCTCATGGACTTGGTGGGGGACGATTCTGTCGTATAGAACTCAGACGCCAAGATACCGGTGCTGCAGGTCGATGTCGCGGGCGAGCTCCGTGGACGTCCCGGACCAGACGACCCTGCCCTTTTCGACGATGTGATGGCGGTCGGCGAGCGCGATCAGCGCGCCGACGTTCTTGTCGATCAGCAGGATCGCCTGGCCCTCGCTCTTCAGCCGCGCCAGGCACCACCAGATCTCCTGGCGGATGAGCGGCGCCAGCCCTTCGGTCGCCTCGTCGAGGATCAGCAGCCGGGGATTGGTCATCAGCGCGCGGCCGATCGCCAGCATCTGCTGTTCGCCGCCCGACAGCTGGTTGCCGCGGTTGCCCTGTCGCTCGGCCAACCGTGGGAAGAAATCGAACACGCGCTTCAGCGACCACGGCGACGGCCGCGCGCTGCGATTGGCCGCCGCCGCGACCAGGTTCTCGCGCACCGAGAGGTTGAGGAAGATCTGCCTTCCTTCCGGCACCAGGCCGAGCCCCAGCCGGGCGATGCGAAAGGCCGGAAGCTGATCGAGCCGCTTTCCGTCGAACTCGATGCTGCCGCGGCGCCGCGGCAGTACGCCCATGATGGCGTGCACGGTCGTGGTCTTGCCCATGCCGTTGCGGCCCATCAGGGTCACGACCTCGCCGGCTGCGACCGCGAATTCCATGCCGAACAGCGCCTGGCTCGCGCCGTAGAAAGCTTCGAGACCCTGCACGCGCAGCATCAGGCGACCGCTTCGCCGAGATAGGCCTGGCGCACCTCGGCGTTGGCGCGGATCTCGGCCGGCGTGCCGGTGGCGATCGCCCGGCCATAGACCAGCACGGTCACGCGATCGGCCAGCGCGAACACCGCATCCATGTCGTGCTCGATCAGCAGCATGGCGCGCTTGCCCTTCAGGCCGCGCAGGAAGTGCACCATGTCGCGCGATTCCTCGGCGCCCATGCCGGCCATCGGTTCGTCGAGCAGCAGCAGCTTGGGATCGCCGGCCAGCGCCATCGCTATTTCGAGCTGGCGTTGCTCGCCGTGGCTGAGCGCCGCGGCAAGCACGCCGGCGCGCTCGTCGAGGCCGACCGCCTTGAGGCCGGCCCACGCCCGCTCGCGGAGCGCGCGCTCGTTGCGCGCGTCGCGCAGGAAGCGGAACGAATGGCCGAGATGGGCCTGCACGGCCAGCGCCACGTTGTCGATCGCCCGGAAGTCGCGCAGCACCGAGGTGATCTGGAAGGAGCGCGCCAGGCCCAGCCGCACGCGCGCATGCGTCGGCAATCGCGTGATGTCGCGGCCATCGAAATGGATGGTGCCGGAATCGGGCCGCACGTTGCCGGTGAGCTGGCCGACCAGCGTGGTCTTGCCGGCGCCGTTGGGGCCGATCAGCGCATGGATCTCGCCGGCCTCAACGTCGATCGAGACATCGTCGGTGGCGACCAGGCCGCCGAAGCGCTTCACCAGGCTCGAGGTCGAAAGCAGCGGTTCAGTCATCGGCGCGCCCGAGCAGCGAATCGATGCCGCCGCGCGCATGGAGCGCCACCAGGACCAGCATCGGGCCGAACACGATCTGCCAGTATTCGCCCCAACCCTTGTGCATCAGGTCGAGGATCGGCTGCAGGAACTCCTCGAGCGCGAAGAAGGCGATGGCGCCCCACAGCGGCCCGTAGAGCGCGCCGATGCCGCCCAGCACGACGATGACGATGAGGTCGCCCGACTTCACCCACGACATCATGGCGGGCGAGACGTAGGCGCCGTCATTGGCGAGCAGGATGCCGGCCAGGCCGCCCAGGGCGCCGGCGATGATGAAGGCGACCAGGCGATAGCGGAACACCGGGAAGCCGAGCGCCGTCATGCGCAGCTCGTTCGACTTGGCGCCGCGGATCACGTTGCCGAAGCGCGAGACGGCGAAGCGGCTGCAGAACCACAGGCTGGCGCAGAGCAGCGCGAAGCAGAGCCAGTAGAACGACGCCTTGTCGCGCAGGTCGATGAGGCCGAAGCGGCTGCGGCTGATGTTGAGGCCGTCGTCGCCGCCATAGGCTTCCAGCCCCGAGCTGAGATAGTAGACGAGCTGGGCGAAGGCGAGCGTGATCATGATGAAATAGACGCCGCGCGTGCGCAGCGACAGGGCGCCCACGATGGCGGCCCAGATGATCGCCGCCAGCAGCGCGACGGGCCATTGCAGCCAGCCGCTCTCGATGCCCTCGGCCGACAGGATGCCGACGGCATAGCCGCCGATGCCGAAGAAGGCGGCGTGGCCGAAGCTCACCAGCCCGCCATAACCAAGGATCATGTTGAGGCTGACCGCGGCGATCGACCAGATGACGATGCGGGTGCCGACCGATAGCAGGTAGCGCTGGTCGAAGGCCTGCGTCAGCAGCGGCAAGGCGGCGAACAGCAGCAGCACCAGCGCCGGCACGATCGTGCGCGCCCTCATGGCCGCTGGCCGAACAGGCCGGTCGGCCGCCATACCAGCACGCCCGCCATCAGCACATAGACCAGCACCTGTGAGATCGCGGGCGCCGCCGCCGAGGCGCTGGCCGGGCTGAGGAACGTCTTCAGGAGGTCGGGCAGGAAGGCGCGGCCGGCGATGTCGATCTGGCCGACCAGCATGGCCGCCACGAAGGCCCCCTTGATCGAGCCGATGCCGCCGATCACGATCACGACGAAGGCCACGATCAGGATGTCGTCGCCCATGCCGATGCGCACCGAGGCGATCGGCGCCGCCATCAGGCCGGCGAGGCCTGCGAACGCGGCGCCGAGGCCGAACACCAGGGTGAACAGCAGCTCGATGTTGACTCCCAGTGCGGCGATCATGCGCCGGTTGGAGGCGCCGGCGCGGATCAGCATGCCCATGCGCGTGCGCGCCACCAGCCAGGCGAGCAGGATCGCCACGATGGCGCCGGCCGCGATCAGCGCGAAGCGGTAGGCGGGGTAGGGCACGCCCGGCAGGATCTGGATGGTGTGCGAGAGGAAGCCGGGCACGGCGATGCTCTTGCCGTCCGGCCCCCACACCGCGCGCACCAGCTCGTTGAAGAACAGGATCAGGCCGAACGTCGCCAGCACCTGGTCGAGATGGTCGCGCGCATAGAGCCGGCGCATCACCACGATCTCGACCAGCATGCCGAGCACGAAGGTGGCGGGCAGCGCCAGCAGCGCGCCGAGCACGAACGAGCCGGTCCAGCCGATGAAGGTCCAGGCGATGTAGGCGCCCATCATGTAGAGCGAGCCGTGCGCCAGGTTGACGAGGTCCATGATGCCGAAGGTCAGCGTCAATCCGGCGGCGAGCAGGAACATCAGCAGGCCGAGCTGCACGCCGTTCAGGATCTGGATCAGGACTTCCATCGCCGTCGCCTCAAACAAAACGGGAGCGCCGCGAAGCGCTCCCGTCGAACGTCAGGCCGAAGCGCTCATTTCATCGCGCACTTCTGGTAGTACGGATCCTTGCCGGCGGTGACCGCGGTGGCGATCGTCTTGACCGTCATCTTGCCGTCGGGGTCCTTCACCGTCTCCTGGATGTAGAAGTTCTGGATCGGGAAGTGGTTGGTGTTGAACTTGAAGTCGCCGCGCAGCGACTTGAAGTTGGCCTTCATGATCTCGGCGCGCACCTTGTCCTTGTTGGAGAGGTCGCCCTTCAGCGCCTCGGCGGCCGAGGCCATCAGCATGATCGCGTCGTAGCTCTGCGCGCCGTAGTACGACGGATAGACGCCGTACTTCTTCTTGAAGTCGGCGACGTAGCGCTTGTTCTGCTCGTTGGGCAGGTCATTCACCCACTCCTGCGCGCCCAGCGTGCCGAGCGCCAGCTCGCCCTGCTGCGGCAGCGTGATCGCGTCGATCGAGAACACCTGGTAGAGCGGGATCTTGCCCTTGAGTCCGGCCTGCGCGTACTGCTTCAGGAACTGCACGCCGTGCGCGCCGGGATAGAAGATGAAGATGCCGTCGGGCTTGGCCGCGGCGATCTTGGTGAGCTCGGCCGAGAAGTCGAGCTGGTCGGGCCACTTGGTGTAGTCCTCGCCGACCACCTTGCCCTTGTAGCTGCGCTTGACGCCCGCGAGCATGTCCTTGCCGGCGGCGTAGTTGGGGCCGACCACGTAGAGCGTCTTGACGCCCTTGGTGTTGAGGTACTCGCCCATCGCCATCGGCGTCTGGTCGTTGTTCCACGAGGTCGAGAAGAAGTTCTTGTTGCACAGCTCGCCCGCGATCTGCGACGGGCCGGCGTTGGCGCCGATCAGGATGGTGTTGCCCTCGTCGACCACGCTCTTGAGCGAGGCCAGCAGCACGTTCGACCAGATGTAGCCCGAGACGAAGTCCACCTTGTCCTGTTGCACCAGCTTCTCGGACTTCTGCTTGCCGACGTCGGGCTTGAAGGCGTCGTCCTCGTAGATGATGTCGAGCGTCTTGCCGGCGATCTTGCCGCCGAGATGCTCCTTGGCGAGTTCGACAGAGCGACGCATGTCCTCGCCGATCGCGGCCTGCGGGCCGGAGAAGGTGCTGATGAAGCCGACCTTGATGCTCTGCGCCGTCGCCGGCGCGGCGAAGCCGAGGCCCGCCATCGCCGCGATTGTTGCGGCACCAAACAATTTACCCGTCATGTTTCCCCACTCCCTGCTTCAGTCGATCTGTATAGAAGCCGAAAACACTGCGGTCAGGCAAGCTCGGCCTCACCCTGAGGAGCGGCCGAATGGCCGCGTCTCGAAGGGTAGGATCGAGCACCGTCTTGTTGCTCATCCTTCGAGACGCCGCGCTCTGCGCGGCTCCTCAGGATGAGGACGAGGGCGTTGCTGCAGAGAGAATACGTTCGTGCCATATGCCTGGAACGTCCTTGAGCCGATAGAGAATATCGTCGTCGTGGTACATGACGGCACATCCGGTCATGCCCTCAACTTGAAGCGCTGGATCTTGCCGGTCGCGGTCTTCGGCAGCTCGGCGACATACTCGATCCAGCGCGGATATTTGTAGGGCGCCAGCGTCTTCTTGCAGAGCGCCGCCAGTTCCTCGGTGAGCTGGGGCGTGCCGCCGCCCGCCTGCTTCAGCACCACCACCGCCTTGGGCTTGATCAGCTGGTCGGCGTCGGCCTGGCCGATCACGGCGGCCTCGAGCACGGCCGGATGGGTGATCAGGCAGCTCTCGATCTCGACCGGCGAGCACCAGATGCCGCCCACCTTCAGCATGTCGTCGCTGCGGCCTTCGTAGATCAGGAAGCCGTCCTCGTCCTCGCGGTAGGTGTCGCCGGTGTTGAGCCAGCCGTCGACCATGGTCTCGGCCGTCTTCTCGGGCTTGTTCCAGTAGTACTTGGCGGCCGACTCGGCCTTGATCCAGAGCGCCCCGCTCTCGCCCTTCTTCACCGGCTGGCCCTTGTCGTCGACGACCTTGACCGTGTAGCCCGGCACCGGCTTGCCCGAAGTGCCCGGCTTGTACTCGTCGAGCCGGTTGCCGATGAAGATGTGCAGGCATTCGGTCGAGCCGATGCCGTCGAGGATGATCGTGCCGGTCTTCTCCTTCCAGCGGCGGAAGATGTCGGCCGGCAGCGCTTCGCCTGCCGAGACGCAGGCGCGCAGCGATGGGAATGTGCGCGGCGCCCCTTTTTTGCTGAGGGCGTCGAGCGCCATGAGCTGCGCGGCATAGAGAGTTGGAATGCCGTAGTAGAGCGTCGGCTTGAAGCGCTCGATGTTCTCGAAGGTGACGTCCGGCGTCGGCCGCCGGTCGTCGAGGATGGCGGTGGCGCCCGCCCACAGCGGGAAGGTCATGGCATTGCCCAGCCCATAGGCGAAGAAGAGCTTGGCCGCCGAGTAGCAGATGTCGTTGTCGGTGACGCCCAGCACCCGCGTGCCGTAGAGCTCGCTGGTCACCACCATGTCGCGCTGGGCATGGACGGCGCCCTTGGGCCGGCCGGTCGAACCCGACGAATAGAGCCAGAAGCAATCGTCGGTCGGCGATGCCAGGACCGGCTCGAGCTTCGGCGATGCCTTCGCCATCTCGGCCGTGAACTTGTCGACGGTCAGCGCCTTCACGGGCGTGATCAGCAGGGCGGCCTCGATCTCGCCGGCATATTCGCTCGAATAGACCACCAGCTTGCAGCCCGAATCTTCGAACATGTAGGCGTAGTCGGGCGCGCGCAGCAGCGTGTTGGGCGGCACCGGCACGATGCCGGCCTTGATGGCGCCCCAGAAGAGATAGAAGAAGGCCGGGCAATCCTTCACCACCATCAGCAGGCGGTCGCCCGGCCCGAGCCCCTGGGCCAGCAGCGCATTGCCGGCGCGGTTCACGTTCTCGGCGAGCTGGGCGTAGTTCACGTCCTCGCCATGGACGGTGCGGATCGCGACCTTGGAACCGCGGCCCTCGCCGACATGCCGGTCGATGAACGGCACCGCCACATTGAAGCGGGCCGGCAGCCGGACCTTGTGGTCCGGACCGAAGTCGATTCCTTGCACCATCTCCCGTCGTCCTCTCTCCCTCGACGCTACTTTACCTCACCCTGAGGAGCAGGCCGAAGGCCTGCGTCTCGAAGGGTGGAAACCAGTCTTGTTGTTGCCCGTCCTTCGAGACGCCGCGCTGCACGCGGCTCCTCAGGACGAGGGATCAGTTGAACCTGACGTACTCGAAATTGGCCGGCTGGCGGTTGATGCCGATCTGCGGCGGGGCGATCCAGTTGGCGAACTTGCCGGGCTCGATCACCGCCTTGCCCATCAGCGAGATGACGTAGGCGCGGTCTTCGTCGGTCGGCAGCCACTTCGAGACGTTGGCCTTCCAGTCGGCCTCGCTCATCACCTTGCCGTCGGGGGAGACGTTTAACTCGGAGAAGGCGCCGATGCGCCGGTTGAAGGCGCGGTGCGGCAGCTTGAGCTCGAAGGCGATGCCCGCGTCGGCGATCACCTTGTTCCACTTGAGGAGGCCCTTGGCGCAATCCTCGACATAGTCGTTGCGCAGCCGCTCGTTCAGCGCCGCCAGGGCAGGCACCGCCTTGCGTACGATGCGGCCGTCCTCGACGGTGTCGATCTCGAACGTGTCGTTGGTCAACACGTGATCGTCACCGATGCGCGTCTCCAGGTAACGGCCCTTCACGCCCATCGTGTAGTAGTTGGCCGCGTTGGTCGACGCCTCCTGGCCGAACAGGTCGAGCGACACCGAGAAGTGGAAGTTGAGGTACTTCTGCATGGTCGCGAGGTCGATGGCGCCGAAGGCGCGCACGTCGTCGGTCTTGTGCTCGTTCATCAGATCGACCGTGCGCTGGATGATGCGCTGCACGCCCGACTCGCCCACGAACATGTGGTGCGCTTCCTCGATCAGCATGAAGCGGCAGGAGCGCGACAGCGGATCGAAGCCCGATTCGGCGAGCGAGGCGAGCTGGTACTTGCCGTCGCGGTCGGTGAAGTAGGTGAACATGAAGAAGGAGAGCCAGTCCGGCGTCTTCTCGTTGAAGGCGCCGAGGATGCGCGGCTTGTCCGGATCGCCCGAGTGGCGCTCCAGCAACATTTCGGCCTCCTCGCGGCCGTCGCGGCCGAAATAGGCGTGCAGCAGGTAGACCATCGCCCACAGGTGCCGGCCTTCCTCGCAATTGATCTGGAAGACGTTGCGCAAATCGTAGAGCGAGGGCGCGGTCTTGCCGAGCAGGCGCTGCTGTTCGACCGAGGCGGGCTCGGTGTCGCCCTGCGTCACGATCAGGCGGCGCAAGGTCGAGCGCAGCTCGCCGGGCACCTCCTGCCAGACGGGTTTGCCCTTGTTGTCGCCGTAGGCGATCGTGCGGTTGGGGTCTTGGCCCGCCAGGAAGATGCCCCAGCGGTACTCCGGCATCTTCACGTAGCCGAAATTGGCCCAGCCGTTGGCCTCGGCCGAGATCGCGGTGCGCAGGTAGACGTCGAAGTTCGACGTGCCGTCCGGCCCCATGTCCCTCCACCAGTCGAGGAAGCGCGGCTGCCAGTTCTCGAGCGCGCGCTGCAGGCGGCGGTCGGAGGCGAGGTCGACGTTGTTGGGAATGCGCTGGGTATAGTCGATGGACATGGTCGTCTCCCTTAAGCGCGTTTGCGGTCGTACTTGGCTTGCTTGCCGGTGCCGTAAAGCTTCAGCGCGCCCTCCGCGCCGGTGGCGTTGGGCCGCTGGAAGATCCAGTTCTGCCAGGCCGAGAGGCGGGCGAATATCTTGGTCTCCATCGTCTCCGGTCCGGCGAAGCGCAGATTGGCTTCCATGCCGATCAGCCCGTCGGGCGAGAAGCCGGCGCGCTCCTCGATGGCAAGCCGCACTTCGTCTTCCCAGTCGATGTCGTCGGGCGTGAAGGTGACGAGGCCGAGCTCCTCCGCCGCCGCCGCATCGAACGAGGAGGTGCGATCCTCTTCGAGCTTGTCGACGTGCTCGGGATCGGACAGGAAGCGCGTGCCGAGCCGCGTCAGGCCGTTGCCCATCGGGTAGGGGCCGAAATTCATCGCCGTCAGCTTGATCGCGGCCTCGGGCAGGTTGGAGCCCTCGAACGTGCCGTCCAGCATGTAGGAGCGGTCGGCGGCCAGCACGAGCTCGAACAGAGTGCCGGCGAAGCAGGAGCCGGGCTCGACCAGCGCGATCAGGCTGCGCGAGGAGACGTCGAGGCGCTTCAGGGTGCGCTTCCAATAAAGCACGATCTCGCGCACCAGCCAGTTGTTGGCCTCTTTCGAGAGCAGCGCATCGTACCCTTCGACGAGGCCGGCATCGCCCTGGCTGTGCAGCACCCAGGTGCCGATCTCGGTCTCGTTGAGGCGTAGGTGCATCATCGCGTCGTCGAGCGAGCGGGCGAGGGCGAGTGGCCAGAAGGCGGCGCCCTGCGCGTGGATCGCGGCGGCATCGGCCGGCGGCGCGGAGGCGGGGCCGACGATGCGGAAATGCGCGGCGCGGCGCTCGCGGTCGAGTTCGACGGTAAGGTGCGGATAGCGCATCGTGTCGCCCTCGATCGTGCGCTCGACCGTCGGCAGGGCGATGCCCTTGGAATCCTTCGGCCGCCGGCTCCTGGCCGCGACCTCCTCGGCGATCTTCTTCGTCTCCTCGGCGAGCTTGCTGGGCGGGATCAACCTGTCGACCAGCCGCCATTGCTGGGCGCGCTTGCCGCGCAGGCCCTCGGCGGTGGTGCAGAAGAAATCGGCGTGGTCGCGCCGGACCAGGCGTTTATCCACGAGCCTCGTGAGACCGCCTGTTCCCGGCAGCACGGCGAGCAACGGCAGCTCGGGCAGCGACACTGCGCTCGAGCCGTCGTCGGCCAACAGGATCTGGTCGCACGCCAGCGCCAGCTCATAGCCGCCGCCGGCGGCGATGCCGTTGATCGAGCAGATGTAGCTCTGGCCGGAATTCTCGCTGGCGTCCTCGATGGCCAGCCGCGTCTCGTTGGTGAATTTGCAGAAATTCACCTTGTGGTCGTGCGTCGAGAGACCAAGCATGTTGATGTTGGCGCCGGAGCAGAAGATGCGGTCGCGCTGGCTGCGGATCACCACGGCGCCGATCTCGGGATGCTCGAAGCGCAGGCGCTGGACCGCGTCGGCCAACTCGATGTCGACGCCGAGGTCGTAGCTGTTGAGCTTCAGCTTGTAGCCCGGCCGCAGCCCGCCATCCTCGTTCACGTCCATCGTGAGGTAGGCGACGCCGTTCTCGAGGCCGAGCTTCCAGTGCTTGTAGCGCGAGGGATCGGTGCGGAAATCGATTGGCGCCGCGTCGGCCATGGCGTTCCCTATTTCTGTAATTCGGTACTGAAATACCTATTTACTTTCCCCACCGCAAGGCCATTCTTGTTCAACGCTCATGGTCGCGATCCGTCTTGCCCAAACCTCTGATCTGCCTGCCGTTTCGGCGCTGGATGCGCGGCTGACGGGGACTGCCAAGCCCGACTATTGGCAATCGATGCTCAACGTGCCGGAGCGCCATTTCCTGGTGGCCGAGAGCGAGAAGGGCGAGCTCGCGGGCTTCATTGCGGGCGAGGTGCGCGCCTGGGAATTCGGCCAGCCGGCGGCGGGCTGGGTGTTCGCGATCCAGATCGATCCCAAGCTCCGCCTCAAGGGCGTCGGCACCCGGCTGTTCGAAGCGCTGGTGGCACGCTTCAAGGACAAGGGCGTGACGCGCGTGCGCACCCTGGTCGACCGCAGGGACCACCTCATCCTCTCCTTCTTCCGTGCGCAGGGCATGGTCGCCGGGCCGTCGCTGCAGCTCGACATGGACGTCGCTTGAAACTGCAGACCGGCACGCGTCTCGGCCTCTACGCCGCGCTCGAGTTGGCGCGCGAGCCCGAGCGCACGCTGTCCGCTTCGGACCTCGCCGATCGCTTCGGCGTTTCAGCCCATCACATGGCCAAGGTGCTGCGCAATCTGGCCAATGCCGGCCTGGTGCGCGGCGGCAGGGGCGCGAGCGGCGGCTACCGCTTCACTGGCAACCGCAAGCGCACGACGCTGATGGACATCGTGGCGCTGTTCGAGCCGGCGCCGGGCAGCCGGCCCAAGGAGCCGGGCGAGCAGACCGACATCGGCTCGGCGCTGCAGCGCGTGCTCACCGAAATCGACGAAATCGCCGAGGCGACGCTGCGCTCGGTCAGCCTCGAAACCATGCTGAAGGCGAAACGCTGATGCTGCCGCGTCCCGTGAAGGCCGTCGTGTTCGACATGGACGGCCTGTTGTTCGACACCGAGCGGCTCTACGAGAAGGCCTTCTTTTCCGCCGCACTGGAACTCGGCCATGAGGCCAGTCACGACGTCTTCCGTCTGCTGGTCGGGGCGCCGTGGGTGGTCGGCCGGCGGACGCTGCTCGAGCACTATGGCGCCGACTTCCGGGTCGACGAACTGAGCGGCGTCTGGATGCGTCACTTCAGGAACCTGGTCGAGGTCGATCTGCCGGTGAAGCCGGGTGCACTGGAGTTGCTGACCCTGCTCGACGAGCTCGGCCTGCCGCGCGCCATCGCCACGTCGTCGTCGCACAAGACGGTCCAGCATCATCTCGCCCTGCACAAACTGGCCGAGCGGTTCCATGCCGTCGTGGCCGAGGGCGACTATGCCAAGGGCAAGCCCGCGCCCGACCCGTTCCTCATGGCGGCGGCCAAGCTGGGCGTCGACCCGGCCGACTGCCTGGCGCTGGAGGATTCCTTCCACGGCATCCGGGCCGCGCACGGCGCCGGGATGATGGCTGTCATGGTGCCGGACATGCTGCAGCCGACCGAGGAGATCCGCGCCCTATGCCACGTCGTTTCCAGCCTGCACGAGGTTTGTGGCCTGATTTCAAGGCCTTAGGCGACGACGCCAAAAAGCCGGGTCGTGGCGTGGGAAAGTGAGATGCTATTCGGCCGCCTTGCCCCAGCCGTCGCGGGTCTGCGGCAGCTTCTTCTTGAGCAGCGCGCCCGCCACGACGTTGCGCAGCACTTCTGCCGTGCCGCCGCCTATTGTGAACATGCGGACATCTCGCGCCATGCGCTCCAGCGGCAGCTCGCGCGAGTAGCCGCGCGCGCCGAAGAACTGCAGCGCGTCGTTCACCACCTGGATGGCGCTCTCCGAGGTGAAGACTTTGGCTTGCGCTGCCAGCAGCATGTCGGGGAAGCCGCCTTCGCCCGAGCGCGCGGCGTCATAGACCAGCGCCTGTGCAGCGCGCAGCTTGATCGACATGTCGGCGAGTTTCCATTGCAGGCCCTGGAATTCGTTGATCGGGCGGCCGAACTGGTGGCGCTCGTTCGACCAGTCGAGCGCGAGCTGGTAGGCGCCCTGGGCGATGCCCAACGCCACCGTCGCTGCACCCACACGCTGGCTGTTGTAGGCGGTCATCAGGTCAGCGAAGCCCTTCTTGAGGCCGCGCGGCGGGATCACAAGAGAAGACGGCGGCACGTCCATGTCCTCGAAGTCGATCACCGCCTCGGGGATGCCGCGCAAACCCATGGTCGGCTCGCGCTTGGTGATCTTGAGGCCCTTGGTCTCGTCACGGATGGCGAGGAAGCCGCCGATGCCCTCGAAATTGCCCTCAGCGTCATAGACCTTGGCGAAGATCAGGTGCAGGCGCGAGACGCCGCCGCCGGTGATCCAGTGCTTGCGGCCGTTGATGACGTAGCGGTTGCCTTTCCGGTCGGCGCGCGTCGTCATGCCGTTGGCGTCCGAGCCCGCGTCGGGCTCGGTGATGCAGATGGCGGGCTTGTCGCCTTTCAGCACCAGGTCGGCCGCGAGCTTCTTCTGCTCGTCGGAGCCGTAGGCCATGACGGCGCTGATCGCGCCCATGTTGGTCTCGACGGCGATGCGGCCGGTGACGGCGCAGGTCGCCGACAGCGCCTCGATGGTGAGCACGGCGTCGAGCCAGCCCTTGCCCTGGCCGCCATACTGCGCGGGGATGGTCATGCCGAGCAGCTTGGCGTCCTTCAGCAGCTCGACATTGTCCCACGGGTACTGCTCGCTGCGGTCGATCTCGGCGGCGCGCCTGGCGATCGGGCCGGCGGCGAGCTCGCGCACGCGAGCCTGCAGCTTCACTTGGTCGGGCGACAATCCGGAGGCGTTCATGGCGGCGTTTCCTGCAGGCTGGGATCGAGACTGAAGATGGCGAGCGGCTCGCTGCGCCCTCGCACCGCGACGTCGCCGAGCGGGCGGAAGTCGAACTCGGCGCCGCAGGCGTCGCGGGTGCTGGCGGAGACCAGAATGCGCGTGCCGTGCTCCTTGTTCAACTGCTCGAGGCGCGCTGCGAGATTCACGGTGTCTCCCAGCAGGGTGAAGCTCATGCGCTGGCCGGCGCCGACCGAGCCGCCGATCACCGGCCCTGTGCTGATGCCGATGCGCGTGGCCAACGCCACGCCCTGCTCGCCGAAGGTGCGGCCGCCGACCGCGCGCTGGATGTCGAGCGCCGCCCGTACCGCGGCGGCGGCATGGCCCTGGCAGGCGAGCGGCATGTTGAACGAAGCGAACAGGCCGTCGCCGATGAAGGTGTTGACGACGCCGCCATGGGCGCGGATCGGTCCGAGCACAGTTTCGAGATAGTCGTTGAGCGCGCCGACCAGCTCGTGCGGGGCGAGATATTCGGCGATGGTCGTGAAGCCCGCGATGTCGGTGAACAGGATCGTCGCCTCGCCGGTCTCGCCGGCGAGCGAGCCCTCGGTCTGGCGGCTGAGGATGGTGGCGGCGACGCTCTCGTCGACATAGCGGCCGAAGGTTTCCCGGATCTTCTCGCGCTCGCGCAGGCCCTCGACCATGGCGTTGAACTGCCCGGTGAGCTCGCCCACCTCGTCGTTGGAGGTGACCGGCACGCGCACGCCGAGATCGCCCGCCGCCACCTTGGTCATGGCGCCCGACAGGATGGCGATCGGCTGCAGCAGCGAGCGGCCGATATAGTAGGCGGTGATCGCCACACCCATGACCGCCGAGGCGACGTCGACCAGGATCTCGCTCCGCTGGCGCGCGCCTTCGTAGGAGAAGGTATCGACGACGATGGCGGCGAGCGGCGCCACCGAGACGACCGCCAGCGCCACGCCGAGCTTGAGCGCGTAGCTGCCGAAGAAGAGCTGGAGGGTGCGGCCCTGGCGCTCGAAGATGAAGGTGCACAGTCCGGCGAGGTAATCGCTGACCACGAAGTAGGTGTAGGTGAAATAGAAGACCGGCAGGACGATCGAGACGGTGATGAAGTCGGCGATGGTCGGCCGCAGCTCGTGCAGGACGTGGCCCTCGACCCACCACGGCATGGAGTTGCGGAAGGCGATCAGCGGGATGGCGAGCAGCCCGACATAGCGGGCGCTCAGCAGCGGCAGCTGGGTGAGCCGCCGCTGCACCGCTTCGAACGCCAGGCCGCCCGCGAGATAAAGACGGATCGGCTCGAACATCCGGCGCGCGATCACCCAGCTGCCGATGCCGAGCAGCAGGATGCCCATGCCCTCCGAGCGCCACAGATTGCTCCACGCGCCGCTCACGCCGGCGAAGATCAGGGTGATGGCGAGATCGAGGAAGAAGATCGACGTCGCCATCCAGAGATAGCGAGCGCGCAGGCGGGCGATGTCGGCGGCGGAAACAGCAGTCACGGATCGATACGATAGACCACCACATCGCCTTTGTGACCTCGCAGGTCGGTTTCGCCCAGCCTGGTGGCGGCGATGCCGCTGCCGGCGGCCTGTACGGTGCTCTCGGTGGCGAGGATCAGCGTGCCGAACTGCTTGTTGAGCTGCTCGACCCGCGAGGCGATGTTCACCGCGTCGCCCAGCAGGGTGTAGTTCAGCCAATCGGCGGTGCCGATGGTGACGCCGACCACCGTCCCGGTGTTGATGCCGATGCGCGTGCGCACCTGCATGCCGGTCGGGAAATGCACCTTGGCGAGCGCCGCCTGCGCCTCGATCGCCGCCCGGATCGCCGCGGCGGCATGGTCCGGCTGCGGCAGCGGCAGGTTGAAGGAGGCGAACAATCCGTCGCCGATGCAGTTGTTCACCACGCCGCCGTGGCGCTGGATCACCGGCACGATCGCCGCGTAGTAGAGGTTGAGCAGGCGCGCCACGTCGGACGGCGTGAGCTGCTCCGACAGCGTCGTGAAGCCCTCGATGTCGGTGAACATCAGCGTCGCTTCGGCGAGCGTGTCGGCGACCCGGCCGCGCCGATCCTCGTCCTCGAGGATGGCGGCCGCGACGCTCTCGCTCACGTACTTGCCGAACGTGTCGCGCAGGTAGCGCCGCTCGGCGAGGCCCTCGACCATCTTGTTGAACTCGCTGGTGGCGCGGCCGATCTCGTCGTCCGACGTCACCGGCAGGCGGACGGCCAGATCGCCCTCGCTGACCCGCCGCATGCCCTCGTCGAGCCGGCTGATCGGCCGCGTCAGGGCCTGCGTGATCCAGTAGTAGGTGACCATGGCGGCGACCACCGAGGCGGTGAGGTCGACCGAGGCCTCGCGGATCAGCCGCTGTCCGTCGTAGCTCATGATGTCGCCCGCCAGCAGGACCATGGCGGCGAAGGCGGCGAACAGGATGGCGACGCCGATCTTCTGGCGGAAGGCGCTGGGGAAGGTGGCGAGATTGACGCCCCGCGTCACGAACAGATGCTCGCACAGCCGGTCGAGATAGGCGCTGACCACGAAGAAGGTCAGGACCACGTTAAACAGGGTGATGACGAGAAACGAGCAGATCGCGTCGATCCAGGCCGTGAGCTCGATGGTGGCGCCGAAGGTGATGCCGATGCGCGGCGAGAGCAGACGCAGCGCGAGCATCGGCGTGTAGAGCGCGGCGACGAGCAGTGCCGAGCGCCGGGGCAGCGCGGCGAGTCGGCGCTCGATCGCGGAGAATTCGATCGCGCCGGCGATGAATTGCTCGATCGGCTGGATCAGGCGCCGGGCACCGAGTCCCACGCCCAGCAGCAGGAACAGGCCTGACATCGCCGACATCGGCAGCAGGGCGAGCGGCTGGGCGTTGATGACGACGTAGACCGCCGACGTGGTGACGTCGATCAGGAACGGCGTCGCCATCGCCAGGTAGTAGCGCTGGACGACATCGCGCGACACCTTTGCCGGTGCTGGGCCTGCTTCGGACGCCGCCGTCATGGCGTCCGGTATAGCACCGCCAAACGGCGCGCGGCTTACATCAAGCTGTCAGCTCGTGCGCCGTGATCTTGTACTTGAACGCGTCGGGGTCGTAGGGATCGACGGCGCCCGATTTGTCTTCGGCCTGCGGGTACATCAGGAACGGCAGCGGCTGCTCGTTGCTGCCCGGCAGTTTCACATCGTGTGCGTCGTTGAAGGCGAGCCAGTTGCCTTCCCAGGCGCCGAACAGCGTCTTGCGCGCCGCCATCACCTTGAGGTCGGTCATCGAGAGGTTGGTGGGCGGCTCCTCGAGCACGACCTTGCGCACGTCGGCCGGATCGGCCGGCGTCCAGCCGCTGCCCGCGAGCCAGACCTCGGCGCGGCAATGCTGCGCCTTGGTGACGACCTGCGAGCCCGCGCCCAGCGATTTGTAGCCGAACTCCGACGGCACGACGCGGATGCCGTAGAGGTCGCGCGCCGGCACGCCGACCGAGCGCGCCATCGCCACGAACAGCGCATTGAGGTCGGCGCACTTGCCGTTGAAGTTGCCGGTCTTGATCATCCACGAGACGTCGCCCACGCCGCAGCCCACGGTCTTGGCGTTGCGGAAGGTGTTCTCGACCACCCATTCGTAAAGCGCGTGCGCCTTGTCGACGTCCGTCGTCTTGCCTTTGACGATGCCCTCGGCCGTCTGCTTGACGATGCCGTCGACCGGCAGCAGCGCCGTCGCCGAGAGGTTGCGCCTGCGCTCGTCGTCGCTCAACGCGGGCGCCGAGCCCTGTCCGGGCCGCACCGAGCGATTGCGCGTCTGCACCTCGGTCGTCACCTCGATCACCGGGTTCTGCAGGTCGGCCGCCCATTCGACCTTGAGCATCTCCGCGCCGCTCGGATCGCGCACGCGCTCGGCAAGCTTCGCGTTGCCCGTCCACGACACCTTGCCCGGCCGCTGCCAGTCGCTCTCGGCGAAGGTCGGGATCGGGATCCAGGCCTTGTTGGCGAAGTTGGGTTCCACGCGCGTGGTCAGCGCGAAGGTGCGCCAGCCCTTCGGGATGGGCGAGAAATTCACCTGTGCATCGGCCAGGCGTGGCGCCAGGGCGAGCGCGCCGGCGCCAAGTCCGGTTTTCAGTATGTCACGACGATGCCAGGAACGACGCATGTGCAGCTCCACACGCTGGAATTGGGGGACCCGCTAAATGTGCGCGAGGGGCCGGTGGGGCGTCAATATCGTCAAAGGCCGAGATAGGCCTGCCGCACCCGGTCATTGTTCAACAGATCGCGACCCGCCGCCGACAATTCGATCCTGCCATTTTCCAGCACATAACCGCGATCGGCGATCTTGAGCGAGGCCATGACGTTCTGCTCGACCAGCAGGATGGTCAGGCCCTCCTCGTTCAGTCGCCGCACGATGCGAAACACTTCCTGCACGATGGTCGGCGCGAGCCCCAACGACGGCTCGTCGAACATGATGAGGCGCGGCTGGCCCATCAGGCAGCGGCCGATCGCCAGCATCTGCTGCTCGCCACCCGACAGCGTGCCGGCCGCCTGCTTGCGCCGTTCGGCAAGCCTGGGAAACATCGTCAGGACCTTGTCCAGTGTGGCCTTCTCGCCAGAACGCGCGTGGCGGGGCGCGGCGCCCATCTCGAGATTCTCCATCACCGTCAGGTTGGGGAAGACCTGGCGGCCTTCGGCGACGTGGCCGATGCCCGCCTCGCAGATGCGGTGGCTCGGCCAGCCGGTGATGTCCCTGCCGTCGAAGCGCACGTGGCCGGCCGCCGGCTTCTCGATGCCGTGGATGGCGCGGATGAGCGAGCTCTTGCCGGCGCCATTGGCGCCGACGATGGCGACGATCTCGCCCGCGGCTATGTCGAGCGAGACGCCGGCCAGCGCCTGGGCGTCGCCGTAGAAAAGGTCGAGGCTCTCGACCTGGAGCAGGGCTGCGCTCATGCGACTTCCGCCTCGCCGAGATAGACGTCGAGCACGGCCTGGTGCTGCGTGATCTCCTGCGGCGTGCCTTCGGCGATCTTCTCGCCGTAGCTCACGACCACGACCTGCGCGGCGAGCGCCATGACCGCGCGCATGACATGCTCGATCAGCAGGATGGTGAGGCCGGTCTTGGCGTTGAGCTCGCGCAGGAAGCCCACCATGACGTCGACCTCGGTCGGCCGCAGCCCCGCCATCACCTCGTCGAGCAGCAAGAGCTTGGGCTGGGTGGCGAGCGCGCGCGCCACTTCCAGGCGCTTGCGGTCGGGCAAGGTCAGGCTTTGGGCGAGATGGTGGCGCCGGTCGGCGAGGCCGAGCCGCGCCAGGATCTCCTCGGCATGGGCGCGCGCCTCCTTGAGCTTCGGCCGCCGGTGCAGCGCGCCGATCGTGACGTTCTCCAGCACCGAGAGGCCCTTGAACGGCTTCACGATCTGGAAGGTGCGGCCGACGCCCGCATCGCAGACGAGGTCGGGCCGCAGGCCGGAGAGCGTCCTGCCGTCGAGCGTCACCGTGCCGGAGTTGGGCGGATAGACGCCCGCGATCATGTTGAAGATGGTGGTCTTGCCCGCGCCATTGGGGCCGATCAGCGCATGGATCGCGCCGGCGGGCACCACGAAGCTCACGTCGTGCACCGCGCGCAGGCCGCGGAACTGCTTGCTGATGCCCGCCAGTTCGAGCCGCGCGCCGCTCACTTGGATCGCTCCACGAAGCCCAATCGCGTCGCCAGCCACGGCCAGATGCCGGCCGGCCGGTACATGACGATGACGAGAAGCGCGAGACCGTAGAAGATCTGCTTGATGCCGGGCACGTGCAGCCAGTCGCCGACATCGGTGAAGATCTCGCCCAGGCCGGTCAGCACGACCGCGCCGACGAACGGGCCGAACAGCGTCCCCAGCCCGCCGATGATCGGCGGCAGGGTCATCTCGATCGAGCGGCCGATCGCGAACGCGGTCTCGGGGAAGAGATTGTTGTAGTAGAAGGCGCTCCACACGCCCGCGATCGCCGTCAGCGCGGCCGAGATCATGACCGCGATCATCTTGCAGCGGAATACGTGCACGCCGGCGGCCTGGGCCGCCTCGGCATCCTCGCGGATGGCGAGCCAATAGCGGCCGAGCCGGCTTTCGAGCAATACGCGGCAGAGCATGAGCGTGCCGGCGGCGAGGGCGAGGATGATGTAGTAGAACATCGTCGCGCCGCCACGCAGGTTGGCGATGTCGGTGACGCCGCGCTCGACCTTCAGGAACAGGCCGCCCGAGCCGCCGGCCCACGGCCAGTTGTCGAAGCCGATGCGGGTGAATTCGGCGAAAGCGATGGTCAGCAGGGCGAAGTAGACGCCGGCGAGCGAAAAGCGGAAGCCAAGATAGCCGACGATCGCGCCTGCCGCGACGGCGGCGGCAATGGCGAGGAACACGCCAGCCCACGGCCCCAGGCCATAGTGGAAATAGACGCCGGCGGCGACATAGCCGCCCAGCCCGGCATAGAGCGCGTGGCCGAGCGAGAGCTGGCCCGCGAAACCCATCATGATGTTCCAGGCCTGGCCCACGAAGGCGAAGTAGAGCACGAGGATCAGCACCGACAGCCCGTAATTGCCGAGCAGCAGCGGCGCCGCCAGCAGGAAAGCGAACAGCACGGCGAGCGACAAGGCGGCGCGCCGGTTCATCGGCTGTCCCGCCGGCCGAGCAGGCCCTGCGGCCGCAGCAGCAGCACCACGATCAACAGGCCGAAGCTGAACATGCTCTTGAGCGACGGCTCGAGTAGCAGGCCGGCGACAGCCTCGCTGACGCCGATCAGCAGGCCGCCCAGCAGCGCGCCCGTCATGCTGCCCAGGCCACCCACGATCACGATGACGAAGGCGAGCAGGGTGTACTCGGCGGCGAGGAACGGCGTCACCGGCACGATGGTGATCATGAGCGCGCCGGCCGCGCCGACGCAGGCCGCGCCGACGCCGAAGGTGAAGGCATAGAGCCGCCGCACGTCGAGCCCGACCACCAGCGCGCCCATGTGGTTGTCGGCGGCGGCGCGGATCGACTTGCCGATGCGTGTGCGCGTGAAAAACAGCCAGAGCAGGGCGGTGATGACGAGCGCCGCGATCGCGGCGTGCACCCGCACGGCGTCGAGCACCAGCGGGCCCACTTCATAGGAGTCGAATTGCGAATCGAGCTGCACGCCGCGCGAATCGGGCCCGGCGATGGCGAGGCAGCCGTTGACCAGCAAGGTCGCGACCGCGAGCAGCAGCAGGAACTGCTGGTGCTCCGGCCGGTTGATGAAGGGCGAGATCAGCCCGCGCTGCAGGGCGTAGCCCAGGCCGAAGAACACGACCGCGATGAGCGGCAGGCTGAACAGCGGGTTGATCTGCAGCTGGTCGAACGCCAGCCAGGCGAGGTACATGCCGACGACCATCATCTCGCCATGCGCGAAGTTGACCACGCGCATGACGCCGAAGATCACCGACAGGCCGAGCGCCATCAGGCCGTAGACCATGCCGGTCAGCAGGCCCTTGGCGACGGCTTGCGCGAGTGAAAGGAGGAAGTCGTTCATTGCGATTGACCTCCCCACGGAGTGGGGAGGGGGCCCGCAGGGCCGGAGGGGTCACGGGCGGCGACGATGGCGCTCATGACCCCTCCGCCCGCGATGCGGGCACCTCTCCTTCGCGGCACCCGCGAAGGGGAGGAACGTCGTTGCGTCGCTCACGCCCGGCGCTTGTCGTTCCAACCCGGCATCGGCCACACCAGCTCGCCCGCCGCCGACGCCTTGGGCATCACCACGGTCGGCTTGCGGTGCAGGTTCTGGATCGCCGCCGCCTTGATGTTGACGTTCTGGCCCTTGGCGTCGAACTGGATCGGCCCGCCGATGATGACGTGCTGGTCGATCTTCAGTCCGCGCAGCGCCGGCATCAGCGCGTCGGGCTTGGTCGACTTGGCGGCCATCCAGGCGTGGGCGGCGATCAGCATCGCCTCGAAGGTGAAGCCCGCGTTGATGTCGAGCTGGTCCTTGGGGAACTGGGCGGCGTGCTGCTTCTCGAGCGCCGCCGTCATCGCCGACTTGGGATCGAGCCACGGCACGTTGGAGATGTGGAATTCGCCGTACTTGCCCATGGTCTTGAGGAAGTCCTGCTCGTACAGGCCGGGCGAGCCCGGGTTCATCACGCCCATCGGCTCCCAGCGCTGCTTGACCAGCTCCTGGATCATGAGCTTGGCGTCGTTCAGCCGGCACACCGGCATCAGCATGTCGGCCTTGGTCGCCTTGGCCTTGGCGACCTCGACCGAGAGATCCTTGGCCGCGGCGTCGTAGGTGATGATGTCGGCCAGCTCGTACGGCATGCCGAGCTTGGGGAACATCGCCTTGATGCCGCCCACCATCGCCGTGCCGAACGTGTCGTTGAGGCTGAGCAGCACCGCGCTCTTGGGTGTATGGCCGGAGGCCTGGAAGATCTCCTTGTGCAGCTCGAAGGCGCCGCCGATCAGCATCGGCGCCGTCGGGAAGTTGCGCACGATGAACTTGTAGCCCGACTCGGTGATCGGTGGCGCCGCGGCGATGTTGACGATCATCGGCACGCCGCGCTGCTCGGCGACCTGGGCGATCGAGATGGTCTGACCGGAATCGAACGCCCCGCACAGGATGTGGGCGCCGGCCTCGACCGCCTTCTCGGCCTGGGTGCGCGCCACGTCCGGCTTGGTCTCGGTGTCGTAGTTCACGATGTCGAGCTTCACCGGGATCTTCATGTCGGCGAGCACGGCGTTGGCGACGTCGGCGCCGCGCTTGCAGGCCTGGCCGATCAGCGCCTGGGCGCCCGATGTCGGCAGCAGCAGCGCGATCTTCAGGTTGGCCGGCGCCGACTGGGCCGACGCGAAGCGCAGCGGCAGCGGCGCGCCGATCATGGCCGCCCCGGCGGCGGCGCGGCCGAGCTGGCGGCGGGTGATGCGATTGTTGGTCAACGGAACCTCCCTCGATTTTCTGGCCGGACTATAGAGACGGCCCGCTTGCCGTGCTAGGTCGGCGGACATGACTGTCGACTTGGTCGCGCTCAACCAGTTGCCTCCCGCCGACTTCGTGAAGGCGGTCGGCGAAGCCTTCGAGCGCGCCCCGTGGGTCGCCGAGGCCGCGGCGGCCAGGCGTCCTTACCAGACGGTAACCGACCTGCACGCGGCGATGATGGGTATCGTCCGGGCTGCGCCGCGCGAGGCGCAGCTTGCCTTTCTGCGCCAGCATCCCGACCTCGCCGGCAAGGCCGCGCGCGCCGGCGACGTCACCGACGCCTCCCGCCGCGAGCAGGCGGGCGCCGGACTCGATGCCCTGTCGGACGAGGAGTATGCGCGCTTCCATCGCCTGAACGACGCCTACAAGGCGAAGTTCGGCTTTCCCTTCATCGTCTGCGTGCGCCGCCACACGCGCGATTCGATCCTGGCGCAATTCGAGCGCCGCCTGCTGAACGACGCGATCGCCGAATTTGCCACGGCGATGCAGGAGGTGGGCTTCATCACGCGCCTGCGGATCGCCGCTTCGGTGAGGGGCGAGGGCATGCCGCGGGTCAACGGACGGCTCAGCACGCATGTGCTCGACACGCATGCCGGCCGGCCGGCCGCCGGCATGGCGGTCGAGCTTTACGAACTGGCCGGCGCTCGCTATATCCAGTTGGCTATAGCGACGACGAACGCCGACGGCCGCACCGACCAGCCCCTGATCGCCGACCGGCCGCTGCCGATGGGACGTTACGAATTGCGCTTTGCCGTCGGTGACCATTTTCGCAGCAGGGGTATCGAGCGCGGCGATCCGCCGTTCCTCGACATCGTGCCTTTGCGCTTCTCAATCGCCGAGCCGGAGGGGCACTATCACGTCCCGCTGCTTTGCACGCCCTGGAGCTACTCGACTTACCGCGGAAGCTAGGAGGAAAACATGACGGCAACCTACAGCGACGTTTCGTTGATGATCGACGGCGCCTGGACGAAGGGCGCCAACGGACGAACGATTCCCGTGATCAATCCGGCGACCGAAGAGGTGATCGGCCACGTGGCGCACGCCGAGAAAGCCGACCTCGACCGTGCGCTCGCCGCCGCCGACAAGGGCTTCAAGCAATGGCGCAAGGTCTCGCCATTCGACCGCTACAAGGTGATGCGCAAGGCGGCCGAACTGATCCGCCAGCGGGTCGATGCGATCGCGCCGATCATGACCATGGAGCAGGGCAAGCCGGTGATCGAGGCCAAGGGCGAAACCCTGCTGGCCGCCGACATCATCGAATGGATGGCCGAGGAAGGCCGGCGCACCTACGGCCGCATCGTGCCGGCGCGCGCCGACAACGTCTATCAGCTCGTCATGAAGGAGCCGGTCGGCCCGGTCGCCGCCTTCACGCCGTGGAATTTCCCGATCAACCAGGTGGTGCGCAAGGCGTCGGCCGCGATCGCCACCGGCTGCTCGATCATCGTGAAAGGCCCGGAGGATACGCCCGCCTCGTGCGCCGAACTGGTCAAGGCCTTCGTCGATGCCGGTGTGCCGGCGGGCGTCATCCAGCTCGTCTATGGCGTGCCGTCGGAGATCAGCGAATATCTGATCCCGCACCCGGTGATCAAGAAGGTGACGTTCACCGGCTCGACGCCGGTCGGCAAGCAGCTCGCGGCGCTTGCCGGCGCGCACATGAAGCGCGTCACCATGGAGCTGGGTGGCCACGCCCCGGCGATCGTGTTCGACGATGCCGACCTCGACCAGGCGGTGAACGTACTGGGCGCCAACAAGTTCAGGAACGCGGGCCAGGTCTGCGTCGCGCCGACGCGCTTCCTGGTGCACGAGAAGGTCTATCCCGAGTTCGTCGAGAAGTTCACCGCCTACGCCAAGAACGTGAAGCTCGGCAACGGGCTGGACAAGGACACGCGCATGGGCCCGCTCGTCGCCGAGCGCCGCCTGCACGCCATGGACAGCTTCGTGAGCGACGCCATCGCCAAGGGCGCCAAGATCCAGACCGGCGGGCAGCGCAAGGGCAACAAGGGCTACTTCTACGAGCCGACCGTCATGACCGACGTGCCGCTCAGCGCCAAGATCATGAACGACGAGCCGTTCGGCCCGCTGGCGCCGATCTCGCCGTTCAAGGATTTCGAGGGCGTGATGAAGGAGGCCAACCGCCTGCCATGGGGCCTCGCCGCCTATGCCTACACCAAGAACAGCAAGACCATCGCCCAGGTCGGCGCGGCATTCGAAAGCGGCATGGTGTCGATCAACCATCACGGCCTTGCCCTGCCGGAAGTGCCGTTCGGCGGCGTCAAGGACTCGGGCTACGGTTCGGAGGGCGGCGTCGAGGCGCTCGAGGCCTACCTCAACACCAAGTTCGTGACGACCTTGGGGATGTGACGGGCCTCCTCTTCTTCCTCTCCCCCGTCAGGGGGAGAGGAGAGGAGAGGGGCCGCGCCATCGCGAGCTCCGCTCGCGAGAAAGTTCTATACGACAGAATCGGGTTCCTTCTAACACCCGGGTTATGGTGGCAACGCCATGATCGCCATCGCCTGCCTTGCATCTGCTCCGTCGGGGCTTTCCGCACTTTCCGCTAGTGCGCTAGTGATTCGCACTGGTCGTTGGAACCGGAGCGCAACTTTCGTTCGCGCCATTCGGCGGAGTGGCGCACGAGCCACAAGAGTCCATATTAAATCGCATTTGTTTAATACGGCCGCATCTATTAGTGGTATGTAACGAAATTACTCAACCATCTCATCCCACCCGTGCGCCGGAGGCCTTGATGATTGGGGCCAGGTTCTTCTCCTCGGAGCGGCGGAAGGCGGCGGTGTCAGCCGGGCTCTTCCAGACCGAGGTCGCGCCCTGAGCGAGGAACGTCTTCTTCAGCACCTCGCTCTCGAGCGCCTTTTTGGTGAGCGCCGATGCCCGCTCGACCATCGCGGCGGGCAGGCCGGCCGGGCCGCACAGGCCGCCCCACGAGGTGATCTGGAAGCCCGGATAGTAGCTCGCCATGGTCGGCACCTCGGGCGCGACGGGGCTCGGCTCGAGCGAGGTCACGCCGAGCGGTCGCAGCCGGCCGGTCTTCACGTGCGCCAGCGGTCCGGGGATGTTGTCCCACATCGAATCGATGTTGCCCGACAGCAGATCCTGCAGCGCCGGCGCGCCGCCGCGATAGGGCACGTGCTGCATGTTGATGCCGGCGCGCTGCTTCAGCATCTCGCCGCAGAGATGGGGGCTGGTGCCGGCGCCGCCCGAGCCGAAGGTGTATTTGCCGGGGCTGGCCTTGGCGAGCGCGACGAACTCGGGAACGGTCTTGGCCGGGATCTCGGGCTTCACCACCAGGATGTTGGGCACCGACCACAGCATGCTGATCGGCGTGAAGTCCTTGTCGGCGTCGAACGGCAATTTGGCGTAGAGCGTCGGCGAGATCGCGTGGCTCGAGATGCTCATCAGTCCGATCGTGTAGCCGTCGGGTGCCGACTTGGCGATCGCGTCGGCACCGACATTGCCGCCCGAGCCGCCCTTGTTGTCGACCACGAACTGCTGGCCGGTAAGCTCGCTCAGTTGCTGGCAGACGACGCGCGACAGCACGTCGGTGGCGCCGCCGGCGGGAAACAGGTTGATGTAACGGACCGGCTTGTTGGGCCAGGCATCGGCCGCGCGCGCGATGCCCGAAGCGAGATACGGGGCGGCCAATGCGCCGCCCATCACGCCAAGCGCCCGCCGCCTGGGCAAGAGCACTCTTACCATAGCAACGCCTCCCTGGGATTTACGCTTTGTTGTTGGCGAAATCCTAGGAAGGCGCGGGTGGGTTGTACAGGGCGCTTACTCGACCTTCGCGCCCGACGCCTTGATCACCGGCGCAAGACGTTTCTCGTCGGCGGCGCGGTAGGCCGCGGTGTCGGCGGGCGTCATCCAGGTCGCGACCGCACCCTGCTTCTCGAAAGCCTCGAGCACCGGCTTGCTCTCGAGCGCCTTCTTGGTCAGCGCCGAGCATTTCTCGACCATCGCCGGCGGCAGGCCGGCCGGTCCGCAGATGCCGCCCCACGAGGTGATCTCGAAGTCGGGCAGGAACTCGGCCATCGCCGGAATGTCGGGTGCCGCGGGATGGCGCTTCAGCGACGTCACGGCCAAGCCGCGCACCTTGCCGCCGCGCATCAGGCCGAGCGGGCCCGGGATGTTGTCGAACATCATGTCGACCTGGTTGGCGAGCAGATCCTGGTAGGCGGGCGCGCTGCCCTTGTAGGGCACGTGCAGCAGGTTGAGACCGGCGCGCTGCTTGAAGAGCTCGCCGGTGATGTGCGGCGTGGTGCCGGCGCCCGAGGAGGCGAAGGTGTACTTGCCCGGGTTGGCCTTCAGGAGGGCGATCAGCTCGGGCACGGTCTTGGCCGGCAGCTCGAGGCGCACCATCAGCATGTTGCACACCGACCACATCATGGCGATGGCGGTGAAGTCCTTCTCGACGTTGAACGGCAGCTTGGCGTAGAGCGTCGGCGCGATCGACTGCGAGGCGATGGTGTAGAGGCCGATCGTGTAGCCGTCCGGCGGCGACTTGGCGATCGCGTCGGTGCCGACATTGCCGCCCGAGCCCGCCTTGTTGTCGACGATGAATTGCTGGCCGGTGAGCTCGGCAAGCTGGTTGCAGACGATGCGCGACAGCGTGTCGGTCGGCCCGCCCGGCGGGAAGGTGTTGATGTACTTCACCGGCTTGTTGGGCCAGTCGTCGGCGGCGCGGGCGATGCCCGAGGCGATCATCGGCGCGGCGAGCGCCCCGCCGGACAGGACGAGCGCCCGACGGCGCAGGATAAGCTTGCTCATACTCGACTTCCCCCGGGTACGTTTTTCATTGATGGCGAAATCTATAGGGGCAGACTGCGAGGCCGCAACGGGGAGACGAGGGGAATGGCTGATCGCGACGATCTGGGCTCGGCGTGGAGAATTCCGCCCAGCAAGTATCTCGCCACGCGGCCGGCGGAGCACACGATCGGCGCGCCCAAATCCGTCTATGTCGCGATGGCGGACGGCTGCCGGCTTGCCGTCGACGTCATCCTGCCCAACGGCGATGCGACGCGACGCTGGCCGACCGTCCTCATCCTGACACCTTATATAAGGCGGTTCCGGCTCAAACCCGGCGTCAATGACGTCGAGCCGTCGCCCAACAGTTATCGCTATCGCGACATGTTCGTGCCGCGCGGCTATGCGGTGGTCGTGGTCGATGCGCGCGGCACCGGCGCCTCGTTCGGCACGCGCGATTCGTTCCGAAGCCCTCGCGAGCGCGCCGACTACAAGACGATCGCCGACTGGGTGGTGGCCCAGCAATGGAGCGACGGCACGATCGGCGCCACCGGCATTTCCTATCTCGGCGCGGCGTGCGATTTCCTGGCGAGCACCGGCCACAAGGCGGTGAAGGCGATCGCGCCGTTGTTCGCCGTGTGGGACACCTGGGCCGACAATTATTATCCGGGCGGCATGCTGATCAAGCGGCTGGCGCTCACCTACGACGAGCTGATGCTGGCGCTCGATCACGATAGAGCCGACCTGCGCGCCAAGTTCAGCTACTTCGCCAATCCCGCGCTGCTGGGGCCGATGCCGGTCGACGACGACCAGGACGGAGCGCTGGCCCGCGAGGCGGTGAAGGGGCATCTCGCCAATTTCCGCATGCCCGACTTCATCACCGAGTTCAAATGCCGCGACGATGCGCTGCCCTACGACCCCGGTTTCACCAGCGCCTCGTTCAGCCCCTACAACTATCTCGACGATATCCCGAAGGAGGTCGCGGTCTACGCCATCTCCGGCTGGATGGACGGCGCGGGCTACGCCAACGGCGCGATCTCGCGCTTCCTCACGCTGCCCAATGCCGAGCGGCGCGTGTTGCTGGGGCCATGGGATCACGGCGCGCGCGTCAACGCCTCGCCGTGGCGCGCCCGGCAGGAGCCCGAATTCCCGGTGCTGGGCGAGGTGTTGCGCTTTTTTGACCAGCATCTCTGCGGGCGCGACACCGGGCTCGCGCAGGAAGAGCCGATCCATTATTTCGCCGTCCATGCCGAGCAATGGCGCGCCGCGGAAGCATGGCCGCCGGTCGCCGGCAGCAGGACATTCTACACCGCGCCGGGCAAGACGCTGGCCGCGCTGCACCCGGACGGCGGCTCGTCCGACTGGTTCGTCGCCGACTTCGCCGCCGGCAGCGGCACGCAGACGCGCTACGAGCGCATCGCCGGTATCGATGCCACGAACTACTACGACGACTGGCAGGGACGCGAGGCGAAGCTGCTCTCTTTCACCACGCCGCCGCTCGACGAGGCGCTGGAGATCGCAGGCCATCCCGTGGTCTCGCTGTGGCTCGCCTCGAGCGAGCCCGACGCCGCCGTGTTCGCCTACCTCTCCGAGCTCGAGGCGGATGGAGACGTGCGCTACGTCACCGAGGGCGTGCTGCGCGCCATCCACCGCGCCGAGGCGCCGGCGCCGCGCAACTATCGCGCCACTTGGCCGTGGCGCAGCTTCTCGCGCCAGGCCATCAAGCCGATGCCGATCGGCGAGCCGCAGCTCCTGCGCTTTGCGCTGCTGCCCACCGCCTGGCGCTTCGCCAAGGGCAGCCGCATCCGGCTGTCGATCGCCGGCGCCGACGCCGACCATTTCGTGCAGACGCCGCATGGCCGCCCCCCGGTGCTGTCGGTGCAGAGCGGTGGCGAGCACGCCACGATGCTCGAATTGCCGGTGGCGTCATGACCATGCGCAGCCCGCTGTGGTTCCTGGCCGCCGCCGTGATCGCCGTCGCTGGGTTCGTGGGCGCGTTCTTCTACGTTGCGCCGCGCATTGCGGCCTTCTCCGCCGGACTGCAGCAGGTCGTGATGCCAGGGCCGGCGATCGTCACGCTCAATCTGCCGGGCGCGTACACCATCTACGCCGAGGTCGGCGGCCTGGTCGATGGACGCCTGTACGACAATCCGCCGCCCAACGGCGCGCGGATCACGGTGAGTTCGGAGGCGAGCGGCAAGCAGGTGGCGCTCGGCAAGCCGACCGCTTCCGTGGAATATTCGGTCGGCTCGCGCAAGGGACATGCCGTGCTCGATTTCACCATCGATCAGCCCGGTCGCTACCGGCTCGCCGCCGCCCCGTCCACCGACGCGCCCTATGTGCTTGCGATCGCCTACGGCTCGCCGATGGGCTCGGTGGGCGGCCTGTTCAAGATCGTCATGGTCGCCGTCGCCATGAGTCTGAGCGGCCTAGGTGTCGCCGGCGTCATCGTCGTGGTCACGGTGATCCAGCGTTCCAGGGCGAAGCGGGCAGTCGGTGCTACGTAGCGCCGCCGCCGTTGACCGCGATCATCTGGCCGTTGATGTAGCCGCCGGCCTCGGAGACCAGCAGGCGGGCGGCGGCGGCGACTTCGGCGGGCTTGCCCATGCGGCCCATCGGCACCTTGGCCAGCGCCTGCGCGCGGGCATGAACCGAGGCGTTGTGCTCCTCGGCATCGGGCGCGATCGGGCCGGGCGAGATCACGTTGGTGGTGATGCCCTTGGGCCCGAACTCCATGGCCAGCGACTTGGTGAGGCCCCACACGCCGTGCTTGGCGACCGAGACGTGCACGCGGCCGGCATGGCCGTGGATGGCGTTCATGCCGGCGAAATTGACGATGCGGCCCCAGCCGCGCTCGACCATGCCGGGCAGGCAAAGGCGCGACAGGCGGATGGCGCCCTCGAGATCGACCGAGATCACGCGCTGCCATTCTTCCTCGGTGGTCTCGAGGAACGGCTTGGACGGCCGCAGTGCGGCGTTGTTCAGCAGCGCGTCGATCGGGCCGAGGCCCTTCGTCACCTCGGCAAAGATGCGCTTGCACTCCTCGAGCTTGCCGACGTCGCCCATCACCACCAGCGCCCTGGCGCCGAGCTTCTCGCATTCCCGGGCGACCCTCTCGCAGGCGGCGCGATCGCTCGAGCCGTTGATCGCGACGTTGAAGCCTTCTTCGCTAAGCGCATGGGCGCAGGCGCGGCCGATATTCTTGCCCGCGCCGGTGATCAACGTGGTCCGCTTTGCCCCGGCCATCAGATCGCTCCGCTCGCACGCAGCGACTTGATGGTCTTGCTGTCGTAGCCCAGGCCCTTCAGCACCTTCTCGGTGTGCTCGCCGAGCTCGGGCGTTGGCCGCAGGCGCTTGGGTTGCGGCGAGGCGGTGAGGTTGATCGGGTTACCGACCACCCTGATCTCGCCGAGCTTGGGATGCTTGATGGCGCGCGCGATGCCGAGATGCTGGACCTGCGGCTCGGCGAAGGTCTTGTCGATGGTGTTGATCGGACCGGACGGCACCCCCGCCTTGTTGAGGGCGGCGATCCAGTGCGCCGACGTGTTGGTCTTGGTGACCTGGGCGATGCGCTCGTTGAGCGCCTTGCGGTTCTGCGAGCGCAGCGACGGCGTCGCATGTTCCGGATGCTCGATCAGGTGCGGCGCACCGAGCGCTTCGGCGCAGCGCTTGAACATGTGCTGACCGGAGGCGGCGATGTTGATGTAGCCGTCGCTGGTCGGGAACACGCCGGTCGGGATCGAGGTCGGATGGTCGTTGCCGGCCTGCTTGGGAACCTCGCCCTTCATCAGCCAGCGCGCCGCCTGGAAGTCGAGCATGAAGATCTGCGCCTCGATCAGCGAGGTATGGACCCACTGGCCCTTCTTGGTGCGCTCGCGATTGTAGAGGGCGAGCGTGATCGCCTGCGCAAGCAGCAGGCCCGCGGTCAGGTCGCAGATCGGGATGCCGACCCGCATCGGCCCGCGGCCGGGCTCGCCGGTGATCGACATCAGCCCGCCCATGCCCTGCGCGATCTGGTCGACGCCGGGGCGCGCCGCATCCGGGCCGCTCTGGCCGAAGCCTGCGATCGAGCCGTAGATGATCCGGGGATTCACCTTCTTGACCGACTTGTAGTCGACCTTGAGGCGGTACTTCACGTCGGAGCGGTAGTTCTCGACGATCACGTCGGCCTTCTTGGCGAGCTGCATGAAGATCTTGTGGCCTTCCTTGCTCTTGAGGTTGAGCGTGATGGCCTGCTTGTTGCGATGCAGGTTCTGGAAGTCGAAGCCGTGCCGGGCGCCGCCCATGGCATCGGTCGCGCCGGGCTCGGCGGGCGGCTCGATCTTGATGACCTGGGCGCCCCAGTCGGCGAGCTGGCGCACCGCCGTCGGGCCGGCGCGGTGCGCCGTCAGGTCGAGAACCTTGATGTGCGAAAGAGGAAGCTTGGCCATGTCGATCACCGTCCCTTGAACACCGGCTTGCGTTTCTCCATGAAGGCGCGGCGGCCTTCCTTGTAGTCCTCGCTGTCGAAGCAGGCCTTGGCCATCGCCTCGAGCTTCTTGTGGTCCTGCTGGCTCTCCGGCTTGGCGATTTCGCGCGCCGCGGCCTTGGCGAGAGCGATGGTGAGCGGCGCGTTCTGCGCGATGGCATCGGTCGACTTGGCGACCAGCGCGTCAAGCTCGGCATCGGCGGCGACGCCGTTCACCAGGCCGATCTCATAGGCTTCCCTGGCCGAATACTGGCGCGCCGTGAACAGGCACTCCATGGCGCGCGGCAGGCCCATGATGCGCGACAGCCGCTCGATGCGCAGGAAGCCGTAGCCCAGTCCGAGCTTGGCCGCCGGCACGCCGAAGCGGGCGCCTTCGTTGCAGAAGCGCATGTCGCAGCAGGCCGCGAGGTTCATGCCGCCGCCGATGCAGTAGCCGGTGATCTTGGCGATGGTGGGCTTGGGGAAGTTGTACAGGCTCTCGTAGCCTTCCTTGGAAATGGCATCGTAACGCACCTGGGCCTCGGCATTGGCGCGCTCGCTCTCGAACTTCGAAATGTCGGCCCCCGAAACGAACGCCTTACCGCCGGCGCCGCTCACCACCACGCAGCGGATTTCGGGATCCTTCTCGTAGTCCTTCAGGATGCCGACGAAGCCATCCCACATGTCGAGCGAGACCGCATTGAGCTTGGCGGGATTGTTGAACACGACGTGGCCGACCGCGCCGTCGCGCCGCCCGTAGATCTTCTGCTCTTCCATGCTGGGTCCTTCCGAATGAGGCCGGAAATATAGCGCGCGCCCAGCGATTTGAATAAGGTGTGCAACCAGGGAGGAAAAGTGGCCTCAGTTGAACTGAAGGGCCTCGGCAAGCGCTACGGCGACGCCGTTGCCGTCGACAATGTGTCTTTGCGCATCGAGCATGGCCAACTGGTGTGCCTGCTCGGCCCCTCGGGCTGCGGCAAGACGACGACGTTGCGGCTGATCGCAGGCTTCATCGAGCCCTCGGCAGGCGAAATCGCGGTTGGCGACCGCGTCCTCTCCTCGCCGGCACGCACGGTGGCGCCCGAAGCGCGCAACATGTCGATGATCTTCCAGAGCTATGCGCTGTGGCCGCACATGACGGTGGCCGAGAACGTGGCCTACGGGCTTCGCATCCGTCGAATGGACAAGGCGACGGTCGACGCCAAGCTCAAGGCCATCCTGTCGACGGCGCGGCTCGAGGCGCTGGCCGACCGCTATCCCGGCGAACTGTCCGGCGGCCAGCAGCAGCGCGTTTCGCTCGCGCGGGCGCTGGTCGTCGAGCCGGAGACGCTGCTGCTCGACGAGCCGCTGTCCAATCTCGACGCCAATTTGCGCGAGGAGATGCGTTTCGAGATTCGTCGCCTGCACGATCGCTACCGTTACACCACGGTCTACGTGACGCACGATCAGGCCGAGGCGATGACCACGGCCGACCGGATCGCGGTCATGAGCAAGGGCCGCATCGAGCAGCTCGGCACGCCGCAGGAAATCTACGACAAGCCCAAATCGGCATTCGTCGCGCGCTTCATCGGCGGCAGCAATATCGTGACGGGCAAGGCGGTCGACGGCGAGCGCATCGCTGTCGCCGGCGGCGTGTTGCGCACCGTCGGCCGCAGGTTGAGCTCGGGCGAGAGCGTGCCGATGTCGGTGCGCCAGCACGAGATCGAGATCATGACGTCGCCTTCGACGGCTGAGAACGTTCTGGCCGCGACGATCGCGCGCCACGTCTTCCTCGGCGCGGCGCGCGACTACACGGTCGTGCTGAAGGACGACAGCGAATTGCGGGTGACGGCGCCGGCGCATCAAAGCATCGAAGCGGGGCGGGAGGTCTGGCTGCGCCTGCCGGCCGAACGCTGCCGCGCACTCGCTGGGCAAGATTTGGCAGAAGGAGAGTAAGCATGACCAGGAAGATCACGCGGCGCCAGGCGCTGGTGTCGTCGGCCGCGCTGGCGGCAGGTTCGTATGCGCGCGTGGTGAGCGCGGCGCCGCCGGCCGAGAAGATCACGCCGGCGCTGATCGAGGCCGCCAAGAAGGAAGGCAAGGCGACCTGGTACACCTCCGTCGAACTCGGGCTTGCCGAGAAAGTCGCCAAGGCCTTCGAGGCCAGGTATCCGGGCGTCAGCCTGAAGGTCGAGCGATCGGGCGCCGAACGCAACTTCCAGCGCATCGGCCAGGAGTATGCGAGCAAGATCTACAATTGCGACGTCGTGAACAGCTCGGACGCCGCGCATCTGATCCTCTGGAAGCGCCAGGGCCTGCTCGCGGCCTATGTTCCGGAGGACGTGGCGCAGCACTTCCCGGCGCATCACAAGGATGCCGATGGCATGTTCGCCTCGTGGCGCGTCACGGTGTGCCCGATGGGCTACAACACGCGGCTGGTGAAGCCGGAAGAGGCGCCGAAATCCTACGCCGACCTGCTCGATCCCAAATGGATGAGCAAGATCGTCAAGGCGCATCCGGGCTATAGCGGCACGATCATGACGGCGACCCAGCAGCTCAGCCGCGATCTGGGCTGGGGATGGTTCGAGAAGCTTGCCAAGCAGAAGATCCTGCAGGTCCAGTCGGCGGTCGATCCCCCGAAGAAGGTCGCCGCGGGTGAACGTCCCGTGATGGCCGACGGCACCGAGTACGGCTTGTTCGGACTGAAGGACAAGAAGGAGCCGATCGAGATCATCTACGCCAGCGAAGGCTCGCCGCTGATCACCGGGCCGTCCGGCGTCATGGTGAAGGCGCCCAATCCGAACGCGGCCCGGCTGTTCTACGCCTGGTCGATGTCGGCCGAGGGCCAGCAGCTCAACGTCGACATCGGGTTCCTGCGGTCGGCGCACGACCAGGTCAAGGACCACGCGGGCATGCGCAAATTCAGCGACATCAAGGTCTTGAAGGAGGAGGCCGCGGTGGTTGCCGACAAGGCCGACGAGATCAAGGCGCATTACGTCAAGATCTTCAAGGTATGACCATGCGGCGCCGCCACTTCCTCGCCGCCGGTGCATTGCTGCCACCGCTGTTGTCGTCGGGCGCCCGCGTGGTCTCCGCCGCGCCGCCCGCCGAGCCGATCACGCAAACACTGATCGACGCTGCCAACAAGGAAGGCAAGGTCACCTACTACACGGCGATGGACCTGTCGGTCGCCGAGCCGATGGCCAAGGCGTTCGAGGCGAAGTTTCCCGACATCAAGGTCGCCGTCGAGCGCTCGGGCGCGGAACGCATCTTCAATCGCATCGGGCAGGAGATGGCGAGCAAGATCTATCGTGTCGACGTGGTGAACGGCTCGGACGCCGCGCACTTCATCTCGTGGAAGCGCGAAGGCTGGCTGGCGCCGTACCTGTCGAAGGACATGGCGGAGAACCTGCCGGCCGACATGGTCGATCCGGACGGCCTCTACTGTACCCAGCGCATCCATCTCAGCACCATCGCCTACAACAGCAAGCTGCTGTCCCCGGCGGACGCGCCCAAAGGCTTCAAGGACCTGCTCGATCCCAAGTACTCGGGCAAGATGGTCAAAGGCCATCCCGGCTACTCCGGCACGATCATGACCGCGACGCAGCAGATCGCGCGCGAACTCGGCTGGTCGTATTTCGAGAAGCTCGCCAAGCAGAAGGTGCTGCAGGTCCAGTCGGCGACCGAGCCGCCCAAGCGCATCTCGGCCGGCGAGCGGGCGGTCGCCGTCGACGGCAGCGACTATCTCTTCTGGATCGCCAAGGAAAAGGGCCTGCCGATCGAGATCGTGCATGCCATCGAAGGCACGCCGCAGATCAGCAATCCGATGGGCGTCTTCAAGTCGGCGCCCAATCCCAACGCCGCACGCCTGATGGTGAGTTGGATCATGTCGCCCGAGGGCCAGCAGTTCCTGGTCGACCTCAGCGGGCAGTATCCGGCCAACAAGCTAGTCAAACCCAAGCCTGGCCGGCCGCTTCTGTCGCAGATCAAGACGTTCCGCGAGGATCCCGCGACCGTCGAGCGGCAGGCCGACGAGATCAAGAAGCAGTACGCCAAGTACTTCAAGGTATGACAGGGCGGCGGCTCGATCTCTCGCTGCCGGTGCTGGCCGGCGTCGTCGTGCTGCTGGCGGCGATGGTCGCGCTGCCGGTCGGCTGGCTGTTCGTCTACGCCTTCTCGGACAAGCAGGGCCATCCGACGCTTGGCAACTTCGTCACGCTGTTCACCGACTCGAGCTTCGTCGATCCGCTGATCACGACGCTCACGATGTCGGTGTCGGTCAGCGTCATCTGCTGCCTGGTTGCCGCTCCGCTCGGCTGGCTGGCGTCCCGCACCGACATGCCGCTCAGGCGAACCTTGCGCACGCTGGTGATGGCCTCGCTGGTGACGCCACCGTTCGTCGGCGCGATCGCCTGGGAGATGCTGGCGGCGCCCAACTCGGGCCTGCTGAACCAGATCTGGCGTTACGTCACCGGATCGGACGATCCGCTGCTCGACATCTACTCGCTCGAGGGCCTGATCTTCGTCATGGCCTGCTACACGTTTCCTTATGTGTTCATCCTCGTCGCCAACGCGCTCGACCGCATGCCCGGCGAGCTCGAGGACGCCTCGTCGATGCTGGGGGCGGGAACGTGGGCAACCGCGCGCCGGGTCACCATTCCGCTCGCCCTGCCGGTTCTGCTGGCGGGCGCCCTGATCGCCTTCCTGCAGGTCCTCAACCAGTTCGGCGCGCCGGCCATCCTCGCCATTCCGGCGGGCTTCCACACGCTCACCACCAAGATCTGGAGCCTGTTCCAGTTCCCGCCCAAGTCCGAGCTCGCCTCGGCCGTGTCGCTGCCGCTGCTGCTGCTCACGGTCGCGCTGCTGCGGCTGCAGTCGGTGGCGCTCGGCCGGCGCGGCTATGCCGTGTTGGGCGGCAAATATGGGGCGCCGCGGGTGATCCGGCTGGGGATTCTCCGAATTCCCGCCGCCATACTGGCGATGCTGGTGCTGTCGCTGCCGCTGTTCCTGCCTTACGCAGCGCTTCTGAACACCGCGCTTTCGCCGATCTCATCGGAGTTCGTGACGCCCGCGACGGCGACCTTGCAGAACATCAGGTTCACCTTCCTCGAGCTCAGCTCGACGATGCCGGCGCTCAAGAACACGTTCATCCTGGCGGTGTCGGCCGCGACCCTGGGCGGCTTGCTCGCCATGCTGATCGCCTACATCGTGGCGCGCCATGCAATTCCCGGCCATCGCCTGCTGGCATTCCTGGCGACCTCACCGCTTGCCATCCCCGGCATCGTGCTGGGCGTCGGCCTGTTCCTGTCCTATTCGCAGACGCTCTACGGCACGCTGTGGATCCTGCTGATCGCGTTCATCACCATCGAACTGCCGGCGTCGTATCAGCAGCTGAACTCGGCGTTTCATGCCGTGCATCCCGAGCTCGAGGAGGCCGGCCGCATGCTGGGCGCCTCGCGGCTCAGGACATTGTGGGACATCACCGCGCCGCTCTTGCGCACCGCGGCGATCGCCACCTGGTGCTTCATCTTCGTCGCCGTGATCCGCGAGCTTTCGGCCGCCGCCATTCTGTTCACCTCCGAGACCAAGGTCCTGTCGGTGCTGATCTTCGATCTCAAGGAAAGCGGCGACGTGGGCGCCATTGCCGTCATCAGCCTGACCATGGTCGTGTTGACGGCGATCGCCATCACGGCCGCCAACCGCTTCGGCACTCGCCGCGAGGCAAGCCGCCTGCTCGTGCGCTCATGAGCTGGTCGGACCATACGATTCGGCGGCCCTTGTCGATCGTGTGGGACTACATGCGCTTCATCCATCCGCCGGCCAAGGCCGATGTCATCCTGGTATTGGGCAGTTTCGATGTGAATGCGGCGATCCATGCGGCACGGCTATGGCATGCCGATTGGGCGCCCAAGGTCGTGATGTCGGGCGGCATCGCCCATAGGGGCGGCATGTTGGACACCGGCTGGGACCGGCCCGAGGCCGAAGTGTTCGCCACGACCGCGGTGAAGGAAGGTGTGCCGCGCGAGGCGATCCTGCTCGAGGCCCGCGCACAGAACACGTCGGAGAACTTCACCCTGGGTCGGTTCGTCATGGAGCAAGCCGGCCTTCGCCCAAGCCGGCTGATCGTGGTCGCCAAGCCCTACATGACGCGCCGCGGCTTCGCGACCGGCCGCAAGGTCTGGCCCGAGGCGGAGCTGCTGATGCAGTGCGAACCGATCGGCATGGTCGACTATTTTTCGCGCGAAGCCGATCCCGAGCGCACGCTGCAGGCGATGGTGGGCGACCTGCACCGCATCGTCGTCTATCCCGGGCTCGGCTTTCAGGTGGAACAGGAGGTTCCGCCTGCGGTCGTCGGGGCGCTGCGGGCGCTGGTCGCCGCAGGCTACGGCGAGCGCCTCGTGCCTGGCCACGGCATCAACGCCGGGCAGGCGGCCTGAGCCGAGAGACCGATTCGTGACCGAACAACGGCAAGCAGGTTAAGTCACCAGCTTGTCACGCCGGCCCGGCAGAGCTTGGCCTAAGACGCGACGATGAATGGAAAGCTCCCCCCTCGCGTCCTGGCGGCGCTCGTGGCGCTGGTTGCCAGCCACGAAGTCTGCGCCGCGACACCGGAAGAAGAGCGTCTGCTCGGCAGCGACCGTGACTCCCAGCAATTTGCGAGCTACCTGCCGTTCACGCGCTCGCTTGGCGCCGAAGGAGTCGTTTCCGGCACGCTCGCCGACTCGGCCGCCGCGGCGGGCGTTCCGACAGCGGCCATGGTCGAGGCGCTGAAGGCTTTCGCCACGACGATCGATCTCGATCGCGACGTCCATCAAGGCGATCGCTTCTACGTCCGCTACGAGCAGATGTTCACGCTCGCCGGCGCGCCGGTCGGCGTGGGGCGCGTGTTGTGGGCCGAGCTGCATCTCGGCGGCAAGCGCACGGTGGGCATCTATCGCTTCCGCCCAAAGAAGGGCGACGAGCAGTTCTGGACCGACACCGGCGAGGGCACGGAGACGCCGGAGCTCCGCCTGCCGCTCGATAGCATCGTCGTCTCGTCGGGCTTCGGCATGCGCGTCGATCCCTTCGACCAGCCGGCCATGCGCGGCATGGGCATGGGGCCGTTGCGCGCGCCGGTGGCGCCGCCGAAGCCGAGCCCGCTGCTGCAGAACGTGAACGTCGCGACGCCGCTCGGGAAGTCGCTCGGGCTTTCCAGCAACGCTTACAGCGGCGCGTTTGCAGGATTCGGGGCGCGCTCGCACAGCGGTCCGCTCGCCATGCACGAGGGCGTCGACCTCGTGGCGCCCACCGGCACGCCGATCTACGCGGCGGGTGACGGCGTGGTGAAAGGCGCCGAGCCCAAGGGCCGCTACGGCAACTGGGTCGAGATCGAGCACCCGGGCAACCTCGCCACGGTCTACGGCCACCTATCGGCCTTTGCCGCCGGCATCGCGCCGGGCGCGGAAGTCCATCAAGGCGACGTCATCGGCTATGTCGGCACGACGGGCCGGACGACCGGCGCACACGTGCATTTCGAATTGCTGGTCAACGGCCGGCCGACCGATCCCATGGTCCATCCGGCCGTGCGCCATGCCCATCTCTCGGGCGCCGATCTCGCGGCCTTCCGCAAGCTCATGGCGGCGGATCAGGCCGAACGCGCGCTCGAGGCCAAGGCGGCGGACCGGCCGGCGGCATCCGCCTTGAAGGCCGCGGAAAGGTGAACGTGGCCTAGGCGTCGCGGGATGTGGCACGATCTCATGACCGTGACGCAACGGTGAAGGAGACATCCATGCCCTCCGAACCCGAGAGCTTCCGTTTCGACGACGACGGCGAGACGCCCAACAATCCCAGGCTGCCTCTCATTGTCTACCGCGAGGCCGTGCCGCTCGACGGCGGCGATCCCGCCGCGACCTTCGAGAAGATGTTTGCCCGGCACGGCTGGGCGAACGGCTGGCGCAACGGCATCTTCGACTTCCTGCACTTCCATATTCACACCCACGAGGTGCTGGGCATCGCCCGCGGCAGTGCGCGGGTCGAGTTCGGCGGCGCCAGGGGCCGCGCGTTCGACCTCAAGGCCGGCGACGTCGCGGTCCTGCCGGCGGGCTGCGGCCATCGCCGGCTTTCGGCCAGCCGCGACCTGCTGGTCGTCGGCGCCTATCCGCACGGAGGCGACGCGGAGTACCAGACTCCCAGCCACACCAGCCACGGCGCGGCGGTGGCGGCGATCGCGAGCACGCCCGTGCCCGACCAGGACCCCGTGTTCGGCAAGGACGGCCCGCTTTCGAGGTTGTGGCGGGCGTGAGCAAGCGGCCCGACAGCGCCGGGCTGCTGATCTGGCGGCGCAAGCCCGCACTCGAGTTTCTGCTGGTCCATCCCGGCGGGCCGTACTGGACGCGCAAGGACGAGGGCGCGTGGTCGATCCCCAAGGGCGAGCTCGAGCCCGGCGAAGACCTGCTCGAGGCGGCCAAACGCGAGACGTTCGAGGAGACGGGCTTCGCGCCGCGCGGCCGCTTTCGCCGGCTGAGCCCGGTCCGCCAGCCAAGCGGCAAGGTCGTGCATGCCTGGGCGGTCGCCGGAGACTTCGATCCGGCGGCACTGAAATGCACGACCTTCGAGATGGAATGGCCGCCGCGCTCGGGCCGCCGCGCGGCGTTTCCCGAGTGCGACCGCGCCGCCTGGTTCGGCCCCGGCGAGGCGCTCAAAAAGATCACGGCCGGACAGCGGCCGATCATCGAGCAAGCGCTTGCAAAACTGGAAGGCGCCGCCTGAAGCGCGAGAAACCGCGGCCGCTTCCGGCGCGTTTTCATCGGCAAAAGGAGGGTGCCATGACGAGATGGTTCGCTCTGCTTGCGATCGTGTTCGGCCTTGCCGGTTGCGGTTCCGATCCTGGGACGCGCGCGCTGACTGGCGGCGCGATCGGCGCCGGCACGGGCGCCGTGGTCGGCTCGGTCGTGCCGGGCATCGGCTGGGCGCCGGGCGCCATCGTCGGCGGCGTCGGCGGCGCGGCGATCGGTGCGGCCACCACGCCGCTTGCGTGGTGACGCTCGGCTGAGGAGCCCGCATAATCCCGCCCGGCAAGGGGAGGGATGCGCGCGGCGGTGCCGAACGACAATGCCGTCATCAGCTTCGGAGCTTTCAGCCTGTCGCCGGCGCGGCGGCAGCTGACGCGCGACGGCGCGCCGGTGCCGCTCGGTGCGCGCGCCATGGACATCCTGCTCCATCTCACCGCCAACGCGGGGTCGGTCGTCAGCAAGCAGGCGCTGATGAAGGCGGTCTGGCCCGACCGCATCGTCGAGGAAAACAATCTCACCGTGAACATGACGGCGCTGCGCAAGGCGCTGGGCGGCCAGGCCGCCGGCGAGCCGCTGATCCGCACCGTCACCGGCCGCGGCTACATGTTCGTAGGCGCCGTGCCGGCGAGCGCCGCGCCACCGCCCGCGCCCGCCGCCTTGTCGCTGCCGCCCGCGGTCGCGCTGATCGGGCGCGAAGCGGCATTGGCCGAGATCGGTCGCCTGCTCGGCGAGCATCGCATCGTGTCGATCGTCGGGCCGGGCGGCGTCGGCAAGACCGTGCTGGCGGTTCATGCGGCGCGCGACGCGGCCGCCAATTTCGCCGACGGCGCGGCCTTTGCCGATCTGTCGACGGTGAGCGATCCGGCACGCGTGCCCGAGGCGGTGACGGCGGTGCTGGCGGGGGGCGCCGGTGCGGGCGCGGGCGTCAACACCGCGACGGCGCGCCTGACGGCGCTGCTGCGCGACCGCCGGATGCTGCTGGTGCTCGACAATTGCGAGCATGTCGTCGAGCCGGTCGCCGTCCTTGCGAGCGCCATCGTCGCCGACTGCCCGGGCGTCACCGTCCTGATCACCAGCCGCGAGGGCCTGTTCGTGCAGGGCGAGCAGATCTTCCGACTCGCGCCGCTGCCGATAGAGGACGCCGTGCGGCTGTTCGTCGAACGGGCGCGGGCGCTCGATGGCGTCGCGCTCGCCGAGGCCAACAAAGAGGCGGTGGGCTCGATCTGCTCGCGCCTCGACGGCATTCCGCTCGCCATCGAAATGGCGGTGCCGCGGCTCAAGGTGCTGTCGCCGGCGCAGCTCGCCGAACGCCTCGACGAACGCTTTCGCCTGCTCGGCGCCCCGGCACGCGGTGCCACGCCGCGCCATCGAACGCTGCAGGCGGTGATCGACTGGAGCTACGACCTGCTGCCGGGGGAGGAGCGCGCGCTGCTGCGCTCGCTCTCGGTCTTCGCCGGCAGCGCGGCGCTCAGCGCCGTCGAGGCGGTCGCGGGCGGCGAGGCCGGCGTCGAGCTGATCAACCGGCTGACGGCGCTTGCCGACAAGTCGATGGTGGTGGTCGACGCCGCCTCGCCGCCGCGCTTTCGCCTGCTCGAGACCATCCGCCAGTACGCCGTGCGCAAGGCCGCCGAGGCGCGCGAGACCGCTTTGCCGGCGCGCCATGCCGCGCACTTCGCCGACCTGTTCGCCGAAGCCGCGCGCGTCTGGCCGACGACGCCAGGCCGGCAGTGGTTGGCGACCTACGCGCCCGATGCCGACAATTTGCGCAGCGCACTTGCCTGGGCGTTCGGCGCCGACGGCGATGCCGCACTCGGCGTGCGCCTGGTCGCCAGCACCGTGCCGCTATGGTGGGAGCTGCCCGAGACGCCGGTCGCCGAGGGCCAGCGCTGGCTCGCCGCGGCGGCGGGCCGCGTCGGCCCCGATACGCCGGCGGAGATCCAGGGTTGGCTGCGCTTCGGCCAGAGCTGGCGCGACTTCCGCTTCAGCGATCGCGAGAACCTGCCGGCGGCGCTCGAGGCGGTCGCCTTCCTGCGCGAGGCCGGCGACAAGGCCGGATTGGGTGCCGCGCTGTGGCGCGCCGGCAGTGCCGCGCTCACCAGCGAGACCATCGACCAGGCCGAGTCGCTGCTGGTCGAGGGCGAACAGGTGCTGCGCGGCCTGGCGCCCGGCAAATGGTTGGCGCTGACCCTGATCCGGCTCGCCGACCTGCGCTTCCGCCAGGGACGGCACGTGGCGGCGCTGGCGGGCTACCAGGAGGGCTTTGCGCTGAGCCGCGCCACCGACTTCTGGATCGGCCTGGTGAACGGCGGCAGCAACATGGCGGAGCTGCTTCTCAGCATGGGCGAGGCCGAGCGCGCGCTCCGCCAGCTCGAGGCGCTGCGCGACGAGCTGCCGGCCGGCCGGCGCACGCCGCTGATGGGCACGCTGACGGCGCACCTGCTGGTCGCCGGCAACGGCCGCGCCATGCGCGCCGCCGCCCGTGAGACGATCGACCAGGGCAGCGCCATCGGCCTTGCCTCGTCGGTGGCGTGGACGGTCGAGGCGATTGCGCTGCTGGCGGCGTCGGACGGCGACTTCGAGACCGCGGCCCGGCTCGCGGGCTATGCCCGCGCCGTCCATCCCTCGCTCGCCACCCGGGCGGGTTCGCTGCGGGTGATCGCCGAGCGGCTGTACGAGGCGCTCGACCGCGGCCTGTCGGCCGAAGTCCGCGACACGCTGATGACCGAGGGCGGCCGCTGGAGCCTCGCCACCGCGGCCGCGCGCGCCCGCGCCGTGCTCGAGGCCGGGCCGGCCGATTAGCAACAATTAGCAAGGCTTTCGTGGTTCGCCGGCGGCCCGCCGGGGCATCTTGCCGGGCATGAGCCTCCAGGCCGGCGATACCGCCCCGGATTTCGAGCAGGACACCATCAACGGCAGCATCCGCTTCCACGAATGGATGGGCCGCTCGTGGTGCGTGCTGTTCAGCCAGTCGCGGCCGGCCGGCAACGAGCTGGCGCAGATGGCGCGGCTCAAGCCGGAATGGAACCGCCGCGGCGTCAAGGTCGTGGGCCTCGCCGTCGAGCCGGCCTGCCAGGCCGACGGCTCGGCGCAGGGCGGCGCGGATCGTGACGGCTGGGCGCTCAATTTTCCCGTGATCGCCGACGCCGACCGCTCGGTGTCGGCGCTCTATGGCGTGGCGCGGCCGGAGGACGGGACGATCCTGCGCTCGGTCTATGTCATCGACCCGGCCAAGAAGGTCCGCATGGTGCGCACCTTCCCGCCGGGCACCGTCTGCGACTTCAGCGAGATGCTGAGCATGGTCGACTGCCTGCAGCTCGCCGACGCGCTGGGCGAGGGCGGCCGGGCGGTTCGTAACTGATCTGAGATCGAGGGAGAGCAAGATGAAGAGCTTGATGACCGGACTGCTCCTTTCGCTGGCGCTGACGCCGGCCTTCGCCCAGAGCGAGGTGAAGCCCGCCGCGACCACGACCGACGCCAAGGCCGCGCCGGCCGCCGAGATCCGGCCGGTGTCGGCGCCCGCTCCGGCGACCAACCCGGCCATCGGGCCGCCCGCGAACAGCCAGTCGTTCCAGGGCTTCGGCTTGATCCAGAACGGCAATGCCATGCTCGGCATCCGGCCGCGCCAGTAACCAAAGGGAGCTCGCATGGGCCAACTCCTCGCGCCGCAGCACCTCAGCCCCGAGCTGCTGGCCGCCATCGAGGCGCGCTGCGCCTGCCCGGCGGCGCTGATCCAGACCGTGCCGGTGCGCGCCCGCACCTCGGGCAGCCGGACCTGCGATGTCGACGTCCATGTCTTCGAGCTCGTGGGCCACGACAAGGCCAGCACCGGCTATGCCTGGCGGCTCGACGACCGCATCCTCACCGCGATCGAGATCGGCCCGGTGCGCTCGCCGACCGACGCGGTCTGCGCCGGCCTGGCCGACGAGGCCCGCCGCCGCAATCTCGCCCTGGCGGCCGGAGTCTCACGCGGCTGAGACGGCTCCGATGCCGATGGCATAAGGCTTTCTGTCGCGAGTCTCACGGAACAGCCCCACCCCCCTGGTGAGACACCCTGAGACGCATGAGACGGCTGAGACGCCCTTAGTGCAAATAGTTCAGCTGACCATGGCATAGGCCGGCTGGCGCCAGTCGGCGCCGGCGCGCAGGAAGCCGGTCTTGCTGTCCAGCAGGATCGCCTCGACCGAGCAGGCGCGGCGGGTCAGCGCCGGCCACATCTCGACGTCATGGCCGCGCTTGCGAAGTTCCTCGAGGGTCGCCGCCGGCAGGCGGTCCTCGATGTTCAGCCTTCCGGGCAGGTGGGTGTAGGGCGCAAACGAGTTGGGGAAGGAGAAGGTGGCGAAGCGCGGCTGCTCGATCGCCTCCTGGATGTCCATGCCGAAATGGAAGGTGTTGAGGAAGACCTGCAGCATCGCCTGGACCTGCACGTCGCCGCCCGGCGCGCCGAACGGGATGACCGAACCGTCGTCGCGCACCGCGATAGCCGGGTTGGGCGTGAGCCGCGGCCGCTTGCCCGGCGCCACGCCCGAGGGATGGCTTGGATCGGGCCGGCTCTGCGTGCCGCGGCCCGACGGCACGATGCCGAGCCCCGGGATCACCGGCGAGCGCCACGAGCCGTCCGACGGCGTGGCCGACATCGCATTGCCCCAGCGGTCGACGGCGCAGCAATAGGAGGTGTCGGGCTCTACGACGGAGTCGCTCCTCTGCTTGGAGGGCGGCGGTGCGTTTGCCGGATAGCGCCCGATGGGCGGCGGCATGTCGGGCATGGCGCGCTGCATGTCGATCGCCGCGACGCGCGCCGCCACATGCGCATCGGACAGGAGCTCGTCCATGCCGACATCGACGAACAGCGGATCGCCGTAGCGGTATTCGCGGTCGGCGCAGGCGGCCTTCAGGATCTCGGTGAGGAGATGGATGTAGTCGGCTGAATTGTGCTTCAGCCCCGCCAGCCCGCCCGACGCCTCGATCATGCGCAGCGCCTGGGCCAGCATCGGGCCCTGGCACCACGGCCCGCAGGTGAAGACCTCGAAATCCCGCCAGCGCACCTTCACCGGCTCCTCGTAGCGGCAATGGAATTCGGCCAAGTCGTCGCGCGCGAGGTAGCCGCCGTTCTCGGCGTGGTACTTCACGATCGTCGCGGCGATGTCGCCTTCATAGAAGGCGGCACGCGCTGCAGCGAGGCCCGCGAGCCTTCCGTGCGAGGAGGCGGCACGCTCCTGGTCGACCATGTACTGAAGCGTGCCGGCGAGATCCGTTTGAAGGAATCGGTCGCCGACCTTGGGCACCTGGCCGCCGGGCAGGAAGATCGCGGCGTTCGACGGCCACGTGCGATAGCCTTCTTCGTACTGCCTGATCATGGTCGCCATGTACTCGAAGACGGCGAAGCCCTCGCGCGCGTAGCGGATGGCGGCGGAGGCGACGTCGCCGAACGACATCGTGCCGTAGTCGCGCAGCGCCGTGATCCAGGCGTCGGGCGCGGCGGGCACGACGGTGCGCAGGATACCTAGAGGCATCTGACCGCCATAACAGCGCATGAAGAGATCGGCCGGGAAGCGCTTCGGCCAATGGCCGAGGCCTGCGATCGTGACGACCTTGCCCGGCTGCTTCGACTGCGCGCCGAGGCGGATCATGATCGGCGCGACGCCGGCGACATTCACCTCATCCGGGTGCAGGACCGCCAAAGCGATGCCCGCCGCGCAGCCCGCGTCGATCGCATTGCCGCCCGCCTCGAGGACCCCGAAGCCCGCCGCGGCGGCGAGATAGTGGCCGGCCGAGACGGCGTGGCGGGAGCCGTAGAGGGTGGGGCGGGCGGAGGGCATGGAGGACATCAGCTACTCGGCTCAGACATCGAATCATGAACAACGGTTTTGGCGCAAATTCAATGATGACATGGCTGGTCGTGGACAGCTTTAGGTTGCATTTCGGATCACCCGCGTCAACAATCGGAGCCGAAGGTCGGAGGTCCAATGAAAAAGTCAGTATTGACTCTTGTTCAGAATGTTTTGGGCCACCCCGTTCTTTGGGCAGGGCAGTGCCGCGCACGATTCGCCAGGTGACGATATTGCTGATTGGATCATCGCAAAGCTTCTCAATTCGACTGCCATCGCTCGTCTAGTAAAGGCCATCGACGCTCAGCAAAGCCAGATACTCGACGATAAGAATCTTTCTCGACTGTCGCGACGGCTCCAGTCCGTTGCTAGGAAGGCTAGAGCAGACGGCATGCTTCAGATTGGAAGTGTGATTGCAAAGTCTGTGACGGAGTCAATTCGGCCCGTTGTTCTGGGTGTGTCGCAATTGACTGAAGTTGCTTCCATTTGTGTCGACCTCGAAGAAGCGGTCAACAACTACTGTGACCGATGGGCTTAATGCTTCATTGAACACGACGTCCTAGCGGCGGTGCTTATGCCGAGCCGATCGCAGCGAAGCTCTGCCTTACCGCTACCCGCATGCGCGCAACGGTGCCTTTAGCTTTCTACTCCATCCACACATCCTCCAACCGCCAGTTGTTGTAGATGCTGTTCACCTGGAGGGTGACGCCCTTTACGCCGGGCTGCCAGCAGGTGGCGCCGTGCATGTAGTAGAGCATCGGCCGCACCGCCTCGTTGGTCAGCTTCTTGTCGATCTCCCAGGCGATCTTCCTGCGCTTCTCGGGATCACGCTCGGCTGACTGTTGGGCGATCATCGCGTCGACGTCCTTGTTGCAATAATCCATGTAGGTGCGCGAGCCGCAGGCGTAGTTCTCCGGATAGTTCTGGTCCGGATCGTCGACGCCGTTGCCGACCTGGCTGACCGCCATCTCGTAGTCGCGGCGGATCAGCTTGGGCACCCATTGCGCCGTCTCTATGAGCTGCAGCTCGGCGTCGATATAGATCTCCTTGAGCTGGCTGATCAGGATCACCGAGGCGTCGCGGTAGGTCGGCAGGTTGCGCGTCGAGAGCTTGAGCTTGAGCGGCTTCGTCGGGCCGTAGCCCTTGGCCGCCATGGTGGCGCGCGCCTTGTCGCGGCTCGCCTTGAGGTCGGGCCCGTAGCCCGGCAGCGTGGCCAGCACTTCCTTCGGCAGGCCCCATCGTCCCTCGGGCAGCGGCTGCATGGCGCCGCCCGGATCGCCGGTGCCTTGCGTCATGATGTCGACGAAGGCCTTGCGGTCCAATGCGAAGGCCACGGCGCGGCGCACCTCGATGTCGTCGAACGGCGGGTTCGGGTTCATGAGCACGTTAGCCGCGACGTTCATGGGAGCGATCTCGCAGATCGCGTCGGGCCGCTTGCTCTTGATGTCGCCGACCAGCGGGATCGTCACCTCCCACGGAAAGGTCATGTCGAACTTGCCGGCGATGAAGGCCAGGATCATCGTCGAGCGGTTGGGGATGATGGTGTATTCGACGCCATCGAGATAGGGCCGGCCCGGCTTCCAGTAGTCGGGATTGCGCGTGACCTTGATGCTCTGGTTGGCCTTGTAGGAGACGAACTTGAACGGCCCGGTGCCGATCGGATGCTGGCGCATCTTGGCCGGCGACACGTGGCAGGGATAGATCGGCGAGAAGCCTGACGCCAGCAGCGCGAGCAGCGCGGGCTGCGGCGCCTTGAGCTTGAACACGGCTTCGGTCTCGCTGGGCGCGCTCACGCTCTCGACATTGGCGTACCAGCCCTTGCGGAAATTGACCTTGAAGTTCTCGGCCGCCTTGCCCTGCAGCAGATCGAGCGTGCATTTCACGTCGGCGGCGGTGAACGGCTTGCCGTCATGCCATTTCACGCCTTTGCGCAGGGTGAAGGTGAGCGTCTTGCCGTCCTCGCTCCAGGTCCATTTCTCGGCGAGGTCGGGCACGATGTCGTCGAGGCTGTTCTGCTTCTTCGCCGGATTGAACATCACGAGGTTGTTGAACACGCCCATCATCGGCAGCACGACCGAGATGGTGCCTTCCTCGTGGATCGACATGCTGGCCGGGCTGTCGCGATGGGTGATGCGCAGGATGCCGCCCTGCTTTTGCGCCAAGGCGCTTCCCGCGGCGAGCAACAGGGACGCGATCAAGCACGACTGGAACGCAACGCGTATCGTCATGGCTCTCTCCCGCGGCAATGGCCGGCGCGCCAGACTAGCTCAAGGAGCTGGTCGTCCTCCAGAAGCGATAAAGCGCGCTCGCGTCGCCGTTGAACAGGTTGCGGTCGCAGCGGTCGACCCCGGGCACTCCGCCGCCGTCGCCGGCATATTGCCAGAGCCGCCAGCCGGTCGCGGCCCACGCAAGCGGGACCTCGGGCGAATCGTGGTAATCGGCGACCCACAGGCCGCAGCGCGCCAGGATCGAACCGGGCGTGATCCGCGCGCCCAGGCTGGCGCCGGAGCCGGGCAGGGGATCGCCGTTGGCCCAGGTCGGATGCACGTAGACTATGGGCAGGCGGCCCGTCGCGTCGGCCACCGCGCCCACGAAGGCCTCGGCCTGCTCGAGCGACATGGAATTGGACGGATCGCCCTCGTTGAGCTCGAGGTCGAGCGCCAGCAGGGTCGCCGGGCCGGGCTGCGACGCGGCGAGGTAGAACGCCGCCTGCTGCGCGCCGGCCGAATCGCCCTTGCCGAAATGATAGGTGCCCCACAGCAAGCCCGCTTCCTCGGCCTGCGGGCGGCGCGCGGCGCAGGCCGGATCGGCGAAGAAGTCGCCTTCGCTCGCCTTATGGATGACGGCGAGGATGTTGCTTTGCCGGACCCGCCGGAAGTCGGTGACGCTCGCGTGCTGGCTGATGTCGATCACCGCGTCTAGCCCGAGCGACGCGCGATCCGGCGGCGGCGGCGCGACGGGGTACGGAGCGGGCACCGGCACGCGCGCTGTCGCGCGGGCGGTCTGGCGAACCGGGCGCGCGGCGCATCCCGCCGTCGCCGTCGCCGCCAGCCCTGTGAGAACGCTCCTGCGGGAGAGAACGTTCACGCCGCCTTCTTGCCGCGATTCGCCTCGATCACCTTCCACAGACTGGCCGCCGTCACCGGCATGTCGACATGCTTGACGCCGGTGTGCGGGTAGATCGCGTCGACGATGGCGTTGACGACCGCGGGCGGCGCGCCGATCGCACCCGCCTCGCCTGCGCCCTTGACGCCGAGCGGGTTGGTCTTGCACGGGCTGTTGTGCAGGTCGAACTTCACGCTCGGCACGATGTCGGCGCGCGGGAAGGCGTAGTCGGTGAACGAGCCGGTGAGTAGCTGGCCAGACTCCTTGTCGTAATGCGCGCCCTCGGTCAGCGCCTGGCCGACGCCCTGGCCGATGCCGCCATGGATCTGGCCCTGCAGCAGCAGCGGATTGAGCGCCCGGCCGAAATCGTCCATCACCGAATAGTTCAGGATCTCGACGACGCCGGTGTCGGGATCGACCTCGAGCTCGCAGATGTGGCACCCGTTGGGAAAGGTGTCGGCCTCCGGCGTGCGCGTGAACTCGTCGTCGAGCGCGCCCTTGTTGGCCTTGGCCACCTCGAACAGGCTCACCTTGCGGTCGGTGCCGACGATCCTGTAGCTGCCGTCGGCGTAGTCGACGTCGGCGGCGCTCGCTTCCAGCATGTTGGCCGCGAGCGGCTTGCCCTTGGCGATGATCTTGTCGGCGACGCCGATCGTTGCCACGCCGTTGATGGCGATGGTGCGGCTGCCGCCGGTGAAGCCTTCGGGCACGACGTCCGAATCGCCCTGCACGAAGCGCGTGCGCTCGACGTCGATGCCGAGCCGCGCCGAGGCGATCTGGCGGATGGCCGTCTCGTGGCCCTGGCCGTTGGTCTGGTTGCCGGTGATCAGGGTGACGGTGTCGTCGTCGTTGAATACCGCCTTCACGGTTTCCGGATTGCCGCCCGAGCATTTCTCGACATAGGTCGCCATGCCGATGCCGCGCCACTTGCCTTTGGCCGCCGATCCGGCGCGGCGTTGCGCGAAGCCCTTCCAGTCGGCCTTCTCCATGCCCTTGCGCATCACCCCCTCGAAGTCGCCTGAATCGTAGGTGTCACCCAGCGCGGTCTTGAAGGGGAGCTGGTTGGGCTTGATGAAGTTGCGTGCCCGCAGCTCGTCCGGCGACAGCCCGACCTCGCGCGCGATGTGGTCGACGAAGCGCTCCAGCAGATAGGCCGCTTCGGGGCGGCCGGCGCCGCGGTAGGCGTCGGTGGGCACGGTGTTGGTGAGCACGCCCAGCACGTTCACGTAGATCGCGGGCGTGGTGTAGAGCCCGTTCAGCATCGACGTTCCGGCCATGGTCGGGATGAAGACGCTGAAATGGTTGAGGTAGGCACCGAGCGCGGCATAGGTCGTGATGCGGAGGCCCTGGAAGCGGGAATCCTTGTCCAGCGCCATCTCGGCGATCGAGACATGGTCGCGGCCCTGCACGTCGGACTGGAAGGCTTCCTGGCGGTCGGGGATCCATTTCACCGTGCGCTTGAGCTCGCGCGAGGCCCACACGACCATCGGATATTCCGGATGCACGAAGATCTTCATGCCGAAGCCGCCGCCCACGTCGCCGGTGCGCACGCGGAGCTTGGGCGAACCGATCTTCAGGATCATGTCGGCCACAACGGGGCGGATCATGTGCACGCCCTGCGAAGAGACCCACAGGGTCGAGCGGTCGTCCTTGGCGTCGTACTCGCCGATGGCGCCGCGCGGCTCCATCGAGTTCACCACCAGCCGCTGGTTGACGAGCTGCAGCTTCACCACCCGGTGCGCCTTGGCGAAGGCGGCGTCGGTTGCCTTGGCATCGCCCATCGCCCAGTCGAACACGACGTTGTTCTTGATGTGGTCGTGGACCAGCGGCGCGCCGGGCTGGGCGGCCTCGAAGGTGCCGACGACGTGCGGGCGCGGGGCGTAGTCGACCTCGATCAGCTCGGCGGCATCCTTGGCCTGTTCGAGCGTCTCGGCCACCACCAGCGCCACCGGGTCGCCGACATGGCGCACGCGATCGATCGCCAGCATCGGCCGAGACGTGTCGGCGCGCGGCGTGCCGTCCTTGTTCTCCAGCGGCACCAGGCACGGCACGTCGCCGAAGCCCGCCTTCTTGACGTCCTGGCCGGTCAGCACCAGCAGCACGCCCGGCGCCTTTTTCGCCGCCGCCACGTCGACCTTCTTCAGGTCGGCATGGGCGTGCGGCGAGCGCAGCACGTACATCCGCGCCGCCTTTTGGCTGAGCCGCGTGTCGTCGGTGTAGCGCCCGCCGCCCGTCAGAAGGCGCGGGTCCTCGAGCCTGCGCACCGAATCGCCGATACCGAACTTTGCCATGAATTCCTCCGTTGGCCGGAGGTTAGCAAGCCGGTGCGCGCTGTGTCACATCTACTTATTCCTACGACCGCGCGCGCCGCCGCTTCACCGCCGCCTGTGCCTTGCGGACGTTGCGCCGCGAGGCTTGCGTCTGGCGCCGCGTGCGATGGGTGCGGTGCTTGGCGTTCTGGCCGCCCATGGCGCGGCTGCTCGAGCGCCGGCCGCGCGCGCCGACATGGCTGCGGCCCTCACGCTCCTGCTGCGCCGTCTCGCCGCGCCGCTCCTTGCGCTTGGTGCGGGCATAGCTCCGCTTGTTCTCGCCCTTGCTGGCGTACTTCGAGGCGCCCGCCTCGTGCAGCGCGATCGCGATCGCCTGGCGCGGGTTCTTGACCTTGCCGCCTTTGCCGCCGCGGCTGCGCTTCAGCTCGCCATGCTTCCACTCGTGCATGACGCGTCCCACGGTCTTGCGCTGAGACATCGATTCCTTCGGCATGCCTTGCTCCCGTCATGAAACCCCTCTCTGCGAACGCGTCGTACGATGATAAAGTTGCGTTCGATGGCCGACGACCCGAACGCATTCATCGCCGCACTGCCCAAGGCCGAGCTTCACATCCATATCGAAGGCACGCTCGAGCCCGAGATGATGCTGGCGCTCGCCGCGCGCAATCGCGTGACGCTGAAATACGCCGACGTGTCGGCGATCCGCGCCGCCTACAGCTTCACCAACCTGCAGGACTTCCTCGACCTCTACTATCAGGGCATGAGCGTGCTGCTCAACGAGCAGGATTTCTACGACCTGGCGATGGCCTACCTGCGCCGCGCCGCCGCGCAGAACGTGCGCCACGCCGAGATCTTCTTCGATCCGCAGGGCCATACCGGCCGCGGCGTGCCCTTCAAGACGGTGATCGACGGGCTGACACGCGCGCTCGCGGACGCCGGCCGGCAGCTCGGCATGACCGCGGCGCTGATCATGTGCTTCCTGCGGCATCTGGACGAGGCGGATGCCGAGCGGACGCTCGAGGAGTCGCTGCCGTGGCGCGACCGCATCATCGGTGTCGGCCTCGATTCATCGGAGAAGGGCCATCCGCCCTCGAAGTTCCAGCGTGTGTTCGCGCGCGCCCGCGGCCTGGGGCTGAAGGCCGTCGCCCATGCCGGCGAGGAGGGGCCGCCCGAATACGTGCGCGAGGCGCTCGATCTCCTGAAGGTCGACCGGCTCGATCACGGCAATCGCGCGCTCGAGGATGCCGACCTGACGGCGCGGCTGGTGCGCGAGAAGATGGCGCTCACCGTCTGTCCCTTGTCGAACCTCCGGCTGTGCGGCGTGACCGACATGAAGCGACATCCGCTGAAGCGCATGCTGCGGGCCGGACTGGTGGCGACCGTCAATTCGGACGACCCGGCCTATTTCGGCGGCTACATCAACGAGAATTTCCAGGCCGTGCAGCAGGCGCTCGGGCTCTCGCGAGAAGAGATCACGACGCTCGCCGCCAACGGCTTTCGTGCCTCGTTCATCGACGATGCCGCCAAGCGACGGCATCTCGACGAACTGGCTTCTATAGCCCGGCTTCCTTGATCGCGGTGGCGAGCAGGCTGGTGCGCTGGTTCCACTGGAACTGGCTCTGCACCAGCTGCAGCGCGATCATCGCCGTGGCGCCGAGTTTCGCCGCCTTGTGCGTGAGCTCCTCGAGGCACTCCTGGTAGGAGTGCTCGTTGACGCCCTCGATCGAGGCATAGACGACGCCGAGCTCCGTGGCCCCGCCCGGCAGGCTGCTCAGGGTGCTGACTCGCATGGTGCTCTCCTATTTGTCCTTGTCGATGATGTCGAAGACGTTGACCGACGATTCGAAAGGCTCGGGATGGAGCGCCAGCGGTCCTTTGAACGGTTCGCTGAGCAGGGCGATCATGAAGAAGAGCATGCCGATCATGCCGGACATGACCGAGACGACCAGGACATGCGGCCATGTCTTGTCCATGTAGATGAAGAAGGCCAGGCCGACGACGATCACGCCGCCGCCGATCGAGCCGAACCACATCAACCACGACAGCGACTCCGAGGCATGCATGTAGCGCTTGTTGCGCGCCAGCAGGACCTGGTTGAAGCTCGTCAGGAATTGCGCGGCGAGCAATTCGTCCGCCTTGGTGGCGGGTTTCAGTGCGGCGATGGTCTTGAAGGTCTCGACGATGGGTGTCGACGTCTTGGGATCGCGCCGTCCATGGGTGAAGTCGTCCCAACCGTGGATCACGGATTCGGCATACTCGCGCAGGCCGTGGCGAAGCTCCTTGGCCTTCTCGTCGCCAATGACGTTGGCGATGTCGTAGAGCGGCGGAAGCTGCGAGGCTTCCTGGGCGACGTTGGCCTTCGCGCCGTCATAGAATTCCCATTCGGCGATGACGATGAAGGCGAGCAGCACGGCGTAGATCACGCCCGCCGTCAGGAACACCGGGACCAGCACGTCGTTGTGGCCCTCCTTCACATGGTGATGCGTCAGCCTGCGTCCCAAAAGGACGCCGACGGCGCCGAACAGCGCGGCGCCGCCGATCCACAAGATGCCATCGATGACAACACTCATGGCCGTCTCCCGACGGCCGTGGCACGTAACGTCATATGTTTTCTCTCCCCGGTCGCGGGAAACACGGCGCCCCCCGGCGCCATCCCGACCGGATTTGTCTACGGAGGTTCATGCGCACCGGCAACTTGGAAAACTCACGCGCCGCCGTTTAGGCTCGCGAAATGATCGTTGCGTATCTCGCCGCCGACGGATTCCTCGACCAACTGCAAAAAGAATTGGATCGATCGCGTGTCGTCGTCGCTGAGACTCATGACCGCCTCATCGTGACTGAATCGCCGGCGATCGCATCGGCATGGGCTGCAAATATCTGGTACGACTGCGTCGAGCTGCCGGTGCCATCGATCGGCGAGGCGGCGAAGGCGTTGCGCGCCATCCAGCGCAACTGGGCGATGTACGCACCGCTGCACCATCGCCGTGCGGCGCTGATCCAGGAGCGCCTGCCGCACGTCTCGGCCAAGCCGATCGCCTTTCCCGCCGCCGCACCGAGCGCGCCGCTCGGCTCGTGGACACTGCTGGCGCCCGATCGCCTGCTTGCCGCCGGCCGCTGCAGCTCGCCGTTTCCCAACGGCGAAGTCGAATTCGTCGAGGACAAGACCGGGCCGCCCAACCGCGCCTATCTGAAATTGTGGGAAGCGCTGGTGCGTCTGCGCCGCTGGCCGCAGAAGGGCGAGCGCTGCCTCGATCTCGGCGCCTCGCCCGGCGGATGGACCTGGGTACTGGCCAGGCTCGGTGCCGACGTGATCGCGATCGACAAGGCGCCGCTCGATAAAAAGGTGGCGGCGATGCCGGGCGTCAGCTGGCGCGGCGAGAGCGCCTTCGCCCTCGAACCCGAAAGCGTCGGCCCGGTCGACTGGCTGTTCTCCGACATCATCTGCTATCCGGCGCGGCTGCTGCGCCTGGTCGAGAAGTGGCGCGCCTCGGGGCTGGTGAAGAACTTCGTCTGCACCATCAAGTTCCAGGGCGAGACGGATCATGAGACGGCCGCGGCCTTCGCCGCGATTCCCGGCGCGCAGGTCATTCACCTGCACCACAACAAGCACGAACTGACATTCATGCTGTGCTAAAGGACGGTCGTGCCGACGCTTCTTCGCATTGCCGCTGTTCTGGTCCTGCTGACGGGGCCGGCGCTGGCCGAGACCACGACGCTCACCGTGGCGGGCTATGCCGGCTCGTTCGAGACGAGCCTGCGCGCCGAGGTGCTCCCGCTGTTCGAGAAGCGGCACGGCGTCAGGGTCGACTATCTGTCCGGCAATTCCAGCGAAACTCTGGCGCGGCTGAAGGGCACGCCGCCGGATGTCGTCGTGGCGGACGACTGGGCCATCGCCCAGGCCATCCGAAGCGGCTTCTGCGGGCCGATCGACGATCTGTCTGCCAGCGGGCTGCAGCCGGCGGCGCGCTTCGCTGACGATAGGGCGGTGGCGCTCGGTCTGGCGGGCACCGGCATCGCCTACAGCACGAAGTTCTTCAGCGACAAAGGCTGGCCGGCGCCGCAATCGTGGAACGACCTCAAGGACGCGAAATATCGCAAGCTCATCGCGCTGCCGCCGATCGCCAACCCCTACGGCCTCGAAGCGCTGGTCATGCTGGCCCGTGCCAATGGCGGCGGCGAGCAGGACATCGAGCCGGGTTTCACGGCGCTGCGCGAGCGGGTTGGCGCCAACGTGGCGAGCTACGAGACATCGCTCGACCGGATGGCAGAGCTTTTTGTCGCCGGCACGGCGCCGGTGCTCGTCTGGGGCAGCGGCCGGGCGCAGTATTTCGCCAATACCAGCAATTCTCCGATGGGGTTCGTCTATCCCAAAGAAGGAACGCCACTCGCGACGGCGGCGGCCTGTCCGACGGCACGACCGGCTGCCCATTCGCTTGCCTCGGCGTTCGTGAAAGCGCTGCTCGAACCCGGCATACAGCGCCTGTTCTTTCGCGATTACGGCTATGCCCCCGCGATCAGGAACGTCGAGCTGCCGACGGATAAGGCCACCATCGCGCCGACCGGCGATCGCGCGGGGTCGCTCATTCAGCTCGACTGGAATAGGATCGATGCCCATCGCGACCAATGGATCGCGCGATGGAGGCGCGAGATCGGCCAATGACGCTCGGCGAGTTCGATGTCGCCGCCGTGGGCGGCGGGCTGGTCGGCGTCGCCACCGCCTGGGGGCTGGCGCGCGAGGGCTGCAAGGTCGTGGTGCTCGACGAGGGCGATCGCGCCGTGCGGGCGAGCCGGGGCAACTTCGCCCTGGTCTGGGTACAGAGCAAGGGACTGGGGCTCGCGCCCTATGCCGGCTGGACGGTGCGCTCGTCCAATGCCTGGCAGGGCTTTGCCGACCTGCTCAAGCAGGAAACCGGCAACGACGTCTGCTTCCAGCGGCCCGGCGGCTTCCACCTTGCTTTGTCGGAGCGCGAGCTCGAGGCGCGCGCCGATTCGCTGAAGCGCCTGCACAACCAGCCCGGCGTCGTGAAGTACCAGACCGAGATCCTCGATCACGACCAGGTGGCGAAGATGCTGCCGGATATCGGGCCGGAAGTGGTGGGTGGCAGCTACTGCCCGCTCGACGGCCATGTGAATTCGCTGCGCCTGTTTCGTACGCTGCACATGGCGATCAATGCACGCGGAGTCACCTACCTGCCGGGCCACCGGGTCGAGACCATCGCCCACAACGGCGGCGAGTTCCGGCTCACCACGCTGCACGGCGAGGTCCGGGCCGGGAAGGTGGCGCTCGCTGCGGGCAACGCCAACATGCGGCTGGCGCCGATGGTCGGGCTTGCTTGTCCGATGAAGCCGGAGCGCGGCCAGATCGTGGTCACCGAGCGGCTGCGGCCCTTCCTCAATCATCCGATCGTGACCTTGCGCCAGACGGACGAGGGCACGGTGATGATCGGCGACTCCAAGGAAGAGAGCATCGACCCCTCGGGCCTCACGCTCGGCGTCAGTGCGACCGAGGCCGAGCGCGCGGTGCGCATGTTCCCGCTGCTCGCTTCCGCCAACGTCGTGCGTACCTGGAGCGCAATCCGCGTGATGACCAAGGACGGTTTCCCGATCTACGACCAGTCGGAAAGCCATCCCGGCGCATTCACGGTCTGCTGCCATTCGGGCGTCACGCTGTGCGCCAACCATGCCCTCACGATCGCGCCGATGATCGCCAGAGGTGCGCTCGACCGTGAGCTCGTCGCCCCCTTCAGCGCGCAGAGGTTCGATGTTCAAGCGACTGGGTGACACCGGGGCGACCCTGACGCTTACGGTCGACGGCAAGCCGATCCGCGCCCGTATCGGCGACAGCGTCGCGGCGGCCATGCTGGCGGCGGGTTTCGACCATTGCCGTACCACGGCGGTGAGCGGTGCGCCGCGCGCGCCGTTCTGTCTGATGGGCGTGTGCTTCGACTGCCTGGTGACGATCGACGGGGTCGGCAACCGGCAGGGCTGCCTGGTGCAGGCGCGCGACGGCATGAAGGTCGAGACCCAGAACGGCAAGCGCGAGGCAGGACGGTGAGGCCCGCCTACGATGTCGTCGTGATCGGCGCCGGGCCGGCTGGCCTCGCGGCGGCGAGCACCACCGCGCGCGCCGGCCTTTCGACCCTGCTGCTCGACGAGAATGCCGGCGTCGGCGGCCAGATCTACCGCGGCATCACCACGACGCCGCTGCGCAACCGCGCCGTGCTGGGCGAGGATTATTGGGCGGGCTTGGCGCTTGCCAACGAGATCAAGGCCAGTGATGCGGAGATCATGACCGGCGCCACGGTATGGAGCGTCGATGCCTCGCTGAAGGTCGGCGTGTCGATGGTCGGCAAGGCCCGGATGGTCGCCGCGCGACGCGTGATCGTGGCGACCGGCGCGCTGGAACGGCCGTTCCCCGTTCCCGGCTGGACCTTGCCCGGCGTGATGAGCGCGGGCGGCGCGCAGACCCTGCTGAAGGCGCAAGGCCTGCTACCGACCGGCAAGCTCGTGCTGGCGGGAAGCGGACCGCTGCTCTGGCTGCTGGCGGCGCAGTTGCTGCGTGCCGGCGGCCGGATCGAAGCACTTCTCGACACCACACCGCGCCTGAACTGGCTCAAGGCCGTGGCGCACCTGCCGGACTTCCTACTGTCGCCCTACTTCGCCAAGGGCCGCAAGCTGCTGGCCGAAGTGAAGAACAAGGTGCCGGTCGTTCGCGTCACGCACGTCGAAGCGCACGGCGAGGGCAGGCTGCGCGAGGTTGTGGCCGACGATGGTCGTGCCATTCCGGCCGATCTCCTGCTGCTGCACCAGGGCGTGGTGCCCAATGTCAATCTCGCCATGGCGGCCGGCGCGGCGCATGTCTGGAACAAGCGCCAGCTCTGCTTCGTGCCGGTGCTCGATGCCGATTTCGGCAGTTCCGTTCCCGGCATCGCGATCGCCGGCGACAGCGCGGGCATCGGCGGCGGCACGGCGGCAGCCGAGCGCGGCCGTATCGCCGCGGCGGCGGCCATTCGAGCCCTCAAGCCCGACGCGGCAGTGCCCGACGTGCAGGGTCTGCGTCAGAAGCTGCAGCGTGAAGAGATGGGCCGCGCATTCCTCGACGTGCTGTACCAGCCGGCCGCATCGTTCCGGCAACCTGACGGCGACACGCTCGCTTGTCGCTGCGAGGAAGTGACGGCCCGGCAGGTACGCGCGATGGCGCGTTTGGCGTGTGAAGGGCCCAACCAGATGAAGGCCTTCCTGCGCTGTGGCATGGGACCGTGCCAGGGCAGGGTGTGCGGCCTCACCATCACCGAGCTGATCACTGCCGAGCGCGGCCTGGCCCCCGATGAGGTGGGCTATTACCGCCTGCGCCCGCCGGTGAAGCCGATCACCTTGGGCGAGCTCGCCTCGATTCCGATCAGCGCCGCCGAACGGCGCGCGGTCGAGAGGTAAAGCATGACAGGTTCGGCTGGAATCAGCCGAACCTGTCATGCACTGTGGAACCGCGATCATCAGTGCGCGCGAATGGGATGAGATGGAACCATGTGCGGTTCCATCTCATCCCATTCCGCCCCTAAGCGCCTAAGCGGAGACGTCCATCACATAGTAGACCTTCTCCTCGCGCCGCATGCCGAGCCGGTCGTAGAAGCGCTGCGCGCCCTTGTTCCTTTCGCCGGTCGTCCAGATCACGCGCGTGCAGCCGCGCCGCCCGGCCTCCTCGCGGATGCCCTCGATCAGCCGTTCGCCGATGCCGGCCGAGCGTGCATGCGAGGCGATGTAGAGCTCCTTCAGGAACAGGCCGTGGCTGAGCGCCGGGCCGGGGAAATACGGGTTGAGGATGGCAAAGCCCAGCAGGCGGCCGTCGGCCTCGGCGACCAGGCAGACCGGTCCGCCGTGCGGTGGCGCGACCAGGAAAGCGGCGCCTGGCGCGCCCGCGCCGTGGGCCGCATCGTTGCCGTAGTGGCGCTCGTGCTCTTCGAGCAGGCGGGCAAGATCATGCTCGTCGCCCTTTTGCGCGTGTCTGATTTGCATGACGATTGATCTAACATCGCTGGCCCCGGCGGACAAAGAGCGCCAAAATCCGCCGGCGGATCGGGATGAACATGCGCATGTTGGGCTTGCTGGCGACGGGATTGTGCCTTCTGGGCACAGCGGCGTTCGCGCAGCCTCAATCGGAGCGCAAGTCAGCCGGAACGCCGGCGCCCGGGCTGATCGAGGACCTGGTTCTCGCCAATCACATCCTGTCCGAGCTCGGCGTGCTCGATGGCTTCGGCCACGTCTCGGTGCGTCATGACAAGGATCCGAAGCGGTTCCTGATGTCGCGCAGCATGGCGCCGGCGCTGGTGA
>DASRFX010000054.1:0-33948 GCA_035651335.1 Reyranella sp. | reverse complement strand
CCTGCTCTCGACCCTTCTCGCTGACGTGGCGGGCCTGCTCTTCCCGCTCGTCGGCGGGAGGCACTCGTTCGATCCGGCTCCTATCACCAGCCTCATGTCCCTGCTGGCGTTGGTCCCCACGATTTCGGCGCGCTTTCGCTTCAAGCTCGCGGGGCCGTGGAGTCGAATCTACGTCGCAGGCGCTACCCTGCTGCTCTGGCTCAATGCCTCGATCGCCATTCGTCAGGCCTTCGTCGCGATCGCCTACCTGCGGCCGCTCTCGGACTCCGCGGTGCCGCACGTGGCACAGTTCGCGGTGTCGGCCGCGCTCGTCCTGCTGGGTTTGCTGGCGGCGGAGCAGATGGATGACAGGACCGGCGGCCGCCACCAGCCTCGATTGTGATCGCACAATCGGCAGATCAACCTCGATCTCCACAGCGGTCACAAATTGGGCACAGGCCGCTCATCGCGATGCGTGAAACGGTCGGGCAGAATGCCCGAGGGAGACCGAGTCATTCCGTATGCGACTATCCGGCAGGCGATCATCGATCGCCAATCGCTGACGGCGATCTACGACAACTACGTCCGCCACTTCAGTCCACATATTTTAGGCCGCGACCGATCGCTCGAGCCGGCCGTCGTTGCCTTTCAGTACGGCGGTGGCCGAATGGGCGGGCTTCCCAATGCCGGGGAATGGTGTTTCTTCCATGTGAGCGGCTTGAAGGATCTCAGCCAGAACCGCGATCCATGGATGCCCGGTCGAGCTGTCGGCAAGCCCAAGGACCTCATCGTGGATATCGACGTGTCAGCGTGACGTAACCTCGCCGACGCTGGAGGCGTTGGAAAACAATAGTAGCGTCGGTTCCGAGGGCATCATGACTGCTGAGAGCCTGCAGGCACAAGCCAAGCGCCAGGCGGCTGCGCGTGCGCGGCGACTTGCGCTCGACCTGTTCGGCGAAGATCGCGCCCGTGCACTGGAGTTCGCCCTTGAGCTGGAGGCGGAAGCCGATGCGCTCGAGCAGGGTGCGGACCGGCAGCACCACGCACTCGACCAATCGAGCCCCGGCCAGTCGAGCCAGGATCCGGACAAGCCGAAAGCGTGAGACGCCTGCGGCAACGCGCAGCCGCAACCACCGTTTATGCTTTATGCAAACCCGGTTTCTCGTCCTTGTGGTCGCGCTTGGCACGGCCGGTTGCGCCACCACCCAACACCGCGTGTCGGCGGCCCCGCCGGCGACGCCTACATCGACGACGACGGCGACCGCCGCCGCGCCTCCAGTTCGCTCGCAGCCGCTCGCCCAAGAGCAGGGTACGAAGTTCTACACTCCGACCGAGTCGGCCCAGCCCTTGCCACAGCCCAATTCCGATGTGGCGACCGGCGGCTCGGTGCAATCGGTTCAGCCGGTGCAGCCGCTCTACCAGTCGAATGTGCAATCGCAAGGCACATATGCAGGCACCCCGTCGCAGGGCACGTACACAGGCGGCTCGTCGCAAGGCTATGCGCGCAGCGGCCTCAACTCCGACCCTGGCAATCCCAGCGGTGCCCCTGGTTCAGGCTCGATAGGGACCTCGAACAGTCGCTACTGAGCAGGGTTGCCATCACGCCGGCATCAGCGGCAGGTCGGTGTCGTGCGGCTTGGCGCCGGCCTGCGTCAGCATGCAATGGACCTGTCCGCGGTGATGGGTCTGATGGTTGAAGATGTGCGCCACCAGGAACCACCGCGGTTCGGTGATCTGGCGCTGAGCGGCCTGCGCAAAATACGTCATGTCGCCCGCCAGCACCGCCGGATCGAGTGCATCGGCCCACTCGACGATATCCTCATCGAGCTCTGCGCGCGCCTTCTTCAAGAGTTGCCAGTCGCCGATCAGCGACGGTGACTGCGCCAGCGGCACTTCGGGCATCGGCCAATCGGCGAAGCGGCTCATCCAGGCGCGGTCGCCCCACAGCAGGTGGGACAGCGTCTTGTGGATCGAGCCGAAGAAGGCGCCGCGCTCGCGTCGCCGCTCCTCGTCGGACAGGCCATCGGCCGCACCGTAGAGGTTCTGGTTCTGCCAGCGATTGTAGCGCGCCATGCGCTGCACGTAGTCGACGCCGATCATGGAGGCTCCTTGTCACACGAGCCTCTCCTGCCCCGCTTCCGATGACAACCGAGCTGCGCTTGCCTCGGCCATGAGGCGCGCTTGGGCTGCGGGCTAACCCCGCTGCAGGTGCATGTCCATCAAATTGCCCGGCACCATCATGTTGGCGTTGAGGTGATACATGATCCACAGCGAGCCTGCGATCACGACACCGACGACGAACACGCCGAACGCAAGCGCCAGCGCATTGTTGGTATTGTCGGGCCCGGTGGTGATGTGCAGGAAGAAGGCGAGATGCACGCCCATCTGCCCGACCGCCAAAGCGGCCAGCGCCATGGGCACGCCGGCCACGTAGATCAAGCTGGTGCCGCTCGCCACCCAGAACGAGCCGATCGTCAGGCCGACCGCCAAGGCGAAGCCGATCAGGTAGATCAGCACGGCGCCGCGGACGTCGTACGTCCCTTCTTCCTGGTCGCCCGGTGCGGTGTCGTGGCCGGCGAGCTCGGCCGGATCGTGATGCAGGCTCATGTGCGTGTCCTCAGGGACTGGTCCCCAGCAAGTAAACGTTGGTGAAGATTCCCACCCAGATGATGTCGAGGGCGTGCCAGAACAGCGCGAAACAGAGGCCGCGACGCATGATGTCGGGCCGGAACCCCTTGAACCAGAATTGCGCCATCATGGTGCCGAGCCACAGTCCGCCCAGCGTGACGTGCGCGCCATGCAGGCCGACCAGCGAGAAGAACGCGGACAAGAAGGCGCTGCGGTCCGGCCCGGCGTTTTCCGCCAGCATCTTGGCGAACTCGCTCACCTCGAGCGCCAGGAACCCCAGCCCCAGCACGCCGGTCGCGACGTAAAACGCCTGCGTCCACAGCATGTTGCGCACGTTGCTGGCGATCGTCGCCAGGCCGCAGGTCAGGCTCGAGACCAGCAGGAACGCCGTCTCGAATGCCACGATGTCGAGATGGAACAACTGCTTGGGGCCCGGGCCGCCGGCCGTGGCGTGGCTCAGCACGGCGTAGGAGGCGTAGAAGCCCGCGAACAGCACGAAGTCCGACAGCAGGAAGATCCAGAAGCCGTAGGCGGTGACGATGCGCTTGGAGGCCGGCCCCTTATATCCGCCATCGGGCTCGGCGCGCACGCCGAGCTTGTTGGGATCGTGGTCCGGTGCCCGCGGAACACTGCGGGAGTCGCTATCGCGCTGGTAGCGTTCGAGGAATGCGGCGCGGGCCCGCCGGTTCTGGCGATCGATGCGGGCGATCTCGTCCGCCGGCACGTCGTATTCGTGGCGGTCGCGCCAGGCGAACGCGACGAATACGACGAACGCGCCGGCAAGCCCCAGGACGACCATCCACCAGATGTGCCAGATCAAGGCGAAGCCGGTGATCGTGGAGAAGAAGGCCGCGACAAAGCCAGAGAAGCTGTTGCGCGGCAGCTCGATCGGCCTGTAGTCAGGCGCCTCCGTCAGCCGCTTCTGCTCCAGCGCCTGTTGCTTGATGCCCCAATAGGCCTCCATCCCCATGACGTTGGGCATCACCGCGAAATTATAGGGCGGTGGCGGCGAAGCGGTCGCCCATTCGAGCGTGCGGCCATCCCACGGATCGCCCGTGACGTCGCGCAGGGCTCCGCGGCGACGGATCGAAACCGCCAGTTGGCCGATCTGGCAGGCGATGCCGCACAGGATGAGCAGCGCACCGATCGCCGCCACGATCAGCCAGGGCTGCCATTCGGCCACGTCGTAATGCTGCATGCGCCGCGTCATGCCCTGCAGACCGAGCACATAGAGCGGCATGAAGGCGAGGTAGAAACCCATGACCCAGAACCAGAACGCGGCCTTGCCCCAGCGCTCGTCGAGGCGGAAACCAAACGCCTTTGGGAACCAGTAATTGTAGCCGGCGAACAGCCCGAACAGCACGCCGCCGATGATCACGTTGTGGAAGTGCGCGACCAGGAACAGCGAGTTGTGCAGCACGAAGTCGGCCGGCGGGATCGACAGGAGCACGCCGGTCATGCCGCCGATGACGAAGGTCACCATGAAGGCGACGGCCCACATCATCGAGACGTGAAAGCGCAACCGGCCGCCCCACATGGTGAACAGCCAGTTAAAGACCTTCACGCCGGTCGGGATGGCGATGATCATGGTGGCGATGCCGAAGAATCCGTTGACGTCGGCGCCCGCGCCCATGGTGAAGAAGTGGTGCAGCCAGACGAGGAAGGAGATGATGCAGATCGCGAGCGTCGCGACGATCATCGAGCGGTAGCCGAACAGCGGCTTGCTGGAGAAAGTCGACACGACTTCCGAGTAGATGCCGAATGCCGGCAGGATCAGGATGTAGACCTCGGGGTGGCCCCACGCCCAGATGAGGTTGATGTACATCATCGGGTTGCCGCCGGCGTCGACCGTGAAGAAGTGGAAGCCGAGGTAGCGGTCGAGCAGCAGCATCGCGAGCGTCGCCGTCAGGATCGGAAACGCCGCCACCATCAGCAGGCTGGCGGCGAGCGCGGTCCAGCAGAAGATCGGCATGCGCGTCAGCGTCATGCCGGGGGCGCGGATCTTCAGGATGGTGACCGTGAAGTTGATGCCGGTCAGCAAGGTGCCGACACCCGAGATCTGCAGCGCCCACAGGTAGTAGTCGACGCCGACGCCGGGTGAGAATCTGAGTTCCGACAGCGGCGGATAGGCGAGCCAGCCGGCCTGGGAGAACTCGCCGATCACCAGCGACAGGTTGATCAGCAGCGCCGCCGACGCCGTCAGCCAGAAGCTCACCGAGTTGAAGGTCGGGAAGGCGACATCGCGGATGCCGAGCTGCAGCGGCATCACGAAGTTGATCAGGCCGATCACGAACGGCATGGCGACCAGGAAGATCATGATCGTGCCGTGTGCCGAGAAGATCTGGTCGAAATGCTCGGGCGGCAAATAGCCGTTGGAGCCGTAGGCGACGGCCTGCTGGGCGCGCATCATGATGGCGTCGCTGAAGCCGCGCAGCAGCATGACCAGCGCCAGGATGCAATACATGATGCCGATTCGCTTGTGGTCGACCGAGGTCAGCCACTCGTGCCACAGATAGGGCCAGTAGCCCTTGAACGTGATCCACACCATCACGGCCAGCAGCACGACCAGCACGCCGGCCGCGGCGATCAGGGGAATTGGTTGGTCGAACGGGATGACGGACCAGGAGAGCTTGCCCAGCATCACGGTCCCTTCACGATCGCATCGAACAATCCCGGGGCGACACTCCTGAAGGTGGCGGGCGGCACGTTCTGGCTGGGCGCGGCAAGCTTGTCATAGGCCGCCTTGTCGAGCGCCTGCCCCTCGCCCTTCGTCCTGGCGATCCATTGCGCGTAATCGGACGCCGGCACCGCTCTCACGGTGAAGCGCATGTCGGAAAATCCCTGCCCGCTGAACAGCGTCGACAGGCCCATGTAGTCGCCGGGATCGTCGGCCTGCAAACTGAGCTGCGAGGTCATACCGGCCATGGCGTAGATCTGGCTGCCGAGCTGGGGCACGAAGAAGGCGTTCATGACGCCCGACGAGGTCAGCCGGAAATGCACCGGTCTTCCGACCGGGATGACGAGCTGGTTGACGGCGGCGACGCCTTCGTCGGGGTAGATGAACAGCCACTTCCAGTCGAGCGACACGACCTCGACCTCGACCGGCTTTTCCTTCGCGGGCAACGGCCGGAAGGGATCGAGCTCGGCGCTGCCGAACCAGGCAATGCCGCCCAGGAAGGTGACGACGAGTGCCGGGATCGCCCAGACGATCAGCTCGAGCGTGCCGGAATAGGCCCAGTCGGGACGATAGATCGCGCGAGGATTGGAGGCGCGGAACCACCAGGCGAAGGCGAGCGTCGCCACGGCGCTCGGCACGACGATCACCAGCATGATCGCCAGCGAATCGAACAGGATCAGCCTTTCGGCAGCACCGATCGGGCCGTGCGGGTCGAGCACGCCGCTGCATCCTGCCAACGGCAGGGCGAGAATTCCCGGTAGAAGCGGCTTCGTCCGCGGACCCATCGGCTCCCCTGAACCTGAGGTAAACGCCGCAACACAGCATCAGATGCGGCGGCCGATGCCGCCCTTTGTCGCCCCTACACTATTGTACGTTTTTGCCCGAAGCGATATCGCAAGGCGGCTGCCAATCAGTCAGAGGGACTTCATGCCCAACACCGTCCGTCTTCACCGTGTCTTCGCGACGACGCCCGACAAGGTCTATCGCGCCTTCCTCGAAGCCGATGCCGCGGCCAAGTGGCTGCCGCCCAACGGATTCGTGTGCACCGTCCATCACCTCGAGGCGAAGGTCGGCGGCTCGCACAAGATGTCCTTCCGCAATTTCACCACCGGCGCCGGCCACTCCTTCGGCGGCACGTATCTCGAGCTCGTGCCGGGCGAGCGCCTGCGCTACACGGACAAGTTCGACGACGCGAACCTGCCGGGCGAGATGACGGTCACCGTCAGCCTGAAGAAGGTCATGGTCGGCACCGAGATCAATATCGTGCAAGAGGGCATTCCCGATGCCATCCCCGTCGAGGCCTGCTACCTCGGCTGGCAGGAGTCGCTCGACAATCTGAAGAAGCTGGTCGAGCCGGACATCAAGCAATAGAGCGGAATGGGCTGAGATCGAACCGGACACGGTTCCATCTCAGCCCATTCCCGCGCACGGGTGATCGCGGTTCCACAGCGCATGATGGGTTCGGTTGGTTCCTTCCAGCCGAACCCAGCCGAACCCATCATGCTCTAAGCTGTATCGGCGAGGATCGCGCGGAGTTCAGGCAGGCACGAGCCGCAACTGGTGCCGGCGTGCAGCGCGCTGCCGATCTCGGCGATGGTGCTGAGGCCCTGCTCGGCAACAGCGCTGCGGACGGCGTCGGCGCTGACCGAGAAGCAGGCGCAGACCGCACGCCCCTTGGTCGTCCGGTCGCGGGCGCCGCAAGCAAGCGGTCCAGTGAAAAGACGCAGGCGGTCGTCGCCGGAGACAGCCGTGCCGAGCAATGCTGAAAGCGCGTCGCGAGACGGCACCGCAGCGCCGCTGCGTCCCAGGCAAAGGCAGGCGTCGAGGCGATCGCCGACCAGGCTGGCACAGCGCAGGACGCCCTGCCCCGGATCGGCATAGACCACCTGCTCCGCACCGTCCGGTGCACTCATCATCGCCGCGATCCAGGCCTGAGCGCCGGCGCCGCTTGGCAGATCTTCCCAGCCGGCGAGGTCGAAGATGTAGCCCGCTTCGAGCGGCGCGCGTGCCCAATAATAGGAACCCGCGGGCAAATCGTCCGATCGCTTGATCAGGAGGCCGCTCCACCGGGTCGCCACTGGCGCGACGCGCACCGCCGTCGCCTTGGATTCAGGCTGACCAGAGAGCGGATCGGTCGCTGCACCGACCAATCGGGCGATCGGACCGGCCGAGCTGAAGCGGTCGTTCCAGTGCATCGGCACGAACACGTCGCCGCGCCGCTGGCTGGTGCAGAGGCGGACCGGAAGCACGGTGGCGCCATGCCGGCTCTCGACCCGCGCAAGGCTGCCTTCCGACAGGCCAAGGCTCTTGGCGGTGGCCGGATGGATATCGAGCGAGGGCGCCGGCGTGTGCGCCATCAGGCGCGGCACCTGGCCGGTGCGTGTCATCGTGTGCCATTGGTCGCGCACCCGGCCCGTGTTCAGCAGCAATGGCCAGGCTTCGCTGGCCGGTTCGGCAAGGCGGCGGTATGGCGTCGCCACGAAGCGCGCCTTGCCATCGGTCGTCGGGAACGATCCCGAGGCAAACAGTCGCGACGTGCCGGGCAGTGGCCATTGCACCGGTGACAGCTCGTCGTACTCGCCATCGCTCAGCGTCGCGAGTGCGCCGATATCGAACAGCCGCCGCCCATCATTCTCGAAGCCCGACAGCGCGGCATGCTCGCGGAAGATATCGGCCGGTCCGCGATAGGCGAAGGCCTCGGCCCAACCCATGCGCCGGGCGACTTCGCTCAGCATCCACCAATCGGGCCTTGCCTCTCCCGGCGCGGCGCGAAAGGCGCGCTGGCGTGAGATGCGTCGCTCGGAATTCGTCACCGTGCCGTCCTTCTCGCTCCAGGCAGCGGCGGGCAGGACCACGTCGGCGTGGCGCGTGGTGTCGGTCGGCCAGCAGTCGCTCACCACGACGAACGGACAGGCTTCCAGCGCATCGCGGATCAGGCCGGCCCGCGGCATGCTGTCGGCGGGGTTGGTGCCCAGGATCCACAACGCCTTGACCGTGCCGGCGCGCACCGCCTCGAACAGGTCGACCGCCTTCAGTCCGGGCCCGGTCGCCATGTGCGGCGCACGCCAGAAGCGCCGCACGCGGTCGATGTCGGTGTCGGCAAATCCCATATGAGCAGCAAGCTGGTTGGCGAGCCCACCCACCTCGCGCCCGCCCATCGCGTTGGGCTGGCCGGTCAGCGACAACGGCCCCATGCCCGGCCGGCCGATCCGGCCCGTCGCCAGGTGGCAATTGATGATGGCGTTCACCTTGTCGGTGCCGGCCGAGGACTGGTTGACGCCCTGCGAGTAGATCGTGACGGTGCGCTCGGCGGCGGCGAACCAGTCGCAGAAGCGTACAAGGTCGGTGAGCGGCAGGTCGGTCATTTCGGCCGTCGCCGCGAGCGTCGGGGCGGTACCGCGCGCCGCCTCGAGCGCGGCGGCGAAGCCGGTCGTGCGATCGGCGATCCATCCCTGGTCAAGCGCGTCCCTGGCGGCGAGCGCAACCAGCAGCCCGGCGAACAGCGCGACGTCGCTGCCCGGCCGAAGCGCAAGGTGAAGATCGGCGATCTCGCAGCTCGCGGTGCGCCGTGGATCGACGACGACGATCTTCGTGCCGCGCGCGGCGCGGGCAGCGGCCAGGCGCTGGTAGAGCACCGGATGGCACCACGCGGCATTGCTGCCGGTCAGCACGACGAGATCGGCCTCATCGATGTCCTCGTAACAGCCGGCAACGATGTCCTCGCCGAAGGCGCGGATGTGACCTGCCACGCTCGACGCCATGCACAGCCGCGAATTGGTGTCGATGTTGCCGCTGCCGATGAAGCCTTTCATCAGCTTGTTGGCGACGTAATAATCCTCGGTCAGGAACTGGCCGGAGACGTAGAAGGCGACGCTGTCGGCGCCGTGCTCAGCGATTGTGCGCGCGAAGGTGCCGGCAACGAGATCGAGCGTCTCGTCCCAGTCCGACTCGCGGCCGTCGATTCGCGGCCGCAACAGGCGCGCCGCGTCGCTCAGCGTCTCGCCGAGCGCCGCGCCCTTCGAGCACAGCCTGCCGCGGTTGGCCGGGTGGTCCGGGTCGCCGGACAGCGTGCCATCCGCCGCCACGATCACGCCGCAGCCGACGCCGCAATAGGGACAGGTCGTGCGCACTGCCGTCATGGCGCCCGCCTAGACGCGGGCCTGGGCGAGGTCGGTCGGTGAGAGCTCCGCGAGGAAGCTGGTGCGCCGGTAGAACCACCAGGTGAGCGCGATGCAGCTCACGTAGAACAGCAGGAAGCCTTCGAGGGCCAGGTACGGCCCGCCGGTGGCGGCGATCGAGGCGCCGAAGCTGCGCGGAATCAGATAGCCCCCGCAGGCGCCGATCGCCGAGGTAAAGCCGATCACCGCCGCGCTCTCGGTGGCCGCTGCCTTGATCGCCGCGGCCCGCCGCTCATCGCCCGTGCCGATCGCGCCCCGCAACTTCTGCTCGCGGAAGATCGAGGGAATCATGCGGAAAGTCGAGCCGTTGCCCACGCCTGTCGTCACGAACAGCGCCAGGAACATCACGAGGAAGGCCGGGAAGCTCTTGATCTCGATGGCGTACATGACGCCGAGCGTCGCCGCCGCCATGACGACGAAGTTCCAGAGCGTGACGCGCGCCCCGCCGATCCGATCCGCCAGCAGCCCGCCGAACGGGCGCGCGACCGAGCCGACCAGCGGTCCGAGGAAGGCGATGACCACCGTGACGCCCGGGAACTGCGTCTTGATCAGGAGCGGGAAGGCCGCCGAGTAGCCGATGAACGAACCGAATGTGCCGATATAGAGCCACGACATGACCCAGGTGTGCTTGCGCTTCGTGACCGCGAGCTGGTCGGCGAAGGTCGAGCGGGCGTTCGCGAGGTTGTTCATGTAGCGCGCCGAGCCCCATATCGCGAACACGATCAGCGGCAGCCACATCAGGCCGGCGTTCTGGAGGAAGATTCCGCCGGCGACCGGCGTGGCGAGGTAAAGGTTGAAGATTCCGAAGCCCATCAGGATCGGCGCCAGAAGCTGCACCGTGCTGACGCCGATGTTGCCGCCCGCCGCGTTGAGGCCGAGCGCCCAGCCCTTCATCCGGTCGGGATAGAAGAACGAGATGTTGGCCATCGAGGAGGCGAAGTTGCCGCCGCCCAGTCCGGCGGTCGCGGCGACCAGCAGCATGGTCTCGAACGGGGTGTCGGGCCGCGTCACGAAGTACGCCAGAAGACAGGTCGGCACGAGCAGCAGGGCTGCGCTCACGATGGTCCAATTGCGGCCGCCGAATCTCGGCACCGCGAAGGTGTAGGGAAAACGCATCAACGCGCCGATCAGGCCGGGCAGCGCCACCAGCTGGAAGAGTTCGGCCGTCGTGTAGCGGAAGCCCGCCTGCGCGAGGTTGGTGGCAACGATGCTCCAGATCTGCCAGACCGAAAAACCGACATGTTCGGCGACGATCGAATAGATGAGGTTGCGGCGGGCAATCGCCTTGCCCTTGCTTTCCCAGAACGTCGTGTCTTCCGGGTTCCAATCGGCAATCCATGTCTCACGGCTCGACATCGCGCATATTCCTTGGGCAATATCGGACCGCCGTTGGTCCACGATCAGGCTGCTGCGGATCGCCCCGCCTTTGGGACGATCCGCGATCTGCCAGCAGCAAACGCCGTGCCAACTACGCGGGCAGATATTTCGGTCCGAGCACGACCGAGCCGGTCTCCAGGAGCGACTTGAGGTTCGACAGGATTTGCGGCCAGCCGCCCGACACCGCCTGGATGAATTTCGACCCGGCGCGCTCGATCGCGTGCGTCACGGTGAGCTTCATGGTGTCGCCCATCGCTTCGATCTCCATGGTGCAGAGCGAGTAGCCCTCTGCCTTGAGCTCGGGGCTCCACTCGTTGCGCCAGCGAATGGCGAGCTTCTTGTTGGGCTCGAGCGCGACGATCTCGCCCGAATCGGCGAGCCGTCCGTCGGGGAACTGGAGCTTCCAGGCGCCGCCCACCTTCCAGTCCGACACCGGATAGGCGCCGCGCCAGTATTGTTTGGCGAACTCCGCGCCGGTCAGCGCCGCCCACAACTTCTCGGCCGTGGTGCGGATGTAGGTGACGTAGACGAATTGGCTCTTTGCCTCGGTCATGGCCCTTCTCCTTCCAGTTTGCCCTTGAGAGCGGAGAGCGCGCGCAGATGGCCGCGCTCGAACTTGCGGATCCAGCGTTCGGCGATCGCGTTGATCGGCACCGGATTGAGGAAATGGAGTTTCTCGCGGCCCTCGCGGCGCGCCGTCACGAGATTGGCTTCCTCGAGGATCGCCAGATGCTTGGCGACGGCCTGGCGTGTCATGTCGAGCCCGTCGCAGAGCTCGACCAGCGTCTGGCCGTTGCGCCGATGCAGGCGATCGAGCAGGCGGCGGCGGCTGGCGTCGGCCAGGGCGCGGAAGATGGCCTCTTCGGCCTGCTCGTCTTTAGGCAACCTCATGGTTGCCTATAGATAGGCAACCATCAGGTTGCGTGTCAAGCGCCTTGTCGGATCAGGGATCTCTAGGCGTAGGTCTTCGCCACCTCGCTGTGCGCCCACTTGGCGGCATCCTCGGCCGGCATGCCCTGGATCGCCTTGGCGTACATGTCGACGATGATGTACTTGGTCACGACCTCGGCCGAGTGGCGGTCGGGCGGCCCGGCCCAGCCCGCCAGCCTGCCCTTCTCCGGCAGGTCGTGGAATGGCTTCAGCACCGGATCGGCGTCCCACACCTTGTGCGTCGACCACATCTTGGTGGCGCCGCAGGTGTAGCCCTGCTGCGTCACGAACCATTGGTCGTAGATCTCCTTGCTGTGCGCCCAGCGCAGGAACGCCTTGGCCGCCGGCTGGTTCTTCGAGTAGCCCATCAGGATGTCGGTGAACGGCCCCGGCTGGTTGAACTGGCCGCCCGCTCCGCCCGGGATGGCGGCATGCTTGATGTCCTTGAACATCGGCGTGCCCTTCTCGGTCAGGTAGGTCTCGGGCTTCTTCTTGGCCTCGATGTAGATCGACGCGCCGTTGTTGGTCGCGCAGATGGTGTTCGACAGGAAGGCGCGGTTGTTGTTGGTGTCGTCCCAGGCGAGCCCGCCCTCGTCGCAGCACTCCTTCCAGAAGGTGACCGCGAACTTGATCGATTCGACGGTCTGCTTGCTGTTCAGCACCACGCTCTTGCCGTCGGCGCCGATCTCCTGGCCGCCGAACGACCACAGGAACGGATACCACCAGCCCGGCGCATCGCCGAACGTGTGGCCCGCGGTCTGGCCGACCGGCCGTCCCTTGGCCTTGAGCTTCCTGGCGGCGTCGCGCATGGCGTCCCAGTCCTTGGGGAACTCGTTGTGGCCGACCTCGGCGAACCACGACGGCCGATAGGCGACCAGCCCGCCACCCACGGTCCACGGCACGCCGATCCATTTCTTGTTCACCGTCGCGACCTGACGGGCGACATCGTAGTAGCCGCCTTCTTTTTCGCCGATCTCGTCGACCACGTCGCCGACATCGGCCAGGCTCGCGGCATAGAGCTGCGGCCAGTTGCCGATCGTCATGACGAGGTCGGCGCCGCTGCCCGACTGGATGGCCGAGGTGATGCGCGACTGCAGGTCGTTGGCGTTGACGGTCTCGACCCTGATGTTGATGCCGGTCGCCTTCTTGCATTCCTCGACGAACTTGCCCTTCAGGTAGACGTCCGACGCCGGCACGAAGTCCGCCCAGCGCAGCCAGTGAACCGATTGCTGCTGGGCCAACGCCGGGCCCCGGCCGCTCGCCAGGATGGCCGCGATTCCGGAAAGCTTGAGGACTCTACGCCGCGCAATGCGAGCCATGACTTCCTCCCTGTTCAGTGCAATGGAAAAGCACGCAACGCCGGTCGCGCCGGAGCGCACCGGGTAGACGTTCGCCACGAACCACGCGTCTCGAACTGTGCTTATCGAACTGTCACTACGCCCGCGGGAGTCTCGCTGACGGCTAGCAAACGCGGCCGAACCGAGAGCTCCTCGAACGCCGGACGGGGAAACCATACGCCTGCGGCCGGGCGCGCGCCAGCAATCAGCCTGGAACACCGCCTTGTCCATGGACGTTGGCAAGGGGTGAAGGTCTTTCCGACTTGGATATGGCTCGCTGCCCTCGCCGCGGCCTGCACGACCAGCGAGGGCTCGAGCGACCCGCTGGCGGGCTTCGGCCCCAACCCGGCGCTGCCGGCGCCGCACTCGAGCCTGATCCCGCAGGTCGACGTGCCCGACGTCGTGGGCTGGCACGGCGGCGCCGCGCCCAAGGCGCCGCCCGGCTTCACCGTCACGCGCTACGCCGAGGGCCTCGACCATCCGCGCTGGCTCTATCCGCTGCCCAACGGCGACGTGCTGGTGGCCGAGGCGGCCGCGCCGCCCAGCCAGGGCGACGAGACCAATCCCGGCATCCGCGGCTGGGTGCAGAGGATGCTGATGAAGAAGGTCGGCTCGGCGGTGCCCAGCCCGAACAAGATCATCCTGCTGCGCGACGGCAACGACGACGGCGTGGCCGAGACGCGCACCATCTTCGCCCAGGGCTTGAACAGCCCGTTCGGCATGACCCTGGTCGGCGACACGCTCTACGTCGCCAATTGCGACGGCGTGGTCAGCTTCCCCTACCAAAGGGGCCAAACGTCGGTCGACGGCAGCGGGAGCAAGGTGTTCGACCTGCCCGGCCCGCCGATCAACCACCATTGGACCAAGAACGTGGTGGCGAGTCCCGACGGCAAGCTGCTCTACGCCACGGTCGGCTCCAACTCCAACATCGGCGACAACGGCATCGACGCCGAGAAGGGCCGCGCGGCGATCTACCAATACGACATGGCCGCCCACCGCGCGCGCGAGTTCGCCACCGGCCTGCGCAACGCCAACGGGCTCGACTTCGAGCCGAGCACCGGCCTGCCCTGGACCGTCGTCAACGAGCGCGACGAGATCGGCCCCGACGTGCCGCCGGACTACCTGACCCAGGTCAGGGACGGCGCGTTCTACGGCTGGCCCTACAGCTACTGGGGCCAGCATGTCGACGAGCGCGTCAAGCCGCAGCGGCCGGAGCTCGTCGCCAAGGCGATCGCGCCCGATTACGGACTGGGCGCGCACACCGCCTCGCTCGGCCTCACCTTCTATCGCGCCGGCGCCTTTCCGCAGCCCTATCGCGGCGGCGCGTTCGTCGGCCAGCACGGCTCGTGGAACCGCAAGCCGCTCAACGGCTACAAGGTGATGTTCATTCCCTTCCGCGACGGCCGCCCGCAGATGCCGGCGCAGGAATTCCTCACCGGCTTCGTCGACGCCGATCACAAGATCCAGGGCCGTCCGGTCGGTGTCGCCATCGATTCGAAGGGCGCGCTTCTGGTCGCCGACGATGTCGGCGGCATCGTCTGGCGGGTGGCGCCCAGCGCGCACTGACGCCCGATCACGCCGCGGGCGCCTTGTGCTCTCCGGGTGGCACGGGGTGCGGCACGTTCCAGCCGAAATAGCACTCGGTCGCGACCAGCTTGCCGCCGCGAACCGTGTGCATCTCGCAATTGCGGAAGATGCGGCTGATATGACCGGTCGTCCTCGTGGCGTGGCCCTCGTAGATGACGAACACGCGATCGCCGCTCTCGGCGTGATGCAGGAAATCGAAACGGGTGATGACCTTGTGGTTCTGCCAGCAGATCTCGAAATAGGAACGGCGGTCGAGCCCGTTGTCGTACGGACTCGAGAAGCGATAGTCGTCGGCGATCAGCGCCTCGATGGCAGCGCGATCCTTGTCGACATAGGCCTGCAGCACGGCGGTGACGATTGCGTACGGACTGGTGGCATACGGACTGGTCATGCGGGAGCTCCGGATGGGCGGGTGTTGAACGCCAGTTGGTCGGCGAACGCACGCTTGTAGGCAGGCCGCGCCTCGCCGCGCGCGACGTAGGCGGCGAGGCTGGGGAATTCGTCGAGGATGCCCGGCAGGCGCAGGCGCAACAGCACCGACACCATCATCAGGTCGCCGGCGCTGAATGCGCCCTCGAGCCATTCGGATTGGCCGAGCCGCGCGACCAGCGGCCTGAGGCGGTCGCGCACGCGCTGCTCGACCAGCGGCAGGCGCCCGGCGCTCCACGGCTTGTCGCGCTCCAGCAGCCGCGCGTTTGTGAGTTCGAGGATCGGCGGTTCGATCGTGTTCACGGCGGCGAACATCCAGGCGATCGCACGCGCCCGCGCCGCGACATCGGCCGGCAGCAAGCCGCTGCCCTGGCGCTCGGCGATGTGCAGCACGATCGCGCCGGTCTCGAACAGGATGAGATCGCCTTCCTGATAGGTCGGGATCTGGCCGAACGGATGAAGCGCGAGGTGCGCCGCGTCCTTCATCGCGGCGAAGGAAACGCCGCGAACCTCGTAAGGCTGGCCCGCTTCCTCGAGCGCCCAGCGGACCCTGGTATCGCGCGCCAGCCCTTTCCCGCCGTCGGGCGAGCGGTCGAAAGCGGTGATCGTGATCGTCATCGCCCGCGCCCCGTCCTAGAACATGTCGGGCGTGATCACGTTCTGCGGCCGGGGCCCGAGCAGCGCCGCGCGCATGGTCTCGGCGCCCTTGAGGCGGATGTCGTCCCACGCCTCGGGCGTGAAGAAGGCCGAGTGCGGCGTGATGATCAGGCGGCCCTCGCACCACGGCTCGCGCGCGCGATAGGCGCGCAGCAATTCCGGGATCGGCTCGACCGGCGGCTCGACCGGCAGCACGTCCAGCCCGACGCCGGCGAGATGGCCGCGCTTCAGCAGGTCGGCCAGCGCATCGACGTCGCAGATCGGACCGCGCGCGGTGCTCACCACCACGGCGCCCTTGGGCATGCGCTCGAGCATCGGCCGCGAGATCATGCCGCGCGTTTCCGCGGTCAAGGGCGCATGGATGGACAAGGTGTCGGTCCGCTCCATCAATTCCTCGAGCGTGTCGACCCGCTCGACACCGACGCCCAGTTCGGTGCCGCGCGGCATGTAGGGATCGTAGGCGATGACCTTGAACTGGAACGCCTTGGCCCTGAGCGCCGCCGCGGTGCCGATGCGGCCGAGGCCGACGATGCCGAAGGTCTGCACGCCGCTCCTCTTCAACAGCGGATCGCGCACGTAACTCCATGGCGCGGGCTGCGGCCGCCGCTGCGCCTCGAGATGGAGCACGATGCCGCGCCGCAAGGACAGCGCCAGCGCCAGCGCATGGTCGGCGACCTCGGTGGTGCCGTAGTCGGGCACGTTGCACACCATCACCTTGCGCGCCGCGGCCGCCTGGCGGTCGACCTTGTCGTAGCCCACGCCCATGCGCACCACGCACTGAAGCCTGGGGAACTTGGCCAGTTGCTCGGCGGTCGCGCCCAGCCGCAGCAGCATCAGCCCGTCGACGTCGGCGCAGTCGCGGTCGTCGAGCTGGGACAGGTTCTGGACGTTGAGCCACTTCAGGCGCACGTCCGGCCCGAACACCTCGCGCTCGACCTTGTCGTCGGGGTAGAGCTTTTCCGCATACAGAACTGTCTTGGGCATGGATCCTCCTCAGGCGAGGATACTAGACCAGACTGCCCACTTTCCCTCCCTCTTCCGGGGGAGGAGACCTGCCGCGACCACTTCGAATCGCTAGCGCACTAGCGCTAACTGCGCTAACTGGCGCGGAGCTGTCGCGCGCTGGCCAACTGCGGATGCACCGCCCAGCGCCGGCGCCGCGGCCCGCCTTTCTCGGAGCCGGTCAACGGCATAAGCCGCACCACCCCGCCCGCCTCGAGCCGCGCCAGCACGTCCTCCGCTCTCTCGGCACTGACGCTTTGGCTGAGTGCCTCGCGGCGCACATCCTCGCGGCTGATCTCGTCCAGATGCAGGCGCTTCAGCCAGCGCGCGACCCGGCGCGCGGCGCGCTCGCAGCCCGCGATGCCGGCGCGATCGAACACCGACTGCGCATGCGGCAGGTAATAGCTCGACCACAATTCATGGGCCGCCTCGACACGCGCGGCGCCGACCGGCAGCCATTCCGCCTCGGACTGCTCGGCCCATTCCATCATCGTCAGTACGCCCGCCAGCCGCACGATGGTCGGCACGCCTTTGGCGATCCACTCCGCCTCGGTGCCGTCCGCCGCATCGGCGCGGGCGCGCAGCTCGCCTATCAGTTCTTCCAGCCGCCTGGTCGCCGCCGCATCGAGCGGCACCAGGCCCGGCGTCTCGCGATGGCCGGCGAAGTTGGCGATCTTCTGCATCAGCGCCAGCATGCCCTCGTCGTCGGGCTCGGCGGCAGCGAGTGACGGGACATTGCCGCGCTCGGGCCAGCAATAGAGGAAGCGTGCGGCCAGGGAGCTGTCGCCGTCGACGAACCCCGCCACCCGATCCGGCGTCAGCGCACCGGCAATGCCGACAGCCAGGCGCTCCTGCTCGGCGTAGCCGATGCGGGCCGGCCCGGCGCTCCAGGCGGCCAGCCAGGCCGGCCGCGCCTTGGGCCGCTCGGCCGACCTCATCCAGTCGCCGAGCTCGTCGCGCCACAGCAGCACACCGCGCACGCTCGAGTAGAGCTCGATCCTCAGCTGATCGAGCTTGGCGTTGACCAGCACCGAGATTGCCGCTCCGCCCTCGCCGCTCGCCTCGCCTTCCTCGCCTTCCTCCTCCTGCCACGGCTTGACCGCGGCGAGCAGCGCACGCACGCGCGCGAAGACGGCCGACTTGCCGCTCGACGGTCCGCCGATCAGCGCCTGCCACAGCAGCAACGGCTCGCGCCAGGACGGCGTGACCCCGACCAGGATGCCCGCGCTGCCCACGGCAGCGACGCCGCCCAGCAGGCAGTGCGCGAGATAGTCGGGCGAGCCGAAGGCCGGCGCCGCCGCCTCGACCCAGGCTCGCCAGCGCCCGGGCAGCAGGTGCAGCGGGAACGCAGCCGCAGCCGGCCGCGCCTCGCCCAGCAGGCTGCCGTCGAGCGGCGGCCAATCGGCCGGAATTGCGCGATCTGTTAATGCAGAATTACTAAATTCATCCAAGGGCATAGCGTCCTCCTCGCCATAAGAGGCTGGATTTTTAGCATGGATGAGAACAAATGTCGAACGGTATTTAACTGACGATCGTCAATTTTATGGAATATGATTAACCAGCTTCGCTCACCGGTTCCCTGATACTCTGGGAACACAATTCAGGACGGCCAAAGCCAGCACGAACAGATGAGCGCTGTGAGCGATCGAAATGGCGGTGGAAGAGACTCCATCCGCGCCATTCTTGCGTGGGCCGCCATCACCGCTTGGTTCCTAAGCGTCGTCTGGCTTCTGCTTGCGGTAGCCACGGATTCGCAACTCTATGCATCGCGTCTTGGCGACGTTCTTGGCCGAATACCCTTTCAGCTAGTCGTCGTCGGCATCACCTCCCTGCTTGCAGGATGGGCGCCGGGTTGGCTTGTGCGCCGGCATCTTCGGGTTTTCCGGGATACTTCCGGGATTATTCAAATTCGTCGGGCATCAGTCGCACCCGTGCGCGATGTCTCCCATCAGCAACATTCCGCAACTACACCACTCCCTGACGCGCGTCGCATTTGGATTTTGGCTGCAATCGACGTCGCGGCGCTCTGGTTTGTGTCATCTCAACTTGTCATGGCGCTTTGGGTTTCCAGCAATCCACTCAAGTACCAACACGTTCACCCTCTTCCATGGTGGGCATGGCTGGCCGTCCTGCAAACGCCGCTCGTGGCATTCGGTATCCTCTGGTTATATTTCAGGAAACTGAACTCGCTTCGGCGCTGTTGGGGCTTTCTTGCCGAGCGGAGCCCAACGTTGGCGAAGAACGACCGCTTACTAGCATTGCTCGCGCTCGCGTCAGCCCTTTTGCTGTGCGTCAGTCTTCTGCTTTGGGCCAAATTCGACGGGTAGAGCGTGGCGAAGCAGTCCGCGACAGCGGCGTTGTTCTGCTTATCGGTCTCAACGTCTTGACGCGAGCGCTGCCATTGCGGAGCGTGAGCTGACCTCCTAGGACCATTCTTTCCGCGCGGGGTGAGTGCAATGAGAATTCGGCGGACAGCCGTCCTTCTGTTGCTGGTGGCGCTTCTGCCGGCAACGGTCCTTGCCGCGCCGGCCAAGATCGCGCTGATCGCGCCGTCGCCGCCGATACTGGTCGAGGCGAGCAAGGCCATCGGAGAGGCGCTCAAAAAGCAGGGTCTCGTCGCCGACCGAGACTTCACGTTCGAGGTGCTCTCGGCGGCCGGCGACGCCAGCCGGTTGCCGGCGCTGGCGCAACAGGCGGTCAAGGATGGCGCTGCGGTGATCGTCACCAGCAGCTACCCGGCGGCGCGCGCGGCCAAGGCGGCGACGTCGACGATCCCGATCGTAATCTTCAACGCGGGCGAGCCGGAGGAGACGGGCTTGATTGCGAGCCTCGCGCATCCCGGCGGCAACCTCACAGGCCTCTCCGACATGTCGGCGGATCTGTCGGCCAAGCGGCTGCAACTCCTGAAGGAGGCGGTGCCGAGCCTCAAGCGGACGGCGATGCTGTTCAATGCCGACGACGCGGGCATGGTCACGCGGTACAAGGCCGCCTCGGCCGTGGCGCCGAAACTCGGCGTCACGCTCGAGCCGTTCGGCGTGCGCGAGCCCGACGATTTCGGCGGCGCCTTCGACAAGATGGCCGCCAACCCGCCTGACGGGATCCTGATGGTCACCGACGTCCTGACCATCCTCAACCGCAAGCGGGTGATCGATTTCGCCGCCGCGCGCAAGATTCCCGCCATCTACGAGTTGGACCTGTTCGCCAAGGACGGCGGCCTTATGGCATACGGGCCAAACCAGAAGGAAATGCTGAACCGGGCGGCCACTCTGGTGGCGCGCGTGTTGAAGGGCGCAAAGGCGGGCGACTTGCCGTTCGAGCAGCCGACCCTGTTCGAGTTCACGATCAACCGGAAGACCGCCGACGCGATCGGGCTCAAGCTTCCGCCGGCGCTGCTGGCGCGGGCCGACAAGGTCATCGAATAGGACCGCGAGGATGGCCGGGCTGGCTCAGCGCTTGGCCTGGAAATATCGTACGAGATTGTCGAGCGAGGCGTTGGTGCCCGTCTCGAAGCCCTTGACCATGTCGTCGCCGATGAGCGAGGCGAGCTGCGTCGTGTTCTTCAGCCGGGTGGTGCCGCCGCTCGCCGCGAGTTCGAGCGTGGTGAGCGAGGCGCAGAGGCGCCGGCCCTCCATGCTGATCGTCTCGCTCGACACCACGCGCGCATTGGCGACGATGTCGAGGTAGCGCGTCACGCCGTGGATATTGGGATTGGTCCTCGCGCCGCAGCGAAACCGATCCTGCCCGCCCTCGCGAAAATCCGCCTCGTCGTAGATCACCACGGCGGTGTCGGACGGCGCGCCCCACGCGGCGCGCGCGACCGGATCGGCGAACGCCGCGAAGACCTTTTCGACGGGCGCCGGCACCTCGCGTTCGAAGACCAGCGTGGCATGAAGTGTCGTCGGCATCGTTGCCACTCCTGTGCTTCTTCGATGCCTACAGAATTTGCAGGAGGATTTGCAACAGCCCGGCGAACGACACGCCCCACAAGGCGGTGCGGAGCCAGGGGATGCCGACGATGTAAACCGGCGCATAGGCAAGCCGGCTCCAGAAGAACAATTGCGCCCCGAGTGCGGTCGCCGCGTTGGTCCTGCCGGCCAATTGCGCCACCAGCACCAGCACCGCGAAGACGACCAGGCTCTCCAGCAGATTGCGGTGCGCGCGCTGGGCGCGCCCGGCCCAGCCCGCGAGCGCCGGCAGATTGTCGCGGTTGCCGATCAGCGGCAGGAAGCCGACCTGCGCGATCGCGGCCGCGAGGGCGACCAGCATCTGGATCGACGCCAGCACCGTCGACCAGACCAGCAGCTCGAGTTCGAGGGTCATGCCTTCCTCCCGGATCCACGCCGGCGCAACTGGCGCAGCGACAGCATGTGCAACAGGATCGAACCCGGCACCACGAAGGCAGGCGTCAGCACGTTGGGATAGAGGTCCAGGCCGATGGTCGGCCCGGCCGGAACGATGAGCTGGAACGGGCCGGGCGTCGTGATCATGCCCAGGGTGATCGCGACCGCGAGGTCGGCGATGCCGAAGATGTTCCAGAGGATGGCCGCCTTGCGCCCGTCGGCCGTGCCGGCTGCCAGGGCGATCGCCGCCGGCACCGCGAACAGGCCCGTCAGCACGTCGCCGGTTCCCGCCGGCAAGGCCCACAGGCCGGGCAGCAGCCCGAGCAGCCAGTAGACCAGCCATTGGCTGCCGAACACGCGATACGACTGCAATGCGACGAGCCATGCCGGCGGCATCGCATCGAGCAGCTCGCCCACCCGCTTGGACAGCAGCACGAGCGGCGCGGCGACGATCACCGGCAACCAGATCGCCAATGGCAGCAACGGCAAAGCCGCGACGCCCGTGCGGAAGACGCCGTTGATGGCCGCCGTCCAGGCGATGCCCGCCCATAGCGTGAACGGGATCATGATGGCGAGCCACGTCGCGCGGCGCTGGCCGGCCGTCAGGGCTGTGCGTTCAAGGCCGAGCCACAAGCCGAGCGCGATCAATCCATTGACCGCCAGCCGAACCGTCAGGGCCGGAAGGCCGCTCGCGAGAAGCGCCGGCTGCGCGTAGGTCAACCCCGTCCACAGCAGCACGAACGCGCCGGTCCACAACAGGCCGCGCCAGGCCGGGCGCGGCGCGACCGTGGCAGCGGGAACAACATCGGCGTTCATCGGGACGCTCATGGATTGGCCATCAGCAGGCGCAGCGGCAACAGCGGACCGAGGGCGATGTATTGGTGGTCCACCAGATGCTGCTTGGCGAGCGGCAGGGCCTCCATCAGCGCCTCCGCCTCGGCGACGTCCCTGGAGTCCAGCACGAAGACCGCGCCCCGCCCATCGCCGCGCGAATACCATTGGCGGATCTTGCCGTTGAGATAGAGCTGCACGGTCTGGCGGATTTCGGCCGGCATGGCGGCCATCACCTGCTCGCGCGTGACGCCGGGCTTGACGGTCAGGACGACCAGCATGCCGGTCGTTGCCGGCGTGACGGCTGGGGCTTGCGAGGGGGCTTGGGCAGCGGAGGGATGGGTCATGGTAATTGCGCCTGTCAGGGTTAGGGCGAGGGCCAAGGCGACGTTGCGGATCGCTTTCATCGGTCTCGTTGCTCGGATCACGGCGGTCACCTTCGTTCCTTGCGGTGCCCCTCATGTCGCGCCGCTTTGCCCGCGCGGCTATTGCCGATAATGTTGACGGGCTATGAAGCAGAACTTCACAGTCAGGCAGGGCGCGCTCGACGGCGTGGAGGCCTTCCTGAGCGTCGCCCGGCACAGCAGTTTCCGGCGCGCCGCCGCCGAGCTCGGGGTGACGCCGTCGGCCGTCAGCCAGGCGGTGCGCGCGCTCGAGGCGCGCCTCGGTGCGGTGATGTTCCTCCGCACGACGCGCAGCGTCGGCCTGACCGAAGCCGGCGAACGATTCCTGTCGCGCGCCAAGCCCGCCTTCGAGGAGCTGCTGGCCGCGAGCGGCGCCGCGCGCGACCTCGGACAGCGGCCGGCCGGGCTGCTGCGCCTCTCGGTGCCGCGCGCGGTGGTGCCGATCCTGCTCGAGCCGCTGATCGCGTCGTTCTGCCAGGCCTATCCCGAGATCCAGGTCGAGATCGCCGCCAGCAAGGAGCTGGTCGACCTTGCCGCCGAAGGCTTCGATGCCGGCATCCGGCTCGGCCAGTTCATCGCCGCCGACATGGTCGCGGTGCGGCTGACACGGCCGTTCCCGTTCGTCGTGGTCGGCAGTCCGGGATATCTCCGGACGCGCAAGCGTCCCGAGCGCATCGACGACCTCCGCCAGCATGCCTGCCTGCGCATACGCCGCTCGGACGGATCGATCGCGCCGTGGTCCTTCCTCGACGGCAACAAGACCGTCGAGGCGATCGTGTCGGGACCGCTGATCGCCAACGACTTTCCCACCATGCTGGGCGCCGCCATCGAGGGCCTGGGTCTGGCGCAGGTGCCCGAGCCGATCGCCGCCGGGGCGACGAAAGCGGGCAAGCTGGTGCATGTCCTCAAGCCGTTCGCGCCGATGACGCCGGGCGTGTTCCTCTACTATCCCAGTCGTCATCAGATGATGCCGAAACTGCGCGCCTTCATCGATCACGTGAAGGGCCGCGGGGGCGCCACCGGCAAAGCCCCGCGGACCTCGCCAAGATAAGCCGCGGCGGCCTCGCGTGGCACCCGTTGGGCGCCCATTCCGCCGCACTTCCGCCGCCGCCCCGCCGGTTGTCATAGCGACTGAAACGCCGGACAATGATGGCGGGAGGCGATTCCTAAAAGAACAAGAGGATCGCGTGCAAGACGTGACGGCGCATCGGCGCGCAACAAGCCGATGAACATATCCGAGCCCTTCATCCGGCGGCCGATCGCGACGTCGCTGCTGATGCTGGGCGTGCTGGTGTTCGGCATCGAGGCCTACCGGCTGCTGCCGGTGGCGTCGCTGCCCAATGCCGATTTCCCGACCATCACGGTCAGCGCCAACCTGCCCGGCGCCAGCGCCCAGACCATGGCGTCGGCGGTGGCGACGCCGCTCGAGCAGCAGTTCAGTGCGGTCAACGGGCTCTCCGAGATGACCTCGCTGTCGGGCGTCGGCACGACCACGATCACCTTGCAGTTCGACCTCGCCACCGACATCAACGCCGCGGCCGAGGACGTGCAGACCGCGATCAACGCGGCGAGCGGCCTCTTGCCGAAGGACCTGCCGACGCCGCCGACCTACCGCAAGGTCAATCCCAACAATTTCCCGGTGCTGATCTACGCCGTTCATTCCGATGGCCTGCCCGGCTACCTGGTCGACCGCTACGTCTCCGACGTGCTGGCCCAGCCGCTGTCGATGGTGCCGGGCGTCGGCGGCGTCTTCCTGTTCGGCCAGAAGAAGTACGCAGTGCGCGTCGAGGTCAACCCGATGGCGCTCGCCACCCGCCATCTCGGCCTCGAGGAGGTGCGCGCCGCGATCGCCAACGCCACGGTCAACCTGCCCAAGGGCGAGATCGTCGGCCGCCACCGCTCGATCACCATCGACAGCAACGACCAGCTGATGGACGCCGCCGCCTACCGCACCATCGTCGTCGCCTATCGCGGCGGCGCCGCCGTCCATCTCGGCGACGTGGCGACGATCGTCGATTCGGAGGAGAACACGCGCGTCGGCGGCTGGTACAACAGCGTGCCGGCCGAGGGCATGGCGATCGAGCGGGCCAACGGCTCGAACGCTTTGGCCGTCATCGCCGCGGTCAAGGCGGCGCTGCCGGCGCTCGAGCGCAACCTGCCGCCGACCATCAAGGTCGAGCTGATGTCCGACCGCTCGGAGCTGACGCAGGCGGCGATCGACGACGTGCAGTTCACCATGGTGCTGACCATCGGCCTGGTGGTGGTGGTGATCTTCGCCTTCCTGCGCAGCCTGTGGGCAACGCTGATCCCGAGCCTGGTCGTGCCGCTGTCATTGCTCGCCACCTTCGCGGCGATGTACGTGGCGGGCTTCACGCTCGACAACATCTCGCTGATGGGCCTCACCATCGCGGTCGGCTTCCTGATCGACGACGCCATCGTCATGATCGAGAACATCGTGCGCCATATCGAGGCCGGCGAGCGGCCGCTCGAGGCGGCGCTCAAGGGCGCGGGCGAGATCGGCTTCACCATCGTGTCGATCACCTTCTCGCTGATCGCGGTGTTCATCCCGATCTTCTTCATGGGCGGCGTGGTCGGCCGGCTGTTCCACGAGTTCGCTGCCGTAGTGGCGATCGCCGTCCTCGCTTCGGCCTTCTTCTCGCTGACCCTCACCCCGGTGCTGTGCTCGCTGTTCCTGAAGCCGCACGCCGAGCAGCACCAGGGCCGGCTGAACCGCGCCGCCGAGCGCGCCTTCGACGCCATGCTGCGAGCCTACGAGCGCGGGCTCGACCTGGTGTTTCGCCACCAGCGCGCGACGCTCGCCTTGACGCTGCTGCTGGTCGCCGCCACGGCCTGGTTCTACCTCGCCATCCCCAAGGGTTTCGTGCCCGAGCAGGACACCGGCCTGTTCTTCGGCGTGGTCGAGACGCGGCAGGATTCGTCGTTCCCGCAGACCGCCGACACCGCGCGTGAGGTGCTGGCTGCGGTCGACCACGATCCCGGCGTGGCCGGCGTCTTCCTGCACGCCGGCTCCTATTCGTACAATCCGGGCGAGAACAGCGGCCACATCTTCGGCCAGCTGAAGCCGTACCACCTGCGCGACCACGCCCAGGTCATCCTGCAGCGCATCCGCCAGGCGGTCGAACCGGTGATCGGCGCCAAGTTCTTCATGCAGATCCCGCAGGCCATCCGGGTCGGCGCCCGGCTGGCGCGCACGGAGTACCAGTACACGCTGACCGACAGCAACGCCGAGGAGCTCAACAAGTGGGCGCCGGTGATGGAAGCCGAGATGAAGAAGCTGCCCGAGCTGCAGGACGTCGCCTCGGACCAGCAGGTCGCCGCCCCGCACATCGACGTCGTGGTCGACCGCCAGAAGGCCGAGCAGCTCGGGCTCTCGTCGGCGATGATCGACCAGACGCTGTACGACGCCTTCGGCCAGCGCCAGGTGGCGACGATCTACGGCGCCACCGACCAGAACAAGGTGGTGCTCGAGGTCGCGCCCGAATTCGCCGAGGACCCGGCGGCGCTCGACAAGCTGTTCGTCGCCGCGCCGAACGGCGTGCAGGTGCCGCTGTCGACGGTCGCCCATTATGTCGACCGGGTCGAGCCGCTCACCATCAGCCACCAGGGCGTGTTCCCGGCGGTCACCCTGTCGTTCAACCTGGCGCCCGGCGTGGCGCTCAGCCAGGCGGTGTCGGCGATCGAGCGGATGACCGAGCGGGTGCGCGCGCCGGCGACGCTGAACCGCGCCTTCGAGGGCACGGCGCAGGCCTACCGCACCTCGCTCACGTCGATGCCGCTGCTGCTCGCCGCGGCGATCCTCGTCGTCTACATCGTGCTCGGCATGCTGTACGAGAGCTACATCCACCCCGTCACCATCCTGTCGGCGCTGCCGGCGGCCGGTGTGGGCGCGCTGATCCTGTTGTGGGCGTGCGGCGATGACCTGTCGGTGATCGCCATCATCGGCATCGTGCTGCTGATCGGCATCGTCAAGAAGAACGCCATCATGATGATCGACTTCGCCTTGTCGGCGCAGCGCAACCAGGGCAAGAGCCCGCGCGAGGCGATCCACGAGGCCTGCCTGCTGCGCTTCCGGCCGATCATGATGACGACCTTCTCGGCGCTGTTCGGCAGCCTGCCCATCGCACTGGGCCAGGGCGCGGGCTCGGAACTGCGCCAGCCGATGGGCATCGCCTTCATCGGCGGCCTGCTGGTCTCGCAGTGGCTGACGCTCTACACCACGCCGGTGATCTATCTCTACATGGACCGGCTGGCGGCAAAACTTGGCGGCGCGGCGCGCCAGCCGCGGCTCGCCCGCCTGCTCGACAGCGCGCCCGGCCTGCACGCCAAGGCCGCGGAGTAGCGCGCGGCCCCGGGTAATTTCCTGAGCCACCACCAATTGTATGGGTGGTATCCGAGGCGAATTTAATAACACGAATCTAACAGGACACTCGTGGCGCGTTTGTTGACCATCGCGCGCGGCCGCGAACGAATCTTGCGCGTACCCTATTGTCGTCGTCCTGATGGCGATCATGGCGTCGCCACCCTAACCCCGGTGCTAGAAGGAACCCGATTCCGTCGTATAGAACTTTAACCCAGGTGCAGCATGGAGATGGCGTATCGAGAGAAGTGGCGGGCCGAGATTGCCGCCCTGCGAAGGATCTTGTCGGAGTTCGACCTGCGCGAGGAGCGCAAGTGGGGAAAGCCCTGCTACACGATCGATGGGCAAAACGTCGTCATCATCCAGGGCTTCAAGGAATATTGCGCGCTGGGCTTCTTTCAGGGTGCGCTGCTGAAGGACCCGAAGAAGCTGCTGGTGCAGCTCGGGCAGATCCAGGCGGCGCGGGTCATGAAGTTCACCAGCGCCAGGGAGATTGCGGCCAAGGCGGCCACCATCAAGGCCTACGTGCGCGAGGCGGTGGCGGCCGCGAAGGCGGGAATGAAGGTCAAGACCAAGCCGCGAGAGATTCCCCTGCCCCAGGAGCTGGAGAAGAAGTTCCGCGACGATCCGCGGTTCAAACGCGCTTTCGAGGCGCTGACGCCCGGCCGGCAACGGGGATACCTGTTCCACTTCACCGGCGCGAAGCAGTCTGCGACGCGGACCGCGCGGATCGAGCGGGCGATGCCCGCGATCTTCGAAGGACGGGGATTCCTCGAGCGGCGATAGCGGGATCAGCGCACAGGCGAGGCTTGTCGGCCAATTGCGAGATCATTTGGCGAGCAGTTGTGAGAGGGCCGCCCTCAACTGCTCGATGGCGAACGGCTTCTGGGCAACCGGACACGCCTTCCACTCGCCAACGGTGCCATCTTCGCCGTAGCCGGTCGAAAATACGATGGGAATCCCCCGCTCCCGCAGCACTTGGGCGACGGGAAAGATCTTCTTGCCGTGCAAATTGACGTCAAGCACCGCAACCTGCGCCTGTGTGGCCGCCGCCATATCAAGTGCGGCACGCAGCCTCGACACCGATTCGGTAACGACGCAGCCCAACTCGAGGAGCATGTCCTCCGTCAGTTGGAGAACGTGGAATTCGTCCTCGGCGAGGAAGACCCGCAACCCCGCGAGTGCGCCGGCCGAATCACTCCTCGTCATGCTGCAGCGGGATCTCGATTTCGCAACGCAGCCCCGCAGGAGCGAACTCGACGCGGGTCTGTCCTCCCAACTCCGCCTGTATCCCTCTTTTTATGAGACGCATCCCGAATCCCTGATGGGTCGGCTCCGCGACCGGCGGGCCGTTCTCTTCCAACCAGCGCAGCCACAGGCGAGGCGAGGCGCCATTGGCCCTGGCCGCCCAGCTCACGTTTATCCGGCCGGCAGCCGAGGACAGCGCACCATACTTGGCCGCATTGGTCGCAAGTTCGTGGATCGCCATGGACACCATCAAGGCGACCTGCGGCGAAATCCGAATGTGCTCGCCGGAAAGAACGACATTGCCTTTGGCGAGATAAGGCTCAAGTCCGGAGTGCAGTAGCTGAGTCAGCTCCGCGTCGGCCCACCGATGCTGGCTCAGCAGATTGTGGGCACGGCTCAGCGCCAATATGCGGCCCTCGACAGCTTTGCGGAAGTCCTCGATGTCGTTCGTGCCGCGCGCTGTTTGCACCACCAGTGACTGAACGGTCGCCAATGTGTTCTTCACACGATGATTGAGTTCATCGATAAGCAGCTTCTGCTGGCGCTCGGCTTCCTTCCGTTCCGTGATGTCGACGAGCATGTTGATTGCCCCGGTCAACTTCCCCGACGAATCGTGAAGCGGTGTTGGATAGGGCGCAAACCAACGACGCGATCCATCCGGGCGTTCGGCAATGGCTTCGGCTCCGCGAACGGCACGATTTTCCTTCAAGGCGATGGCCATCGGGCATTCGTCATGCGGCAGGCGCGAGCCGTCGGGGTTGAACAGCCGCCAGGTCACGCACCAAAGCTCGCGCAACTTCGGGCGCCGTCCGGCGAACTCGGCGGCGGCCTCATTGTAGAAAGTGATCCTGCCTTCCGCATCCGTCGTATAGACGGCGGCCGGCAGCGCCTGCAGTAGCTGCCGAAAGCGATGCTCGGACTCGCTCAGGAGCCGGTTGGATCGGGCGGCCGCCTCCATGCTCTCAAGCGCCGCACGGCTCGCTTCTTGCTCATTCAGAAGCTGCACCGACTGGTATGCCGCCGAGGCAAAGCGCGCCATGCTCTCGAGTTGCCGCAAGTCTTCGGCATCGAACTTGCGGCGCTCGCCATGCGCAATGGTCCAGATCGTGCCGACAGCTTTCCCGGCGACGTAAAACGGCACGAGCAGTCCTTCCTCGGCCAGCGGGGTCGCCTCGCTGAGATACGGGTATCGCCGCTCCCAATGCTTGAACAGCAGCGGCCGGCCGCAATCGAGCACATCTCCGCACGGTCCGAAATCGCGCGGCGTGCCGCCGCCGAGATGGGGGCTCCATGCGCCCGCCACCGCCGTCCACTGGAAGTCCCTCCCCTCGGACGTGAGAAGGCTCATCCCCGCCGAATCGGCTTTGAAGACCTCGAGCAGCGTATCGGCCAGTGTCTGCAGAATGGTGCGCGGCGCTTGAGCAAGGGCATCGACGAGCTTGGCCAGCGCCCGGTTCTCGGTTTCGTAATCAGGCGGGCGGCGGGGCCGCCGCCAAAGCTCTTCGGTGCACAAAATTTCTTCCAGCGGCGCCAAAGCCTGCTGGGGGCTCGGTGTTGCAGAAGCTTCCGTCGTGTCTATGCGTGCCGCCATCCTACCCTCATAGCCGACCCCTTCCTCCCCCGAACAGTCATGCCGTCCCCAGGCTCCGCGAGATGCATACTCGGAGCGGGCGCGCTCGGGGCAATACCGTCGGATCGTGGGCCGCAGCAAATTTACATTTCCGCGCCCTCATTTGACCAGCCAGCACGGCTCGCCAGCGGCCGCGCCGCATCGGCGAGCCTCTCACAAGGCCAATTGAACGTAACGCCTGTTCCTGCAGAAAGGTTCCACGATTTACCCCTGCCCGGCACCGCATGCGTCAAGATCGACCAGGACTGATCGGTGTTGGCGACAGACGCCGCGGCGACATCGCGTGCTGGACACTTAACCATATAGTTTAGTATACCGGCGCATGACCAAGGTAAAAGTCGCCGGTTTTGGCGTCTCGCTCGATGGTTTCGGCGCAGGCGCCGACCAGAGCCTCGAAAACCCGCTCGGCGTGCGCGGGCCCGAGTTATTCCAGTGGTTTTTCCCGACCAGGACTTTTCGCGAGATGATCGGGAAGGACGACGGCGAGACCGGCCCTGACGACGATTTCGGCCGGCGCGCCATGGCCGGTTTCGGCGCCTTCATCCTCGGCCGCAACATGTTCGGTCCCATCCGCGGCGAATGGCCGGACGACCAATGGAAGGGCTGGTGGGGCGACAACCCGCCTTATCACGCGCCGACATTCATCCTGACCCACTATCCGCGGGCGCCGATCGAGATGCTGGGCGGCACGGTTTTCCATTTCATCACCGGCGGCATCGAGGAGGCGCTGCACAAGGCGCGGGCCGCGGCCGGCCCGAAGGACATCAAGATCGGCGGCGGGGTCGAGACGGTCAGGCAATACATCCAGGCCGGCCACGTCGACGAGATCCATCTCGCGATGGCGCCCGTAGCGATCGGCCAGGGCGAACCGCTGTTCAGCGGCCTCGATCTTCGCGCCCTGGGCTATCGCACCGTCGAGCACGTGCCCACGGCGCGGGCCACGCACATCGTGCTGGCGAAGTAGACGGGACGTGCCGCGGGAACCTGCTGTCCCCGCCCGGGGTTTAGAGTTCCCGAGCGGAATTCCGGTGCCTTCCAATCCATCCGCGCGTGCCTACCCTCGTCAAAGACGTCGCAATGATTCCATTGTGGTTGCACGACCTCTCGATTGCCTATCTTTCGCTGGGAGCGCTCTCGGCGGCGATCATTGGCGCCGACCTTCTGCGCCATCCGCAGCATATGTGGATCATGAACATCGTTTGGCCGACAACGGCGCTGTTCGGCACGGTATGGATCCTGTGGCAGTATTTCGCCTATGGGCGCCTTGCGAGCCATGAGAATGCTCATGCCGCCCAGAAGCGGCACCAGGAGCCGCCCAACAAGACGCAGACGCCCTTTCCCGTGATGGTCGGCAATGGCGCCTTGCACTGCGGTAGCGGCTGCACGCTGGGCGACATATGCGCGGAGTGGCTGGTCTTCGCCGTACCTGCGGTTGCCGTAGCTTTCGGCTGGCACAGCATCTTTTCCGACCGGATGTTCGCCGTCTGGATCGTCGACTATCTCTTCGCCTACGCTTTCGGCATCGTCTTTCAGTATTTCACGATCGCGCCGATGCGCGGCTTGTCGTTCCGCGAAGGCATCATTGCCGCGATCAAGGCCGACACGCTCTCGCTGACTGCGTGGCAAGTCGGCATGTACGGCTTCATGGCTATCGCCCACTTCGCGATCTTTCGGGATCGATTGGGAACGGCGCTCCGGACGGACACGGTCGAGTTCTGGTTCATGATGCAGGTCGCGATGATCTTCGGCTTCTTGACGTCATATCCCGTCAACTGGTGGCTGATCGAACGCGGCATCAAGGAAAAGATGTGAAGGCCGGCGGCCACTGAAACGCCCCCGGGCGCGACTTTGCTGTGGCGCGGCGCCAACCCGGCAACCGCTCTCGCTCTGCGCTGTTCTATCCCGCATCCCACGCCGTGGGCCTTTCAGGAACAGGGAGCCGTCCATGAACTATGGCAGCAACGACATCCGGGTCTTGCAGGCCCTGCTGCGAGGCGAAGCGCCCGCCATCGGCTCGGCGCAACGGCTGCATCTCGAGATGCTCGGCCTAGCGACGGACTCCGCGCAGGGATTGCGCATCACGGCGAAGGGATCGCAGCTCGCCATGACCGTGCAACTTCCGCCGGAGCCCGTCTTCGTGACGACGGACGAAACGTGGGAGTCGAGAGGCCGCTGGCCCGCCAACGACGACTATGAGAGCGACGACGGCCTGGGCGCCGGTCCGGAGGACTTCGCCGTCGCCTAGGAGCGACGAAGATTGCCCGGTCCACGCAACGCCTTGCCGTATCGCTTCCCTTCGACGAGGGCGCGCTCGGAACCGAGCGCGGCTGCCAGGAAATCCATGACGGCCCGTATCCGGGCCGTGCGCCTGAGGTCGCTGTGCGTGAGCAGCCAAAGGGCTGACCGTACGTCGGACCCGGCGCGCGACGGCACGCGACGCAACTGAGCCTCCGTATCGCCCAGGTAACAAGGCAGGAGCGCCACGCCGACACCGGCGCACACTGCATCCTTCAACGCCGGCAGCGCATCGACCCGCAGGCCTATTTGCCCGTCTCCAACGTTGTCGCGCATCCAGCGACCGATCACTGTCGTCGCCAGCGTGTCGTCGAGCCCGATCCATCGCAGTTTGGACGGGTCACGGCCGTGGCGAGACAGGTACGCGGGAGAGCCATAAACCGCGTGCGCGATGGTCGCGATCCGCCGTCCCACCAGGGTCTCGGGCGGCTCGGGCGCGGGCCTGATTGCGACGTCGGCTTCGCGCCGGGTCAGGTTCGCCATCACGTTCGAAACCGTGACCTCGAGCGAGATCTCCGGATGCGCCGCCCGCAGCGCCGGCACATGCCGCATCAGCATCGCAGAGACCGTATCGGTCGTGGCGATCCGGACCATGCCGGACGGACGCAGATCCTGACCGGAGAGGCGCCGCTCCAGGGCCACGAATTCATCGGCAAAGCGGCTCGCCAGCGCGGCCGCCGCCTCGCCCGCGGGCGTCGCCGAATACCCGTCGCGGAAACGTTCGAAGAGCCGAACGCCCAGCCCGTCCTCGATCGCCCCCAACCGCCTGAACACCGTCGAATGGGTCACGCGCAAATGCCGCGCCGCACCCGAGAGCGTGCCCTCACGGACGACGGCAAGCACGAGACGCAAATCGTCCCAGTTCATCCCTGTCCATTTCTGCAAATGGCGCTTGCCGAAATATAGGATGGCTGTTCCTGCATGGACAGCCGAAATCCGGTGACGGACAGACGCCGGAGGCCAGCATGCAGGTTCAAACGGTCCAAAGAGCGGTAGCGCCGGCCGGGCAGCCGACGGGCGATCCACGGCGATGGCTGGCGCTGCCGGTCCTGCTTGTCGGCGCGTTCCTGCCGGTCCTCGACTTCAACGTCGTCAACCTGGCGCTGCCGGCCATACGCCAGAACCTCGGCGCGTCCTCGGGCGAGGTCGAGTTCGTGATCTCGGCCTACGCCGCGACTTACGCCGTGTTCCTCATCACCGGCGGACGCCTGGGCGACCTGTTCGGCCGGCGGCGCATGTTCATGCTGGGCGTGACGGGATTCACCGTCGCTTCGGTTCTGTGCGGCCTGGCGACGTCGCCCTCCATCCTGATCGCCGGACGCATCCTCCAGGGACTGACCGCGACGGCGATGGCGCCCCAAGTACTGGCTTCGATCCGCGTGCTCTTTCCCGCCGCCGAGCAGACGCGCGCACTGGCCTTCTATGGCGCCACCTTCGGGCTTGCCAATATTTGCGGCCAGGTGCTGGGCGGCGTGCTGGTCTCGGCGCGCCCGTTCGGCTTCACCTGGCAAGCGATCTTCCTGATCAACCTGCCGATCGGCCTTGCAGCTCTCTTCGGCAGCTTCGTTCTCCTCCCCGACTCGCGCGCCGAGCGAGCGCAGAAGCTCGACCTGGGCGGCGTCGCCCTCCTGTCGCTGACACTCGCCCTGCTGGTCTATCCGCTCGTCGAAGGGCGCGAGGCCGGCTGGCCGGCATGGATGATCGCCATGCTCGCGGCGTGCCCCGTTGCGCTGATGGCGTTCGTACGCTTCCAGGCCCGGCTCTCGGCGCGCGGGGGAGATCCCCTTGTCGCCTTGTCACTGTTCCGCAGCAGCTCATTCGTCGCCGGCCTGGTGATGGCGTTGGCGTTCTACATGCTCTCGTCGTTCTACCTGACCTTCGCGGTCTACCTGCAAAGCGGGCGCCACCTGTCGCCCATCGATGCGGGCCTCGCCACTCTGCCCTTCGCCTTCGGATACTTCATCAGCTCGCTCGCCTCCTCGCCGATCATGCAGCGACTCGGCGTCCGCGCCCTGACGCTCGGGTTGGTCCTCCAGATCCT
>DASRFX010000053.1:0-79470 GCA_035651335.1 Reyranella sp. | reverse complement strand
AAATATCGCGAGCCCGGCAGCAACGAGACCTACGCGCGCTCCGAAGGGTTGGGCGTGGCGAGCTTCCACATGTTCACCAACGGCCTGTTCAGCCGCGACGCCAAGGCAGACCCGCTGCGGGTCGACGCCGAACGCCTGCTGGCGCTCACGCCGACCGACATCGCCATGGATTTCCAGGTGAAGGCGCACAATCCGCTGGTCGGTCTCGAGGGACGAGCCGAGCTGCTGCGCAAGCTGGGCGAGGTCGGGATGCGGGGCGGGCTCGACCGGCCGGGCGCGCTGTTCGACGTCATCGAGAAGGACAACGGCACGGTGAAGGCGGCATCGATCCTTGCCGCCGTGCTCGACAAGTTCTCGCCGATCTGGCCGCTGCAATACGGCGACATGTGGCAGCATCCGGCGATCGGCTGGGTGCCCTTCCACAAGCTCTCGCAGTGGCTCTCTTATTCCCTGGTCGAGCCGCTCGAAGGGGCGGGCTTCAAGGTCATCGAGCTCGACGCGCTGACCGGCCTGCCGGAATATCGCAATGGCGGCCTGCTGATCGATTCAGGAACACTGCGGATCAAGCAAAGCGCGCTGCTGGCAAAGACATTCACGGCAGGCGATGAGCCGATCGTCGAATGGCGTGCACTGACCGTGGCGCTGCTCGACCGTATTGCGCAGCATGTGCGCCTGCATCTGAAGCTGGATGCCGAACGGCTGCCGCTGGTGAAGGTGCTGGAAGGCGGCACCTGGTTCGCCGGCCGCAAGCTCGCCGCCGAGCGCCGGCCGGGCGGCCGTCCGCCGATTTCCATCCAGAGCGATGGTACAGTGTTCTAGCGAGAAGAAGAGGGGAGCCCGTCATGTCCTTGCCGCACTCGATCCACGTCAGCACCCATCCGCTGGTGCAGCACAAGCTCTCGAAGATGCGCGACAAGCAGACGTCGAGCACCAACTTCCGCCGCCTGTTGCGCGAGATGGGGCTCCTGCTCGGCTACGATGCCACACGCGACCTGCCGCTGGTGAAGACCCGCATAGAGACGCCGCTCGAGCCGATGGATGCACCGTTGCTCGAAGGCAAGAAGCTGGTCGTGGTGCCGATCCTGCGCGCGGGCCTCGGCCTCGCCGAGGGCATCATCGACCTCGTGCCGCTTGCCCGCATGGGCCATGTCGGCCTCTATCGCGATCCCAAGACGCTGCAGGCGGTCGAGTATTACTTCAAGATCCCGGCCGACATCTCCGACCGCGACGTGATCGTGTGCGATCCCATGCTGGCGACCGCCCATTCGGCCATTGCTGCCGTCGACCGGCTGAAGGAGAGCGGCGCCAGGCGGCTCAGGTTCATCTGCGTCCTGGGCGCCGAGCAGGGCGCGCGCGCCTTCGCGGAAGTGCATCCAGATGTGCCGGTTTATGCCGCCGCCATCGATGCCAAACTCAACGACCACGGGTATATTGTCCCCGGCTTGGGAGACGCAGGCGATCGCCTGTTCGGCACCAAGTAGGGGAGAGAACTCGATGTCGCTTGATCTCAAATACCTTCTGTTCTCGGTGGTGCTCTGCTTCGTGCAGGTGCTGATCGCCGCGGCCGCCGCCAACCAGGAAGTCGGCCTTACTACCCTTGCGGGCAACCGCGAGGGTCTGGGCCAGTTCACGGGCTTCGCCGGCCGCGCCAAGCGTGCCCATCTCAACATGCTGGAGAGCCTGCCGCTGTTCGCGGCACTCGTGCTGATCGCCGCGGTCGCCGGCAAGGCGAACGCCACCACGCAGCTCGGCGCCATGCTCTTCTTCTGGGCGCGGCTGGTCTATGCGCTCGTCTATCTGCTGGGCGTTCCGTGGCTGCGCACGGCGGTGTGGTTCGTGTCGGTGGTCGGCATGGCGATGATCGCCTGGGTGCTGATCGCGGCGATCTAGACTGGAGCCGCTCGCGGCCGCGATGGCTGAGCGGACTATCACACTGCAGGAATTCGCCAAGGAGTTCGAACAGACCCTGTGCGACTTCCACTATCGGACGCCCTTCACTCTGGTGTTGGGGGCCGGCGCTTCGCGTAGCGCCGGCATTCCGATGGCCGGCGAGATGGAGCGCGCGCTGGCGCGATTGGCGCGCAAGCGCGGCATCAGCCTCGCCAAGCGGCCGGCGGACGAATCTCTGCTGTCGTGGCGCTTTCGCCGGGTGTTCGATGAGAATCAACCGGACGATAGTGAGGCCGTAGGCGAGACTGAAATCGCGAATGCCGACGGCTATGTCGCGACGGGCGGGCAGTTCCTACGGGCCTGCATCCGACGGGCGCGGCATGAAGCAAACATCGCCCACCTCGTCGCGGCCCACTTGTCAGTCGTTGGTATCTTCAATCCGATCGTCACAACCAATTTCGACGACCAGACGTTATCCGGTTTTTGGAGCCTCCCCTGGAGTTCGGCCGATACGGAGCCGCACGTTGTTTACGATCCAGTGAACGCGGCCGCCGCCTATCGCGAGATCGCGCAGGGCACGCCGGTAGTTGTCAAGGCCCATGGGCATCACACGACCTACGGTATGCGTATGCTGGATCAACAGATCCGGCAAACGAGCGGTAGCGTCAGGGAGCTTCTGCGATCTCGCGGCGGCTGGGGTTATGTCGTCGCCGGCTATTCCGGCTGCTGGGACGACGGCATCATGCAGGCTCTGAGCGAGCCCACAAGGTATCGTGAGAAGCTGATCTACTGGATGTTCGTTGGCGACAAGCCGACGATGAATGACAATATCCGGCGAATCTGCGCCGTTAACGATGTGAGATTCGTGCGCACGGCGGGCGCCGACCAGGCCTTCCTCTATTTGTTCGCGGAGTTGCCAACGCCACCCGGCCCTGAGGACTGGAAGTGGCATTTGAACGACGATCTATTTATCAGCTTTCCGCCAGGCTGGCGGCCGAGGCTGCGCAGATCGGTGAAGAGGCAGCGCGTGTACGATTGGATTTTGCCGAATCTGGTAACTCTCGACGGCAAGCCAACCCTTGAGACCGAGAGCTGGCGTCAGTTCGAGGCAGCCCGTCGCACGGTACTGCCTCTGCTCAACACGATCGAGGAACTGGAGGATTACAACATCATCGACGATTGCCTCGGCGAGGGACAGTACGTGCCGGCGGAGGAGAAGCTGGAGAAAGCCCTCGATCGGCTGGCCGAGAGCGTGCCCATCGAACTCGATTGGACCCGCCGCAATCGTCGCCTGCTCAAGTTCTCGTTGATGATCGAGGAGGAGTCAGGCCTCAAGCTTTTTTATTCGACTCGCCTGCTGGCCGCCTTGTGTGCCGTGATGGGACATCACGACGACCTCGAGTCTAGACCGCCGTCCAACCGCCATCCACCACCAGCTCCGCGCCGGTGACGTACGAAGACTCGTCACTGGCGAGAAACAGGATGGCGTACGCCACCTCGTCGACCTCGCCGGCGCGGCCGAGCGGCACGCCTTTCAGAGTCTTGGCGCGCGTCTCGGGATCCGCGGTGCGGCCGGACGTGCGCATCGGCGGCATCAGGCCGGGATGCACCGAGTTCACGCGAATGCCGTCGCGCCCGTGCTGCGCCGCCGCCGCCTTCGTGATCAGCCTCACCGCGCCTTTCGACGCATTGTAGCCGACATGGATGAAGCCCTGGCCGACAATGCCGGAGATCGAGGAGAGGTTGATCACCGAACCGCGGCGTCCCGCTTTCTTCATCGCGGCGATGCCGTGCTTCATGCCGAGGAAGACGCCGGTCGAGTTGATGCCCATCAGGCGGTTCCAGGCCGCGGTGTCGTAGAGATCCTTTTCGGCCGAGCCCGAGATGCCGGCATTGTTCACCAGTACGTCGAGCGCGCCGTAGGTCGACAGGGTCTTGTCGACCGCCGCCTTCCAGCCGGCCTCGTCGGTGACGTCAAGATGAACGTAGGTCGCCTTGCCGCCCGCCTTGTTGATGTCGGCGACCACGGCCTCGCCCTCCTTGTCGAGGATGTCGGCGACGACGACGCCTTTGGCGCCTTCCCGGCCAAAAAGTCGCGCGGTGGCTGCGCCCATGCCACTCGCCGCGCCGCTTACCAGTGCCACCTTATCCTTCATCCGCATCGCGTTCTCCTTCTTGCAGATCCCCGCAGTGGTCAGGCAGATCGAGATCCTGTGCAGACCCCGCCGGTGGTCCGGCCTTTCGTCAGGCCGAGCGGCCAGCCGATCTCGAATAGCCCGCGACAACAAGATACAGCCAAGCCATTGCTCCCCTCCTTGGATTCAGCCCCGCTGTCATTGACGAGGGCGTCCCGGCCTGTTCAGATTGAGAGTTGCACGCATCTTGCAAGATAGCGAGAGCGACGGGGAAATGCTCAAGAAGGGAGCGCAGTGCGATGAACGAACGTGAATTGCGAGGCCTGATCGGCAAGGTCAAGACGGGCCGGCTCTCCCGGCGCGGCTTCGTACAGCGCATGGCGGCGGTCGGCCTGACCGCGCCGATGGCGACGCAGTTGCTGGCGATCGCGGGCGTCGCCCATGCCCAGACCAAATATCCTGCCTACAAGCCGACCAAGCGCGGCGGCGGTGGCGTGCTGAAGGTGCTGTGGTGGCAGGGACCGACGCTCCTCAATCCGCACTTCGCGGTCGGCACCAAGGACCAGGACGGCTCGCGCCTGTTTTACGAGCCGCTCGCCGGTTGGGATGCCGAGGGCAACCTGAAGCCGGTGCTCGCCGCGTCGATCCCCGGCCGCGAGGACGGCACGTTGGCGGCCGACGGCAAGTCGGTCACCTGGAAGCTGAAGCAGGGCGTCACCTGGCACGACGGCAAGCCGTTCACGGCCGACGACGTCGTGTTCAATTGGCAATACGCCAAGGATCCGGCGACCGCCGCGGTGACCGTGGCCAACTACAAGGACATTGTCGTCGAGAAGGTCGACGATCACACCATCACGATCAAGTTCGACAAGCCGACGCCGTTCTGGGCCAACGCCTTCGTCGGCACGCAGGGCATGATCATTCCCAAGCACCTGTTCGAGGCCTACACGGGAGCCAAGTCGCGTGAGGCGCCGACCAATCTCAAGCCGATCGGTACCGGCCCCTACATGTTCAAGGATTTCAAGCCGGGCGATCTCGTGTCGGGCGTGATCAATCCGAAGTACCACATGGAGAACCGGCCGTACTTCGATGCGATCGAGATGAAGGGCGGCGGCGACGCGGTATCGGCCGCGCGCGCCGTGCTGCAGACCGGCGAGTACGACTTCGCCTGGAACATGCAGGTCGAGGACGAGATCCTCATGCGCCTCGAAAAGGGCGGCAAGGGCCATGTCGTCATATCGCCCGGCGGCAACATCGAGCACATCCAGCTCAACACCACCGATCCCTGGACCGAGGTCGACGGCGAGCGCTCGAGCCTCAAGACCAAGCATCCGACTCTGCAGTATCCCGAGGTGCGCGAGGCGCTCACCCACCTCATCGACAAGGACTCGGTGCAGAAATACATCTATGGCCGCACCGGCATCGCCACCGCGAACTTCGTCAACAATCCGGAGAAGTTCCGCTCCAAGAACACCAAGTTCGAGTTCAATATCGACAAGGCGAACGCCATTCTCGACAAGGCCGGCTGGAAGAAGGGCTCCGACGGCATCCGCGAGAAGGACGGCAAGAAGCTCAAGTTCGTCTACCAGACCTCGATCAACCAGCCGCGCCAGAAGAACCAGGCCATCGTCAAGCAGGCCTGCCAGAAGGCGGGCATCGAGATCGAGGTCAAGGCGGTGACGGCGTCGGTGTTCTTCTCGTCCGACGTGGCGAATCCGGACACCTATCCGCACTTCTATACAGACCTGCAGATGTACACCACGACCATGACCCAGCCCGATCCCGAGCTGTTCATGAACCAGTTCTGCTCGTGGGAGGCGGCGAGCAAGGCCAACAAGTGGCAGGGCCGCAACATCACGCGCTGGCGCAGCCAGGAGTACGACGACAACTACAAGGCCGGCCAGTCGGAACTCGATCCGGTGAAGCGGGCTGCCATCTTCATCAAGGCCAACGACCTGGTGATCAACAATCAGGTGGTGATCCCGGTGGTGGCGCGCCCCGGCGTCGTCGCCATGAACAACAAGCTCACCGCCAACATCAGCGGCTGGGACAACAACACCTGGGACATCCAGGACTGGTTCAAATCGTGAGATTGACAATCGTCGTCCCGGGCTCGGCGAGGGATCGTTTCAGTTGTCTGGACGGTCCCTCGGCCCGCGGCCTCGGGATGATGCGTATTTCGCCGTAAGCAGCCAGTGTCGCGTCAGTACGTCATCCGTCGGCTGTTGATCGCGGTTCCGAGCCTGTTCGGGATCAGCATCATCCTGTTCAGTGTGCTGGCGCTGGCGCCGGGCGATCCGTTCAGCGAGATCGCCGCCAATCCGGCGATTCCGCCCGAGGTGGCGGCCTCGCTGCGTGCCAAGTTCGGCCTCGATGATCCGGTCTATCTGCGCTACCTCCATTGGCTGGCGGCGATGATCCACGGCGACTGGGGCTTCTCCTTTGCGAGCCGCATCGACGTCGACAGGCTAATCATGCAGCGCTTGCCGACCACCATCATCGTGATCGGCGCGGCGCAGCTGCTGGCCATCCTGGTCGCCCTTCCGGTCGGCGTGCTGGCCGGCACGCGGCCCTATTCGATTTTCGACCAGATCGCCAACACCCTGGCCTTCGTCGGCTTTTCGCTGCCGACCTTCTTCACCGGCCTGCTGCTGATCCTGCTGTTCTCGGTCAAGCTCGACTGGCTGCCCATCGTCTACAGCACCGATCTCAGCTCGACCGGCTGGCAATGGCTGTGGGACGAGGTCAAGCAATCGATCATGCCCGTCCTCGTGCTGGGTCTGTTCCAGGGAGCCTCGCTGGTCCGCTACGTGCGCTCCGCCGTGCTTGACGTCGTGCGACTGGACTACATTACGACCGCGCGCTCCAAGGGTATCGGCGAGCGGGCCGTGATCAGCCGCCACGTGGTTCGCACCGCCCTCATTCCCGTGGTGACGCTGGTGGCGTTGCAGATGCCGGCCGTGTTCGGCGGCGCCATCGTCACCGAGCAGATCTTCCGCGTGCCGGGCATCGGCTCGCTCCTCATCTCGGCGATGCTGTCGAACGACACGCCGGTCATCATGGCTGTCACCTTCGTGCTCTCCTGCCTCGTCGTCCTGTTCAACCTCATCGCCGACATCCTTTATGGCTGGCTCGACCCCCGCATCTCTTACCGTTGACCGGCCGGCTGCCGCGTCGCCCGCGGCCAAGCCTGCCAAGACGGTCCGGTTCTCGCCGGCCCAGGAAGCCTGGCGGCGCTTTCGGCGGCACAGGCTGGCCATGGCGAGCGCCGTCATCCTGCTCCTGATCGTGCTCGCGGTCCTGATCGGGCCCTATGTCTGGCGCGTGCCGATCAACGAGATCGACTTTGCCTCCAAGCTCGACGGACCGAGCTGGACCCATCCGCTGGGCACCGACGATCTGGGGCAGGACATCCTGGCCCGCCTGCTCTATGGCGGCCGCATTTCGCTGGCCGTCGGGCTCTGCGCCATGCTGGTGGCGGCGATCGTCGGCGTGATGGTGGGTGCGATCGCCGGCATGTCGCGCGGCGGCATCGATGCCGCGTTGATGTGGCTGGCCGACCTCTTCCTGTCGCTGCCGCAGCTGCCGCTGCTGCTGTTGATCAGCTACCTGTTCCGCGATGCGCTGACCAAGCTCATCGGCACGCAGGGCGGCATCTTCCTGATCGTCGTGCTGGTGATCGGCGGGCTGCGCTGGATGCAGGTGGCGCGGCTGGTGCGCGCTCAGATCCTGTCGATCCGCGAGAAGGAATTCATCGAGGCGGCGCGCGCGCTCGGCGCCTCGTCGATCCGCCAGGTGGTGCGCCACATCCTGCCCAATGCGCTCGGCCCGGTGATCGTCGCCGGCACGATCGACGTCGCCAATGCCATCATTGCCGAATCGACCCTCTCCTTCCTCGGCCTGGGATTTCCGCCGGACATCCCGACCTGGGGCCGCGTGCTGTTCGACGCCAAGGACACGATCGACATCGCGCCGCATTGGGCGATCTTCGCCGGCTCGGCGATCTTCCTCACGGTGCTGACCATCAATTTCATTGGCGACGGGCTGCGCGACGCGCTCGATCCGCGCCGCGTTCTGTAAGCAGGGATCGATGGCCGAGACGTTGCTCGAGATTCGCGGGCTGAAGACGTGGTTCAAGACCGATGACGGCATGGTGCGCGCCGTCGACGGCGTCGACCTGCACATCGATCGCGGCGAGACAGTGGGCGTGGTGGGAGAGTCGGGCTGCGGCAAGACCGTCACCGCGCGCTCGGTGCTGAAGCTGATCGACATGCCGCCGGGCCGCTTCGAGGACGGCAGCATCCTCTGGCGGGGCAGGGACCTCATCCCGCTCGCCGCCGACGAGATGGACAAGATCCGCGCCCGCGAGATCGCCATCGTGTTCCAGGAGCCGATGACCTCGCTCAACCCGGTCTACACGGTGGGCGACCAGATCGCCGAAGTGCTGCGCCAGCACCAGCAGCTCAACCGCAAGCAGGCGATCGACGCCGCGGTCGAGATGCTGCGGCTGGTCAACATCCCCAATCCTGGCAAGCGCGTGCACGATTATCCGCACCAGTTCTCGGGCGGCATGCGCCAGCGGGTCATGATCGCCATGGCGCTGTCCTGCAAGCCCAAGCTCCTGATCGCCGACGAGCCGACGACCGCGCTCGACGTCACCATCCAGGCACAGATCCTGGAGCTGATGCAGGAGATGAAGGAAAAGCTCGGCATGTCGATCATGCTGATCACGCATGCCATGGGCGTGGTCGCCGAAACCTGCCAGCGCGTCGTCGTGATGTATGCCGGAAAGGTGGTCGAGGAGGCGCCGGTCGAGGCGCTGTTCGGCAACCCGCGGCATCCCTACACGCAGGGCCTGATCCGCTCGATCCCGCGCGTCGACCGCGCGGCCGAGCAGAAACAGCGCCTCGAGGCGATCGCAGGCACGGTGCCGAGCCTGCTCGAACCGCCGCCCGGCTGCCGCTTCGCGGCGCGCTGCAAATTCGCCATGGATGTGTGCACCAAGGCCATGCCGCCTCTCAAGGAAGTCGGGCCGGGCCACTTCGTGAGGTGCGTGCTGTGAGCGCCGAGCCCCTCCTGTCGGTCAAGAACCTGAAGAAGCACTTCGCGATCAAGGGCGGTGTCTTCGCGCGCAACGTCGAGAAGGTGTATGCCGTGGATGGCGTCAGCTTCGACATCGGCAAGAGCGAGACGCTCGGCCTGGTGGGCGAGTCGGGCTGCGGCAAGTCGACGACCGGCCGCTGCATCCTGCGCCTGATCGAGCCGAGCTCGGGCGAGGTCTGGCTGAGCGGCCAGGACGTGATGCGCATGGACGGCAGTGCGCTGCGCAGCCTGCGCCGCGACATGCAGATCATCTTCCAGGACCCGTACGCCTCGCTCAACCCCAGGCTCACGGTGGCCGCGATCATCGGCGAGGCGCTGCAGATCCACAATCTCGTGAAGTCGAAGAAGGAGCTCGAGGAGCGGGTGGTGAAGCTGCTCGAGACCGTCGGCCTGCAGCCCGACCACATGCGGCGCTTTCCGCACGAATTCTCGGGCGGCCAGCGCCAGCGTATCGGCATCGCCCGCGCGCTCGCCGTCGAGCCCAAGCTGCTGATCTGCGACGAGCCGGTGTCGGCGCTCGACGTGTCGATCCAGGCGCAGGTGATCAACCTGCTCGAGGACCTGCAGGAGCAGTTCGGGCTGACCTATCTCTTCATCGCCCACGATCTGTCGGTGGTCGAGCATATCTCGACGCGCGTGGCGGTGATGTATCTCGGGCGCGTGGTCGAGATCGCGCCGAGCCGCGCGCTCTACGACACGCCGCTGCATCCCTATACCGAGGCGCTGCTGTCGGCGGTGCCGATCCCCGACCCGACGGTCAAGCGCAAGCGCATCATGCTGCAGGGCGACGTGCCCAACCCGATCCGGCCGCCGTCAGGCTGTCACTTCCATACACGCTGCCCGATCGCCAGGGCCGATTGCGCGCAGCGCGATCCCGAGCTGCTCGAGAAGAGGCCCGGCCACTGGGTGGCCTGCCATTACCGCGGTTAGCCGCTAGTTCTTCGGCTTGGCGGCCTGCGACAGGTCGTTCATGCCGATGCGCTTTTCGATCGCGGCGACCTTCTTGACCGTCTTTTCGAAGCCGTCGGCGCCGAACTTGTCTCGTTCGGCCTTTTCCATCGCCTCGGAAATCTCGTCGAATTCCTTCGGCGTCACCAGGCTGCGCACCGTTGGGAACAGATCGGTATCCTCGCGGGCGAGATGGGGACGATAGAGCGTGATCGTCGCCTTCATGGTGTCGATCATGGTCTTGCGCTTGTCTTCGGTATTCGGAGTCGCGGCGACCTGCAGGAATTTGTCCGTGAGCTTGCGGCCTTCGGCGTGCTGGGCGATCAGCGTGTCGACCAGGTCGACCATCCGGCCCGCCTTCTTGAAGCGCGGGAAGATCTGGTCTTCCTCCGATTTCTCGTGATAGCCGTGGATGAAATCACGCATGATCTCGCCGGTCTGCGTGAAGATCGCGGGCTCGATGTCTTCGCCGTCGCCGATGCGGCGGATGCCGGCTTCGTAGATCAGCAGGATTCGTTCGGCGACGCCATGCTCGCGCATCAGGTCTTCGGTGGCGGGAATGGCCTCTTCGTCGGTCGTCGTTGCCTTCTTGGGCGCGGCCGGCAACTGGGCGAAAGCGGGCGATGCCAGGACCAGCCCGGATGCGCTGAGCGCGCCGACAAGCCGGCGCCGCTTGAAATCGATGAACTCGACGGTCATGGCCGCCTCCCTTGCGCGCTCACAGGGAGAAACGACGAACGGCCGCCGTGGTTGCGTGATCTACGAGCCCACCTTCCAGCCCACTTCCTTGGCGAAAGCCTGGAAGAAGTCGATGTCGTAGGCGCGCTCGGGCGCCTCGCGCACGCGCCGGTCGATCTTCTCGGCGTCGGCGCCGACCAGGATGCGCCAGCGGTCGGCCTTTACGCCATCGAGGATGATCGTGGCGGCCTGGGCGGCGCTCGTCGGTGCGTCCTCGAGGAAGCGCCGTGCGCGCTCCTCGGCCAGACGGGCGACGTCCTGATCGGAAAGCTTGGCGGTGTCGACGCCCATCGAGGCGATGCGCGCCCGCATCTGGGCGATTTCCTTCGCGCTCATCGCATCGGATTGGCTGCCGGCCTGGATCTTGCGCGAGTTGGCCACGATCGAGGTGCCGATATGGCCTGGCATCACCACCGAGCATTTGATGTGCGGAGCGTTGATGCGCAGGTCGGTCTGCAGCGCCTCGCTGAAGCCTTTCACCGCGAATTTAGCCGCGCTGTAGGCGGTGTGCGGGATCGACGGGCCGACCGAGGCCCAGAAGCCGTTGACGCTCGAGGTGTTGACGATGTGGCCGCGGTCGGCATTGAGCAGCATCGGCAGGAAGGCGCGCGTGCAGTAATAGACGCCGAACCAGCAGACGTTGAAGGTGCGCTCCCACTCCTCGCGCGCATGCGCGATCAGGCTGCCGCCGCCGCCGATGCCGGCGTTGTTGAACAGCAGATGAATGCGATCGGTGTCGTGTTGGCGGCCGACTTCGGCGGCGAAGCGCTTGACGTCGTCCTCGTTCGAGACGTCGGCGATGTGCGTGGTGACGCGCAGGCCTTGCGGCAGGCGCTCGATCTCGCACAGGCGCTTGGTCTCGGCCATGTTGGCCGCCGATACGTCACACATGGCGATGCTGCAGCCCTCGGCCACGAGCTGGCGGGCGAGTTCGCGGCCCATGCCGGTGCCGCCGCCTGTGATAACCGCGAGGCGGCCTGCGAGATCCTTCATTCTGTTTCCTCCCGGACGGTCGGCTGGAGTATAGGGGCATTCGGCCAAGAGCGGGGAAGGAGCAGCGGATGCGGATCGGCGTGATCTCGGCTTTTGCGGTGGCGGTCCAGGCGGGCGCGAGTCCGGCGCTGGCGCAGGACGATGGGGCCAAGGCCGGGGAGGCATCGTTCAAGCGGCAGTGCATCGGCTGCCACGCCGTCGAGGCCGGCAAGAACAAGGTCGGACCATCGGTGTTCGGGGTCGTCGGCCGCAAGGCGGCGACGGCCGAAGGTTTCAGCTATTCGACCGCGCTCAAGGACAAGGGCGTCACCTGGACCGACGACACGCTCGACAAATATCTGAACGACCCCAAGGGCTTTGCGCCCGGCAACAAGATGGCGTTCGCCGGCGTCAAGAAGGCCGACGAGCGCAAGCAGATCATCGCCTATCTGAAGACGCTGCACTGAGAGATGGTGCCCGCTGCTGGACTTGAACCAGCACGGCCCCTTTCGGGGCCTCGCGATTTTAAGTCGCGTATGTCTACCAATTCCATCAAGCGGGCGAAGCTTGGTCAGTGACTGAACGTAGCAATCATTCCGGCTTCAACCCAGCCACGTAAGAGAGCGGCGGCGCGCGCCGCCGCCTGTTCCTCGCCCGCCTGCGGCACCAGCGTTTCGCACATCTCGGGAAATGTGCGGCCGGCCCGCAGCGCGTCGAGCAATACCGCGTCGTCGGCTTCGAGCGAACGGAAATGCGTCGTGCGTTCGGGCCGCCAGATCACCCACTCGACGGGCGCTGCGGCTGCGGCGACCTCGAGATTGCCGGGTTCGACCTCTGCGCGGCGCTGCCAGGCCTGCGGCGCCTCGAAGGCGAGCCGAAGGCGGCGCAGCGACGGCAGGGCGGCGAAGGCCAGTGTCTGCCAAGCCTCGGCCGGCAACGCCATGAGATCGGCGGCGCCGACCGGCTGTGCATCCGGTGCGTCGAACGCCTCGCCGAGCAGCCATTCGAAGCGCGCCATCTCGGCGGCGGCCGGCGTCGTGCTGTAGGGCGGCGTGGCCGCCAGAAAGTCCGCAAGCCTGGCGCCGAACCAGCGCACCGACGGTGTGCGCGACGGATGGGCCGCGATATAGGCCCGCGCCATATGGTCGAAGTCGGCCGGGCCCGCCATCGCCATCAGGCCGGGAAAGTCGTTGGTCAGCACCTCGATCAGCCGCAGCGCATAGGCGTCGCGATAGACGCCCAGCAGGGTGACCCGGTCGGCCTTCTTCGTGTCGCGCACCGAGCCGGCAAAGCCGTCGCTCCTGACCAGCAGGTAGTCCTGGAAGGCGCGCTGCAGGTCGCCCAGCGAACCTGCATTTGAGCCCGCGTTGATCATGCCGCCTGCCGTGTCGCTTGGGCGGCAATGCGTCGCGCGGTGTCGAGCTCGGCCAGCAGCTCGCCATAGGGCGGAATGTTGGCGTCACGCTCGATCATGGTCGGCACCCCCGGAAAGAGCCGCACGGCCTCGGCGTAGAGGTCCCATACGTCGTCGATGATTGGATGATCGTGCGTGTCGATGATGTGCGTGCCCTTGTTGAGATGGCCGGCGAGGTGGAACTGGCGCACGCGCTCGCGCGGCATGGCGCACAGGAAGGCGCGCGGGTCGAACTCGTGGTTGAAGGCGCTGACATAGACGTTGTTGACGTCGAGCAGGATCTCGCAGTCGGCGCGCCGGGCGAGCTCGGCCATGAACTCCCATTCGCTGAGCTCGGAGGCGGCGTACGTCACGTAGCTCGACACGTTCTCCAGCACCAGGCGGCGGCCGATATGGTCCTGCACGCGCTTGACGCGCTCGGCGACGTGGTCGAGCGCCTCCTCGGTGTAGGGCAGCGGCAGCAGGTCATGCATGTTCAGGCCGCGCAGGCCGGTGAAGCAGAGATGGTCGGAGACCCACATCGGCTGCACGCGGTCGATCAGCGCCTTCAGCTCGTCGAGATAGCGGCCGTCGAGCGGATCGATCGAGCCGATCGACAACGACACGCCGTGCAGCGCCATCGGATAGTCGCGGCGCAGGCGGTCGAGCCAATAGAGCGGACTGCCGCCCGGCACCATGTAGTTTTCGCTAAGCGCCTCGAACCAGCTCACCTTGCCGGGATTGGCGGCGATCTCCTCGTAGTGCTCGGTCCTGAGGCCGAGGCCGAAATCCACCGCAGGCTGCTGCATGCCGTCAGTCTACTCCAAAAAGACGGCGGGCGTCGCCGATCGCTCGGGACGCCCGTCGGTTCCTCCGGCTGTTCGCAGCCGAAAGAGCAATCGTTACATCACCTTGCCGCCCTTGGCGCTGCATTCCAGCGACGTGCTCGACTCGGTCCAGCCCTGGCCCTTGCAGGCGTTCTGGCCCTTGCACGAGTTGGTCGCGCTCTTGCAGGCGCTCTGGCCCTTGCAGGCGTTGACGCCGCCGCACTTGATGCCGTCGGCATGGGCGGCGGTGGCGAAGGCTGAGGCGGCGAAGATCGAGGCCGCGGTGGCTATGATGGTGCGCTTGGTCATGACGAGCTCCCTCTTGATCAGCAATGCAGGTCGACCTGCGTCCCTGTTACGGGCGGCACTCGGCCCTCGATCAGCGAAGGGGGCTCAATCTTTGTTGAAGGCGGGCGATGATCCGATGTCGATGGCGGCCGTATAAGGCGCCGCAGTCACATCACCTTGCCGCCCTTGGCGGTGCATTCCTGCTCGCTCTTGGTCTCGGTCCACCCCTGGCCCTTGCACGAGTTCATGCCCTTGCACGAGGAATTGGCGGTCGCACAGGAGCTGGTTCCCTTGCAGGAATTGACGCCGGCGCACTTCACGGTGCCCTCCGCCGATGCGACGGTCGCGATGCCACCGGCGGCGAACAGTGCCGCGGCGGTGGCGGCGATGAAGGCACGCTTGCTCATAGGCTACTCCTCTTTCGTTCCCCGGTTGCACAATGACTCGCCGGAGCGCCGGCGGGAAGTCAGAGCTTGGCGACCGGGCGTGATCTCCTGATCACCGCTGCGTGAAGCGGGCCGGCGAAAGCGCCCGTTCGGTGACGCCCAAGTCAGCGATCTCGCGAGGCAGGCCCTGGCCGAGCGCCAGCGCGGCGGCGAGCCGTCCGGCTCCGGCGCCGGTCTGGATGCCGTAGCCACCCTGTCCGGCCAGCCAGAAGAAGCCCGGCTGCGTGTCGTAGCCCACGACCAGGTTCTTGTCGGCGACGAAGCTCCGGAGCCCCGCCCATTTATTCTTGATGCGTGCGATTTTCAGGGTGGTCGCCGTCTCGATGCGATCGACGGCTACCGCGATGTCCATCTCCTCGGGCTGCGCATCGGTCGGGGCGGAGGGCGTCTCGTCGGCCGGCGAGCCCAGGAACTGGCCAACCTCGGGCTTGATGTACCAGCTCTCGTCGAAGTCGATGACCATCGGCATCTTGTCGAGCGCCAGCCCGGCCGGCGCATCGAAGGTGAAGGCGGTGCGCCGCTTGGGGACCAGCCCGACCGGCGTGGCGCCCGCCATCCTAGCGACGACATCAGCCCACGCGCCGGCCGCGTTCACGATGTTGGCAGCCGCAAGCGTGCCGCCATCACGCAGGCGAATGGTCCACTTCCCGCCCTTGCGATCGAGCGCCGTGACCTCGGCATTGAGGCGCAGTTCCGCGCCCGCTGCCCGCGCGCCCCTCAGAAAGCCGGCATGGATTGCCGCCACGTCCATGTCCTCGGCAAGCTCATGGACCGCCCCGCCGGCGCAAGCTTCGGGCTTGAGCAGCGGCTGCAGCGCCAGTGTCTCGGCCGGCGTGCGCCAGCGCACGGTCGGCACCAGCCGGGCATATTCGGCCGCCGCCGCCTGGAGGCCGTCCTTCTGCTCGGCGCGGCCGACGATCAGCGCGCCGCGCGCGGTGAGCAGCGGATGGTCGGCGAAGCCCGCCGGCGGCTTGCGGTAGAAATGGCCGCTCGCCACGGTGATGGCGCGGATCTCGGCGCTGCCATAGGTCTCCGAATGCAGCGCCGCCGAGCGGCCCGTCGTGTGGTAGGCCGCGACGTGCTCGCGCTCCACGATCATGACCCGTGCCGTGGGCGCCAGATGGTAGGCGACGGATACGCCGGCGATGCCTGCGCCGATGACGGCGAAATCGAACTCACTCATGCGGCCACATTGCAGGGCCATCGGCCGGACGGCAATATCGCGCGATGTTCCCGTTCTCCGACGCGGTATTCCACTGGTACGACCTGGGAGCGACGTTCCTGTGGGCGATCAGCGGCGCCATGCTGGCGGCGCGCCGGGGCTACGACATCATGGGCGTCTTCATCATCGCCATGGTCTCATCGACCGGCGGCGGCCTGATCCGCGACGGGCTATTCCTGCCCGGCTCAGCCGCCCCCAAGCTGATCCAGACGCCCGACTATCTGATGATCGTCACTGTCGTCACGGCGATGATCTGGCTGTTCGGCCGGGCGCTACGGCGGCTCGCCTGGCTGCCGCCTGCGCTCACCCTGGCCGATGCGCTGGGCATCGGCGCCTACGGCGTGGTCGGCATGCACCTTGCCGTCGCGGCCGGCATCCCGATGATCGGCGCCATCCTGATCGGCGTCGTCAATGCCGTGGGCGGCGGCGCGCTGCGCGATCTGCTGATGAACCAGAAGCTCGAGCTGCTGCAGCCGTCGGTGCTGATGGGGCTCGCCTCGCTGATCGGCTGCCTGCTGTTCGCCGTGCTGCTTGAGTTCGGCGCACCCGGCGCGTGGGCGGGCGCGGCGGCCGCGGTCACGGCCTTTGCGGTTCGTCTGCTCGCGGTGCGGTTCAATCTGCGGTCGCGGCCGCTGGCGGCTTTCGAGGAGGATTGGCGGCAACCATGAACATTGCCCATCTGCTGCTCGGAGCGGCACAGGAATTCCGCGACCTCACGGCCCTCGCCAGGGGCGACAAGCGCTGGCTCAGCCATCGCGAGCTGTGGCGCAAGGTCTCGGTGATGAGCATGCATCTCACTGGCCGCTTCGGGCTCCGGCGCGGCGATCGGGTCGCCTTCGCGATGACCAATTGCGTCGAGGCGATCGAGGTCATGTATGCGATCTGGCACGCCGGCCTGTGCGCGGTGCCGATGAACGCCAAGCTGCACGCCAAGGAGTTCGCCTTCATCCTCGAGAATTCCGGCGCGCGACTCTGCTTCGTCACGCCCGATCTCGCCGCCACCATCGCCGAGGCGGCGCGGGAAGCGCCCGCCCTCAAGGACATCGTCGACGTCACGACCAGGCCCTATACGTTCATGGAAGTGGGCGATCCCGCCGTCATGGCCGATGCCGAGCCGACCGATCCCGCCTGGCTCTTCTACACTTCGGGCACCACCGGGCGACCGAAGGGCGCCACGCTCAGCCATCGCAATCTTCTGGCCATGGCGCTCAACTACTATGCCGATGTCGACCGGCCCCCGGCAGGCAGCTCGATGGTGCATGCCGCGCCGATCAGCCACGGCTCCGGCCTGTGGAACTTCCCGATGCTGGCGCGCGGCGTGGTGCAGGTGTTTCCCGAAAGCGGCCATTACGACGTGCCCGAGACGGTCGGCCTGATGAACCGCTGGCCCGACTGCTCGATCTTCCTCGCTCCGACCATGGTCAAGCGCCTTGTCGAGCATGCGAGCGTGGGTGAGCTGAGGCCCGGCGCCTTGCGGCTGATCACCTATGGCGGCGCGCCGATGTATGTCAGCGACCTCAAGCGCGCGATGGAGACGCTGGGCGACAATGCGCTGTGCCAGCTCTATGGCCAAGGCGAGAGCCCGATGACCATCACGCACTTGTCGCGCGAGATTCATGCCGCCAAGGATCATCCGCGCTGGGAGCAGCGGCTCGCCTCGGCCGGCGTCGCCGACACCTGCGTCGAGGTGCGCGTCGTCGACGAGGCGGGCAAGCGCGTGCCGGTGGGCGAGGTCGGCGAGATCATCGTCAAGGGCGACACGGTGATGTCGGGCTACTGGAACAATCCCGACGCCACGGCGAAATCCCTGCGCGACGGCTGGCTGTGGACCGGCGATGTCGGCGCCTTCGACGAGGACGGGTTCCTGACGCTGAAGGACCGCTCCAAGGACATGATCATCTCGGGCGGCTCCAATATCTATCCGCGCGAGATCGAGGACGTGCTGAACCTGCATCCCGCCGTCGCCGAATGCTCGGTGGTCGGCCGCCCGCATCCGGAATGGGGCGAGGAGGCGGTGGCCTTCGTGGTGGCGCGCGAGGGATCCAAGCTCACGCCCGCCGAGCTCGACAAGCTCTGCCTCGACAACATCGCCCGTTTCAAGCGGCCCAAGGACTACAAGTTCGTCGACGCGCTGCCCAAGAACAATTACGGCAAGATCCTCAAGACCGAGCTGCGCGCCAGGCTCTGATCAGCCCTCGCCGTCCTTGATCTCGCTCACGAGATAGCTCTGCTCGAGGCGGTCGTTGGCGTTGAACAGCAGCTCGAGGTGCTTCAGCGTCACCTGGCCCTTGCGCGGGCCGACAGTGGCATACTGATAGAAATAGGCGCGCATGTTGGGATGCGCGATGTATGGATAGATCGCCTGGCCGCCCGGCGTGCCGAGCTGGTTCAGCACGTCGCTGGTCGTCGTGCGGCCGCGCACGAATTTCCTGGCCTTGGCCTCGTCGAAGTCGGTGGCGTCCTGCTGGAAGCTGCTGGAGTAATGGTAGTAGACGAGCTTGTCCTTCCAGAACGCCAGATCGAGCAGGCGGATGCGCGCGGTAGCCTGGTCGGGCAGCACGACCAGCGTGGCACGAGTGAACGAATAGGTCAGCCGCTCGAGCTCGCCTTTCAGCGCCGCTCGGCGAAGCGCCGCGGGCCTCGGCTGCAGCGAATCGAAATTGTCGCCGAAATTGGGATCGCAGGGTTCCTGCCGCTGCCGGGCCGGCTCGCCGAAGGCTGCTACCGCGTCGGCAGGAGAGGTTCCGCCAAGGATGAGCGAACCGCTCTGCGGGCGGGCGAAGTCACGGCCGGACGACGAGCATCCGGCGACCATGGACGCGAATGCGCCGATGAGAAGCGATCTCCGTCGCTGCTGCATGGTCCCCCTGAACATCGCGAACCTAGCACACGGGGCGCGTCGGCACACGGCCGCCGTTCGCCGCGCGCTTCATTTTGACAGTGGGATTGCGCTAACCTTGCTTCACAAAGACAGAGAGAACAGGAGGCAACGACATGGGCAGCATGATCGACGTCAAGCGTCCCGACGGTGGCACGTGCAAGGGCTATCTCGCCGAAGCCGGCAAGGGAAAGCCGGCCGTCGTCGTCATCCAGGAATGGTGGGGACTGAACGACCAGATCAAGGGCGTGGCCGATCGCTTCGCCAAGGCGGGCTACAACGCCCTGGCGCCCGACCTCTACAAGGGCCGGGTGACGCAGAAACCGGACGAGGCCAACCACATGATGAGCGGCCTCGACTTCGCCGGCGCCTCCGATCAGGACATCGCTGCCGCGGTGAAGCATCTCGCCGGCATGAGCCGCAAGGTGGGCGTCATGGGCTACTGCATGGGCGGTGCGCTCACGATCGCCGCCGCCGCGCGCGTGCCGGGCATCGCCTGCGGCGTGCCCTACTATGGCGTGCCGCCCGCCGCGCTCGCCGATCCGGCCAAGATCAGGATCCCCATCCAGGGGCATTTCGCCAACAAGGACGATTGGTGCACGCCGCAGCTCGTCAACGATTTCGAGAAGGCGATGGCAGCCGGCGGCAACAAGCCCGAGATCTTCCGCTACGATGCCGCCCACGCCTTTGCCAACGAGAAGAGCCCGGCCTACGACGCGGCGGCCGCCAAGCAGGCCTGGGACCGCACGATGGCGTTCCTCGGAAAGCACCTCTGACAAAACACCCGCTCATCGGCCTGGCTGTGGTCGGGCTGGGCGCGTCGCTCGCCCCGCTCGACATCGCGGTCAACGTGGCGCTGCCCGCGATCACCGCGCACTTCCACCTGGGGCTGGGCGACGTGCAGTGGCTGGTGATCTGCTACGTGCTGGTCTACGGCTCGCTGATGCTGGTGTGCGGCAAGCTGGGCGACCTGTTCGGCTACCGCCTGATCTTCCGCATCGGCCTTCTCGTGTCGGCGGTGGGCTGTGCTGCCTGTGCGCTGGCGCCAAGCTGGCCGCTCTTCCTGTGGGCGCGCGCCAGCCAGGGCATCGGCACGGCGCTGGCGCTCTCCTGCACGCCCGCTTTGGCGACCTCGGTCTATCCGCCCGAACAGCGGCTCAAGGCCCTGGCCGGCTTCTCGATGGGCATGCTGATGGCATCCGCGGCCGGCCCGCTGCTGGGCGGCGTCGTGGTCGAGCTGTGGGGCTGGCAGGCGGTCTATTGGATGCGCGTGCCGATCGCGCTGGTGACGCTCGCGCTGTCGGGCGTTCTGCCGTCGCCCAAGTTGCAGGCCCGGCCGTTCGACCATTGGGGCGCCGTTCTGATCGCCGGCTGCATGAGCATGCTGCTGCTGGCCTTCGTGCTCGCCCAGCGCCGGGCGGTGTCGAGTTGGGTGGCCCTGGCGCTGTTCCTGATCTCGCTCGAGCTTGCGCTCGCCTACGTCAGGCGCAGCCGCCGCGTGTCCGAGCCGATCCTGCGGCCGGCCCTGTTCGCCGACATTGCCTTTGCCATTCCCAACGCCATGAACGTGCTCGCCAATCTGGCGGGCTTCACCATCCTGCTGTTGACGCCGTATTACCTGGTGAACGTGCTGAAGCTCTCGGCGCTGGGCAGCGGCCTCGTGCTGGCGCTCGCCTTCACCGGCGGCATGGCCGGGGCGCCCTTGTCGGCGCGCCTGGTGCCGGCGCTGGGGCGGCGCACGACCGCCTTCCTCGGCGTTGCCGTGGTCGGCGCCGGCCTGCTGCCGCTCGCCTTCACCGATGCCGCCACACCGGTCGCCGTCGTGGCACTGCTGTTGATCGTCGAGGGCGTGGGGCAGGGCCTGCTCGCCGTGGCCTATATCGACCTGGTGACCGACACCCTGCCCGAGCACGACCGCGGCGTGGCCGGAAGCCTCGCCCAGCTCACGCGGACGGTCGGTATCGTGAGCGGGGCCGCGGTGCTGACGACCCTGCACGCCCACGCCGCCGCGGCGGGCTTCATGGCCGGCTACAAGTTCGCTTTCCTCGTCGCCGGCGGCGGCCTGTTGATCGCGCTCGCGCTATCCTGCGCCTGGCCGCGCGCCTGGTTCGCGCGCTGAGCGAGGGGAGGCACGGGAATGCCGGCAATCCGCCTGGTGAAGACCGCGATGGTGGCGTCGCTCGCCCTGTTCGCGCTGCTGGTGGCTTACGACAATCTGGTCGACTACGGCACGAACTACGCCTTCGTGCGCCACGTGCTCAGCATGGACACCACGTTTCCCGACAATGCGCTCAAGAGCCGCGCCGTCACCAGCCCCGCGCTGTGGACCGCCGCCTATTGGTCGATTATCGCGGCCGAGGCGGCGACCGGCCTGCTGCTCGCGTTCGGTGCGGTGCGCCTCGCCGGCGCGCTGCGGCAGCGGGCGCGCGACTTCAATGCCGCCAAGAAATTCGCGCTGCTCGGAGTCGGGCTGGGGTTCCTGCTGTGGTTCCTGGGCTTCGTCGTGATCGGCGGCGAGTGGTTCGCCATGTGGCAGTCCACGGCCTGGAACGGCGTGCCATCGGCCTTTCGCTTCTACGTGACGATGATGGCGGTCGCCATTTTCCTCAACCAGACCGACGGGGAGCTCGACGCATGATCACCAAGCGAGAGTTTCTGGCCGGTGCCGGCGGCCTAGTCTGCCTGCCCGGAGCCAAGCCCGCGCGCGCCGCGCCGCCGTCGGTCCCGATGGCGCGCCACGAGCAGTTCATGCGCCAGGCCATCGCCGAGGCGAGACGCAATCCCGTCTATCCGTTTGGCGCGGTGATCGTCCGACCCGAGAGCGGCGAGGTGGTGGCACGCGGCGTCAATGCGGCGCGCGACAATCCCCTCCTGCACGGCGAGATCGCCTGCATGAACGACTACGTGGCCCGCCACGGCAACCGCGACTGGGGGTCGATGGCGCTCTACACCACGGGCGAGCCCTGCTCGATGTGCATGAGCGCGCTGGTGTGGGCGGGTATCGGCGGCGTGGTCTTCGCCTCGTCGATCGACGGCATCCGCGCGGCAGGTATCGACCAGATCGGCATCACCGCCAGGCAGGTCGTCGACGCCGCGCCGTTCTACAAGGGCACCCTGCAGGGCGGCGTGCTGGCGGCCGAGACCGACAAGATGTTCCTGGAGAGAAAGCGCGGGTGACCTTTCTTCCCCATTCATATGGGGAAGTGCCCGCATCTTATGGCGGCCGAAGTGCTCAGAGATGGATGTTGCCGCGCTTGATGATGTCGGCGAACAGCTTGCTTTCCTTGTCGACCTGGGCGCGCATCGCCGCCGGGCCGAGATAGCTCGGCTTGGCGCCGCCCTTGTCGAGCTTGTCGAGCACGTCGGGTGACTTGATGGCCTGGTCGATCGCCTTGGCGAGCTTGTCGACGATCTCGGCCGGCGTGCCGGCCGGCGCCAGCATGCCGTACCAGCTCTCGCCCACATCCTTGCCGTAGCCGGTCTCCTGCATGGTCGGGATGTCGGGCTTGCCCGGCCAGCGCCGGTCACCCACGATCGCCAGCCCGCGCAGCCGTCCCGCCAGGATGTGCGGCAGGCAGGTCTGGTCGGTCTGCGCCTGGATCTGGCCGCCCAGCAGGTCCTGCGTCGCCTGCGCGCTGCCCTTGTAGGGCACGTGGGTCATCTTGATGCCGGCCTCGAGGTTCAGAATCTCGCAATTGAGATGAGTGATCGTGGCGTTGCCCGACGAGCCGTAGTTGATCTTGCCCGGGTTGGCCTTCGCATAGGCCACGAACTGGGCCATGGTTTTGGCCGGCACCGAGGGATGGATGGTGAGGCAGGCCCACGATGTGGCGAGCCGCGCCACGGTGAGGAAATCCTTGTCCGGATCGAACGGGATGGGCTGCAGGTGGCGGGTGATCGCGAGCATCGCCACCGTCGTTGCCAGGAAATTGTAGCCGTCGGCCGGCTGGGTCTTGGCGTAGGCCGCGCCGATCATGCCCGAGGCCCCGCCCTTGTTGTCGAACAGCATCGGCTGGCCGAGGAGATTGCCCGCCTTCTCCATGACGATGCGCGCGGCGATGTCGGTCGGCCCGCCGGGCGGGTAGGGGATCACCACCTTGATCTGCCTGTTGGGCCAGGTGTCGGCGCGCACCGCCGGCGCGGCCAACGTGGCGGCGCCGAGCGTGGCGACGAAGCGGCGGCGTAGCATCGAATTCCTCCCCGACTGTCTTGGCGGGAATCATTCCATGACCGCCATGCTATGGTCCAGCGACGAAGCGTTTCGCACAGGGAGAGGCGGAGATGCCCGGCAGATTGAAGGACAGGGTGGCGATCGTGGTCGGCGCGGGCTCGAGCGGGCCGGGCTGGGGCAACGGCAAGTGCACCGCCGTCACCTTCGCCCGCGAAGGCGCCAAGGTGTTCTGCGTCGACCGCAAGCGCGCCGCGGCGGAAGAAACCGTGGGCCTGATCCAGAAGGCAGGCGGCGAGGCGGCGGCTTTCGAATGTGATGCCTCGAACAACGCGCAGGTCAAGGCGATGGTCGATGCCTGCCTCGCCAAATGGGGCCGGGTCGACATCCTCGACAACAATGTCGGCATCGGCTCAACCGGCGGGCCGGTGCAGCTCCCCGAGGACGAGTGGCACAAGGTGTTCGACGTCAACGTGACGTCCTTCTTTCTCACCGCCAAGCACGTGCTGCCGATCATGGAGAGGCAGGGCAAGGGCGCGATCGTGAACGTTTCTTCGATCGCCTCGATCCGGGTGCCCAAGGGCATCTCTTACGTCGCCTACAATGCCAGCAAGGGCGCGGTGAACTCGCTCACCATGGCGATCGCTTCGGAGTACGCCGACAAGGGCATTCGCTGCAACGCCATCCTGCCGGGCCTCATGCACACGCCGATGATCGATTTCCTGGCCGAGGAATACGCCAAGGGCGAGAAGGACCACAACCAGGCCTACGACAAGATGATCGCCATCCGTAACCGCGCCTCGCCGACCGGCAAGATGGGCACCGGCTGGGACACCGCCAACGCCGCGCTCTTCCTGGCGTCGGACGAGGCGGCTTACGTCAACGGCCACCTGCTGGTGGTCGATGGCGGCATCACGGTGCGGGCCTAGCTTGGTCGCGAGCGCAGGCTTTGCCGAGTTCCTGCGCGACCAGCTGGCACCGCTCGGCCGCATCACCTTGCGGCGCATGTTCGGCAAGACCGGCGTGTTCTGCGACGGTGTGATGCTGGGCATGGTGACGGAGGACACCCTTTATCTGCGGGTCGATGACGAGAACCGCGAGCTGTTCAGGGAAGCCGGGTCCGCGCCGCCGCTCAACTACGCCAAGGGCGGCAGCCTGATCGACCTTTCCTTCTGGAAACTGCCGGAGCGGCTGATCGACGAGCCGGACGAGCTGCTCGACTGGGCGCGCGCGGCCCTGGCGGCGGCACGCCGGGTCGCGGCCCGGCGGAAACGCTGAAAAGTTCTATACGACAGAATCGGGTTTCTTCTAACAACGGGTGTATGCAGGAGATGGCGGGTGCCGTTGGCGCGACTGCCCTGTTCTGTCGCCGGTTTCCTCCGGATTGCGAGTGCCTGCCCGTGCCTGTCTCGATGCTCCCCGACGAAACTCCGGTAACTCCGGTAACTCCGGTAATGCGGAAGAGGGATTCCCGTTTAACTCTCGTCAATAAACGGGCCCGGTCGGCCCACCCCAGTTATTGATCACTCATGTTATTTCCATGTTATTTTAACATGAGCCACTCAACATCTGGTGGCTGCTGCCCATTAGGCTCAGTCTGCAGCAGCCTTGGCCTCATCGCGCGCCCGCCACAGGCGGAACAGCAGCGCGCTGGTGGTCAGGATCAGGAACAGCCGGAAGAGATGGTGTGTGGCCACCATGGCGATCTCGATGCCAAGCGCCAGGCCGATCAGGCTCATCTCGGCGAAACCGCCCGGCGCGTAGCTGAGCACGGTGGCGTCGAGATTGAGGCCGCTGATCGCGACCGAGAGCTTGGCGAAGAGCACGGCGCAGCCGATCATGATGACGGCGGCGCCGATCGAGGCTGCCATCTCCTTGTGCAGCTTGTCGATCGCCGCGCCGACGAAGCGGCAGCCGATGCCGGCGCCGACAACGATTTGCGCCGCGGCGACCAGCTCGCCCGGCGGCTTGGAATTGGTGAAGCCCGAGAGGTGGGCGATCGCGCTCAGCACCATCGGGCCCATCATGAAAGCGGCGGGCAGCCGCAGGCCGCGGCCGACGGCGGCGCCGGCGAGGCCGCAGGCGATCAGGATCGCGTAGTCGTGCCAATCGTTGCCGGTCGGCCCGCGCACCAGGTTGAGCACGCTGGTCTGCGCGCCGTTCACCAGCCGGTACCAGACCGGGATGGTCATCACCACGGTGAGGATGCGCAGCGCATGGGCGAGGGCAATGCAGCGCTCCTCGCCGCCCATCGCCCCGCCCAGGATGGTCATGTCGTTCAGCCCGCCCGGCATGGCGGCGAAATAGCAGGTCGGCTTGTTCCAGTCGGTGAAGCGGCGCAGCCAGAAATAGCAGAGCGTGGCGCCGCACATCGTCATGACCGAGACGACGGCGAGGCTGAGCGCCCATTGGCCGAGCCGGTGCACCAGCTCCGCCGTGAAGCCCGAGCCCAGCAGCACGCCCAGGATGATGATCATGCCCTGGCGAAGCTGGGTCCGCATGCCGATGCGCACCCCGGCGAAGCCCGCGAGCGTGGTGAACAGGCAGGAGCCCAGCATCCAGGCGAGCGGCATGCGGAGCCAGTTGGCGACGAAGCCGCCCGCCGCGCCGATCGCGATGGCCAGCACGATCGGGCCGATGCCGTCGTATCCGATGATGTGCTTGCGCTCAGGCTTGAACGGGATCTCTTCGGAGCTCAAGGCGCGAACTGTTCTTTCAGGATGCGCTCCTCGAGGTCGTGCTCGGGGTCGAACAGCAGGGTGAGCTCGATGTCGGTGGCTTCCGTCACCGAAACGCGCACGACGTTGGGGATCTCGACCGAGTCGGCGGCTGCCGCGACCGGGCGCTTGCGCGGATCGAGCACAGTGAATTCCACCTGGGAATGGCGGGGCAGCAGCGCGCCGCGCCAGCGCCGCGGCCGGAAGGCGCTGATCGGCGTCAGCGCCAGCAAGCCGGTGCCGAGCGGGATGATCGGGCCGTGAACCGACAGGTTGTAGGCGGTCGAGCCGGCCGGCGTGGCGACCATGACGCCGTCGCAGTAGAGCTCGGGTACGCGCTTCTTGCGGTCGACCGAGATCGCGATGCGCGCGGTCTGGCGGGCCGAGCGGAACAGCGACACTTCGTTGATGGCGATCGCCTCGCGCACCTGGCCGCGCGTGGTCGTGGCCTGCATGCGCAGCGGCGTCAGCGCGATGCGGCGGGCGCGGTGCAGGCGCGTGATCAGCCCGTTCGGCCGATACTGGTTCATCAGGAAGCCGACCGTGCCCAGGTTCATGCCGTAGATCGGCACGTTGCGGTTGAGCGAGCGGTGCAGGGTCTGCAGCATCAGCCCGTCGCCGCCCAGCGCGACGATGAATTCTGCCTTGGCGGGCGGCACATGGCCGTACTTGCGGCGCAACGCCTTCAGCGCCCGCTGCGCCTCGGGCGTGGGACTGGCGATGAAGGAAAGCGCGAGGTCAGGCATGCGGTGACCGCAGGTCGGGGCAGGAGGCGCACTATAGCCGCCCGTTTGGGCCTTGCGGTAAAATCGCTTGGGATAAAGCAGAACCGCGAGGAGAAACCGATGGAACTGGTTCCGCTTGGACCGGGCTTCGGCGTCGAGGTCAGGGGCGTGTCGGTGCTCGATGTCGCGACCGACGGCGAGGCCTACAAGGCCGTGCGCACCGCCTTCGAGGAGCATTCCCTGCTGGTGTTCCGCGACCAGCCGATCGCCGACGACGTCCAGGCCGCCTACAGCCGCGCCTTCGGGCCGCTCGAGCTCACCAAGGTCTCGTCGGTTGGCCAGAACACCTTTTACTCGCGTCTCACCAACAAGATGAACGGCAAGATCGTGCCGCCGGACCATCGCCAGGTGCTGGTCGCCAGGGCCAACGCGCTGTGGCACACCGATTCGTCGTTCAAGAAGATTCCGGCGCTCGCCTCGGTGCTGAGCGCGCGCGTGCTGCCGGGCGAAGACGGCGACACCGAATTCACCTCGACGCGCATGGCCTGGCAGCGGCTTTCGCCCGACCTGCAGGACCGGCTCAAGGACGCCGTCGCGACGCACTCCTACGCCAACAGCCGCGACCAGATCCATCCCGACCTCGCGACCGAGATCGAGCGCCGGGCGCTGCCGCCGGTGCGCTGGCGCATGAACTGGCTCAACCCGGTGAACGGCAAGCGTGCGCTCTACATCGCCAGTCATGCCTATGCGATCGACGGCATGGACGACCGCGACGCGCGCCAACTGCTCGCCGAGCTGATGGACGAAACGACGAAGCGCGAGCACGTCTACGTGCACAAGTGGCGGCAGGGCGACGTCGTGATGTGGGACAACCGCGCCATGCTGCACCGTGGCCGGCCGTGGGATTACACCAAGGAACGCTCGATGGTGCGCACCACCATCTCGGCGACCGTGGAGGACGGCCTCGACCAGGTGAAGCCGGGGGTCTTGCATTAGGAGGAAACAGATGCGTCGTACTTTCCTTTCGCTCTTGCTGTTGGGCGTGTTGCCGCCCGTGGCGCTGGCTCAATCGAATGACAACAAGAGCAGGGGGGGCCGGGGCGGCCCATCCGGCAGTCATCAGGCAGAAAAGCAGCAGAGCGGCGGCAAGTCGGGCGGTCACACCTCTGGCCAGAACGCGGGTCAGACCGGGCAGAACAACAAGTAGGCCTAGCGCAGGACGAACACGTCCTGCGGCTGGTCGATGTCCTTCAAGGCGTGCCGGCCGATCGGCGCGCTCATGGCTGGCGGCAGGAGCGCCGCAATCTTGGCCGACAGCACGATCGGCTGGCCGATCTCGCCGCACAGCTTCTCCAGGCGCGCGGCGTAGTTCACGGCCGGCCCGATCACGGTGAAGTCGAGCCGGTTGCTGGCGCCGATGTTGCCGAACATCACCTCGCCGATATGCAGCGCCAGGCCAAAGCGCATGGCGGGCTCCTCGGCCGCGGCGCGGATGCGGTTCAACACCATGACGGCGTCGGCGACCGAGGCGGCGGCGCGCGCCGCCCGCGCGGCCACCTCGGCGCGCCCGGCCGGGTCGGGCACCGGGAACATGGCGAGCATGCCATCGCCCATGAATTTCAGGATTTCGCCGCCGGAGTCGGTGACGATCTTGCCCATTGTGTCGAAATAGTCGTTGAGCAGGGCGATCACGGTGTCGCGCGGCAGGCTGTCGGAGGCGCGCGTGAAGCCGCGCAGGTCGCAATACCAGATCACCGCTTCGATGGTCTGGCCGTCGCCGCGCTTGACCTCGCCCGCCAGGATGCGCTGGCCGGCGGCGCGCCCGACATAGGCGTCGAGCAGGTTGGCCGCGGTGTCGCGCAGCGAATGCGTCTCGACGATGCGGGTGAAGGCGAACTGCAGCAGGAACATGCGGTCGAGGTCGACCGTCGAGAAGCCGCCCGGCCTGTCCGACACCACGCTCAGGGCGTCGACATGGCCGGTCGTGAAGAGCAGGGGCAGGGCGACGTAGTCGGTCGCGTCCTCGTCCTTGAGCTGGCGCAGGAGCGGCGCCTCGGGCTGCACGGTCTCCAGCCGCACGCGCACCGTCTTGCGCTGCTCGAACACGACCGGCAGCGGATTATTGCGGTACTCGGCGTCCTGGTTGTCGCCGTGCGGACGCACGCCGACCTCGACTCCGCGGCCGCGCCGCCACAGATAGGCCTTGCCGGCGAACTCGGGATGCAATGTCAGCTGGAAATAGGCGAGGCGGTAGAGCGGGATGCCGGCGCGCACGAGCTGCTCGCCGGAGGCGGCGACCAGCTGGCCGGTGTCGGCGATCTTATAGGCCTCGGTGACGAACCAGCGCGCCAGCGGGTCGGCATAGACGCGGGAGGCGATGTCGTCGTCCATGCCGCCGACTATACGTTACTCCGCGGCGGCGAGCCTTTCGCTCTTCTGTGCGGCGGCGAGATTGTGCTGGGCCGCGACACGCGCGCGGGCGAGATCCTCGCCGCGCTGCTTGGCGACTGCGGCCTCGCCACCCGCGGTCTCGTGGAACAGCGAGAGCTTGTCCATGTCGTCGTCCACGACCGGGGTCAGGGCAAGGTCCATGTACTCGTGGCGCTTGGGATCGTGGCGCACCTTCTGGCCGATCCGCCAGCCCTGCCAGGCGAGCCGCGCGTAGATCCTGATCTTCTTCCAGCTCTCGACCGCCAGCTTCCAATGGAACACGCCGAGCGGCTCGATCTTCATGCCGTAGCGGCGGTCGCGCCGGTATTTCAGGCGCAGCACGCCGCCTTCCAGCGGGTGGATGCCCTCGGCCTCGAACATGATCTTGAACATGGTCATGAACTGGGCGGGCTCCGCCGGATTGCGTCCCTTGATGGCGCCATGACGGCGCGCCACGGTCTCCATGTGCTCGGGCGTGTAGTAGGCGCGCCAGGCGTCGCGATAGGTCTGGTCGTACTCCGCATCGCTCATCTTCGGATGGTGCACGACGCGGTGATGCAGGTCGTACTTGTTGAGGTCGGGGTCCATCCACACGCCCTTCTTCCACAACGTCTGGTGGTCCTCCGAGCCCGGCAGCGGCGTCAGCATGAACAGCTCGAGGATGTCGAGCGGCAGCTCCTTCTTGATGATCTCCATGTCGCGCAGGATCGATTCGCGCGTGTCGCCGGGAAAGCCCAGGATGTAGCCGGCCCAGGTCGAGGCGCCGCTATGATGCCAGGCCTGCAGCATCTTGCGGTACTCGGTGATCTTGTTCTGCCGCTTCTTGGCCGCCAGCAGGTTGTCCGGATTGATGTTCTCGAGGCCGATGAAAACCCGGTAGACGCCGGCCCAGCGCGCCTTGGCGATGAAGTTCGGGATGCGGTGGCACTGGGTGTCGACCTGGATGATGAGGTTGACCTCGATGCCCTCGTTCTCCTTGAGCTCGATCAGCCGGTCGAAGAACTCCTCCCAGTGCTTGTTGCGGGCCATGTTGTCGTCGGTGATGAAGAACGACGTGATGCCCTGCCGGTAGTTCTCGCGGACGATCGCCTCGAGGTCGTCGGCGTTGCGGAAGCGGCTCTTGCGGCCCTGCACGTTGATGATGGTGCAAAACGAGCACTGGAACGGGCAGCCGCGGCCGAGGTCGAAGCTCGACTTCTTGCCCTCGTTGCGCGCCAGTGCCGCGGCCGGCAGGCGCGGCGTCGGCGCACCTTCGATGCCCGGCAGGTCGTCCATGTAGTTGTAGAGCGGCTTCAGCGTGCCGTTCCATGCGTCCTTGAGGATGGCGTCGAAGCGGCCTTCCTCGGCCTCGCCGGCGAAGATCGACACGCCCATGTCCATGGCGGCCTGGATCTCGGGCGGCACGACCGGCAGCATGGAGAGACAGCCGGCGGCGTGGAAACCGCCCATCGCCACCGGCATGCCGGCCTTGATGAACTGGCGGGCGAGATCGACGGCGCGGGGGAACTGGTTGGACTGGACGCCGACCAGGCAGATCAGGCCCTTGCCGCCGCCGCGGCGCACGTCGCGCACGATACGGTCGACGCGAACCCGCGTATTGGTCTCGTCAATCGGATGGACCGCTATGTCGACGTCCGGCCCCAGCACCTGGCGCGCGCGGCAGTCGTCACCCAGCCCATACAGCGCGGCCAGCGTGTTCGACGGGATGTGCGAACGCAGCCACGTGATGGGGTAGCCGTCGTCGTCGTAATGCGTCGGCTTGACCAGGACGAGATGAAAAGTGGACTTGATGACTTCCCCGCCCATATGCGGACTTTCTCCAACAAAAATCCGCGTGCGGCGCCAAGTGCCCCCTTGCCGCCTTACGGTGTCACGTTGGGCCAACCTGCGCTGCCCAGCCGGATAACGCAAGCGTTCCTGAGGGCTAGATTGGGATGTTTCCGCGAAAAATCAGGTATTGCCGGGCTATATGCCGCATTAACCCTGAAGACAAGGGCGGCAAGCCGAGCCCGGCGTCCGGCTGGGACGCGGTATGAGCAAGAGTGCATTGTCGATGCGAAGCCGGGCCGTCAGGCTCCGGTCCAGAGGAAACGATCAAGACGTGAGTGTCATCGCGCGCGTTCCGGCGCTGCAGCCGTTCCGCATCCGGAGTTTTCGCTTCCAGTGGCCGGCCGACCTGCTGGCCTCGTGGGCCTTCGAGATGGAGAACATCATTCTGGGCTGGTTCGTGCTCGTCTCGACCGGTTCGGTGCTGGCGCTTGCGATCTTCGGCTCGCTGCAATTCCTCGGCACGCTGATTTCGCCGCTCTATGGCATGGCGGGCGACCGCATCGGCAATCGGGCGCTGCTTTGCGTGATGCGCGGCCTCTACCTCGCGGTGTCGCTGGTGCTGATGGTGCTCTTTGTCACCGGCGTTGCCAATGCGGTGGCAATCTTTGCGCTCGCGACCATCACCGGCCTCGTCCGGCCCTCCGACGTCACCATGCGCAACCTGCTGGTCGGCGAGACCATGCCGAGCGAACTGCTGATGCGCGCCATGGGAATCTCGCGCACCACTGCCGACTCCGCGCGCATCGTGGGTGCGTTGTCGGGCGCCGGCCTGGTGGCCGCGCTCGGCTCGGCTTGGGCTTACGTCGTGGTCTCGGCCGTCTATGCCGTCAGCCTCGCGCTCACCTTCAACGTCGGCACGGCGAAAGTGCGCGTGCTGGGCGAGGAAGTGGTCTCGTTGTCGCCGGTCAAGGCGTTGCGCCAGGGCTTCGCTTACGTCTGGTCGACGCCCGACGTGCGCGCCGCCACGTTGCTTGCCTTCCTGATGAATTTCGCGGCCTATCCGCTGGTCGGCTCGCTGCTGGCCCATGTCGCCAAGGACATCTACGGTCTCGACCAGACCGGGCTCGCCTGGCTGCTCGCCGTCTATGCCAGCGGCGCGCTCTTGGGCTCGATCATCCTCTCCACACACGGCGCCTGGATCAGACCGGCGCGCACGATGGTCGCCTCGGCACTCCTGTGGTTCATGCTCAATCTCGCCTTCTCCTGGGCGACATCAGCCGCCTGGGGCGCGCCGCTGCTGTTCGTCACCGGTTTCGTGCAGAGCTTCTGCATGGTGCCGATGGCGGTGATCCTGCTGCGCACCGCCGATCCCGCCTTCCGCGGTCGGGTGATGGGCGTGCGCATGCTCGCGGTCTACGGCTTGCCGATGGGCCTGCTGCTTTCGGGTCCGCTGGTCGAGCGTCTGGGGTTCGGCCCAACCGGCTCGCTCTACAGCGTGCTCGGCATAGTCTGCACCCTTCTGATCGCGGGCCGTTGGCGCGAGCAGCTCTGGCATCCCGAAGCCGCCGCCAACACACGTTAGCCGGAACCTTTGCCGGGGCATTGCGTTTGCCCCCGCAATGCTCCTGCGCGCCACAGGCCTTGCTCTTGCCCTTGTCGTTTCGACGGCGGGCATGTCGCAGGCGCAACGGCGCATCCCGATCGACACCACGCCCGATCCGGACGAGCTGCGCAACATCTTCACCCTGCAGGTGGAAAACGACTTCTTCAATCCGATCGGCCGGTCAGATCGCGACTACACCAATGGCATCCGGCTGGGCTGGCTGTCGCCGGCCTTGCCTGATCTGTCGCCGGGGCTTGCCGACCTCCTCACGCTGCCCACCATCTTCGGCGAGGATCCGGTCACTTCGGTGACGCGGCGCATCGGCGTCTCGTTCGGCCAGAACCTCTACACGCCGCAGGATACGTTCCAGTCGCAGCCCATCTCCAATGACCGGCCCTATGCCGCCTGGCTCTATGGGGCCGTCGCACTGCAGAGCATCTACAAGCGCCGCAAGGAAGGGACCACCGAGGACGTGCCGGTCCGGCTCGACACCCTGCAGCTCGACCTCGGCCTGGTCGGACCGGCCGCGGGGGGCGAATTCGTGCAGAACAACTTCCACACCCTAATCGGGGTCGATCGATCCTTCGGGTGGGCCAACCAGCTGCACAACGAGCCGACGATCGATCTCACCTTCGAGCGGCGCTGGCGCGTCGGGACCGGCCACTCGATCCTGATCGAGAATCCCAAGCTCGAATGGGATTTCATTCCGTCGGCCGGCGGCATGGTCGGCAACGTGGCAACTTATGCGCAGGTCGGTGGCTTCCTGCGCATCGGCAAGGATCTGAGCGCCGACTTCGGGCCGCCAAGAGCACGCCCGGCACTGCCCGGCTCCGAGGGTTTCATCGGCCGGGATTTCCGCTGGTATCTGTTCTTCGGCATCGACGGCGAGGCGGTAGCGCGCAACATGTTTCTCGACGGCAATTGGGACGGCAACGACATCGTGCACGTCACCCACCGTCCGTTCGTCGGCGAGGGCCAGGTCGGTCTCGCCTTCATGTTTCGCGGCGTGCGCATCACCTGGACCCAGGTTCTGCGCACGCCGGAATTCTTCGAACGCGATCGTTGGGATCAGTTCGGTTCGATCAACGTCACGTTCCGCTACTGACGGCCGCTATACTCGGCCGCTCACCAGCAACACGATGAGGATCAGAACGATCAGGCCGGCGCCGCCGCTTGGGTAGTAGCCCCATCCTCTGCTGTAGGGCCATGTAGGCAGCGAACCGATCAAGATCAGTATCAAGATGATCAACAGAATCGTTCCCAACACGGCGTGCCTCCAACGTTGTTAGAGATGCTTCTCCACGAACGTCCAGTTCGGAAGCTTTTCGAGCCAGGCCTTCAAATGATCAGGCCGCTTGTTCTGGTAGTCGAGGTAGTAGGCGTGTTCCCACACATCGCAGGTAAGCAGCGGCGTCTCGCCATGGGCGATCGGCGTATCGGCGTTCGAGGTCGTGGTGATCTTGAGCTTGCCGTCGCCTCCCTTCACCAGCCAGGCCCAGCCGCTGCCGAACTGCGCGACGGCCGCCTTTTCGAAGGCCTCCCTGAATTCCTTGAGGCCGCCGAAGCTTGCCTCCAGCGCCTGTTTCACCTTGCTGGATGGCTCTGACGGCTTGCTCGCCATGCTTTGCCAATAGAAGTCGTGGTTCCAGGCCTGGCCTGCGTTGTTGAAGATCGCTTTGTCCTTCTCGCTTTTGGCCGCTTTCTTCACGACTTCCTCGAGCGACATGCTTTCGTATGGAGTGCCTGCCACAAGTTCGTTCAGCTTGGCGACATAGGCCGCATGGTGCTTGCCGTAGTGGAACGAGATCGTCTTTGACGAAATCACTGGCTCGAGTCCGTTCTCGGCATAAGGCAGCTTGATCTGGTGAAATTGGCCTTTCGGCTTGTCGAGCGGCATGACGCTTACTCCTAAGTCCTTCCCCGGGACTTGCCGGGGTCAACGCCGCTCCGGGGAAGGATGTTCCGCGACGCAACCCTCATGGAAAGGCGGGCGTTAGCAGAAAGACCGCTGACGCACGGGGATCGATATGGACGCCATCATTTATCTTGTGGGTTTGGTCGTCGTGATCATGGCGATCTTGTCGTTCCTCGGGCTTCGTTGAGAAACGCCATGACGTCGACTTCGATGCTCGACCATGAAGCCGCAGCCACCACCGCGCACCAACCGTCGACGCATTTACCGGGTCATTATCTGAGCTGGGGCGGAATCGTTGCCGGCGCCATTTGCGCGGCCGCCATTTCCATCCTTCTGTTTGCATTCGGGTCGGGTATCGGACTGACGGCTGTATCGCCGTGGCCCAACAGCGGCCTTTCGCCCGTGGTTCTTGCGATCATTGGCGCAATTTGGGTCGCCATCGTGCAGGTCGTGGGTTTCGGCGCCGGCGGCTACGTCGCGGGGCGTGTCCGCAACAGCTGGTCGGCCGTCGCGGTGCACGAGCGGCGCTTCCGGGACGGCATGCATGGTTTCGTCACTTGGGCGCTCGGCCTTCTCATCGGCGCCCTGTTCGCCGCCGTCGCGGCGGGCGGGCTGCTCCATTCCGGCCTGCAGGCGGGCGCGATGGTCGCTGCCGGCGCGATGAACGGCCAGAACGGCTCACAAGCGAGCCAGCCGTCCGCCGGCGACTATGGCTTCGACTATCTGATGCGGCCCGCGCCGCAAGCGGGCGGGCAGGCCGCGCAGCCTGCCTCGTGGGGTGACGTCAAGCCGTCCGTCGTTCGCGTCTTTGCCGACAACCTGAAGGCTGGCCGCCTGCCGGACCGCGATCGCAGCTACCTGGCGTCACTCGTGGCGCAGCGCACCGGCATGTCGCAGGCCGATGCAGAGAAGCGCGTCGATGAAGCTTTCGCCGAAGCCAAGAACGCCGACACCAAGCTGCGGGCGGCGGCGGACAAGGCGCGCAAGACGTCCGCATTGGCGGCATTCCTAGCCGCAGCCACGCTGGTGGTCGGCTGCGCGGCAGCCTGCGCTGCAGCCGGAGCCGGCGGCCGCCACCGCGACGAGCAGACCGAAATCCGGCTGTGGGGCACTCGCCGCTTCTGGTGAACCCAGACCAACTGGCTTTCCCCCGGCAACCTTCCTACAGTGCGGAACGCCGCCCGGGAGGTCCGCCGTGAAAGGCAACCCGCAGATCATTGCCGAGCTGAACAAGCTCCTGAAGAACGAGCTGACCGCAATCAACCAGTACTTCCTGCACGCGCGCATGATGAAGCACTGGGGCTTCGAGCGGCTGGGCAAGAAAATCTATGACGAATCGATCGGCGAGATGAAACACGCCGACAGGCTGATGCAGCGCATCCTCTTTCTCGAGGGCCTGCCCAACCTTCAGGATCTCGGCAAGATCGCGATCGGCGAGACGGTTCCGGAATGCCTGGAGGCGGACCTGAAGCTCGAGACCGCCGCGCGCACCGCGCTCGTGGCCGCTGTCGCCCACTGCGAGACGGCCAAGGACTTCGTCAGCCGCGAGATCGTCGAAGACATCCTCGCGGACGCCGAGGAGCACATCGACTTCCTCGAGACCGAGGCCGAACTGATTGAAAAGATAGGCGTGCAGAACTACCTGCAGAGCCAGATCGGCGAGGGCAAGGCGGAAAGCTAGTCCGCTGCCATCACCACAGGGGCCGCGGCTTCGTCGCGCGCTACTGTGTCGGCGATGCGCCGGCGGATATCGCAGGCGCAACTGCCGCACTGGGGGCTCTGGCCGCAGGCGCGGAACACATCGACCGGGCGGCGGGCGCCGGCCCGCACGGCGGCATCGACGTCACGTTCACGAATGGCGCGGCAGATGCAGAGATACATTGAATTTCTGGCCGTTCCGCAATGCAGTTGCGACTTATTCGCAAGAAGAAGATAAGAGGCATTCGCAGCTGGGTCAAGAGCCTAGAAACCCTTCAAACGGTACTTTTCCAGAGCCTGGCGGAAAGATTCGTCGATCGGATGGGGCGTCTTGCCCTTCAGCCGCACGACCGTCATTTCGGCGGCGACAATGCAGACGCCATCCTTGAAGGCAGCCGAGCCGACGGTGATCGAGCTGGTGCCGACCTTGATCACGCCGCTGCCGAGCTCGACCTGGCCCGGCCAGTGCGACTCGGCAAGGAAGCTCACATTCATGCCGGCCGAAATGCCCCGCACACCGTCCTCCCGTTTGCCGAGCAGGCCGACGTCGCGCATGAAGGTGAGGCGCGCCGTCTCCATGTAGGCGCAGAGCGCCACGTTGTTCACGTGACCGGCGGCATCCTGGTCGGAGAAGCGCACGGTGTCGGAACACCAGTGCGGATAGATCGATTTGTCCTGCAGGCGTCGGTCGCGAGACATTGCACTCGGTCGGGTTGGCGACGGCGATTGCAACACATCCCACCGTGGGTGGGAAGCCGCGCGCTATCGTTCGCGACCGAGCAAGAGCCAGCTCTGGCTGTCCTGCAGCTCATGGAAATGACTCGTAAGATAGGATCCGTAGATCTTGCTGGCGGCTTCCTGCGTCCAGGCGCCCATGGTCGAGAATTTCGGAACGAGCACGTAGTCGGCATCGCCCAGCAGCTGTTCCGCGGGCTGCTGCGGCTCGTGTGGACCCGACCACAGATTGCCGCCGTGCGGCGAGGGCCAGCCGAGGATGAACGGTATCGGGTTCACCTCGTCCAGCAGCACGACCCGTCCGCGCGGGTATTTCGACAGGATGGTTGCCGCCTCCAGAACCGTCTGGATGTATTCATACGACGAGAGCTCATGACGCGGCCGGTCAACGCGTGCCCAGCTCAGCAATTGGGGGACGATATCGCCCTTGGCGAACGCCGCGAGCAGGCCAGGCTTCTCCGTCGGCACCTCGAGACCGCGTAGGTTGGTCCGATCGACGACCGTCCACGAGGGGTCGTGGGCCTTGAAATAGTGGCCGACGACGCTCGCGCCGGACATGATGATCCAGATCGCCGGCATGATCAGTAGCAGGACAGGCAGGCCACCGAGCGCCTGGTATGTCCGGGGATTCTCGAACTCGCGCGAGAGGAGTGTCTGGTACAGCAACAGCGCGACCACGACCGGCAGCGGCACGCCGTTGAACTGGATGTTTTGCGACAGCAGCAGCCAACCGGAGACGACCAGAAATGCGGCGGCGAGCGGAACGTGCACTGGGGCGATGCCGCGAAGCCACAGCCACACCGCCAGGCCGACTAGGGCGACGGCGACGGCGTGCTCGGTGCCGTTGCTCAGGAAATAATTGAGGAACAGCACAAAATTGCTCTTCACTGCGCCCGAGCCGACATTGGCAAACAGGTCGGCAAGATAGGGGAAGCTGTACGGCGCAAGGGCGTTCACGGTCAGCAGCGCGCCGATCGCCATCCACGCCTGCCAGCGGGCGCGCATGGCGGGGCAAATGAGGATGGCCAGGCCCAATGCCGCCATGCCGGCGGCAAAATACGTCACCTTGAGATGGAACATCGCGAGCAGCAGAACGGCGACGACGGCCTTGGCGACGATGCCGCCGTCGTCTCCGGCGCGCGTCGGCAGGAACAGGATCAGGGCGACGACGCTGAGCGCGCTCCATCCGTAGCGGTTGTACGACATCGCAAAGGAATAGGCGGAGGGCAGGTCCCCGGCGTTTGCCGGCATCAGGACGAGCAGGCAGGCGAACACCACGAACATCGTCGCCGCTAGCAGCGGCAGACGAGGCGCGGCGGCGAGGCAGGCGCAAATAAAGATCGCCAGCGCGAAAATGCTCGAGGCGGCGAGAAAGGCGTAGGGGCGGACACCCACCAGGTGGAAGCCCGCCGCGGCAAGCAGGAAATTGAGCGAGCCTGCAGGGTCATGGAAGTCGACATGAGGGATCTGGCCCTGCAGGACCCGCCAGCCGCCAGTGAGCGGGAACAGCATGTCCCACGTCATCTCGCGCGAAACGACGCGGCCCGGCGACAAGAGCAGCCAGAGGGCGAATGCCACCGGCAGGCCGGAAGTCAGGCCCAGTCGAGCGAGGGGCGACACGGACCAGGATGGCCAAGCGGATTGTTTTGAACCGTGGGTCCACAATGTCATGTCCTGCACTTTTCGGAGCATGGGGCGCGAGGCACTAGTGACCAAACGGTGGTGCACCGCCAATGGCTTCACATGTTTGTGTCGGAAGCCGTCGAATGCTGCCTTGGCGGAGCCCGTCATGGCGGGTCTTGTCAGCGTCGCGGTTGCGACGCATGTTCACCGCGATGAGCGAACCGCGTTATTGGGAAGATTACGAAGTCGGCCAGAAATTTCCCTTGGGATCCGTAAGCTTCAGCGAGCAGGAGATTATCGACTTCGCGCGCGAGTTCGATCCGCAGAGCTTTCATGTCGATCGCGAGGCGGCCGCCGAATCGATGTTCGGCGGCATTATCGCCTCGGGCTGGCAAGTCGCCGCCAAGATGATGCGGCTGTTCGTCGATAACTACGTCGATCAGCGCACGGCGCTCGGCTCGCCCGGCGTGGACGAGTTGCGCTGGCTGAAGCCGGTGCGGCCCGGCGACGTCCTGAACGGCGTCGTCGAGATCGCAGCCAAGGCGCCGTCGAAGAGCAAGCCGCAGATCGGTGTCGTGCACGAGCGGTGGATCGTCACCAACCAGAGAGGCGAGGTCGTGATGACCACGCGGGGTATCAACATGGTGCGCAGGAGGCCGTCATGAACCGGCCAGTAAGGGGGCTCGACCACGTGGTCGTGATGGTCGACGGCATCGACGCTGCGCAAGCGGCCTACCGCAAGCTCGGCTTCCAGGTGCAGCCGCGCGGCTTCCACAACAAACTCGGCACCGCCAATCATCTGATGATCTTCGACAAGGATTATTTCGAGATCCTCGGCATCGTCGAGGACACGCCGTTCAACGCCGAGCGGCGCGAGTGGCTGAAGCAGGGCGGCGGTCTCGCCAATGTGGCACTCGCCACCGACGGCGCGGACCTGGCCTACGAAGCCTTCAAGAAGGCGGGGCTCGAGCCCGATGCACCGCTTGGCTTCGATCGCGCCGTCGAGGTGGCGGGCAAGATCGAGCATGCCGCCTTCCGCACCGTGCGCATTCCCAAGACGCACATGCCGGTCGTCGGGTTCTTCGTCTGCGAGCATCTCACGCCGCAATTCGTCTATCGCAGCGAATGGGCGAAGCACCCCAATGGGGCGCGCGGCATCAGGGGCGTCACGGTGATCGCCGAGCAACCGGCCAGATGGGTTGGCGAGATCGAGAAGTATTTCGGCGCGGGCTCAGCCCGGCGCGAGGGCGATGGACTGATCGTCGATACCGGTACGCAGCCGATTCACTACGTCAACCGCAGGGACTACGCCGCGCGCTATCCCGGCGTGGCGCCGGTGCGGCCCGGCGATCACCCGGCCCTGCTCAGCTTGCGGGTCGACGATCTCGCCGCCTGCGAAGCGCTGCTGGTCAAGAATGGCGTCGAGGTGCTCAAGCCTGACGCCGGCCGGCTGCTGGTGCCGCCATCGCAGGCCGCCCATCTCACGATCGAATTCGGTCAATGATCTTCGACCTTGCCGACCGCGGCATCTACGGCTTCGCGACCTCCGAGCATCTGCGCTTCGCCGACGTCGACGCCAACGGCCACATCAACAACGGCGCCTTCATCGAGCTGCTCGAGAACGCGCGCGTGTCCTATCTGCGGCAGATCGTGCGCTCGGGCCTGCCGCGCTTTCGGCTCGTCATCGGCCGGCTCGAGGCCGATTTCAAGCGGCAGATGTTCTATCCCGGCACGGCGACGGCATGCGCGCGCCTGATCGAGGCGCACGAGCGCAAGGTGGTGATCGGCCAGGGGCTGTTCGACGGCGAGGGCAAGTGCACGGCCGTGCAGAAGGTCACCATGATCTCGCTCGACGAGGAAACCAACCGCAGCACGCCGTTCGATCCGGTCGTGCGCGCCGCGCTCGCGCGCTACGCCGATTCCAAGGATGGACTGGCCCTATGAACAAGCTCGTTCCTGACGGCTTCCGCAAACTCGACGTCACCGACGACTTCGTCGGGCTGATCGGCCCGCTCTGGCACAAGGCCGAGGGCGATCGCCTGCGCGTCGGCCTGCCGCTCGAGCCGCGGCACGGCAATCCGATGGGCTGGGCGCATGGTGGCCTGCTGGTGACCGTTGCAGACATGGTGATGGGCGCGGGCTCGGGCTATGCCACCGGCATTCTGTGGCCCCATCCCACGGTGTCATTGGCCACCGAGTTCGTGAAGGGCGCCAAGCTTGGCCAGTGGCTCGAGGGCAGCGCGCGCATCGCCCGGCGCACCATCAATTTCTGCTTCGCAAGCTGCGACCTGCTGTGCGGCGGCGAGGTCGTGCTGATGGCATCGGGCGTGTTCAAGGTGCCGGATGTCGACAAGATCCCGGCCGATCAGCGCGAGAAGGCGCTCACCGCCTGGGGCAAGCGCTAGTGCCGCTTGCGGCGGTAGATCTTGTAGCGGTCGAGGTCCATCAGGTGTTCGTAGTGCGTGAATGCCTGGGCGAACACCGGGTTCTGCTCGAAGTACTCTAGATAGTCGAACACCTTGCCCTGGCAGCGCGGCATGCCGGGCACCTGGTCGACGATCAGCAGGTCGGGCCGCCCCTTGGCGAAATCCTGCGATACCGAGTCGAATACGAACTTCTCGGTGTCGGACATTGTGTCGGGCGGATTGTAGAGCGCCGGGAAGTCCTCGCAGGTCGCATACACGCCCTGCAGCACCCACATCGTCAGGAAGCGCATGGTCATGCGGGCGTGCGTGTAGTTGATCATCGGCCAGAACGGATAGATTCCCGGCGACAAGGTCATGATCGTGCGATGCGGCGCGTTCTGCTCGACGACATGCCGCAGGATGCCGCCGATCGAATCCTCGTACTGGCGCTGCTTGAAGAAAGGCGGCGTATAGAGCGCCGCCTGGAAGTAGAGCAGCACCATCAACGTGGCCGAGATCACCGCCACCGGCAGCCGATGGGAACTGCGGCTGATCGGCAGGTAGCGGTCGACGGTCTGCGAGATGGTGAAGGCGGCGAGCAGGATCGCCACCGACAGCGCGGGCAGGAGGTGATAGGGCCAGCCCTTGGCCTGGGCGATGGCCGACGCTGCGGCGCCGATGCCGAACGCCACCAGCACCCGGGCGGCAAACGTCTTGGTCAGGAACACGGCAAAGCCGCCCAGGATCAGGAGTGCGATCAAGGTTGGCGCCATCACGTTGCCGGTCAGAATCTGCAGCGCGCTCGCATCGCCGATCGGCGTATAGGCGTCCACCGCCAGCGGCATGACGAAGCGGCCATAGGTCGAGAACACGGTGTACATCAGCACCAGATGCATCGCGGCGACCGCGCCGATCGCCCATGGAATGGGATCCCGCAGCGTCTGCCGCCAGCGTCGCCGGACCAGCAGGTAGAGTTCGACGGCAGCGGGGATGGCGAGAAAGTACGGCTTGAGCGCAAAGCCCAGGCCCGCCGCCAGGCCGATGGCGATCGCCGTCCCGCGCGTGGCCGAAACGCCCTCGGCGCGAGCCATGGACACGAGCAGATACGGTGCCGCGGCCACAAACATGATGTGCTCGCGCTGGCCGAAATGCTCGTTGGGCAGCACCGTGAACAGGAACAACAGGACCGGCGGCAGCAGGCCCTCGGTGAGGGCGTGGTTGGCCGACGGCACCAATCGGACGAGACGCCGGCAGGCGATGAACGAGACGGTGATGCCCAGGACCACCCAGGCGGTGAACCAGAACGGCACGCCGCCCGGCAGGATCTTGGCCGTGAGGACCGGCACGGCGTGCAGGATGAAGGTGAGCGGCAGGTTCTCGTCGATCACGTCGACATAGAGCTTGTCGCCGTCGACCCAGCGACCCGACACGTCGAGCAGGGCGCCGACATCGTGATTGATCGGCGGGAAGAAATAGCCGACCAACCAGAGCACCGGCAGGACGAGCAACAGCACCAGCAGCAGCCGCTCGACGAGCGTCGATACAGTGGGCGGCGGCGCGGCGGGCCTGGTCGTGACGGTTGGCAAGGCGGGCGAAGATATCATAAGCAAGAGCGGGGGCGGCAACGCGAGGGCAAGCGTGGAACGGGCCGAATACGAGCGCATGCATGCGGTCGAAGATCGCATGTGGTGGTTTCGCGGTTTGCGCACGCTGGTTGCTCAAATGCTGGTCCGGACTCTTTCCGGCTTGAGTGTCGAGGGTACGGTGCTCGATGCCGGCTGCGGAACCGGCGGCATGCTCGGGCTTCTTGGCGCGTCGGTCGCTGGCCGCAGCACCATGGGACTGGAGTTTGACTCGATTGCCGCAAGCCTTGCCGCGGGCAAGTCGCGACGGCCCGTGGCTGTCGGATCGGTCCATGAAATGCCGTTGCGGGCTGGCGCGCTCGCCGCCTACGTGTCGCTCGATGTCTTTTGCCATGGCAACGTCGACCCGCAGCGCGCGCTCGGCGAGGCCCACCGGTGCCTGGCGCCGGGCGCTATCCTGGTATTGAACCTGCCTGCCTATCAGTGGCTGTTGTCGGCCCACGACAAGCGCGTGCACAATGTGCGGCGTTTCCGCCGTGGCCAGGTCCGCATCCTGCTGGCCGATCATGGCTTTCGTGTCGTGCGATCGAGTTACTGGAACACCTTGCTCTTTCCCTTGATGCTGCTGCACCGCCTCACCGAGCGCGTCGATGCCGAAAGCGACGTGCGCGATTTTCCCGGCTGGATCGATGCGCTCTTCGCCATGGCGCTCGCCATCGAGCGTGCGCTGATCGGGTTTGGCATCAGCCTACCGTTCGGCGGATCTCTACTCGTCGTGGCGGCGCGCAATGGCTGACGTGCCGGCACTCTCGGTCGTGGTGCCGGTCTATAACGGTGCGGTCACCATTGGCGAGCTCGTGAACGCGCTGCGTGGTCTGGAGATTCCTGGCGGACTCGAAATCGTGCTGGTGGTCGACGGCAGTCCCGACAACAGCCTCGAGGTCTGCAAGAAGCTCGCGGCGGAGCCGGGCGCGCCCGTCATGGTGCTGAGTCTCAGCCGCAATTTCGGCGAGCACAATGCGGTTATGGCGGGCTTCTCGCGCGCCCGCGGCGCCTATGCGATCACCATGGACGACGACCTGCAGAACCCGCCCGGCGAGGTCAAACGCCTCTACGAGTACACGCGCGATGGCGGCTACGACGTGGTCTACACCTACTATGGCGAGAAAAAGCACGCCGCATGGCGCAACATCGGCAGTCGCTTCACCAACTGGTGCGCCGATCAGCTGATCGACAAGCCCAAGGGACTCTATCTCTCGAGCTTCCGCTGCCTTTCGGCGTTCGTGCGCGAGCAGATCGTGGCCGGCTACGACGGCCCATATCCCTATGTCGACGGACTCCTGTTCCAGGTGACGCAGAATGTCGGCCGCCTGCAGGTCGAGCATCTGCCGCGCATCGAGGGCCGCTCGAACTATACGCTGCCTCGCCTGTTCCGTCTGTGGCTCTCGATGTTCCTCAACTTCTCGGTGATTCCGCTGCGCGCCGCGACCTTGCTCGGCATCGGCTTCGGCGCGCTGGGTGCGCTGGGTGCCGTGATCACCATCGCCGAGGCGATCTCGGACCACAAGCCGCCGCAAGGCTGGGCGTCGTTGATGACGGCGGTGTTGGTGCTGGCCGGCGTGCAGCTCGTGCTGGTTGGGCTGATCGGCGAATATCTCGGCCGCATGTTCCTCGCGGTGAACCGCAAACCGCAATATCTCGTTCGCGAGGTCTACCGTCGCGGCCAGGCGGGCCTGGCAGTCGAGCGGCCGGCCGCCGACAGCAGCCAGGCCGGCCGCCCCTATCATGTGCATGCCGGGCCGGAGTCGTGAGATGACCATCTACTATCTCGCGCTCGGCGCCGGCATCCTGGCGGGTATCGCCGGCCAGATGCTCCTGAAGGCCGGGGCCGAGGCGCCGAGCTTCTTCGCCCAGCTCTTCCGTCCCGCCACGATCTTCGGGTTGGTTCTCTACGTCGCCGCCGCCTTTCTCTACATGGTGGCGCTGCGCAAGATCCCGGTCTCGGTTGCCTTTCCCAGCGTATCGGTGAGCTATGCCATCGTGGCCGTGCTGGGCCATTTCCTGTTCAAGGAACCGTTCGGTGCGCGCCAGATGGGCGGCATCGCCCTGATCATGGCCGGCGTCTTGCTGATCAACCATTTCTGAGTGCGGAAACATGGACTACGAGCAGATCAAGTACGAGGCGCGCGACGGCATCCTCACGGTGACGCTCAACCGGCCCGACAAGCTCAACGCCTTTACCGGCCGCATGCTGTCGGAGCTGCTCGATGCGATGGACCGGGCCGATCGCGACGATGACGTGCGCGCGGTGGTGTTCACCGGTGCCGGCCGCGGCTTCTGCGCCGGTGCCGACCTCTCGGGTGGCGCCAACACCTTCAATGCCGAGAATCGTGGGCCGGTCGATCCCGGCCTCGACGGGCACCGCGACGGCGGGGGGCTCTTCACCCTGCGCCTTTACGATCTGCTGAAGCCGACGATTGCCGCCTGCAATGGTCCGGCGGTCGGCGTCGGTGTCACCATGCAGCTCGCCATGGACGTGCGCCTGGCCTCGCGAGCGGCACGCTACGGTTTCGTCTTCACGCGCCGCGCCATCGTCATGGAGGCTTGCTCGAGCTGGTTCCTGCCGCGCCTCGTCGGCCCGCAGCAGGCGCTGGAATGGGTGATGACCGGCCGCGTCTTTGCGGCAGAGGAAGCGCTGCGCGGCCGGCTCGTGCGCTCGGTGCACCAGCCTGAGGAACTGCTGCCCGCTGCCTATGCCCTGGCGCGCGAGATTGCCGACAACACGGCGCCCGTCTCGGTGGCGCTCAATCGCCAGATGATCTGGAAGATGCTGGGCGCCGACCATCCGATGGAGGCCCACAAGGTCGATTCCAAGGGAATCTACGAGCGCGGCAAGTCGGCCGACGTCAAGGAGGGCGTCGCGGCCTTCCTGGAGAAGCGTCCTGCGAAATTCCCCATGAAGACGAGCGACGGAATGCCCTCCTATTTTCCATGGTGGAAGGAGCGGCCGTTCAAGTAGATTGCACGCCGACTGACGTTAGGAGGAATTGCTCGATGACCAAGCTGCAACTGCGCCGCCGCGCCATTCTGGCGGCTGCCCCGGCCCTGATCGCCGCGCCCGCCATCGTGCGCGCCCAGGGCAGCAAGCCCGAGAAGAGCAAAGTGGTGCTGGCCGTCGGCGGCAAGTCAGCTCTCTATTATCTCTCGCTCACCATCGCGGAGAAGAAGGGCTTCTTCAAGGATGCCGGCCTGGAGATGGAGATCAACGATTTCCCGGGCGGTTCCAAGTCGCTCGAGGCGCTGATGGGCGGCAGCGTCGACGTCGTCGCCGGCGCCTACGAGCACACCATCCGCATGCAGCAGCGCGGCCAGGCTATCAAGGGCTTCGCCCTGATCGGCCGCGGCATGCAGATCGCCATCGGCCTGCGCAGCGACGTGGCGCCCAAGGTCAAGAGCGCGGCCGACATCAAGGGCATGAAGTTCGGCGTCAGCGCGCCAGGGTCCTCGACCCACATGCTGCTGCTGACCTGGGCGGCCAAGGCCGGGCTGAAGGCAAGCGATTTCTCGGTGATCGGCGTCGGCGCCGGCGCTTCCGTGGTCGCGGCGATCGAGAACAAGTCGGTCGACGGCATCTCGCAGACCGATCCGGCGCTCACGATCCTTCAGTCGAAGGGCGAGATCAAGATCGCACTCGACACGCGCACCATGAAGGGCAACCAGGACTTCTTCGGCGGGGCGTTCCCCGCAGGCTGCCTCTACGCGCAGCCCAGCCTCATGAGCAAGACGCCGAATACGGCGCTCGCGCTTGCGACCGCGATCGTGCGTGCCGACGAATGGCTGCAGACGGCCAAGCCGTCGGAAGTGGCCGATACGGTTCCGCCGGCCTACCTGCTGGGCGATCGCGCGGTCTACGAGAAGTCGTTCGCCGGCGTGCGTGAGTGCATCTCGCCCGACGGCATGATGCCGGCCGGCGCGCAGGACAACTGCCTGAAGTTCCTCGTCACCGGCGATCCCAAGCTCGCCGCCGACAAGGACAAGATCAAGCTCGCCGACACGTGGACCAACGAGTTCGCCGAGCGCGCCAAGAAGCACGCCTGAGGGATCGGGAGCAGCCGCCACGATGAACGCCGTCGCGCCGGCGCTCGCACTGGATGACGTCACGTGCCGGTTCGCCGGCCGCGACGGCGGCGCGCCCTATACGGCGGTCGCCAATGCGACGTTGACGGTGGGCGTGGGCGAGTTCGTTTCCGTCGTCGGCCCGACCGGCTGCGGCAAGTCGACTTTGCTCAATGTGGCGGCGGGCCTCCTCGAGCCATCGTCCGGCACGGTGAGCGTGTTTGGCGACAAGCTCGTGGCGGCAAAGGGCGTCAACCGGCGCGCCGGCTACATGTTCCAGGCCGACGCGTTGATGCCATGGCGGCCCGGCCTCGAGAACGTGCTGGCCGGCCTCGATTTCCGCGGCGTGCCGCGCAGCCAGTCGGTGCCGCAGGCCGAGGAGTGGTTGCGCCGCGTCGGACTGGCGGGGTTCGGCGACCGCTATCCGCACCAGATGTCGGGTGGCATGCGCAAGCGCCTCGCTCTGGCGCAGACCCTGATCACGCGACCCGACATCCTGCTCATGGACGAGCCGTTCTCGGCGCTCGACATCCAGACCCGCCAGCTCATGGAGAACGAGCTGCTGGCGCTGTGGGCGGAGGACAAGAAGTCGGTGCTGTTCATCACTCACGACCTCGAGGAGGCGATCGCCCTCTCCGATCGCGTGGTCGTGTTATCGGCCGGTCCCGGCACGCGGCCAATCGGAGATTTCAGGATCGACCTGCCGCGGCCGCGCGACGTCTCGGAAATCCGCATGACGCCGGCCTTTTTGGCGCTCCACAAGGAGATCTGGGGCGCCATGAAGGAAGAGGTGCTCAAGGCCTACCAGCGGCAGAAGGCCGCCTGACGCCATGCAGCTGCGCGTCTTTCAGTTCCTGACGGCGGCGGTGCTGGTGCTGCTGTGGCACGCCTTCACCAAGCCCGGCCTCATTCCGCCCATCTACTTCGAGAAGGACAACCAGGCGGCTTTCTTCTTCGGCGAGCCAGTCAAGGTGTTCTGGATCGTCGTCGACTGGTTCTGGTCGCTCGAGATCTTCAAGCATCTGGGCTACACCCTGCTCGAGACCGTCCTCGGTTTCGTCATCGGTGCGGCCTTCGGCCTCGCCATCGGGCTCTGGCTCGCGCTGTCCTCTACCGCCTCCGCGGTCGTCGACCCCTACATCAAGGGCTTCAATTCAATGCCGCGTGTCGTGCTGGCGCCGATCTTCTCGGTGTGGTTCGGGCTCGGCATCTGGTCGAAGGTGGCGCTCGGCGTCACGCTGGTGTTCTTCGTCGTGTTCTTCAACGTCTACCAGGGCGTGCGCGAGGTCAGCCCGACCCTGCTCGCCAACGCGCGCATGCTGGGCGCCTCCCGCCAGCAGCTGCTGCGCTCGATCTACCTGCCATCGGCCATGAGCTGGGTGTTCGCCAGCCTGCACAACGCGGTCGGGCTTGCCTTCGTCGGCGCCGTGGTCGGCGAATATCTCGGTTCGGCGCAGGGCGTCGGTTATCTGATCCTGCAGGCCGAAGGCACATTCGACATCAACACGGTGTTCGCCGGCATCCTCGTCTTGACGGCCTTCGCGCTGGTGCTCGACGCCGCGGTCGGTTTCGTCGAGAGGCGCCTGATGACCTGGCAGCCGCGCGCCGGCGAGACCGAGAAGATCTAGCGGCCCGTGAAGCGCGCCGCGCGCTTCTCGAGGAAGTGCGCCACGCCTTCTTTGAAATCCTCGGTGGCGAACGAGAGCTCCATCTCGTGGTTCGCCTGCACGGTCGCTTCCGAAAGCGTCTGGAACTGCGATTCCCAAAGCTGGCGTTTCATCACGGCGACCGACCGGGGCGAAACGGTATCGGCGAGCAGGCGGGCATAGGCGCGCGTCTCGGCCATCAGCCTGTCGTCGGCAACGACCCGGTTCACCAGCCCGAGCGACAGCGCTTCGGGCGCGCGGAACTTGCGCGCCGAGCAGAGCAGGTCGAGTGCCGCCGGCAGGCCGACCAGCCGCGGCAGCAGCCAGCTCACGCCGTGCTCGGCGATCAGGCCGCGCTGGGCAAACGCGGTGGTGAAGACCGCCGATTCGGCTGCGAAGCGCAGGTCGGCATAGAGCGGGATCACGAAACCGAGGCCGGCCGCCGGTCCGTTGATCGCGGCGATGATGAATTTCGGGATGGCCGGAAAGTAGGAGTAGTTCATGCGGAAGTCGGCGAGCGTGCTGCCGCCCGGCAAGTCGGCGTGCGGCTTGGCCGAACGGTCGGCCGGCGCGCCGCCGGTCTGGATCGCCTGCAACCCGCCCATGTCGGCGCCGGCGCAGAAGCCGCGGCCGGCACCCGTCAGAATGATGGCGCGCACGTCGGGATCGACACCAGCTCTTTGCATGGCGCCCTTGAGATCGACATGCATCTGCCGGGTCCAGGCATTAAGCTTCTCCGGCGATTGAGGGTGATGGTGCAGATTCGTTCAGTGACGTCGAACAGAATCGTCTCATATGCCATCTTGGGGTTGCCTCCTGTGCAGTTTTGCAACTCGAACGATCTGCCCGGATGGGCGACGATACAAATGGGACCCGACGGCTACAAATGGCACCCGATAGCCTCTCTGCCGGCGTGCCGAGGGGACTATGATCCGGCGATGGCGCCGGTGAGATTCTGCTGCAGAAACCGACCGCAACCGACCGAAAACATGGTATCTTTCACTACCAGGGAAAATAGAAAGGTCGAGGTAGGAAATGGCTAGGCGGGAGTTCGCCCACCCCAACGAGATGCACAAGTACGTAGGCCAGGAAATCGGTGTCAGCGACTGGGTCGAGATCACCCAGGACCGCATCAATCGCTTCGCCGACGCCACCGGCGACCATCAATGGATCCACGTCGACGTCGAACGCGCCAAGAAGGACATGCCGGGTGGCAAGACGATCGCCCACGGCTTCCTCACGCTGTCGCTCATCCCGATGCTCAATCACCAGATCAGCCACATCAACAATGTGCGCAACGGCATCAACTACGGCTGCAACAAGGTGCGCTTCACCAGTCCGGTGCCGGCCGGCTCCAAGGTGCGCGCGCGGGCGAAGCTGATCGCCGCCGAGCCGGTGAAGGGGGGCGGCGTGCGTCTCACCAATGAAATGACCATCGAGATCGAGGGGCAGGAGCGCCCGGCCTGCGTGGCCGAGACCATGTCCATCGTCTACGGGCTCTGAAGAAGCTCGGAGGAGACAAGCTTGCTCAAGCGCGAAGATATGAACCCGGAGCGGATCGAGCAGATCGTCGCCGACGCGCGCGCGGCGGGTTACGACTTCTTCCTGAGCCAGGAGGAGCGCGAGGCGAGCCTCAAGCAGGCGCTGACGCGCTACAAGCCGGGCGAGGAAGCATGGGTGTTCGCCTACGGCTCGCTGATGTGGAACCCGGCCATCGAATTCGCCGAGGCTTCGGCCTGCGAAGTCGAGGGCTGGCGCCGCTCCTTCTGCTTCTGGGTGCCGCTCGGCCGCGGCACGCCGGAACTGCCCGGCCTGATGCTGGCGCTCGAGGCCGGCGGAAGCTGCGAGGGCATAGCCTACCGCATCGCGCCCAGCCAGGTGCGCAGCGAGCTCGCTGTCCTGTGGAACCGCGAGATGCTGTCGGGGATCTACCAGGCGAAGTGGGTGCCGGCCCGGCTGCGCGACGGCCGCACCGTCACCGCCGTCACTTTCGTCGTCGACCCGGGGCACTGCCAGTATTGCGGCGACCTGCCGATCGAGAAGGCGGCGCATCACATCGCCTTTGCCGAGGGCCGCCGCGGCGCCTGCCGCGACTACCTCGCCAACACCGCAGCCCACGCCCGCGCACTCAACATCCACGACGCCTATATCGAGGAGCTGGTCGATCGCGTCGCCCATCTGCGCGGCGAGCAGATCGCGCCCAGCGTGCCGCCGATCAACGGGATCGACATCGGCGACGCCTAGATCGCGGCGCGCCCAGCCGTCCCTCGGAATCCGCAGCCGCCAACGAGTGCGCCATTGCAGTCGGCATGACATAGTGCCGCCGTGTCTTCGCTGATCGCACGCTGGCTCAAGTTGCCGGCCAATCTTCGCGGCATCCTCTGGGTCGGCCTGTCGGGCCTGCTGTTCTCGCTGCTCAACGTCTTCACGCTGATCCCCTCGCAGCATCTCAATTCCTACGTCATGGCCTTCCTGCGCTACCTGGCAGGAACGCTGATCCTGCTGCCGCTGATCTTCCGCATCGGCCTCGATCGCTCGCTCCATTCGCGACGCAAGGGGCTGCACGTCTTCCGCGGCGCCATCCACGCCTGCGGCATGTTCCTCTGGTTCGCCGCCCTGCCGCTCGCCAACCTGGCCGAGATCACCGCGCTCGGCTTCACCGGTCCGATCTTCGTCACCATCGGCGCCGCGATGTTCCTCGGCGAGGACGTCCGGCTCCGCCGCTGGATCGCGGTGCTGGTGGGCTTCGGCGGCGCCATGATCATCGTCCGCCCGGGCTTCGCCACGATCGGCCTCGGCGCCATCCTGATCCTGCTGTCGACGCCGATCTTCTCGGCCTCCAACCTCATCTCCAAGGCGCTGGCGCGCACCGACGGCGCCGAGACGATTGTCGTCTGGCAGCACTTCGTGATCGTGCTGTGCGCGTTGCCCGTTGCGTTGTGGTTCTGGCAGACACCGCAATGGACCGATCTTCTGTGGTTCGTGGCGGCCGGCCTGTGCGGCACCGGCGGCCATATCTGCCAGCAGCGCGGCTACCAGATCGCCGACATCACGCTCCTGCAGCCGATCGGCTTCGTGTCGCTGATCTGGAACACACTGTTCGGCTTCTTCTTCCACCAACGGCCCGACGTCTGGACCTTCGTCGGCGCGGCCGTGATCTTCTCCAGCACGCTATATATCTCGCATCGCGAGGCCGTGCGCCGCGCCAAGGTCATGAGCGCCCTGGGACCAGCTGGCCCTGCGACCTGAGGATGTCCCAAAATGTCCCAACTGGTTGGGACATGTTCGATATCGATGAAATAAGACTTTTAGGGCAAATGTCCCAATTTTTGCGCCACACCCGGCGGGCGCTTGGCGGACGCGCAAAGTTCTATACGACAGAATCGGGTTCCTTCTAGCACCCGTGGCATAGACTGGAACGCCCTGTGCGCGGTCGAAGGGGAGACTAAACGAATCCCGTCGCCTGGCCTCAACGAGGCGACATCAGCCGCCGGTGACGCTCATGTGCCGGCCGACCGCGGGCCGCGTGTGGCGGCGGTCGATGATGAAGTCATGGCCCTTGGGCTTGCGCGCGATCGCCTCGCTTATCGCCTTGTCGAGCAGCTCGTCGCTGTCGGATGCCCGCAGGGGCGCACGCAGATCGGCGGCATCCTCCTGGCCGAGGCACATGAAGAGCGTGCCTGTGCAGGTGAGCCGCACGCGATTGCAGCTTTCGCAGAAATTGTGCGTGAGCGGCGTAATGAAGCCGAGCCGCCCGCCAGTCTCCTCGACGGTGAAGTAGCGCGCCGGACCGCCTGTCCGATAGTCGGTCTCGGTCAGGGTGAAGTGCCGCGCGATCTCGGCCCGCGCCATCGACAGCGGCAGGTACTGGTCGAGGCGCGCCTCGCCGCCGATCTCGCCCATCGGCATGACCTCGATGAAGGTGAGATCCATGCCGCGGCCGTGGCTCCAGCGGATCAACTCGGCGAACTCGCCGTCGTTGACGCCGCGCAGGGCGACGGCGTTGATCTTGACGTGCAGGCCGGCGCGCTGGGCGGCATCGAGGCCGCGCATCACCTGGTCGAGGTCGCCCCAGCGGGTGATCTGGCGGAACTTGTTCTTGTCGAGCGTGTCGATCGAGACATTGACCCGCTTCACGCCGATGTCGGCCAGCTCCTGGGCATACTTGCCGAGCTGACTGCCGTTGGTGGTGAGGGTGAGCTCCTCCAGCGCGCCGCTTTCGAGATGCCGGCTCAGGCCGCGGAACAGGCTCATCACGTTCTTGCGCACCAGGGGCTCGCCGCCGGTCATGCGCAGCTTCTTGACGCCGCGGCGCACGAAGGCGGTGCATAGCCGCTCCAGCTCCTCGAGCGACAGCACGTCGGCCTTGGGCAGGAAGGTCATGTCCTCGGCCATGCAATAGACGCAGCGGAAGTCGCAGCGGTCCGTCACGGAGACGCGCAGATAGGTGATATGCCGGCCGAAGGGATCGATCATGGTCGCCCGGATAATGGGGATGGGCCACACCCCCTGCAAGGGCCGTGTGACGTTCAGGAGATCTCGGCCGAAGCCGGTAACCGCTTGGATTTTATGGCTTTTACCAGGGCATCGTGATCCTGCTCGGTTTGCCTGGCATAGGCCGCGGCGAAACGGGCAATCGCCTCGTCGAAGGCCTCGCTCTTGCCGAGGTAAGAAGCCAGAACGACCGCGTCCGCAGTCCGCGCGTGAGCGCGCGCCAGCACCTCGCCGCAGGTCTCGGCGTAGCGGCGGAAATCCTTAGCCGTCATGGTTTCGAGCACGGGCTTCAGCTTGGCGTCGCGCAGTTGGCGAATGTAGATGTGCCGGCCTGTCGGGCCGTTGGCATAGCCCAGCAGGATGTCGCTTGCGGCCTGGATCAGGCGCTGGCCCTGCACGACCCTTTCGCCGTGATGGGCGTAGGGGCTGGTGCCCGCAAACGGCTCGAGCACCGACTGGGTCGCCTCCTTGAATTGGAGGTAGAGCGCCTCGCCGTCGCCCGACACCATCAGCACCACGCCGCACAGCGTGCCGACGGCGCCCACGCCCACCACCTTGTAGGCGGCATCGGCCAGGCGATAGCGCTGCAGCAGGAGCTGACGTTCGGGGCTGAGCGTGGCGACGTATTCGGCCAGCATGGTTTCGACGTCGCCGCGGAAGGCGGCGCCCCGCGAGCGCGGCGGGTGGTAGACCAGCGGCGGCTGGTCCTGGATGGTCGGGCTGCGCCCACCCGTGTGCCGCATGTCGATCAGCGTTACGGCGTGCTTCAGCGCCCGGTCGGCCTTCTTCAACGCCTTGCCGTCGAGACCGATCGCGCGCGCTTCTGCTTCGTCGAGGGTCAGCACGCGGTACCACTCGTCGAGCACGGTGCGGCCGGCAATGCGCGCCATGATCTCCCGGTAGGCGCGCGCCACCGACTGGGCGAGATCAAGGCGAGCGTCCGCGCCGAACTGATCGAGCGTGGCCACGACCACGCTGGCCGCAAGTCGCTTCACGTCCCATTCGAAGGGCGCGACGGCGGTCTCGTCGAAATCATTGATGTCGAAAGCAAGCCGGCGCTCGGGCGTGGCGAAGCCGCCGAAGTTGAGGCAATGGCAATCGCCGGCGGCTTGCACGCGCAGGCCCGACACCTCGGTCGTCGCCAGATCGGACGCCATCACGGCGGCGGCGCCGCGCATGAATGCGAAAGGCGAAGCCTTCATGCGGGCATGGCGCAGCGGCAGCAGGTCGGGCAGGCGCGACTGGCCTTGCTCGATCAGGATCTCGATCGGGTCGCGCCGCTGGCGTTGCGGCGCCCAGCGGGCATGGTGCTTGCGGGCCAGCCGCTCGCGCAGCGCCCGGCCCAACGCGACGCGCTCCTTGACCGAGAGCGTGTGGGTCTGCGCCGGCAATTTGCCCGACGAAAGGTCAGCCATTCGGCGTTGATGGCACGAGTCGCAGGAGATTGTCGACGGTGTCGGCTTCGGCGGCCGGCTTGTCGGTGCGGATCCGATTGATCCGCGGGAAGCGCAGCGACACGCCCGATTTGTGTCGGGTAGACTTCGCGACGCCGTCGAACGCCACTTCCAATACCAGCTGCGGCTCGACCTCGCGCACCGGCCCGAAGCGGTTGGTCGTGTGGTCCCGCACCCATTTGTCGAGCCAGCGCAGCTCCTCGTCGGTGAAGCCGAAATAGGCCTTCCCGACGGGCGCGAGCTGCCTCTGTCCATCGGCCTCGCGCCAGCAGCCGAACGTGTAGTCGGAGTAGAACGAGCTGCGCTTGCCGTGCCCGCGCTGGGCGTACATCAGCACGCAGTCGGCCAGCATCGGATCGCGCTTCCACTTGAACCACGGACCCTTCGGCCGTCCGGCGAGATATTGGCTGTCGCCGCGCTTCAGCATCAGGCCTTCGATGCCGTCCTGGCGTATCTCCTCGCGCAAGGTGGCGAGATGGGCCCAGTCGGTGAAGATGACCAGCGGCGAGACGTCGAAGCGTGGCCGCGGCTTCTCAGCCATCCACGCCTCGAGCCGGGCGCGGCGCTGGTCGAAGGTGAGGGCGCGCAGATCCTCACCCTCGAGCCACAGCACGTCGTAGAGTCGCACGTGCGCCGGATGCTCCATCAGGAGCTTGGGCGTCACGCTCTTGCGGTTGAGCCGCTGCTGCAGGTCGTTGAAAGGCGCGATCGCCTCCTCGCGGCGCACCAGCAGCTCGCCATCGAACACGCCGTCGAAATCGATCGCTTCGAGGATGTCGGGAAAGGCGCCGGAGATATCCTCGCCGGCGCGGCTGTAGAGCCGCTTCACGCCGCCCGAGGAGGCGACCTGCACGCGGATGCCGTCCCATTTCCATTCGGCGCGGAAGTGCTTGGGATCGAGCGAATCGAGCTCGGCGCGTTCGATCGGATTGGCCAGCATGGGAGAAAGGAACGCACCGCCCATGTTGCTCTTGGGCTGCGGCCCCTTGCCGGCGAGCCAGTCGAACAGGGGGCGATAGGGTGGCGAGAGACCGTGCCAGACCTCCTCGATCTCGGCCACCGGCCTGTTGCCGATATTGGCGACGGCCTGCTTGGCGAGCCGGGCCGAGACGCCGACGCGCAGCGCGCCGGTCAAGAGCTTCAACAGCGCCCAGCGCCCGGTGGCATCGAGCGAGTCGAGCCAGCGCTTCAGGATCGCCGGCGTCTGCATCTTGGTGGCGCGTTGCAGCGTCTCGACGACCTCGCCCAGAACGGGCGGCGGTCCGGCTTCCGGCTTGGTGTCCCAGATCAGCGCCAGGGTCTCGGCGAGGTCGCCGACATAGTCGTAGGACCAATGGAACAGTTCGGCGCCGATCTTGTCCTCGCCAAAGGAGCGCAGCAGGGCGGGCTTGGCGGCCGGGAAATCGAGCCCGCCGGTCAGCGCCGCCAGGCCCCAGCCGCGATCGGGATCGGGCGTCTCGCGCAGATAAGTCTCGATCAGCCGGAGCTTGGCGTTGCGCGCAGGCTGGAACGAGAGCGCGTCGAGGAGCTGCGCGAAGGCCTGCATTACGACTCGCCTTCTTCCTCTTCGCGGCCGGCGAGATGCAGCGCCTCGGCCTCGATGCCGAGGGAGCGGGCCATGTGGACCAGCGCTTCCTCGCGACCGTGCGTCACCCAGACCTTGGGCGCCCCGACATCCTTCAAGGTCTGGCAGAGCTCGCTCCAGTCGGCATGGTCGGAGATGATCAGCGGCAACTCGGCGCCGCGCTGGCGCGCCCGGGCGCGCACGCTCATCCAGCCCGACGCCATGGCGGGAATCGGCTCGGCGAAGCGCCGGGTCCAGCGGTCGGCGATGGCCGATGGCGGGCAGAGCACGATTTGGCCCTTGAACGTCTCCAGGATCGCATCGGAGACCAGGGCGATGTCGCCGAGGTCGAGGCCGTGCTGCCGATAAAGCGTGCACAGCGCGGCCAGTCCACCGTGCAGCCAGAGCCGCTTGTCGTAGCCGGCGGCTCGCAGGAGCTTGATGACCCGTTGGCACTTGCCGAGCGCGTAGACGCCCACCAGATGAGTGCGCTCGGGAAAGGTCTCGAGCGAGCGCAGCAGCTTGCCGATCTCGCCCGTGTCGGAGGGGTGGTGGAAGACCGGCAGCGCGAAGGTCGCCTCGGTGATGAAGACGTCGCACGGCACCGGCTCGAACGGCGGGCAGGTCGGATCGGGCCGGCGCTTGTAGTCGCCGGAAACGACGATGCGTTGGCCCTTGTGTTCCAGCACGACCTGCGCGGAACCGAGGATATGGCCGGCCGGCACGAGGCTCACCTCGACGTCGCCCAGTCGCACGCTTTCGCCGTATTTCAGCGCCTGTTGGCTGGTATCGGGCATGTCCTGGAAGCGATTGCGCATGATGGCGAGGGTCTCGGGCGTGGCAAGCGCGGCGCGATGGCCTGGCCGTGCGTGATCGCCGTGGCCGTGGGTGATCACGGCCTTGCCGACGGCGACAGCAGGGTCGACATAGAAATCGCCAGGCTCACAATAGAGCCCGCGCGGCGTCGGATAGAGCCAGGAACGAGGATTGAGATTGTCGGTTGTCATTGAGCGCGCGCCATCGGCTGAAGATATGGGGCTTCCCGACCTGTTTGCACGCTGGTTCGGGAGCCGCGGCTGGACGCCCCGGCGCCATCAGCTTGCGCTGATCGAACTGGCAAAAAATGGCAGCAGCGCCCTCCTGATCGCGCCCACCGGCGGTGGCAAGACCCTGGCGGGCTTCCTGCCGTCGCTGATCGAGCTCACGGCGCGCCGCCAAGCCGGCAAGGATCTCGCCTGGGCCAAGGGCAAGGGAGAGCTGCACACGCTCTACATCTCGCCGCTCAAGGCGCTGGCGACCGACATCCGCCGCAACCTCGAGACGCCGATCGCCGAGATGCAGTTGCCGGTGCGCGCCGAGAGCCGCACCGGCGATACGCCGCAGAGCCGGCGTCTGCGCCAGAGGGAGCGGCCGCCCGACCTGCTGCTGACGACGCCCGAGTCGCTGGCGCTGCTGCTTTCCTATCCCGACGCCGAGAAGTTCTTCGCGAACCTGCGATGCGTGGTCGTCGACGAGCTGCATTCCTTCGCCACCAGCAAGCGCGGCCATCATCTGGCGCTCTGCCTGGCGCGGCTGGCGACGCTTGCCCCTCAGACCCGCTTCGTCGGCCTGTCGGCCACGGTCGCCAATCCGCCCGAGTTGGCCGACTATCTGCGCCTGCGCGACGACGAAAAGGTCGAGATCGTGCATGGCGAGCCGGGCGCCGCGCCCAAGGTGACGATCGTCGACACGCAGGAGCGCCTGCCGTGGGGCGGCCATATGGGCCATCACGCCGTGCCCGAGGTCTACAATATCGTGCGCCAGCACAAGACCTCGATCGTGTTCGTCAATACGCGCGCCCAAGCCGAGCTGGTGTTCGATCACCTGTGGCGCATCAACGAGGAGAACCTGCCGATCGGGCTGCATCACGGCTCGCTCGCCGTCGAGCAGCGGCGCAAGGTCGAGGCGGCGATGGCGGCGGGCAAGCTGCGCGCGGTGGTGGCGACCAGCTCGCTCGATCTCGGTATCGACTGGGGCGACGTCGACCTGGTGATCCAGATGGGCGCGCCCAAGGGCGTGAGCCGATTGATGCAGCGGATCGGCCGCGCCAACCACCGGCTCGACGAGCCGAGCCGCGCCATGATCGCTCCGGCCAACCGCTTCGAGGTGCTGGAGTCGCTGGCCGCACTCGAGGCGATCGAAGCACGCGAGCTCGATGGCGATCCCCCGCGACCGGCCTGCCTCGACGTGCTGGCCCAGCATATCGTCGGGACGGCGTGCGCCCAGCCGATCGACCGCGAGGCGTTCTTTCACGAGGTGCGCCGCGCCCAGCCCTATCGTGACCTGCCGCGCAAGGATTTCGACGACACGTTCGATTTCGTGGCGACCGGCGGCTACGCGTTGGCCGCCTACGATCGCTGGCATCGGCTGAAGCAACTGCCGGACGGGCGCTGGATGCTCTCCTCGCCGATGGTGGCGCGGCAGTACCGCATGAACGTCGGCACTATCGTCGAGCTGCCATTGCTCAAAGTGAAACTGCGGCGCGGCCCGATCCTGGGCGAGGTCGAGGAGGCCTTCATCCAGGGACTGGTCATCGGCGATACGTTCGTCTTCGCCGGCCGGGTGCTGCGCTTTGAGGGCGTCAAAGAATTGATCGCACAATGCTCGCTCGCGCCGGGCGGCGCCGACCCGAAGGTGCCGGCCTATGGCGGCGGTCGCCTGCCGCTCTCGACGTTCCTCGCCGACCGGGTGCGCGGCATCCTGCAGGACCCGTCGCGCCACCCCAAATTGACGCCGGAGGTGCGGCAGTGGCTCGACATCCAGCGCTGGCGCTCGACCCTGCCCAACCAGAACAATCTGCTGATCGAGGGATTCCCGCGCGGCTCCAAGCAATTCATCGTCGTCTACTGCTTCGAGGGCAGGAACGCGCATCAGACGCTCGGCATGCTGCTGACGCGGCGCATGGAGCGGATCGGGCTGGGGCCGCTGGGCTTCGTCGCCACCGACTATGTGCTCGGCCTGTGGGGCTTGCGGCCACCGACCAAGGCGCAGCTCGATCAACTGTTCGACGAGGACATGCTGGGCGACGATCTCGAGGCGTGGATGGACGAGAGCACGATGCTGCGCCGCTCGTTCCGTAACGTCGCGGTGATCGCTGGCCTGATCGAGCGGCGCTTTCCGGGCGAGAAGAAATCGCGCCGCCAGGTCACGTTCAGCTCCGACCTGATCTACGACGCGCTGCGCAAGCATGAACCCGACCATATCCTGCTGCGCGCCACCCGCCAGGACGCCGCCCATCAGCTGGCCGACATCCGCCGCCTTGGCGAGCTGTTGCGCCGCGCCAAGGGCCGCATCGACTACCGACGGCTCGACCGCATCTCGCCGCTCGCAGTGCCGGTGCTGCTGGAGATCGGCAAGGAGCGCGTGCTGGACGGCACGGCCGAGGACGAGCTTCTCGACATCGCCGCGCAGGAATTGATCGATGAGGCGACGCGGCTCGCGTAAGCTCGTTCCGAAGAGGGGACGCCATGGATATAGCCAAGACCTTGAAGGACGCCGTCGAAAGGGGAGACGTACCGGGCATCGCGGCCGCTGCCGCCACCGACAAGGGCATCATCTTCGAAGGCGCTGCCGGCAAGCTGAGGCCCGACAGCGTGGTCTGGATCGCTTCGATGACCAAGGCGATCACCGCCGCCGCCGCCATGCAGCTGGTCGAGCGCGGCAAGCTCGGGCTCGATTCGCCGGCGGCGGAGATCGTGCCCGAGATCGGCCGGAAGGAGGTGCTGGTGAGCATCGGCGCCGACGGCATGATCAAGACGCGGCCGCCGGCGCGGCCGATCACCTTGCGCCACCTGCTGACGCACACGTCGGGGCTGGGCTACGACACCTGGAACGCCGAGATCGTGCGCTATTGCAAGCTGACCGGCACGCCGGCCGTCGGCTCGTGCAAGAACGCCGCGTTGACGACGCCGTTGCTGGCCGATCCGGGCGAGCGCTGGGAGTACGGCATCTCGATCGACTGGGCGGGCAAGATGGTCGAGGCGGCGAGCGGCCAGCGGCTCGATCGCTATTTCACCGAGAACATCTTCAATCCGCTCGGCATGGCCGACTCAGGCTTCGCGATCGGCCCGGCGCAGCGTCCGCGCAAGGCGCGCATGCACGAGCGCACCGCGCAAGGCATCGCCGAGATGGAGCATGAGCTGCCGCAGACGCCGGAATTCCACATGGGCGGCGGCGGGCTCTATTCGACCGTGCCCGACTACCTCAAGTTCACGCGCGCGCTGCTGGCGGGCGGCGAGCCGATCCTGCGGCCGTCCACCGTCGCCACCATGTTCCTGAACGCGATGAGTGCGGGCGTACTGTGCCGGCCGCTCAAGAGCCAGACGCCGACGCGCAGCGCCGATCTCGACTTCGTCGACGGCATGCAGTGGGGCCTCTCCTTCATGATCAATCCCAAGCCGTTCCCCGGACGGCGCGCCGCCGGCAGCCTCACCTGGGGCGGCCTCGCCAATTCCTACTACTGGATGGACCCGGTGAGGAAGGTGACCGGCGTGTGGGCGACCCAGCTCTTGCCGTTCTACGATCCCAAGGCGATCGACGCCTTCGAAAATTTCGAGCGCGCGGTCTACGCCAGCCTCTAATGGAAGTCGCGTGAGGCGATCTTGATGGCGGGCCGATCGAGATGGATGCGGCTGCGGTCGTAGGGCGGCTTCCTGCGCTCGCGCTTGGTCTGCTCGTCGCGCGGATCGGGTGTCGAGGAATGGGCTTGGTCGCCGCGGCCCATGCGCAGCTCGAAGCGCGCGTCGAGATCGGCGATGCGGTCGAGATCGGCCGACCAGTCCCATAGCCGCTCGGCCACGATGTGGATCACCAAGCCGTCCGTACCATCCTTTTGCTGGTCGCGCTGGACCTTGCCGGCAACGCCCAGCAGGCGCGCGCCTATGATCACCCGGCGATAGGCCTCGAAGACCTTTGGCCAGACCACGAGGTTGGCGATGCCGAACTCGTCCTCCAAGGTGATGAAGACCACGCCTGAGGCGGTGCCCGGGCGCTGGCGCACCAGCACCAGCCCGGCCATCTGGATGAAATCGCCGCTCCGCGCCTCGCGCACCTTCTCGGAATGGGCCATGCGGCGCTCCATGAGCATCGGCCGCAGGAGCTGCAGCGGATGGGCGCGCAGCGACATCGAGAAGGAGGCGTAGTCGTCGACCACCTGCTCGCCCATGGTGAGCTTGGGCAGCGTCACCCTGGGTTCGGCGATGCGAGCCTGGTCGAGCAGCGGCAATGACGCTTCGGAGAAGGCGCGCACCGCCCACAGCACGTCGCGGCGCGTGAGCCCCATCGAGGCGAAGGCATCGGCCCGCGCCAGCGCCAGGATCTGCCGCTTGTCGAGGCCGCCGCGCCGCCAGACATCGGCAGGATCGCGATAGGGCTGGTCGCCGCGACGCTTGACCAGTTCCACCATGTCGTCTTTCTTGAGGCCGTTGACCTGATGGAAGCCCAGCCGCAAGGCGCATCGGCGCACCGAGGTTCGCTCGAGTGTGCTGTCCCATTCGCTGGCATTGATGTCGGGCGGCCGCACCTCGACGCCATGCTCGCGTGCGTCGCGCACCAGCTGGGCCGGCGCGTAGAAGCCCATCGGCTGGGAGTTGAGCAGCGCCGCGCAGAAGACCTCGGGGTAATACCACTTCACCCAGGACGAGACGTAGACCAGGATCGCGAAGCTCGCGGCATGGCTTTCGGGGAAGCCGTATTCGCCGAAGCCTTCGATCTGCTTGAAGCAGCCTTCGGCGAACTCGCGCTCGTATTTGTTCTCCACCATTCCGCGGAGAAACTCTTCCTTGAGCGTATGGATGGTCCCCATGCGCCGGAAGGTCGCCATGGCACGTCTGAGCTTGTCGGCCTTGGCAGGACTGAAGCCTGCGCAATCGATGGCGATCTGCATCGCCTGCTCCTGAAAGAGTGGCACGCCCTTCGTGCGCTTCAGGATGTTCTTCAACGTATCGGTCTTGTAGTCGATCTGCTCGTCGGAAAGATCGCGGTTCTTCAGGTAGGGATGCACCATGCCGCCCTGGATCGGACCGGGCCGCACGATCGCCACTTCGACCACGAGGTCATAGTAGTCGCGGGGCTTGAGCCTGGGCAGCATCGACATCTGCGCCCGGCTCTCGACCTGGAACACGCCGACCGAATCGGCTTTGCACAGCATGTCGTACACTTCAGGATCGCCGTCGGGTATGTCGAGGCCACGCGTCTCGCCATAGTGCCGCTTGATCAGGTCGAAGCTCTTGCGCAGCGCCGTCAGCATGCCGAGCGCCAGCACGTCGACCTTGTAGATCTTGAGCGCGTCGAGATCGTCCTTGTCCCATTCGATGACGGTGCGGTCCTCCATGGCGGCGTTCTGGATCGGCACCAGCTCGTCGAGTCGGCCCTCTGTCAGCACGAAGCCGCCGACATGCTGGGAGAGATGGCGCGGGAAGCCGATCAGGGTGCCCGACAGCTCGAGCGCGAGCGCCAGCCGCGGGTCCTTCACATCGAGGCCGGCCTCCCTGATGTGACGCAGGTCGAGGCCGCTGCCGCCCGAACCCCACACCGTGTTGGCCATGACGCTCACCGTATCAGGCGAGAGCCCGAGCGCCTTGCCAACATCACGGATGGCACTGCGCGTGCGGTAGGCGATCACCGTCGCGGCGAGCGCGGCGCGAGTGCGGCCCTTTTCTTTGTAGATCCACTGGATGATCTCTTCACGCCGCTCATGCTCGAAATCGACGTCGATATCGGGCGGCTCGTTGCGCTCGTTGGACAGAAAGCGCTCGAACAGCACCTCTCCCTTGTCGGTATCGACCTCGGTGATGCGCAGGCAGTAGCAGACCGTGGAATTCGCCGCCGAGCCGCGGCCCTGGCAGAGGATGCCCATCTCGCGCGATTTCTCGACGATCTCGTGCACCGTCAGGAAGTAAGGCGCGATCCCTTTTTCCTCGATCAGGGCGAATTCCTTCCTGAGATTGTTGAGGATCTTTTCTGAAGGGCCGTTGGGGAAACGGAACGCCACGCCCTTCCAGACCAGGCGTTTGAGTTTCTGCATCGGCGTCTCGCCGCCTTCGTACATCACCGGATACTGATAGGTGAGCTGGTCGAGCGAGAAATTGCAGCGCCTGACGATCTCCTGGACGCGCTCCAGCGCATGCGGGTGCTTGCGGAAGAGCCGCTCCATCTCTGCCGCCGATTTCAGGTGCCGCTCGGCCGAGGAAAATCGGCGGAAACCCAGCTCCTCAACGGTGCATTTGAGGCGCACGGCGGTGACGACGTCGTGCAAAGCGCGGCGCTCGGGCACATGGTAATGCACGTCGTTGGTGGCGACGAGCTTGGTCTTGGTCTGCGTCGCGAGATTGTCGAGGCTGGCCAGCCGCTCGGCATCGTTGCCGCGGAACAGCATCGTGCCGGCGAGATAGCAGCGGCCTTGGAAAATCCGGGCGAGGTTGCGCAGCCTCTCGTGGAAGGTGGGATCGTCGACCTTTCGTGGTGGCAGGACGATGGCGATCATGTCCTCGGCATATTTCTCGAGGTGCCCGAAGGTGAGCTTGCACTCGCCCTTGGCGGCCTCCTTGTTGCCCTCGCTCAGCATGCGGGAGAGCCGCTTGTAGCCGTCGAGATTCATCGGGTAGGCGAGCAGCGAATAGCCGTCGATCGTCTCCAGCCGTGCGCCGACCAGCAGCTTGATCCAGTCTTCCTTCGGGATGCCGGTTTCCTCGTAGTATTCCTGCACCGCCGAATAGGCGCGCACGACACCGGCCAAGGTGTTGCGGTCGGCAATGCCGATCGCGTTATGGCCGAGCTGGATCGCCTGATAGACGAGCTCGCCCGGATGCGAGCCGCCGCGCAGGAAGCTGTAGTTGGTCGTGACCTGGAGCTCGGCGTATTTCATGGCTCACGCGCAAAAGCCGTGCAGGAACCACTTGGCGCCGTTCAGCGGACCGTCGCGAAACAGCCAGAAGCGGCCGCCGTCATTGTCTTCGACACGGTAATAGTCGCGCACCGGCGGCACGATGTTGGCCGGCATGACCTTGCCGTTGCTGCGCGGCCGCCACCATTCATCGGCGATGCGTTCGGGCCCCTCGACCCGCACCAGGCGATGAGCATGGCGTCGCCACAGGAACTGCCGTGGCGGCTCGTCGGGCACCAGCGCCATGACATCGATCGGTTCGGGCCGTTGCAAGAGCCGAGTCGGACGCGCGCCCTTCATCGCGGCCAGCCGCGCCCAGGCCCCTTCGGGCACGGGCGTCGAGATCGGTACCATCGCCTGCATGCGATCCGGCAGATGACTGTCGCGCGGCGAAAGACGCACCACATTTTCGGCACCAAGCCTCAGCACCAGGCGGTCGGCCAGGTCGATCGTGCCGTCCTCACTCCATGAGGAGCGCGCAGCTGCGCCGGTTTCGGGCAGGACGTCTTGCGCGCCCGTCCATTCCTCGACCTCGGGCGCGCTCAGGATCATCAGCTCGACTCCGAAACCGGGATCGAGCTCGGCGAGCTTTTCCTCGAACAGCTTCACGAGCTTCGGGCCATCGCGATTGGGCCGGCTGGTGCCGATGGCGGTGCGGTCGACCGAGCCGTCGACACGATAGAGTGCCAGCTCGAGCTTGCGCGCGCCGACGCTCGCCTTCTCGAACTGCCCGCACAGCGAGGCGATCAGGCGGCTGGTGGCGGCGGCGATGTCCTCGGGCCGGCCGATCGGCTCGGCGAAGGCCATCCGAGAGCGGAAAGCGGGCGGCGGGCGGCGCGGCTCGATCGGCTCGTCGAGCTTGCCCAGCGCCTGGTCGAGACGGGTGAGCGGCTGGTCGCCGAAACGACGCTGCAGCGGTGCGCGCGGCAACGGATAAAGATTGCCGATGCGGCGTAGTCCGAGCTTCAGGAAGGTCTCGAGGATCGGCGGATCGAGCCGCAGCCCGTCGACCGGCAGACCGGCGAGCGCATCGCGCTGGCCGTTGGGCGGGCAATAGAGAGCGGCCTGCGTCTCGGCGTAACGCGCCAGCGCCCAGGCGGCGCCTGGGGTATCGGCCATGGCGGCGCGACAGGTGAAATCGTGGCGTGCCAGGCGCTGCACCAGATCGGCCATCAGGGCGCGCTCGCCTTTTTCGCCGTCACCGAACAGATGGCCGCAGCCGGTGACGTCGAGCAGCAATCCCGCGTCGCCGCCGAAGCCGCCGGCACTGCAGACCTGCATCGCGTCGGGCTCGGCCAGCGCTGCGCCCAAAGGGTCGACCGCGACCCAGGGCGTGTAGCGGTCGCACCAGCCCGCAAGCTGCTCGATCAGCTTGCGGTCCGCCTCGGGCTGGGCGGCGACCGTCACCAGATCGGGGATGAGTGCCTTGGCATCGGCCAGCCGCATATGCACGCGCAGGCCGGCCGCGCGGGCATGGGCATTGAGTGCCTCCAGGCGCGGACAATTGTCGCGCCAGCCGACAGTGGCGGCCGCTCTATCCCGCCAGTCGTTCGCGCCACGGCGCACCAAGCGATCCGATGACAGCTTGGGGAACCACAGCGAGATGATGCGTTTCATCGTTCCACTCCAGGAGCCAGGCGGGCATCTCCTCGACCGACGGCGTGCCGAAGCGATTGCGCCTGAGCTCGACCTGCCAGCGTACGGCGCCCAGCATCTCGATGCCCGGCACTTCGATCGACGGCGCGGAGGAAACGCGCCAGCGCGTCGTGCACACGCTTTGCGGCGGCGCAGGCTGGGCACGCAGCAGCAAGGCCGGCACGCCGTTCTTCTCGGCGGCGAGCGAGAGTCGCCGGCCGGCGGTCGGATCGGCGGCGCGGGTCTCGCCCACGACCGCGGCGATGCCCGGCGTACGCAGGCCTTCCTCCATTGCCCAGAAGAGATCTTCCTCGCGCCGTGCGGTGACCATCAGCAGGTGCGCCGGATCGAACCAGCGCGCCAGCGCAGGCGCATAAGGTGGCGCATCGAATGCGCCGAGCGGCTGGCGGCACCACAGGATCGTTCCCCCTCCGAAGCGGCTCAGCATGTGCGCGGTGAAACCGAGCGCGGGTCCATCGTGCGGCGCTACCCGGCCGGACGGTGTTGGGCCTGCCTCGATCTCGTGCAGGGCGCCGGTCAGCAGGCCGCCTTCCGGCAGCAAGGCATCGATCTCAGGCAGGCCGAGCGGCACGGCGCTGCGGCCGGCGCGCTGGGCAGAATGGGCGCGTTCCAGGCGGCGGACTTGCTCCCGAAGACCGGGGAGCAGCGGAGAAGCGACATCCTTTGGGGAAATGGCCGACATTTGCCCCCTCTATTCAGGCTATTAACAGTTGGCTGGGGATAAAAGTTCCTGATTTGTTCTATATGCCTCGAAAGTGAGAGTCAACGGCATTCCCACCCATTTCTCCGGCACATCGACTGCTGTGGAATAAGCCCATGCCCACGCGCTTTTCCGCCCTCGTCGTCGTGGCGGCCGCGGTCTGCCTGCTGGCCGGACCGGCGCTCGCCCGCTGTTCCAAGAACTTGGTCGAACGGACGATTCCCGGCCTGCACTTCGCGTCACTGGACGGCCGCGACCTGGCCGCCGGCGATTCGCCCAACCGCGCCGTCATCACCTTCCTCGGCCATGCGAGCTACCAGATCGACACGCCGCAGGGCGTGCGCGCCATCACCGACTACAACGGCATCAACGGTTTCGGGCGCCATCCCGACATCGTCACCATGAACAATGCGCACTCCACGCACTACACCGACACGCCTGAAGACGGCATCACCTACGTGCTGCGCGGCTGGCCGCAGGAAGGCCAGAGCGAGGCGAAAGTCGATGTGACGCTGAAGGACATGCGCGTGTGGAACGTGCCGACCAACGCCCGCGCCTGGATGGGCGGCGAGACGCGCATCAACGGCAACTCGATCTTCATCTTCGCGGTCGGCGATCTCTGCATCGCCCATCTCGGTCACCTGCATCAGCGCCTGACCAAGGAGCACCTCGAGGAACTGGGGCGCATCGACGTTCTGATGGTGCCGATCGACGGCTCGTTCACCATGGGTCAGCCGCTGATGGTCGACGTGGTACAGCAGATCCAGCCCCGGATCGTTCTGCCCATGCACTATTGGGGCCGCTCCCAGCTCGACCGCTTCGTCAGCCTGATAGCACCGCTCGCGCCTGCCTTCCTCATGCCGGACAAGCAGGTGATCGAGGTGGTGAAGGAGGAGCTGCCGGAGAAGCTCACCATCATCGCCGTCGGCGGCGACGGTGGAGGGTAGGCGAAACGCCTATCGCTCGGTATCCATCTCGGCGAGCTTGGCGACCCGGCGGCGGAATTCCTCGGACGTCGAGAAGCGGGCGTTGAGATAGGTCGCGATCAGGTCCTTGGCGAGCCACGGCCCGACGATCTGCGCGCCGATGCACATGACGTTGACGTCGTCGTGCTCGACGCACTGATGCGCCGAGTGAACGTCATGGCAGACCGCGGCGCGGATGCCCTTCATCTTGTTGGCGCCGATCGCGGCGCCGACCCCGGTGCCGCACACCATCAGGCCTCGCTCGGCTTTGCCCGAGACGATCGCGGCGGCGACCTGACGGGCGATGTCGGGAAAATCGACCGGCTTGGGATCGAACGACCCCACATCGGTCACCTCGTGGCCCAGCCCGCGCAGGAAGCCCAGCAATTCGGCCTTCATCGGAAAGCCGGCGTGGTCGGAGCCGACGACGATCTTCATGCCGCTTTCCCTTCGAAGCCGGCCAGGAATTGCACCAGGTTGCGGCCGAGATCGTCGCTCAGGTAGCCGCCTTCCTGGATGAGCACGGTCGGCAAGCCGAGTGCGCCGATCTTCCTCGCCATTGCATGGAAGCCCGCGCCGGTGACCTTCAAGCCCTGCAGCGGATCGCTTTCGCTGGCATCGAGGCCCAGCGCCACCACCAGGGCCGTCGGCTGAAAGTCGCGGATGCGCTTCAGCGCCTTGTCGCCGGCCTCGAGCCACGGCCCATCGGGCGAGCCCACGGGCAGCGGCAGGTTGAGATTAAAGCCTTGGCCTTTGCTCACGCCGCTCTCGTGCGCGTGGCCCCAGAAATAGGGATAGTAAAAATTCGGATCGGCGTGGATCGATACGGTCAGCACATCGTCACGTTCGTAGAAGATGCCCTGTGTGCCGTTGCCATGATGTACGTCGACATCGAGGATCGCCACGCGCTGATGCTTCGAACGCAGACGCTGCGCGGCGATTGCCGTATTGTTCAGAAAGCAGAAACCGCCGGCCATGTCGGCATAGGCATGATGGCCAGGCGGCCGGCAAAGAGCATAGATCTGCCGCTCGCCGGCCAGTACAGCGTCGGCGGCCGTGGCTGCCAGTTCGGACGCGACCAGCGCCGCATCCCAGGTATGCGGGCCGATCGGGCAGGCAAGATCGGCCTGATGCCAGCCGGCACGACCGACCAGGATCTTGGGATAGGTCGCGGGATAGCGCGCCGGATGGACATTGGGGATCACTTCGGCCGAGGCGCCCGGCAGCTTCGCCCATTCGCGCGACGCGATCTGCAGGAAGTCGAGATACTCGGGCGTGTGCACCGTCGCGGCCGGTGCGATGCCAAAGGCCTTGGGCGCCTCGACCTTGTGGCCGGCCGCCGTCGCTGCCGACAAAAGGCGCGTCGCGCGCTCGGGCTGCTCGCTGCTGCGTGGCATCTTCGTGCCGCGCATGAAGAAGGTCTGCGGATCGTGGTGCGCGTGCTTGTCGGAATAGATGATCCTCATGGGATGTACACCGCCTTGGCCTCGCGCAAGCCTGCGATCTCGGATTCCTTGTAGCCAACCTCACGCAGGATCTCGGCCGTATGCTCGCCGACGGCCGGCGACTTGCGCCGTGTCTCGACCGGCGCGTCCGACAGCTTGATCGGATTGTTGGCCGATTTCACCACGCCCAGGCCCGGGTATTCGATCTCGAGCACCGAGCCGCGCGCCTTGGCGTGTGCGCTGGCCATCACGTCGCTCACCTTGTAAGCGGCGGAGCAGGGCATGCCGGCCGGAATCAGCTTGTCGAGCAGCTCGTCTGCGGTGTGCTCGAGGAAATAAGCCTCTATCTTCGGCTCCAGGATATGGCGGTTGGCGACACGGTCCTTGTTGGTGGCGAAGTGTTCATCGGCGAGCCAGTCCTGTCGACCGAGTGCCGTGCACAGCAGCTTCCAGAACCCGTCGTTGGTGCCGGCGATGAAGACCGGCTGCGTTTTGGTCGGGAATACCCGCAATGGGCAGAGGATCGTGTTCGAGGTGCCCATCCGCTCGGGATTCTCGCCGGTCAGTCCGTAGTTGGTGATCCAGTGACTCATCAGATGCATGCCGACGTCGAACAGCGACAGGTCGAGGCGCTGGCCCTTGCCGGTCTTGTGGCGCTGCAGAAGGGCGAAGGCGATCCCGGCGGCGCAGAACGAACCAGTGCAATAGTCGATTGGCGCGGTGCCGACCCGGCACATCTCGCCTTTGTACGGACCGGTCGCATCCATCAGCCCGATCTCGGCCTGGATGCAGGGATCGTAGCCGGCGCGCGACGAATAGGGTCCGGTCTGGCCGTAACCAGACACCGAGGCATAGATGCACCGCGGATTTTCCTTTGACACGACGTCCCAGCCGAATCCCAGCTTGTCGATCACGCCCGGCGTGAAGGCCTCCATGAACACATCGGCTTTGCGTGTGAGCCGCAGCAGTACGTCGCGTCCACCCGCGGTGCGCAGGTCGATGGCGAGGCCGCGCTTGTTGCGGTTCATCGACGGCACCCAGGCGCCGCCGAAATGGGGACGGAAATGCTCGCCATGCAGCGGCTCGACCTTGATCACGTTGGCGCCCATGTCGCCCAGGATCTGGCCGGCGGTCGGGCCCGCAATGACCTGCGTCAAATCGAGAACGAGCGTATCGGAAAGGGGCAGCATGCCCGAGCAGTAGCGTCTTTGCCGACGGTATGCCACTGATGCCTTGACCGAGGAGTTGCCATGCAAACCACCGACCGCCCCAATCTCAGGATCGACGCCGACCGGCTGTGGTTGAGCCTGATGGAACTGGCCCGCATCGGCGCCACGGAGAAAGGCGGGGTGTGCCGCATCGCGCTGACCGACCTCGACCGACAGGGCCGCGACCTCTTCGTGCGCTGGGCCAGGGAAGCCGGCGCCACCATCAAGGTCGACCAGCTCGGCAATATCTTCGCCCGTCGCGAGGGCCGCGATCCCGCCAAGCCGCCGATCATGACGGGCTCGCATCTCGACACCCAGCCGACCGGCGGCAAGTTCGACGGCGCCTATGGCGTGATGGCGGGGCTGGAAGTGCTGCGGGTGCTGAACGATTCAGGCTACGTCACCGAAGCGCCGATCGAAGTCGCGGTATGGACCAACGAGGAGGGCTGCCGCTTTGCACCGGCGATGGTGGCCTCGGGCGTCTTCGGCGGCGCATTCACGCTCGAGCAGGCGCTCAACATCAAGGATCGCGACGGTGTCTCGTTCGGCGAGGCGCTGAAGAAGATCGGCTATGACGGCAAGGAGCCGGTGGGCGGACGAAAGATCGGCGCCTTCTTCGAGGCGCATATCGAGCAGGGCCCGCTCCTGGAGCGTCAGAAGAAGACGATCGGCGTCGTCACGGGCGCGCAGGGCCAGCGCTGGTACGAGGTGTCGTGGACCGGCATGGAAAGCCATGCCGGCACCACGCCCATGGAAGGCCGCAAGGATGCCTTGGTCGGCGCGGCCGAGCTGATCGTGAAGTGCCGCGAGATCGGCAACCGGCCCAATGGCCGCTCGACGGTCGGCGTGCTCGAAAGTCAGCCGCAATCGCGCAACACGATTCCCGGCAAAGTCTTCATGACCATCGACTTCCGGCATCCCGACAACGATGAGCTCACCAAGATGGACAAGGAGATGCGCGCGGCCGCAGCCGATATTTGCAAGAGACACGGCCTCGAGGTGAAGATCGAGCAGATCTGGTATTTCCCGCCGTCGCCCTTCGCCAGGGAGCTGGTCGATGCGGTGCGCCGAGGTGCCGAGAGCGCCGGGTACGCGCACATGGACATCGTGAGCGGCGCCGGCCACGACGCGTGCTACGTCAATCGGGTCGCGCCGACGGCCATGGTGTTCGTGCCATGCAAGGACGGCGTCAGCCACAACGAGATCGAGGACGCCAACAAGGCTGACGTCGGCGCCGGTTGCCAGATCCTGCTGCAGGCGATGGTGGAGCGCGCCAACTCGTGAAGGGTCTGGTTTCGGTCGCAACCGCGGCCCTGGTTGCGACGGTGGCGGGTGTTGGCGGCACCTTGCCGATCGTGCTCGCCGCGGCGCAGGCGGTGGGGGCCACACCCGAGCAGGCAAGCTCGTGGGTCTCGGGCCTCGGCATCGCCACGGCGCTCAGCGCGCTCGTGCTGTCGGTGCGCTACCGCATGCCGATCATCACTGCCTGGTCGACCCCGGGCGCGGCGCTGATTGCGTCCACTTCCGGCATCGGCTTTCGCGCCGCCGTCGGCGCCTTCGTATTGTCGGCAGTTCTCATCCTGTTGACGGCAGCGGTGCGCCCGCTCGGTCGGTTGATCGAAAGGATTCCCGCCAGCATTGCGTCGGCCATGTTGGCCGGCATCCTGCTGCGGCTGGTCATGGCGATGGTCGAGCAGGTCCCCAAGGCGCCGCTGCTGGTATTGGTGTTGGTGGCGCTGTTCCTTGTCGTGCGACAGGCATGGCCTGCGCTCGCCTCGCTCGTGGTGCTGGTCGCAGGTGCCTCGCTCGCCTGGTCGCTGGGCGAGGTGAAGCCGATCCCGCCGCTCGGCCTCTCTCAGCTCGAGGTCGTGGTGCCTGCCTGGGACGTGGCGAGCCTGGTCGGACTCGGCGTGCCGCTCTATCTCGTCACGATGGCGTCGCAGAATTTGCCCGGCTTCGCCGTGCTGCGCGGCTCGGGCTATCAGCCGCCGACCCAGGCCGCGCTGCTGGCGACGGGCGTTGTCTCGCTCGGCACGGCTTTCGTTGGCGCACACACCTCCAACCTGGCGGCGATCTCGGCCGCGCTGTGCACCGGTCCCGACGCCCATCCCGATCCGGCCGAGCGCTGGAAGACGGGACCGTTCTACGCCCTGTGGTGGGGTCTGATCGCACTGTTCGGCGCCTCGCTTGTCGGCCTGTTCGGGGCCTTGCCGCCGGCGCTGCTGATCACCGTCGCCGGCCTGGCGCTGCTCGGCTCGACGGCCGGCGCGCTCGGCAGCGCGCTCGCCCATGAGAAGGAGCGCTTGGCCGCAGCCGGGACGCTCGCCGTGACGGTGTCGGGCGTGACGTTGCTGGGCGTGGGCTCGGCATTCTGGGGACTGGTGTTCGGCCTCCTCATCCTCGGCCTGGAAAGCGCGCGCTCCAGGCTTCGAGCGGCAGGCTGAGGCCGCGGCAGAGGAAGCTGATCGTGTGGTAGTAGCCCACGAGGGCGATCGCCTCGAGAAGCTGCGTCTCGTCGAAATGCGCACTGGCGGCGTTCCATGTCGTCTCCGAAATCGTGCGCCGGTCGACGAGATCGTCGACGATGGCGACCAACGCCTGCTCATCGGCAGGCCAGTTGCCGCCGTGGACTGTGGCGGCGATCTCGCCCTCGGTGAACTCGGCCTTTTGGGCAAAAAGGGCGATGTGCACGCCCCATTCGTATTCGCAGCCTAGCCGCGCCGTCGTGCGATCGATCACGATCTCGCGCTGGCGCAGGCTAAGCGGGCCTTTGTCCAGGAGCCCGCCAGCGAACATCCTGGCGAAGACGCGCGGGCTCTTCGCCATGGTGCGGAACAGGCGCAACGGCTCGATGCCGGGCGGCATGATGCAATCGAGCGCGGCGGCGATGGCGGGCTCGTAGGGCGGGAAGGCGGGTGCGATGCGGTCGGTCATGCTACAGAATATGGAGCGCTGATCGATAAGGCGCTACAAAAAATGTAGTAACGGAGTGAAATAGATGGTGAGGAAGAGGGTGCGCGGCTCGAGGACCGGCCGGCCGATCATGGCCCTGCTCGACCTGCTGGGTCGGCGCTGGACGCTGCGCATCGTCTGGGAGCTGCGCGAGGAAGCGAAGAGATTCCGCGAATTGCAGGAGGCGATCGGCGCCAGCCCGACCATCATCAACACGCGACTGGCGGAACTGCGCGAGGCGCGCCTTGTCGAACTCGACGCCTCGAGCGGCTATCGTCTGACGGCGCTCGGCCAGGAGCTGCTGAAGCTCTTCCTGCCGCTGCATGTCTGGTCGGAGAAGTGGGCGAAGATCGCCAGCTAGGAGGAAGCATGGAACGCATGGCGACGGGTTACGGCCTGATCGAGGGGCCGGTATGGGATGCCAGGCAGGGCCTCTATTTCAGCGACGTGATGAACGGCGGCGTCCACCTGCTCGACAGAGCCGGCAGGATCTCGGTCGCTTTTCCCAAGCGCCGCGGCATCGGCGGCATGGCGTTGCATGCCTCGGGCGGGCTGGTCGTGGGCGGCCGCGACATCGCCTGGGTGTCATTGACCGAGGGCTCGAGCAAGACGCTCCTGGCGCTCGATGCCATTCCCAGCGCCACAGGCTTCAACGATCTGACGACGGATTCCGCGGGCCGCATCTATGTCGGCTCGCTCGCCTATCGCGTGTTCGGCGGCGATCCGCCCAAGCCCGGTCATCTGCATGTCATCGATACCGACGGCAGGATGCGCACGATCTCCGACGGCGTGCTGCTGACCAACGGGCTGGGCTTTTCGCCCGACGGCAAGAACCTCTACCACTCCGACGCCCGCGCGCCGCTGGTGCGCGTCTACGACGTGAAGCCGGACGGCTCGGTCGGGCCATGGCGCAAGTTCGCTTCGCTCGGCGAGGATCGTGTGCCCGATGGCCTGAAGGTGGCGGTCGACGGTTCGGTCTGGGTCGCCGATGCGCATGGCGGCAGGATCGCAGTGTTCAATGCGGACGGCTCACACCGCAGGGATATCCGGGTTCCGCTACCGATGGTGACCAGCCTCTGCTTCGGCGGCGACGATCTTCGCGATCTCTACATCGTCACCGGATCGCGGGGCGGCCCGTCGGAGAATTGCGGCAGCATCTTCCGCCTGCGCGCCGATGTCGCGGGCGTGCCGTGGCCGCCGGCGCGCGTGGCGCTGTGATGGCTAGACCTTGAACACCAGCGGATAAACGACCGCGATCCCGTAGCTCAGCCCGGCAACGAGGACGGCTGCAGCGAGCACGGAGACCACCCAGTTCACGGTCGAGCCCGAATGCGTTTCGTAGCGGCTCATCGCTCTCTCCTGAGACTGCGACAACGCTGCACCCCATGCGGGTGCCTCGTGGTGCAACGATCCCGGACGCGTCCCCGTTGCGTCGTATTGCCGGAGTTTTGTGATGAAGTGGTTGGTACACGGCTTCAATCTCTATGCACTGATCGTTCTGGGCGGCTTCGCCTTCTTTGCCGTCGGCCTCGGCACGGCGGCCGCGCGCTACCGCAGCTGGGTCAAGCACAACGGCCCGCAGCACCGCTAGCCGTCAGATCCGGTCGATCACGGCCTTTCGGAAGCGCACCATCTCGGCCAGCACGGCGTCCGCCGTCGGCCGGCCGAAATCGATGTCGATGGCGCCGACACCCAGCGCCTTCAATGCCCGGAAGTCGTCGATGATGTCGGTCTCGCTGCCCGAGAACAGCCGGCGCTCGCCGTCGGACGCCTTGGGCGGCACGGCGGCGCCGTAGCGCTTCACGCGGAACGACAGCCCGACCGAACCGGGCTTGCGGCCGGCCTTCTTCTCGGCCTCGCGCAACCGCCCGATGCCTGCCTGGAGGCGCGGCAGGGTGTCGAGCAGGTACGCGTTGTTGGAACCGATCGGATACCAGGCATCGCCGATGCGCGCCGCACGGCGCAGCGCCGCCGGCCCTTCGCCGCCCACCCAGATCGGCGGATGCGGCTTCTGGATCGGCTTGGGCTCGAGCACGATGCCGTCGAACTTGGTGTATTTGCCGGCGAACTTTGGCGAGGCCTCGGTCCACAGCGTCTTGAAGGCATCGATATATTCGTCGGTCACCGCGCCGCGCTCGGGGAACGGCGTGGTCACCACGGCATCGAACTCGGCCTTGAGCCAGCCGGCGCCGATGCCGACCACCAGCCTGCCGCCGGACAGAACATCCAGTGTGGCGAGCTGCTTGGCCGCCAGTACCGCTGGTCGATGCGGCACGACCAGCACCGCGGCGACCAGCCGGATGCGGCTCGTCTTGGCGGCGATCCAGGTCATGCCGATCAGTTGCTCGTGCCGCTCGGTCGGCGCGTCTTCGTAGAACTCGCCACTCTCGGAGTAGGGATAGCCCGGCACCCTGGTATCGGGCAGGACGACGTGGTCGGTGACGGTGAGGTAGTCGAAGCCCATCGCCTCGCCCTCGACGGCGAGACGCGTCATCGCGCCGACCGCCGAGAGTGCGCCGGAATTCGGCAGGTTGAAGCCGATCTGCACTAAATGACCTTGCGCACGATGTGGCTGCGGTTGGTGGTGTAGGGCCGCACTTCCTTGGGCCAGCGGCCCTTCTCGCCCGCCTCCGCCCATTCCTTGCTGAGCAGCACGTCCGGGCTGTCGATCTCGTAAAGCGCGAGATACGTCGCCTGGCCCTTGCCGTCGAGCACCTTGCGTTCGCCGCCGATGTTGAAGGCGGCCGGCTCGGTCTTGAGGCGCGTGACGCCGCGCACGCCCGGCACCTGGGAGAGCAGTGGCACGTGCTCCTTGTCGTAGACCTCGTTGAACAGCGCCTCCTTTTCCTTGGCGACGTCCATGGCGACGATGAAAAGGTATTTCGCGGCGAGCGGCATGTCGTGTTCCCTCCAGTCGGCTAGAATGAAAGGTATAAATTGGAGGGAAGGCAATGGAGGAAGTGCGAATCTTGGCCAAGGGCCTCGGTTTTCCCGAAGGTCCGGTGGCCATGCCGGACGGCTCGGTGATCCTGACCGAGATCCGAAACAACCGCTGCTCGCGGGTCACGCCGGACGGCAAGGTCTCGGTGTTCTCCGAGACCGGCGGCGGCCCCAATGGGTTGGCGGTGGGCCCTGACGGCGCGCTTTATCTCTGCAACAACGGCGGCAGCCGCTACGTCGAGGGCAAATCGATGGGGCAGGGCCCGCACCCCGACTACAAGCACGGTTCCATCCAGCGGCTGGACCGCAAGACCGGCGCGGCCAAGACGCTCTACATCGAGTGCGACGGCCACAAGCTCTCGGCGCCCAACGATCTCGTATTCGACAAGCAGGGCGGCTTCTACTTCACCGACCTCGGCAAGCGCTATGCCCGCCATCGCGACCATGGCGGCGTCTACTACGCGCTGCCCGACGGCTCGAAGATCGTCTGCATCTCCTATCCGTTCCTGAGCCCGAACGGCTGCGGGCTGTCGCCCGACGGCAAGGTGCTCTATGTCGCCGACACGGTGAGCGCCCGGCTCTACGCTTTCGACATCGAGGCGCCGGGCGTGGTCGCCAAACCCGACGGTTCTTGGGCGCATGCCGGCCGTGTCGTCGGCGGTGCCCCGCCGGGTCCGGCCGGCTTCGACAGCCTGGCGGTGCTGGCCAACGGCAACATCGCCGTCGCCACGCTCACCACCGGCAAGATCACCGAGTTCTCGCCGCACGGAGCCATCGTGCGCGAGGTCAAGATGCCGGACACCTATCCCACCAACATCTGCTTCGGTGGCGCCGACATGAGGACTGCCTATATAACCCTCTCCGACCAGGGCCAGTTGGGCGTCATGCAATGGCCGACACCGGGCCTCAAGCTGAACTACAATTAGCCGGTCCACAACTGAGGAGCGCGGAGCATGGCAGGTCATGGACAGATGATCATCGAGCTCGACAGGAAGCGCATGCAGGCGATGGCCAAGAAGGACATCGCGACGCTCGACGAGCTGATTGCCGAGGATCTGATCTACGCGCATTCGACGGCGCGGCTCGACACCAAGACCAGCCTCATCGACAATATGCTGTCGGGCAAGACAGTCTATACGTCGGTCGAGCCGTCCAAGGTCGTGGCTCAGGATTTCGGCGACACCGTGGTGCTGACCGGCGAGTGCCAGATCAAGGTCAACGCCAACGGCACCGCCAACGCCTTCGGCGTGCGCTTCACCGACGTCTACGCCAGGCGCAACGGCAAGTGGCAGATGGTGACGTGGCAGTCGACGAAGCTGCCGACCTGACGCGCGATTCATGTGAGGAGAGTGAAATGATCGACGGCAAGATGCCCGACAACCTGCCGCAATGGATGAAGGATCATGTCGCGCGCTACCTGAAGAGCGGCGGCACCGACGGCCACATGTACACCGCCTCGTTTCCCGGCAAGCCCACGCTCACCGTGCCCTCGCTGCTGCTGGTCACCAAGGGCCGCAAGACCGGCGCCAGGCATCTCTTTCCGCTGTTCTACGGCGAGACCGGCAAGAGCTACTTCATCGTCGCCTCCAAGGGCGGCGCGCCGGATCATCCCGGCTGGTACAAGAACATCCTCGCCAATCCCGACGTCGAGCTGCAGGTCGGCACCAGGACCCTGAAGGCCCGGGCGCGCACGGTGTCCGGCGCCGAGCGCAGCAAGCTGTGGAACGACGCGGTGAAATGGTGGCCGGCTTATGCCGACTACCAGAAGAAGACCGAGCGTGAGATCCCGATCGTCGTGCTCGATCCGCTCTAGCCGACGATCGTCTTCTGCGCTTGCGCCGTGCCCTGGCGCTGGATCTCTGCGGCCAGGGCGCGCAGGCGTTCCTTGTCCTGCGGTGACTTCACGGCGATCGAGAACTCGATGTCGGTGACGCAGTTGCCGAAGCGCTCGGTCAATTTCCTGGCGATCTGGTCGTAGGTGCCGACCGTCACGAACCTGTGCAACACGTCGTCGTCGATGTGCTGCGGCATCTCCTCCCATCGCTGCGCGCGCGACAAGAGCTTCAGCCTGTCGGCGAGGTCGCCCAGGCCGAGATGATCGAACGCCGCGCGGTATTGCGGCGTCGAGGCATAGAAGGAAATGCGCGCCCGCGTGTCGCGGATCTTGGGCGCCAGCCCGGCCTCCGTCGCGGCGGCGGCGACCAGCGGCTTCATGCAGGTCTGGAAGTTCGCGAGCGAGCGTCCGGCTTTCGCCGCGCCCTCGCGCACGGCGGGCAGCATGACCTTCTCGATGTAGGAGGGCGTGCACACCGGATGGAGCCGGATGCCTTCGGCCACTTCGCCCGCCATCCGGCTCATCACCGAATTGACCGCCGCGAGATGGATGGGGATGTCGGGATGCTCGATCGGGCCGGGATTGAACAGCGGCACCATCAGATCGATGTTGTAGTGCGGCCCCTGGATGTCGAGCTTGGCGCCGGTCTGCCAATGGTTCCACACCGCGCGCACCGCGCTCACATATTCGCGCATCCATGGACCAGCCGGCGACCAGGCAAGCCCGTAGCGGCGCTCGATATGCGCCTTCACCTGCGGGCCGAGGCCCAGAATGAAACGACCCTTGCTGAGCTTGGCCAGGGTCCACGCACTCATCGCCGTGATGGTCGGGCTGCGCGGGAAGGCCATCGCCACCGACGTGCCGAGCCTGAGCTTGGTCGTCGCTTGCGCGGCCAGGGCCATCAGAACGTATGGATCGTCCTTGGTCTCCTCGACCACGAGGCCGGTGTAGCCCAGCTCCTCGAGCAGCCGCGCGTCGTGCGCCACGGCATGCAGATCGAGCGGCACCTCGGGCGCGCGCAGTCCGGGATCGACCTTGCCGAGCGGTAGCAGCGTCTCGAGGCGCATGGGATCAGGCAGCCTTCTTCACCAGTGAGCCGATGGCGGGCAGGCGGGCGTCGACCTGCTCGGGCTTCTGGCCGCCCAGATTGACGATCAGGCGATCGACGCCCAGATCGGCATAGGCCTGCATGTCGTCGATCTTCATCGACATCGGCGGCGTGATGATGATCTGGAAATCCTTGCCGCGCTTCTTGCCGGTCTTGGCGAAGGCGGCGTCGAGCTTAGCGAGCGCATCCTTGGTGCCGGCGGCATCCCGGTTGAAGCCGTACCACCCCGCGCCGTACTGGGCCGCGCGCCGCCACGCCGCGTCGGCGTAGCCGCCGATGATGATCGGGATGTGCGGCTTCTGGATCGGCTTGGGGTCGAGCTTGAGCGTCTCGAACTGCACCCACTTGCCTTTGAAGTCGACGACCGGCTCGGTCCACAGCCGGCGCATCACCTCGATGAATTCGTCGCAGCGCGCGCCGCGGTCCTCCCACTTGTAGCCGCAGGCTTCCACCTCTTCCTTGTTCCAGCCGACGCCGATGCCGAAATCGAGCCTTCCGTCGGAGAGCCAGTCGAGCGTCGCCATTTCCTTGGCGGTGTAGATTGGGTTGCGCTGCGGAACGAGCGCGACGCCGGTGCCGAAGCGCAGCTTCCTGGTGGCGGCCGCGAGGTATCCGAAGGTCGCGGTGATATCGAGCATGCCGCCGCCCGGCGGCACCGGGATGCGGCCGTCCTTGGAGCCCGGATAGCCGAAGGTGTTCTTCTCGAACAGCGCCACGTGCTCGCCCATCCAGATCGAGTCGAGGCCCATGTCCTCGGACCGCTTGCCGAAGTCGCGGATCATGGCGGGCGTCGCGTTGGGCGACATGAACGTGGCGAAGACTCCGATCTTCATGCTGGCGCTCCTGAATTGTGATGTGCCCCGATGTTAGGCCGACGGGGCCCGTCCGTCCCGTATTCCCGTATACGCCCGTTGCCGGAAGAAACCCGATTCTGTCCTATAGAACCGGTCCCATCTTCGTGGTGGCGCTCGATGGGCCGATTTGGTCGGATGGCCCGAAAGGAGGCCGGTATGCACAAGCCGCGGACGGGCGCCGAATATCGCGAGGCGCTGGGAGATGGCCGCAAGGTCTGGGTCGTCGGCGAGGGCCTGGTCGACGACGTGAGGACTCATCCGGCCACGCGCGCGATGATCGACGAATATGCCGCCTGGTACGACCGCCATTTCGATCCGGTATGGCGAAAGACGGTCTGCACGCCCGATGGCTTGCCCTGGGGCTATGTCGTGCCCAAGACGAGCGACGATCTTGTCGCCAT